>JAGFJO010000033.1 GCA_024102635.1 Deltaproteobacteria bacterium
TGCAAAAGCGACTCCTTGTCGCGATTACTTGTCTGAACATTTGCGTAAAGGATTCGCAACTCCGGCCAATGCCGAGGCAACGGAGGCTGCGCCCCAGAATACAGAGGAATCAGGGGCAGGGAAAACAAAGCTACAAACGCCAGATTAACGCTCGAAAATAACGCTCGCGTCCTTCCATTAAATGCCGTAAGAAAGTGCACCGCTCCTGATGCCGCCAGATGACAAAAAAGGAGATAGAGTCCAAAATTTGCAAACGATTCAATCAACCAATACTTGGGCGGCAGAACTGCCAGAAATGAGAGAGAGATGAGCAGGAAGTTTAATAGAACAAACTTTCGCGTAAGCCCGCGGCTATTCGTTCCAATCAAGAACCCCCTTCCTCCAAACATACACCAGCCCTACTACAAGGACACCAATGAATGAGAGCATCGCCCAAAGGGCAGGGCGGCCCAACTCTTCAAGCACTAAAGCCCACGGATACATAAATATGATTTCGATGTCGAAAAGGATAAAGAGCATCGCGACCAGGTAGAATTTTACGTTGAAGCGTTGGTCACGAACTGAACCGACTGAGACCGAGCCGCATTCGAACGGAAGCTGTTTAGTGACGGTTTTGTTCTTGGGGCCAAGGGCGTGCGCCAGCACTAGCATGGTAATTATAAAACCAGCCACCACAACCATTAAGGAGACTAAGGATATATAGGGGTCAATCATAACGAATCTCTACTGACTAATTCCCGCCACTACGCTCAAAATCCCATATCTGAAGGAACCAGGCAACTGTGGTGAGTGCTTGAGGCGAGGCTTGATTCTTGGCGAAAGGCCCAGCCTCTTTCGACGCTACGGCGGGTAAAGGAGTAATCGCACCCGAGAGGATTCCGGCCTTCGCTCCTACGGATGCTACGGCCGACAGGCGAACCTCTGCGAAGGCCGTCCCCCGTAGCCTTGGCGAAGGGCCCGGCCTCTGCCGAGCTACGGCGGGTAAAGGAGAGTACGCACCCGGCAAGATTCGAACTTGCGACCCCCCGCTTAGAAGGCGGATGCTCTATCCGACTGAGCTACGGGTGCAAAACTTTTTCCGGCACTATAATATCTGATTTCAGGATTCATTAAAGCGCCGGATCTTCACCTTACACCTTTGGCCGATGCGTCCGCCGGGAATAGGCATGGACCCGATGGCCGCCGTTTTTTACAGATTACTACTAATAATGACTCGAAAGTGTTGCAAAATAGGTAATTTCCGTAGTTAATTCAGGATCATAATCGGAAGAAGAGCGGACTATATATAAGCCACTGCAAGTGTAACTTGTGACATAACACGTCTTAGAACGGCAGTTTGAACTCTGCCGGGGGTACGAGGGCGTGTGAGTCGCCAAGAGCTCAGGCTGTTAAATTTTTGCTCTTTTCCATTTAGCTACGGTTCGCAGTTAGGTAGAACGACTAGAGCATGGTTGAGTTCGGCAGTGGAAGTATCTCGCCCCTTTGACTTAGGTGTCCTTTAGATGTCGGTGGCTGCGAAAAAGAAAAAGATCTTTGACGGGCGATATGAGATTCTCTCAATCGTCGGCCGCGGCGCATGCAGCGTTGTCTATCACGCTCGACATGCAATGACCCAGTCATCGGAGGTTGCTCTTAAAGTCCTTTTAAGTCAGAAAGGCGGTGGTTCAAACACCGAGAGGCTTCGGAAAGAAGCCTTGGCAATGGTTTCGTCACGGCACAAATATGTAGTGCGACTGGATGACTTTCACTCCGTGAAAGATCTCTGCTATCTCGCTATGGAATATGCCCCCGAGGGCGACCTGCGCAAGTACGTACAGAAGACTGGCGGTAAACTGGCCATGCAAACCGCCGAAGTATTCTTTCTTCAAACCGCTGAAGCACTGGGCTTCGTTCATCGTGTCGGAATAACCCACCGCGACATTAAGCCGGACAACATACTCGTGATGAACGACCGCGCCATAAGACTTGCGGATTTTGGTGTGGCGGTTTTGCCCGGTGAACTAGCTTCGCTAGAGGAGCTACGCGCAGGAGTCGGGACGATGAGCTATATGGCGCCCGAAGTACTGGAAGGCAAGGCATGTGACAAACTGTCCGATATATATTCATTGGGAGTATCCTTCTATGAGATGCTCTCCGGCGTTCACCCATTCGAGAAAGCCCCGCTGATAAAACAGCTTGAGGTGCGACAGGACGGCAGCATTAAGCACATAAAATCGCTGGTGCCGGACATCTCACCCAAGTTGGCCGAAGTTATCATGACGTGTATGCGCTCTGATCCGGGGTCAAGATTTCCGAGCATAAACGATCTACTGCTGGCCTTCGATAGCGGGAGCGTTAAACCGGCTGGTGGAGAGAGTGCCGCAGGGCCCGCCCGTACCCCTGCGAGTCAACAAACTCCATCCAATAAAAGAGCAAGAGCAGAAAAGGCTCTCTCCTCCAAATCGCCACCATCTGGTGGCTCGGATGCGCAGAACGAGAAGCGTCCTTCCGGCGCAAAGGCTTCTTTCGAACGGGCTAAACAGCAACGTAGCCGCCAAGAAGCCTCTCTGAGCAAACCTGATAAAACACCGCCGCACTCTGTTCCTATCACTCCACCACCCGTGGAGGCTGCACCTCCGATAGAGCCTCCGGTGGAAAATATACCTCCTGCCGTCTCTGGCACTGAAGCCTCAAAGACTGAAGCTGACGATGGGCTCGATGTAATCGTCGGCGAAGATCTCGAACCCCTAAGTAATCAACATCAAGCAGAGGAAGAGATCTATGGGGACGACAATTACCAGCTCCAGCCGGAACCGGCCTTCGCTGAAGAAGATGACGACTATGCTCCGGTGACCGCGAGCGCGCCGCGCCGCACGCCGCTACAGACCCGGGGGACTTCCAAAGCGCCGCTTGCAAAGATACTTCTACTTGTTTTGGGGGTTATGGCGGCCAACTTGATATTGAAGTCCTTCTTAGGAATCGACGTCCTGGGACTCTTCAGGGGAAGTTCACCGTCGATAGAGTCGGATGCAGGACCCCGAATAATCCCTCTGGTTCAAGCGCCGATAACACAGTTCCCGGTCCTACCGGATGGAATATTTGTCGGGTCAGCTACCAATATTGTTCCTGGCCGTGAAGTGCCTCTTACCATAATATCTACCGGCACCTCCCAAACTCTCACCTTTTTGCTGGGAGTTAACGGATGGTCCCCCATCCCTGTCTCTTATAGTGACGAAACGGCTCGCCAAAAACGAGGATTGAAATCAGACGAAATCCAAGTGATCTCGAACGGATTTGTACTCAACTTCAAAGGGAGAGCCGTTGAAGGATCCCTGCGCGGCACCTTCAAGAATTTAATAACCGGTGATGAGGGAACTTGGATGGCCCACCCGCTATCAGAGCAGGGAGAAGAGTAATGAACGTGCCGTATCGAATTTTAATTGGGGCTAAGACTGTTGTAAGCACATGCCTCGTAATCGGAGTTGCTCTGGCTATCAGCATAATGGTGGCCGGAGTATCTGCCGCTCAAAACCGTGATATTTCCCTCTCGCATGAACCTCCGGTGGAAAGCGAGCTGCCTAGTCCCGGCTCGCCGCTCGAACTTGCGGTAACGCTTCTTAACTCAAAGAACTCACAGCTCCACTTAAGAGGGTTCGTTGTACGGGACGGAAGATTAATGGACATTCACTTTCGTGACCTTACCTCCGATTTGTATGATCGGGTGGTGTATTTGGCCGACATAGCTGCACCCCTCGCCGAACTAAGTTATCAATTTTTTCTTGTAGACAATCAGGAGGTGGTTGCCACCTCTCAGCTCTATACCGTGCGGCGGAGTTGCATCGATAACGTTCTTCCGGTCGACACATCTCACTCGCTGAGCAGTGATGGGAAAAAGAAGCTGGAACAGCTGAGGGATAGAGCATCAAGGCTGCAAGTTGAGGTACAGAATTTTGAAAGCGCCCTGAAACTCATTGAAGAGCTTCAAGCCCTAACGGAGAAAAAAGGAAGTGGCAAGAGTAATAGCTAGTTTACTAGTGATAATGACGGCAACTCTACTTCCCGCCGCTGTTTCCGCGCAGACAAGGACCGTGGACGTTCACGTGCCCGGCAATTTTCAGGTGCATAGCGCGGTCGGCCTGATTTTTACTCAAGGTAAGACTTTGCAGAAGAACGTTGAGCAGGTCGACCAAGGCGACGAGGATACGATGGTAGTGACGTTTTCTTATGATGCCTCTGAAGACGGCGGTGATAGCTACGCAAGCGCTATGGTGATCAGCAGTGAGGGTGATGTGCGCTTCGGGGATATCAAGCTGCTGGCAGGCTCGCTTACCAATCGAAGCTTCTATTCACTGCCCGACTGCCCACCGAAAGAGCTGTCGCGCTCTGTGCACCAGGAACAAACCGGCCTTATTGAGTCACTGGTGGAGATCCGGGCGGCCAGGCGCGAAGCGCACCAGCTGAGGATAAAGACGGTTATGTCCGGCCCCTTCCTTGAAAAACTCAGGCGCCTTGAGAAGGGCTTCGGCTTCCAGTACAACAAACCTCTCTCCCCTAACCTTACGGCTTTTGAGCTTATGAATAGGCTTTCGCGGCTGGTGAACGCAATAAAGAATTACCAGAGCGGCTCTCCCTCAAGCAGTAACTAGTTTCAGTCCGGCCTGCTGCTCGCATTTCACACGATCATCTGCGATAATCACTTCTGCTTCATATGACCACAGATTCGATTGAAAGTGCATTTACCAGCCGCAAGTGGCATTGGACATTTTATGGCCTCCCGGCTGCACCTAGCAGGTTGGTTGACTTTCTTATAAGCAAGCTGCCTCACATTGATCCATCTTCTTGGCCGGATCGTTTCTCAATTGGAGGGGTATTCGTGAATGGCTTGGCCGCCGATGAGGACCTGTCTTTGCCGGTGCCTTGCAAGGTGGAATATTATGAGCCAAAAGTTCCTTTAAGCGATCTTCATTCTGCTTTCGCCTCTCCTGACGAGTGTAAGGTGGTTTATGAAGATGACTATCTTGCGGTGGTTTGGAAACCGGCCAGGCTCTCATGCCTTCCAGCCAAGGAGCAAAAGACTTTGAATCTAAAGTGTTACATGCAGAAGATTTTTGGAGCGGACTTACACATGCCTTCTAGGCTGGATATGTCCACTCAAGGGCTCGTTTTATTCAGCCGCAACCAGCTGTGTCATTCTCCTCTGCAGAAGCTGTTTGAGAAACGGGCCGTCAACAAGCGCTACCTGGCTAGAGTGACAAATTCTCCCAATTGGAGATTCAAGTATCATTCGGATCTGATTACAAGAGATCTGCGCCATCCGGTTTTAAGGAGATCAAGCAGTGATGAGGGCCTTCCGGCAGCCACGATCTTTAGGAAGCTGCCGGACTGTGGCCGCAGTCACTCGCTTTTGATGGCAAGGCCGCTAACAGGCAGGACTCACCAGATAAGAGTACACTGCGCGCATCTGGGGCTGCCTATTTTAGGTGACAAGTTTTATGGAGGCACCGATTTTGATAATCTTTGCCTGTTAAGCTACAGGGTGACATTTAGGCATCCGGTGCTCGGTTCATCAGTTGATGTACGCGCCCCGGACGGGTTAATCCCCACCTGGGTTGATATCGACCAGCTCAGGCTATTCGATAAGGAGGGCATTGTATGAGTGATATTTATTCGATTCCAGTTGATACAATCGATGGAAATCCAGCCACTCTTGAGGGATTTCGTGGCAAAGTGCTTCTGATTGTTAATGTTGCCAGTAAGTGCGGATTCACACCGCAATACGACGGACTGGAAAAGTTATACCAAGAACTGAAAGGGCGAGGATTTGAAATTCTGGGCTTTCCGTGCAATCAGTTCGGAGGACAGGAGCCCGGTTCAGAAGAAGAGATCAAAAGCTTTTGCCGGCTTAACTATGGAGTAAGCTTTCCGCTTTTTTCAAAGGTAGAGGTGAACGGGGAAAATGCTCACCAGCTTTACAAGCACCTGAAAAAGAGCTGTCCAGGTATATTAGGAACTGAAGGGATCAAGTGGAACTTCACGAAATTTCTGCTCGATAGGCAGGGCCGTGTTTTGAAGCGTTTTGCTCCCACGGCTTCGCCAGCCAGCTTGCAAGCTGAGATAGAGGCGATTCTTTAATACGATCGGTGAAAGCTGCATTATCCGATAAGCATCCTCAAACCGCCATAATCCCCTTACGGGACGGCCGCAACATCGGCGCGGCGCTGTATGGGACCACTAGTTTCAGATCTCCGATCCTGTATTTTCACGGTTTCCCCGGTTCGCGTCTTGAAATTTCGATTGCGGATAGCGTGGCTAGGGAACTCGACATTACTCTAATTGCGCTCGATAGGCCGGGTGTGGGGAACTCTACTCCCTGCAAGGGCCGCGCGTTAACCGATTGGCCGAACGACGTCGAACAGGCGGCATTACACTTCAATCTCGAGTCGTTCGATCTACTGGCTGTCTCGGGAGGAGCTCCCTACGCGCTCGCCTGCGCCGCATCGCGGTTAGCTCCAAAGCTGAAAGGAGTTACTATAGTCAGCGGTCTATCTCCCATTGGCTGGCGTGAATCCCGGCTCGGTATGGCAGCGCCCTACAGGCTTCTTTTTTTCCTTGCACGCAATATAAGACCCGCGGCGCGTGCGGTGCTATATGCGGCCGCCTGCGTTACGGCGCTCTACCCCAAATTATGGCAAGAATTTTTAAAACTTTCGCTATCCGAAGCTGACAGACGGGTCCTGTCGGATGCAAAAGCTTCACTGATGCTTGCAAGGAATCTCAAGGAAGCGCAGAAGCACGGTGTGTCTCCGCTGCTTCAAGACTTCTCTCTGCTGACATCTTCATGGGGTTTTGAACCAGGCTCAATTGCTGCGCCAGTGCATTTCTGGCACGGCTGTAGTGACCGCATGCTTCCGCACAAGGGAGCCGAAAAGCTCCGCTCTCTAATTTGCGGCGCCCAATTGACACTGCTGAAGGGCGAGGGGCATTTCATGGCTATCGAGCGGCACAGGGAGATTCTGCTCTCTATAGTTCAGCGGCCATGACATACGCCCCGCAATCATCCGGCGAAATGTAGGCCGTGCACTATCTTCCTAGTACGTAATTGAATATCAGGGGCGCCACTATGGAGGCATCAGATTCGATAATGAAGCTCGGGGTGTCTACATCCAATTTGCCCCAGCTGATTTTCTCATTGGGATGGGCGCCGCTGTACGAGCCAAATGAGGTGGTAGAATCGCTGATTTGAGCGAAATAGGCCCATAGCCGGCAATCCTCCAGTAAATCTTGCTGTATAAGTGGCACAACGCAGATTGGAAAGTCTCCGGCTATCCCACCGCCAATCTGAAAAAAGCCGATCGGGTGGCGGGGAGATACTTCTCGATACCATGCGACGATCTCAGCCATAAGTTCGAGGCCGCTTTTGATCAGCTGCATGCTTTTTAATTTGCCGGTCATTACGCGGGCGACAAAAATATTTCCAAGGGTCGAATCCTCCCAGCCGGGGACAAAGATCGGCAGCGACTTTTCTTTTGCAGCCAGTACCCATGAATTCTTCGGATCTATCTGGTAGTTTTTGGAAAAATCTTTGGAGTCAAGCAGTGCGTAGAAAAATTGATAAGGGAACATCCGGGTGCCTTTACTGTCCGCATCCTGCCATACCTGCATTGCTGCGCGCTCCATGCGCCTAATCGCCTCCTCCTCAGGAATGCACGTGTCTGTCACTCGGTTGAACCCCTCGTCTCGCAAAGCTAGCTCTTCTTCGGCCTTTAGAGTTCGATAGTTAGGAATGCGTTTATAGTGATTATGAGCCACTAAATTGAAGATATCTTCCTCGAGATTAGCTCCCGTGCAGCAGATGGCGTGAACTTTATCCTGACGGATCATCTCCGCCAGGGAGATCCCCAGCTCAGCCGTACTCATCGCCCCGGCAAGAGTAACGAACATCTTGCCTCCCCCATCAAGCAGCTTATTCCATCCCTCTGCGGCATCAACGCATACCGCCGCGTTGAAATGCTTGAAGTTTTCCTGCATAAATCTTTTGATGCTCATAAGCCCTTCCTCTTCAAAATCTGGGGAATAAGCAAGCCGACGTTCCATCGTCAAGCCATCGCTCCCCGTTAATCGAATAATTGATTTTTTATTAGTACAACAAAGGTATGTTAGAAGGGCTCATTTTACAAGATAAGTGTATCCCTCGAGCGCCTCTCTGTAGCGCTTCTGCAACTTCGCCGACTCTTCAGGGGATAAGTTGCCGTTCTTAAGAGATCTCTCGATTGATATTCTTAAGCGATCAAACAGATCCTGGGGCTCATATTGCACGTAGCGCAGCACTTCACGCACCGTATCGCCTTGTACCACGTGATTAAGCTCCACGTTACCCTCATGATCGACCGTGACGTGCACCGCATTGGTATCGCCAAACAGGTTATGAAGGTCGCCTAAGATCTCTTGATATGCACCCACTAGGAAGATGCCGATGTAGTAAGGATGGCCGTTGTCCAGCTCATGCAGCCTAATATAGCTGTTCACATCCCTTAGATCGATAAATCGGTCAATCTTGCCGTCACTATCGCAGCTGAGGTCAGCCATAAAGGCGCGCCTCTTAGGCTCTACATCGAGGCGATGGATAGGCATAATCGGAAACAGTTGATCAACCGCCCAAGAGTCGGGCAAGGATTGAAAGACTGAAAAGTTACAAAAATAGAGATCGCGCATCTCGGCATCAACCCGCTCTAACTCTTCAGGAACATACTTTAGATTCGCTGAAAGACTCTTTATTTTCGCCGTAAGATGCTTGAGGCCCCTCTCGGCGTAAGCTCGCTCTTCAAGGGTAATGTCACCTCTTATGAAGAGCTCAAGTATCTGATCACGAAGGTCGAGCGCGTCGTTCCAGGTCTCATGAAGATTTTTTATGGAGAGATCGTTGTACATCTCTCGCAGCCGGCTGAGTAGCTCATGATCGCCCGGCACCTCACCTAAATCGGCAAGAACTCCTAGAACAGGAGAAACATCCAATGCCTCTGTGACCAACACGGAATGGTGAGCAACGATCGCTCTTCCGGACTCACTTATAATGTCCGGGTGAGGGACTTCGGCGGCGCGGCAAGCTTCATCAATCGCCGCCACAACGTCACGAGCATACTCCCCGACAGTATAATTCATCGATGACTCGAAATTACTACGGGATCCGTCGTAATCAACACCCAGTCCTCCCCCCACGTCTAACATTGTAAGTGAGGGACAAATTTTGGCGATTTCGACATACATTCTTGTCGTCTCGCGAAGCACCTGCTTTATAGAGGAGATAGAAGTTATCTGGCTTCCAATATGAAAGTGCAGCAGCTTAAGCCAATCGGTCTTTCCCGCCTCCTTCAGCTTATTAAGCGCGGCCACAATCTCCGTTGTATTCAATCCGAACTTTGCATTGTCGCCGCTTGAGGACTCCCAGCGGCCGCTGCCCTTAGTCGTGGGCTTCATGCGCAAACCGATCTCGGCCTCTATCCCCAACTGTTGCGATAGATCTAAGATCATCTGCAACTCATATAGCTGCTCGACAATGATTATCGATCTTCGGCCGATCTTTCTACCGAGCAGCGCAAGTCCGATATACTCCGTATCCTTGTAACCGTTACAGAGAAGCAATGCGCCCGGCGTGTCATGTATGGCCAGCACAGCAAGCAACTCCGGCTTGCTTCCAACTTCCAGCCCGAGGCAGTTTTCGCGGCCCGCTAAACGCACGGTGTCGACCACGTGGCGCTGCTGATTTACTTTAATGGGAAAAGTAATGCGGTACGACCCGCCGTAAGAGTTATCTTTGATCGCCTCATCAAATGCGGCTTGGATAAAGCGTACGCGGTCTTCAATTATCCCATCGAACCGTACTAGAATGGGAGCTTCAATGCCTCTCTTCACCAGGGAGCTGACCAGTTCATGAAGATCGCAGCTTGCTCCGTTGCGCGATGGCCGCACGGAGATATTGCCCTTCTGGTTGATGCTAAAATAGCCTCCGCCCCAGCTGTCGACGCGATAGAGATCATTGCTATTTGCTATTGTCCAACGTTCCATCTTTTCCCGCCCCTCTCAAATAGGGAACTTGGCCGCCGGACGCTTAAGCGTCCGGGGCAATAATAATTCTCACCATAAGGGAAATTATACCGAATCCACAGCTGCTATACATGAAAAGAAGCATTAATGGAACCTTTCTACAAGCAATTTTTCGGGCAGCCGGCTCCGGCAAGGAGAGTGCAACCGAAATATAGACACTGAACCTGCGAGAGTCCTAAGATTGCCGTCAAGAGGTATGACACGCACGAAAAGGATAGTTGCCAACTTGGGAGTAGCTCTGCTGGGCATAGTAACCGCCCTGGTTATTGTGGAGGTGGCCTTCCGTCTCGTGGCAGGCCGCAAGGCCCGCCCGTGGGACGACCGTCCCTCACTCTACTTCATGCCTGCAGGAGCCAGATCTTTAGGTGACGGGCCGTATCCCTTCGAGAAGCCGGCCGAGGTTTTCAGAGTGGCCGTTATCGGAGATTCGTTCACCTTCGGACCAAACATGCAGTTCGAAGACACCTTTCCGAAACGGATGGAAAGGTGGCTCAACCTAGAGCATAAGGGAAAGGCTGAAGTCATTAATTTTGGAGTGTCCGGCCTTTCCACCTATAACGAGGCAGCCGTCCTCTCTATGGCGTTCGATTACTCTCCTGACCTAGTTCTTCTCGAAATCACCTTAAACGATGCGGAATTGAATCCACTCACCAGGGAGGAGAGAGACAAGCTTTTTGGGGCGCCCTTTCTTAAATACAAGCTTTTTACTTACTGGAAATCCGCCGCCTACTTATTGTCTCGGCTTCACAACACACAAACACGGCGGCTCTATATAAACTACTTCGAGAATCTATTTGACGACCCCTCAATGTATGGCAGGTTTATGAAATCATTGAGAAAAGTGGGGGCAGCCTGCCGCTCTAGAAATGTTAAGGTAGCTGCAATAATCTTTCCCTTATTCGATTTTCCCTTTGATAAAAACTATCCTTTTCAGCGGGTGCATAAACGGATTCACGACGCGCTTAAGCAAGCCGAGATTCCATTTATTGACCTTAGGCGAATCTACGACGGCATCCCGCCTGAACGGCTTCAAGTTATTCCCGGGTTTGACTCCCACCCTAATGAAATCGCTCACCGCATGGCCGCTGAGTCCGTTATCAAATGGCTGGCTACAGAGGCGCTTCTCCCGGAGAAGGTGTTGCCCATGCATGTCTACCGCTCAAGAGAAGCCTCGAAAGCGCCTCACCTTGTAAAGGGAATACGTGCCGCCGATAAGAGGCTTCGCCGTGCCATGATGGAGCATTAATTAAGGTTTTGGACGAAACCTTCATGCATCTGTAAACTACCTGTTATGAGCATACCCGTCTCAGGCTTGAATATTTCGCAGGGCCGCTGCCATGTGTATTTTGCGTTTGATCTCGGTCTTTCAATTGATCTTGAGCGTTGTGATAGAATGCTTAAGGAATCTGCCGAAAGAGCGTCCTTCCACCGCAAGCGCCGATCCCCTGTGTACTTTGACTATGACCCGGCTCCCTTAAGACTCTCTCAGCAGGGGCGAGTCCTCCGTCATGACCTATTTACCGCCGAATCCGCCATAGAGGTCACTTTGTTCGAATTCGGCGCTATCTCGGTGCACTATGCCTTTCCGCTTAGCGGTCCCTTTGAGTCGCTGGTGGCGTTAAGCGATGCTCTTTATGACAACAAGACCCTCTTGGCGGACGCGCGCGAAAGAGCAATGCAGCTACTAGACGAGATTAGCGGGGCAGTGAAACGTCCCAATCCGGCCGAACTCATGGAGGACTATACCGTTTTTCATATTGAGAAGCTTCAAACGGAGCTGCCGCTCGTTGAGCTAATACAGAGCGCACGCCTTACTACTGCTCAAATTCTTCGATCCGATGGCAGCTCCCTTTCCGAGGAAGAGATTCGTGAAGCTATCTCTCATCATACATCCTACACCGAGGACGATCTGGTAATTATCGACTGGAGCGCTGCGCTCGTAATAGGCGATAAGGTAGAAGACGTTATCGAGGCGCTGGAGTTTGCGAATGTTGACCTTTTGGAGATGCGCTATTTAGATGAACAGCTTGATGATGCATTAAAAGAAGCTTATGCGGCACTATCAGCGGGGACTAGAGTAAGAGCAAGTCTTCGCAAGGTGGCTCAACTTCAGGCTGACAGCGCGATGTTATTCGAAGCGGTCAATAATGCGCTTAAGCTAACAGGAGATCAGTACCTTGCCAGAGTATACTCGCTTGTTACCCAGCGGCTTCATCTTCTCGAATGGGACAGCAGCATTATAAGAAAGCTTAATACCTTAGACAGCATCTACCACAAGATCTCGGATCAGGCCGGCCAACGCCGCTCCGAATTTCTCGAGTGGGTGATAATACTGCTGATTGCGTTTGAGATTCTTTATACGCTTCTACAGCATTGAGAGTAGCTTTCCTCCGAGCGGGCCGAGAACCTCCCGGCCCGCTGCGGAGAAAATTGATTTGCCTAGCGGTTAACCGCAGGAGCTCGTGAAGCGCGGAATCTGGGTTACGCTCTGAACAGCAGCCGAGTGCAGATCATTAGCCTCTTTCGAGATCTTGCGGCACTGCATCTTCTTGCCCTCATCACGTCCGGAAAGATTTAGACAAGCACGCGATAGTTCAAGTCCGATATCCCGCAGCCGCACCGAGTTGGTGTTGTAGCTTGCTAGAACCTCAATGCGGTCGTTCTGCGCACATACCTGCGTGTTGGTACAGTTAATGACCTGCCGCCCGATTGACCAAGTCGCGCCCCAAGCTTCCTGATATAGAGCGTCGGACTCCTTGGCCGCAGCTGTAGCAAGCGCCTTAGTTTGCTTGGTAGCACCCTTATTACGTCCGATCTTACGCGCGGCTCTCAGGTTCAGATTCCGCTGAAGCAATGCAGCAGAATCCATGGCGAAGAGCGAGTCAGTAATATCGACTGTCTTACAACCTAGACAGGAATTGCCGTCTCCGTTGCAAACTCCACAGCGGTCGAGAACGGCACTACCGTTTACTACCCCTGCACAGTCAACGCAAGCATCGTTGCCGCCGCAAACCCCGCACTTATCGACTTTAGCGTTTCCGAAAGGAACACCGGCACAGTCCACACAGGCGTTATTGCCGTTGCAAACTCCGCAAAGGTCGAGAGTTGCTGTGCCGTTTGGAACTCCCAAGCAGTCAAAATTACACGGAGTGACTGCCACGTCCGCCGAACAGCTAGAAGATTCGACCTCGTCGCTTACCGTCAATGTCACCTTGCAACTTATCGGCTTATCCGTCGCAGTATCTAGCGTCAAGACAGGCTGAGCCGCATTGGCATCGCTAATGGCAGCCGCAGCACAGTCGGTGGTCCATTTGTATGTTAGCTGCGCACCATCCGGATCACTCGACTTCGTTCCGTCCAGATGAATCTTAGATTCCGGACCCTGACACTGCGCGTTATAAGCACCTCCGGCATCGCACTTCGGCGCCGAGTTGGGCGTGCACTGCGGCACTTTTCCGTACTTGGCAACCGCCTCTAGAGTTCCGAGCTTCCACGTTAGCTGTTCGCTGTTGTATTCAACGTTGAAAGCGCTAGCCACCAATCCCTTGAAGAACCCATCGGGCTGCCCGCGATCCTCAGGAGCCGGCACAAACTTGTTGCTTGCTCCGATAGGAATCTTGATCTCGAAGTCATTGGTATTCTTGTAGCCGAACAGGGCGAAAAACTTACCCCCCGGCTTCTTGTCAACGCACTCGGCAATCGGCTCTACCTGCTTGCATGCAGCAGATTTCTTGCTGGCTGTGGCTACATTAACTGCACCGTTTTCCGGACGCACTTTCCAGCTTATCTCGCTTCCGTCGAAGTCCACGAAGAACGCAGCTTTGACTCTGCCTGGCTTGAAGGTGCTGGTTTGTCCGCGGTCTTTCGGATCCGGTACAAACTTATTCATGGTCTTTGCATCTTCGGTGCCGGCTGCAATCGTGACTGTCTCACTGCCAGTGTTGTCATAACCGAAGTAGGCGCGGTATTTTCCGCCGCCAAGATCATACACGCACTCCAGATGCGGCAGAATTGGGCTTACAGGCTTACACTCGACGATGGTTGTCGCCTTTGCCCAGTTCGAATCTGCATTAGTGGCGCTTACGTCAACCTGGTTAACTATCTTGGAATCACACTTAGCATCCGCAGAAAGTGTGAAGGTAAGCGTGAACGACTTATTCGCCCCCGCTGCCAGGCTGAACGGTGCGCACTTGATTGCCCCGCCTTGCTGCGAACATTCGTTGCTGCTTGATGCGGCAGCATAAGTGAGGCCGGCGACCACCCCGTCATGCAGAGTGATGTTCTTCAGTTCATTCTGGTTCGGATTACTTACATTGATTGTATATGTGACCTCATCTCCCGGATGCACTTTAGCAGGTCCGCTCTTGGTGACAGTGATGGTGCTCTTCTTACATTCGACCTTAGTCATCGCCTTAGCCCAGTTGGAGTCTGCGTTTGTTGCGCTAACATCCGCCTGATTCACAATTTGCGAATCACACTTGGCTGTTTCGGACACAGTGAAAACCAGAGTGACCGAGGTGCTGCCGCCGGCCGCTATGGTGAGTCCGTCGCATCGGACCGCGTCGGCCTGCTGCTTGCAGCCTGTAGTGCTTCCGGCGGTTGTAAAAGTGAGGCCGGCCGGGATTCTATCGAAGATATTGACGTTCTTTAGCTCGTCGTCGTTGGGGTTTCCGACGGTAATGGTATAGGAGATCGTGTTGCCCGGATTAACCGTAGCAGGCCCGCTCTTCTGAATAGTAATCGTGCGCTTCTTGCACTCGACCTTACTCGTCGCCTTAGCCCAGTTGGAATCCGCGTTCGTCGCACTAACATCCACTTGATTCACAATCTGCGAATCGCATTTCGTGTTATCGGCCACCGTGAAGGTCAGAGTGAATACCTTGTTCTGCCCTGCCCCCAAAGTGAACCCGGTACATTTGACCGCAGCCCCCTGCTTCGAGCACTCGCCGGAGCTCTGGCCCTGTACGAAAGTCAATCCTGCAGGAATTCCATCGTGGACGCTCACATTAGTAAGGTCTGTGTCATTAGGATTGCCTACCGTTATGGTATAGCTCACTGTGCCCCCCGGATTGACGGTAGCTGGGCCGGTCTTTTGAAGGGTGATTGTGCGTTTCTTGCACTCCACCTTGCTCATTGCCTTGGCCCAGTTGGTGTCAGCGTTCGATGCACTCACATCAACTTGATTCACGATCTGAGAATCGCATTTCGCCTTATCAGCCACAGTGAAAACGAGGGTGACCGAGGTGCTGCCTCCGGCCGCTATAGTGAGGCCGTCGCATCGAACCGCGTCGGCCTGCTGCTTACAGCCTGCCGTGCTTCCGGTAGTAGTAAACGTGAGGTTGGCCGGGATTCGGTCGAAAATGTTTACGTTCTTCAGCTCCTCTGCATTTGGGTTCCCCACCGTAATAGCATAGGAGATGGTGCCACCCGGACTTACCGTAGCGGGCCCCGTCTTTGAGAGGGCTATCGTATTGTTCTTCTCATCGTTGTCGTGTTTTGAAGAACATCCCTTGTCGGCCGGGAAATCGACTTTGCCGTCACCGTCGTTATCCTTACCATCACTGCATTGCGGCAATGGGTTACTCTCGTCGTTATCGTCAGGCGAGCTGCAACCTGAGTCATCAAGGTCGATCCATCCATCTCCGTCGTTATCCTTCCCGTCCTTACACTGCGGTAGAGGGTTGCTTTCATCGTTATCGTTGGGAGAAGTACAGCCGGAATCGTCCAGATCAATCCAACCATCACCGTCGTTATCCTTACCGTCGCTGCACTGCGGAGGCGCAGCATTCCATTCATCATCATCGTGAGGACTGGAACAGCCAGGGTCATTTAGGTCAATCTTTCCATCGCCGTCGTTATCCTTCCCATCCTTGCATTGCGGCAATGGATTGCTCTCGTCGTTGTCCTCGGGAGAGCTACAGCCGGAATCATCAAGGTCAATCCACCCATCTCCATCATTATCCTTGCCGTCCTTACATTGCGGCAGCGGATTGCTCTCATCGTTGTCGTCAGGCGATGTACAGCCGGAATCATCCAGATCAATCCAACCGTCACCATCATTATCTTTTCCATCTTTACACTGCGGCAGAGGATTGCTCTCGTCATCATCCTCCGGAGAAGTACAACCGGAGTCGTCAAGATCAATCCAGCCGTCGCCGTCATTGTCCTTGCCATCTTTGCATTGAGGCAGTTTATTGAATTCGTCGTCATCATTCGGCGAGCTGCAACCTGGATCATCAAGGTCAATCCAACCATCGCCGTCATTATCTTTGCCGTCTTTACACTGAGGTACTTTATTGAACTCGTCGTCATCGTTGGGTGAGGTACATCCCGGATCGTCGAGATCTATCCATCCATCACCATCATTGTCTATTCCGTCGCTGCACTGCTTCTTGGGCTCGCATTTCACAACCGTCATTTTCTTTGCCCAATTCGGCTCGGCATTCTTAGCCACCACATCAACTTGGTTCACCAATTGGAAATTACACGGGGCCTTGTCAGAAACCTTAAAGACCAAACGGTAGGTCTTTGTCATTTTACCCCAGATACCTTTAATCCAGCATCCGAGCTTCCCTCCTTTGTAACCGCACTCGGAAGAGCTGCCTTGTTGAACAAAAGTCAGGTGTGGCGGAAGGACTTCGTGAATATCTACTTTGTGGTAGTCGTGCTTTGTACTGTTAGTAATTACGATGTCGTAGACTATCGTCTCGCCCGGCTTGATTGTATCGGGGCCCTTTTTGACAATAGTGAGTGGCGGTAACTTACCTCCACCGGCCCATGCTTGTGTCGGGGCAAGTGCCACAGCAGCGGTGCAGATCGCGGCAGCTATCGTTATACAAAAACTATTGCGGGTCGCGAAATTTAAATGCTTAATCATGACCAATTCCCTTTTGTCTCACTTCCTGAGATCTTCTCTTTCCCGGAGTACCGGCAGCTAACAAAATGCGCCGCACTACAGGCGCAAAAACTGCGTGTAGGCAGCACAAAGCCATTTGAGAAAACGAAAAAATTTGAATTAAACCTACTAGAACAACTGGAAGAACAGCTTTTCTCTGGACTGCTTCCGTGGCAAGCAGCCGGAACAGAACAAGCTTTCTATCGCTTGAACCGCCGTCACGATAACATAGCGGTTGATCTGACTCAAGGGAAAATCAAGGAATCCAAAAGGTTGATCGAGATCATCGAAGGCTGTGCCGGAATAGATGGTGGCTCTGAAAAACAATCCTATTGGCGGGTATTTGGAGGAGGTTCTTGTTTAAGAACGGTTAGATGGGTAACTTAGAGCGATCTTAGCGGGCCTTAAATGTTGCTACTTCCATCTACTCTAGCGCTGCTTTCTTCTGCGCTTATATTTTTCACCTTTCCAGATGGGCCACTCCCGCACTTAGCATGGATAGCGTTTTGCCCTTTTGCCTTAGCGATCTCAAATTCCCGCTCGGTTAAGAGCACCTTAGTTTGGAGCATCCCATATTCTATAACTATCTGGTATTTATGCACTTGGTGGTTTGTTACCGGCCTACAGCAGATAGGTTCCATAGAATTTGTCCCGGCCGCGCTACTCTCCACTGTTCCAGCAATAGTAGGTGCCGTTCCCTACTTGGCATTTGCCCTGATTGCACAACACCTACGGCTATTCGACCCTCCACTAGCGAGACCGGCCTGTGCATCTGCACTACTAACGCTGATGGTGCATCTCTGGCCGACTCCGTTTCCGGGACATCTCGCCCATTCACTGTATCGGGAGACCGGCCTACTGCAGCTCGCTAGTTTGGGGGGCGAATCTCTTCTGCTTCTTCTAATCAATGCAACCTCGTTTGTGGTGTCAGCAGCTGTCTCTATACGCGGTAAACGGCGGATTGCATACGGGCTCGCTGCGATAGCCATCCCGGCTGGAAGCTACCTTTACGGCATGGCGGCTCACAGATCATTCGAGGCTGCGGAGAGGTCCTTTGACAAAGTTACAATCGGGATGGTGCAGCCGAATATCGCCATACCCGGGCTTCAACAGGAGGGTAAAACAAACGCCGATTACCTTAAGGTTCCCGGTGCACTGAGCCGCAAGATAGTTGCCGAGCATCCAGATATTGACCTTGTTGTCTGGCCCGAGATTCCACTCGCTTTCTCGGTTGTTAACCAGCCCCGGGACTTCGAGTTAATGGATATGCTTTCAAAGGATCTTCCAGTTCCCCTATTGATTAGTGATTTTTTTTACACTTACACGGATCAAGCGGGAGACGCCCCGGCCTTCTTCAATGCAATGCATCTTCTCCACGGGAGCGGAGAGCCGAAAGCGACCTATGTAAAAAATAAACTGATCCCTTTTGGTGAATTCGTTCCGCTCGAGAATCACTTCCCAATACTAGGAGAGCTTTTTCCGGAGGTGCGCCGCTACACCGCAGGCACTGAACCTAGTACGATAACGATCGGCACGCTCAAAATCGCACCGGCAATCTGCTTAGAGGCCATTTATAGCAGTCACATAGCGGATCTTGTGAGTAAGGGTGCAAATATCATAATTAACCCGGGGAATGACGCCTACTTCGGGCAAACGCCGGGACCCCGCGTGCACCTTGCCCTAAGCACCTTTCGCGCTTATGAGTATCGAATACCGCTGGTGCGAGTGACAAACTCCGGGCTATCAGAAGCCATTACTGCCTCGGGCCGATCGCTTATAAACGGCGATAAACTGCTGTCGGCGGCGATCCATGTGGTCACACTTCCGCTTCCGCCAAGAGGAGCGAGTTTCAATCCGAACAGAGTCACCGAAATCCTTTGTATGGTGGTTCTCCTACTATCTGCTTTCTCCTATCTTGCCAATAAGGCGAGGTAGCGTACTCGACGCCGGCTTGCCTTGTCCCATGCGGCGAGGCGCCACCTGCCCAGAGCGGAGTCACAAGGGGCTACGCTCTAATCAATTCGGCCCATAACATGATATAAAGAGTCTAAGTGGAGCCCATGCCACCAACCGCTGAAAAAAACTGGTAAGATTGATTTTACCAGTTAACCGTGGGGGTTAGGCCAGTACTTTTTTTAGTTTGGAGGTTGCGCTCCATTCCTTTTGCTTGGAAACTATGTCAGTTAATTAGGCCTAATGGTTTTTTGGAGACTAGCCATGAGAAAGTTCGGTTTTATTATCTTGTCACTGTTGGTAGTAACTCCAGTGCAAACCTCGGCAGTGCCGCTGGATACCGATTACAAAAAGGTGAAAAAAGTAACGAGCCTCAAGCTTAAAAACTGTAATTTGTTTGATGGTGTTACGAACATCAGTATCGGTAGCGACGGACAGACGGTCGCACTCCCCAATAAGCTGAAGAGGCAAACCTACAGGCTGGACCGAAAGTACCGGTTTTTTGCCTGCGGCACCAACGAACTTAGTCAGGTTGCGCTCTACGCTAAGAAAACCAAGACAAGTACTCCATCTTCATTTGTGCTTACCAACGACAATTTCCCCGAGGCTACCGGTCCCTCTTGTCAAAGCTGGCCTGGAAGCCACATTTATAAAACAGTGGGCTCTCATCATTTTACCGATATACGTCGCAACACGATCGGTTTAATTCTTAAAATTGGCGCAAGCGGTCCTTTTCCCTCTTGTGTTGAAGCACTGGATTCAAACGGCAACGTAGTTGCAAAACTCGGCCTTTATGCGCGCGGAGCAGGTTGGGCTGCGAGGTACTATGCGGGTATCGGATGCGGTTCGAGCACTCCGCTGAATGGCTCCGGGGTCGCAAATAAAGCTAAAAAGAATACCGGCAACAGCAATATCTATATGGACTTCGGTAGCAAATGCTACGGCCCAATCGAAGCTAACAGGTGTATCGGCAGTTCGCAGTGTTAGTGTTCATAGTCAGTTCCTATTAAACCATCACGAATCATTTGAAAGGCAGAGGCTGTTTGAGCCTCTGCCTCATTGTAATAGTCATATATTTATCGCCTCTCTGACAAAAGTAGAGATGGGGCGCAAGTTACTCGACCATCTTGAACGGCCGCCTCGTTCACCTTCGTTGGCGAAGCGCCTCAACCTAACCGCCTGACCCCCGCTAACATGCTAACATCATGAGGTTATGATGCTATGTAATTAAATCACATATTGCATTATCCCCTTCATAACGTTGTTGTGTAACACAGGCTGGTAGGCCTAATTCATAGGGGATGCAATATGGGTTTAGAGTGGAGTTTTGGAGAATTTACAGTAGGAAGGTTAATAACCGCATCGGCACTTGCGTTGGCAACGGCTACCGGCATAGCGCCTGCCGCGCAAGCCGACACCGCCACAACCGCAAAGAAAGCGTTAAAGATCGCAAAGGTGGCGCGAACAAAATCGACCGCAGCGGAGAAAACAAACGACAAACAGACAGCGAGGATCGACGATCTTTATAATGGTCTTGCCACTCTCGGAACCAACCTCGGCTTAAATATAAACATCACTCCGAATGGAACGATCACCGTTACTCCGGGAGAGCCAGGGACGCAGGGGCTAAAGGGAGACAAAGGGGACCCTGGACCGCAGGGACCGGCAGGCCCGCAAGGTGAGCCCGGAGCGCAAGGCTTGGCGGGTGAAAAAGGAGAGAAAGGAGACCCAGGACCACAAGGGATACAAGGGCCGCAAGGACCAAAGGGCAGTACCGGTGCCCCCGGAGCTCAGGGGCCCGTTGGTCCTCAGGGCCCTAAAGGGGAGAGAGGGGCAGCTGGGGCAATGGGACCGGCCGGACCTCAAGGACCTAAGGGGGACACAGGAGCTACAGGACCTACTGGACCGCAAGGACCGAAGGGAGCTACCGGCGCTACAGGACCTGCGGGTCCGCAGGGACCGACAGGTCCGCAAGGACCCACCGGCGCTCAGGGCCCCGTTGGACCCCAAGGGCCTGCCGGTCCTGATATCAGCGCAGTTGTATGGACAGGGGAAGCGTTCATTCCTTGGGGCAAGGGCGACATGTACCAGGTCAATACCGACGCCTATGTCAACGCGAGATACTGTGCCCTCGGGTACACTGAGATTACAGGTCCGGGCGATTGCCTGTGTCATGTCTTTAAGGGCAGCGGAAGCAAGTGGTATCCGGCTGCACGCAGATGGGGACAGGAATATTGTTCAGCTCGCTGCACCTTGATCTGTATCCAATAGATACGACTTCCCCGGGAGCCCCGCGCGAGGGCTCCCAACGGGGATTTATCGATCCGGACAGTTCAACTCAACTACGCCGTCATAGGGTGTTTTGTAAATAGTCTTGGCGCTGGAGCGCAATTTATCTGCCAAGCGATTACAGCGGTGATTAATATAAACCAGATGCGCTCCAAAGCTAGAACAGATTTCGCGCGCGGGATCTTTACTCTCACCTCTCACCACTTTTTTCCATACAGCGAACAGCTCAGCATCGAACTGATAGAAGAAATTAGGATCGCTTAAGAAGAGATAGTGATTCTTTTGATTCTTAAAGAGCAACCTCGAAGTCTCCTTGGGATCGCATTCGAACACCAGCTCTCCCTCAGCCAGGTGTGTGGACATCCAGCTCCCGGCCGCAAGCGCAGGCTGCGGCGGAAGGTGAAGCAGGTAGCCGTGCAGCTGCTTGAGATGGATCCCCAGAGACGCGGCTCCTAAGGGAATCAGGAAGCCTGCCAATAACTTCAGTTTACTATGAGGCAGGGCCGCATATTTAATTACCGAGGCTGACCACCACAGCCCAAAAGGCACCCAGTATTCCAGGAAGCGATGCCAAACCAGGGACGCCGTTAAAAACCCGCCGCAAGTTATACCCAAAAAGCAGCTCTCTTCTGTCCTACTCTCACGACGCCGAAGCCAGGCAATGACACTTACAATTTGCAGTAGAATTACGAACCAGAAGCTTTGCAGGAACTCGGTTGGAGCAATCGAAAGCAGTTCTGTGACGGTCGGAATTATGTGAACCCCGGAAACGGCCGCTTTAAGAACCGTAATATTCTGAACATATAGTGTTTGAATGCAGTTCTCTCGCTGAGGATGTAAGATAAATGCGGCGGCGAATCCTACCAGAACAGCGACGGGCGCTTTAAGATTTAATCTCTTCGAAATTAGAGATTCGGAAAGAGCGGCCGCCCCCGCCACTGCAAAAAGAATCGGAAAGGCGCTGTAACTTAAAAAGAAAACCGACGACGTCACACAAAGTAGGAAATAACGGCGCCGTAGTATCAGCACGACGCATGCAATTAAGCATGTTAACGACCACAGATAGGTTCTAAGGGTGACGAGTCTTACGGCAAATGGAATGCCGCTGGCATAAAGCGCAATAACATACAGAACTGCCCACCGGATTCGGCAGGCGAGAAGCGCGGCGTAAAGGCATGTGCCTGCCAGGGCCGAAAAGAACGCGGTCGCAAGCTTAGCGCCGCTCATTAGGTCACCGATGGTGAAGGGAATCAATAGAAAATGGAATAGAAAATCTTTGTCGCAGAAAGCGTCCCTCCATATTGAGAATTGAGTCCAGGGAAAGCTCTGCATCACCCCGTTTTCAGCAGCTAGCGAGGCAAGCTTGATATGAAGGTAAGGATCGCTTTCGAGCAAGAAGAAGGGCGTCAGTGCCTGAAGATAGAGGTGGCCTGTAAAAAGCGCCGAGAAGATCGCTGCCGCCTTTAGTACTCGAGGATAAGGCAATTTTTTCACGATTTTGATTATAGGCTCCAAGCTGAGCGTCTGTATATTACTGTTCAAGCGGCCGCTTTTCAGCTATGACGGGAAAAGATGAAGCTTAAACTCAAACTCCCCCCCGCCCTCCTTGCACCGACTATACCGGGGTCATTCATTATGTTAGCGGGCGTCATTATCTTAACGGCTGCCGGCTGCCGGCAGTCCGACCACGGCGACTTTAGCATCGTGGCTGAAGAGAGCTATCTGTACGCGGACCCCTCTTTAAAAACTAGAGTATTCAAAACGGATTCCCGTTCGGTAGTTAAAGTGTGCGGCAAGTCCGGAGGTGCTACAAAGTTATGTCCCATCTCTCCGGGACGCAGCCTGTACATTAACAGTGCCCTGACAACCGGCATGCCGCCTTTGTCATCGCCGTGGAGCCTTGCGCATCTGGTGAGCCGCGACGCTACGCTCGATCTTCATTTCCGGCGCCCCGCTAACGTATCAGATCCCTCGCTGCACCCGGTTATTTGGTTGGATGCGCCACCCGATGGGAGCGGCGTGCTCATAAGGATCTCACCTGCAGTTGATGCAAGGGAGAAAACTTTCTACGCGACCCCTGAGATGATTACCAAAATCAGAGTTTGGCAGTACGGCGAGCATGAGACTCTTGTACACTGGAGCCCTTCCCCATTCTATGGCATTGAGAGCCGATGGCTAGCTCCTGACCTTTTACGCTTAACTGTTAAGAGTGCCGTCCGGTCGCCTGCGATTGTCGTGCTCGATCCGGGACATGGCAACGGCCAGCCGGGAGCCGCCGTACCGGGAACGGCGATGACGGAAGCGGAGCTAACGCTTCGAGCGGCGCTCATTATGAAAAGTGAGCTGGAAAAATCGCCAATCAAGGTGTTGCTTACGCGAAGCCGAGATACCGCGCGGGCTACCTCTCCTCTCACCTTAGCCCAAAGGGTAGAATTGGCGGAGAAGAATGGAGCCGACCTCTTTATCTCGCTTCATCTTGATAATTGGCCGACCAGCGCTTTCCCCGGGTTGCCCCCTAAAGGGGTCAGCATTTATTTTGAAAGATGGTTCTCTGCCCCCTGGGCGGCAAAGATAGCCGCCTCGCTTCCAGCAGGGAACAGCCGGGAAAGATGGATCGTTAAACGCGATCTTGCTGTTCTTCTTTCGTATCAAGTTCCATCCCTACTAATTGAGCTTGCCAATCTCGCTTTTGAGGAAGATCGGAGGCTGGCACTGGACCCCTCCTTGTTTGAGCAACATGTTAGGCAAGTAGCGGTAGCGATTGGAAGTGCTGTGCAAGAGCCTCCCCAATAATGGCCGGAAAGATGCACAAACTACTCGGTCCCGTCATTTGAGTCAGATCCAATTACTGTGGTACCTTGGCATGGTGGTTTTCAACGGCAATTAGGCGCCTTTACACATTGCTCTTTTCATAGTACCTCAGCGACCTTTTCCGGCCGTGCGGGTTATCAGCGTGGTAGACGATTTCCGTTGCAGGCATTGCCGGTTTGGGCTTAGCCCATGCCCTTATGCTTGCCGGCGCAGAGAAGGTTTTTGATGGTTTCTCGATTCCAAGCATGGCTGCTTGGGCCCATTAAGACCTCTCTCTTTGGCAAGAGAAAGGGTGAGAAAATGCTCACATCATGGATGCGAGCGGGAAGAGTGGCTCTGCTGGGAATGTTCGTTGCCGGGTGTCATCCGGTAATCATTCCAGGAGCTGAACCGGACGAAGTCACCGTGATTGCCGACGGTGACGTGGCTGTTTTCCACGGCGACAACAACAACGTGGACCTGGGAGACGGCGACGTGAACTCTGATGATCACGGCACGCCGCGACGGGACGACGGCCCGCCTAACGGCGGTCCACCTCCCCACTGGGAAGACAACGGCCAGAACGGCGGTGGCGATCCGAACGGAGAGCCTGTTCCTGACCCCTGCCCGAAACTGGAGACTCTCCAGGTCGAGCCGTGGTTCGGAGGATTTTATCCTCAAGCGGGAGCCTTCCGTACGGTCAATATCGCACTAGTGCAGGCAGTAGACACCTCCGATGACCCGGAACTCGTGCAGGCGCTTTCAAGCTGCTACGATTTTAAGGGTATCGCGTGGACAGTCTACGACCTGGACGGCAACACCTTCAGCCATGAAGAGTTCTCGGCGGATGATTATCTGGCAGCAGGCCAGCCGCTTAGCACGAAGACTCTTCATCAGCTCAAGGTCCCCGACTCCTCCTTCGACCTGCTGGTCCACACTCTGTGGAGCGGGCCGAACGGAGATGACCTGATGACGCGGAGGTTCTGGGTGGACCGCTAACAGCGGCTCAATCCCCCGGAACTAACCCCGTTAAGGTCACACCGCATCATTGCGCTTGCCAGGGCCGACACGCAGCCGGTAGTAATTAAGGTTGCATTTCATACCCCTGCGCCCTGGCAAGCGCCCATATTGGTGCGATTATTTGATTAATCTCTCTGATATTATTTTAGGAATTTCATCTCGTCATGCGGCCCGACTTAAACTCAATTGATGCACAGCAGATAGAATCGCAGTTTCACCTAGAAGGCCTATCTAGCTTTTCAAGAAGGCCTGTGAACGGCACCCCTAGCCAGATGATCGCTGCTCTTATCCCCCAAGCTCTTGAGGTGATCGACCGTGCTTTACAGGAAGACGAGCCCATCAAGGTCCTTGGGACTTCCCCTGATCAATTTGATAAGCTGCTCGACTGCTTAGCGGCTTGGCGTGACATTTTAAGCAGTGCGCCTGCTCATCGAGAGAGAAGTAATCTGCTAATTTATTTGGGACACGCTGGCGGCAGTTTAATACGATTGGGAGCAGTGATTGGCTGCGGCCATGTTCCTGCCAGCCGGATGGAGATACCGTATGAGCGGGATCTGAACGACCGCGAGTGGCTGATTAAAACTTTGAACGGCCTTAAGGAGGATCTTTCGCTCCTAATGGAGATTGAGCCTCGGTGGAGAGCAATTGCAGATCTGGGCGATGCCGAACTCCAAAATAAAAAAACCCCGGCTATTGAAAACAATAGCCGGGGATCCATAGCTCTCTAGAAGTCTATACTAGAAAGTATAAGTTATAAACGGCGAGACGTAAGCAGTATCAAGCTCGATATCGGCACCATCTCGGCCTTCAAGCTCGCCCCACATGTATCCGCCCGCAAGAGCGACTCCCCAGTTATCAGCGAAGTCATATCCTAAGCGCGCTTCCAGGTGCATTCCAACGCTGGTATCACTGACATCGTTTGCACCGTGGATAATGTCAGGACCTACTCCGAAGAAAAGATCGGTCTGCTCATCAACAGGCACTATGTATTCAAGCGCAAACGGAATGCGAATGAACGTGATATCTGGAGTCTTGTCAAAGAATTCGGCTGACCCTTGAGCCTCAGGCTGACTCAGGTATAAATGCCGCCCTTCAACGCCGACCCTGAAATTGATCGGATATTCCTTGTTCCAGATGTCCATATAACCAGCGGGGCCAACCTCTGTATCTTCTTTGTCGAAGAACCATACAGTGACGCCCGGCGACACTCGGACACCCCACTCATCTTCAGCTGGCGCGGGCGCAACCTTGCGCTCCTCGCGGCGCTCAGGTTGAACCGGAATTCGCTCCTGAATCTGCTCGCGCGGCACGATGTCACCGATAAGAGGGCGTCTGCTTTGCGCCTCCGAATTAGTGCTAGAAATCGTTATGGCAAAAAGAGCACTCAGTACAATTGTACCGAAGTTCACTCCTCCCCTAATGAACTCACCACTCATGTTTGTATCTCCTTACTGTTTGTTTTACGCAGCGTCAGAATGCCAAAATTGACATATAATCGACCGCCAATACAAGACCTAGGCATGGAACTATCACACCATCTCAACTACTGATAAGCGCACTCTGTTTACTTTTGGATGATTTTCATCATAAGTTTGAGCACATAGCGACACCGGCGCTCCGTCGAAATGACAGTCGATGCACAGTTATACAGCTTTTTTCATACACTGTTTGTTTTTGGCGGGGCTCTTACTCCTACCCTCGCAATCTCTTTCGCAGCCCACTTCTGATGGGCTTACGCCACTTTTGATAAAGGAGTGGATCTCTCATTTCAAGACTAGTGAGCGAGGCCCGTTTTCCGGCATCCGGTGGTATTGCAACGATGGCTCGGTTCAACCAGCGCGGGCCGGATGTTCGCGGCGCGGTGGCGGTATTCAGCACGGCGAATGGAATGACCAGATAAATAAAATTAAAGACGCTGGCTACCCAATAGGCTTTATCTTTGCGGATCTGAAATTTGACGCGATTCAAAATATCCGATTTAACCCGCAACAGCTGCTGCCCTTAGTTCTCGAGAGATACCTTGTGGCGGCGGACGATGGTTGGATCTACCGCAGGGCGCGCTATTACAGAGGAGCAGTTCAAAACGAGGATGAAGCCGAGGCGGCTGAAAATCTTCTTCTCACGCTTTTAGCTGATAAAGAGTGGGTGGATCAACGTTATCTCCGGATCCGAGAAGCAGTTCGCCTTTTTCCGAATGTACATAGCCTCGAGCTATTAAGCGAAATTAGAGCCCTTAGTTCCCGCATCGCAGTCTCGGATCGCCGCTTTGTAAATCTTAAAAATAAGATTCACACCTACCCAGACGGAGCAGACGCCGCACGTGTGCGCGAATATGCCGCCGGAAGGCAGGTACAGGTTGCAGCTAGAAGTAATTTGATGAGGCTCGCCGAATTGATAGACAGAGCATACGACGCCGATAAGCTCCTGCCTTCAATCCTATCGCTTCGGAGCGAGATCGAAAGCTCCCTGATTAGTGAAGCGCTCAACAATTTACAGAGGCAGCTCTCCACGAGCCGGTCAACAGCGGATCGATATAAAGCTTTTGCTGAAGCAATGGTCGTATTTAGAGAGCAGTTCAAGCCTGCCTTGCCGCCGCGCATTCTACTGAAACTAATTGAAGGCAGTATCTTGCTGGAGCAAGGGCTTTTTGCTCTCCGGCAGGGAGTGATAGACGAGATGAGGGGCGCTACACGCCGTCGCCAGCTGGAATTTGCAGGAACCATTTCGGAGGCGGTTTATGGCGCAGGATTGATCTCGCTGCGGGAGTATCTAGCAGTCAAAGCCGCACTAGCTAAAATAATCAGTCTTACTACCATACCGGCTGAACAATACCGCTCACAGGTTGCATATCTTGCGAGGGTTCCCGGCTGGGCCTCAAGCAGGCTTGAGGTAACGTTCGGCCCCGGCATCGAGAAGCTGATCCCGATAGAACCGCTAGCAGCGGGATACATCCCTGACAGGATGCGTTCAAGCGCGTTGCTTCTTCTTAGCGAGCACATCGACAAACTTCAGCGGGACGCCGCCCTTATTATCGGTGCACCCGACTCTTTCTTCGGCCAGCCTGTCTACATCGGATTAAAAGCGCTGAACCCGGGTATGGCTAAAGGAACACTCTCTCGCATCTCCTCCCATGAAGAGATTAGTCCAACGCAGGCTCCGGCTCATATAGGGCTTGTGCCAAATTATATCGCATCGCTGCCGCCGCTGGCGGGCGTGCTTACAGAAAACGAAGGCAACGCCCTTTCACACGTTCAGATCCTTGCAGCCAATTTGGGGATTCCTAATGTTGTTGTGTCGCCCAACCTCTTGCCGCGCATCGCGCCCTACATCAATCAAGAGATCGTTATGGCAGTCTCGCCCAAAGGAAGAATCGAAATAGATCGCTATTCACCCCGCTGGACACCGCTTTTTGATATAGAACGTGCCAAGCCGGCGGTCCTAATCAAGCCGGAGGTTGATAGGCTTGACCTTAAATTTAGGCAGTTTGTGTCCTTAAGAGATCTTCGCGCCGGAGATTCAGGGCGCATAGTGGGCCCTAAAGCTGCAAAACTTGGTGAGCTTAAGGCCATGTTTCCCGGCACAGTTACTGAAGGTATTGCAATCCCTTTTGGTGTTTTCGCCACCATCCTCCAGCAAGAGCTAAGGCCGGGACTCACTTTGTTTGATTGGATGAAGGAGGAGTACCGTCAACTTAATTCCCTTCCTATTAACTCAAGGGCATATAGCGAACGCTCGAAGAAACTGCTTGATCTTGTGCGAATGACAATTCTTCGAACACCCCTGGCGTTCGAGTTCAGAAACGCACTCTTCAATGCTTTAAAAGCCGAGCTGGGGCCGCCTGGAAGCTACGGCGTATTCGTGAGGAGTGATACTAATATAGAGGATTTAGCCGACTTTACCGGGGCCGGCCTTAACAAAACGGTGCCCAATGTAGTTGATTTCGACGGCATTGTGAGCGCAATTCTTGAGGTCTGGGCTTCACCGTTTACCGAGCGCGCCTTTTCATGGAGACAGGCGCACATGACCTCACCGGAACATGTGTACGTCTCAGTGTTGCTACTCCGCACCGTTGCAGTAGACAAATCAGGTGTGATGGTTACCGCCGATATGGAGAGTAACGATCCTGATTATCTGACCATTGCGGTTAATGAAGGTCTTACCGGAGCCGTAGAGAACCAAGCTGTAGAGAGCATTATTGTGAACAGAGAAAACGGTGAAGTGAGGTTGGTTTCAGAAGCGCGCGCACAAACAAAGAAGATAGCAGATTCGCGCGGAGGCCTGCGCGAAGTCCCGGCCACTCCGTCTGAGCGCATTTTGAGTACGCAGGAGATATCTAGGTTAGCAAAGCTTGCAGATGAAGTTGAAGAGAGGTTCCCGCGGGAAAAAAGGAAAGATTCGCGACCTTCCCCTTTTGACGTGGAATTCGGCTTCAAAGACGGGAAGCTGGTGCTGTTTCAGATCAGGCCATACAAGTTAAGCGAGCGTGCCAAGCGCAATGAGTATTTGAAACGCATGGACCAGATTGAACCTGCCGTGCAAGAGAAAGAATCTGTTCCGCCCCCGCCGAAAATCGTGAATTTGTCGCACTCTATGCCGGCAGTTGTGCATACAGGACAATAAGGGCAACTTGAGCATATGGATATTAAAGATATTACTTGCCGGATTTGCTTCTTTACCTCAGCCTTAGCGGTCCTTTTACTCTGTGCCGGTTATACATCCGCTTATCCGCTCAACGCATTTGAGCAAACCGGGATAAAGAGATTAGAAGGATTTTTTTATTCACTTCGGACAAAAAGCGGCAAGGAAAACTTTCCTCCCGGATCGCTTCTCTCTATTGAAGAGGTAAAGCTAAGTCTTGCCGGTCAAACTTGGAACTTGCCGCCGAACGATGAGAATCTAAAGGCCCAGCTTTTAGCTCCCCTAGGAAGGGACGCTAACCATTATTCATTTGCGGTGCTGGATTTCAGCGACCCTGAAAGTCCACGTTATGCCGCTCACAATGAGTCCAGCCACTTCATTCCCGGAAGCGTAGGGAAGCTGATTGTCGCCGCGGCATTCTTGCAATCACTGGCAGATCTCTATCCTGACGAACCCGAAAAGCGCGCCAAATTGCTTAGAGATACGGTGGTCCGGGCAGGAGAGATAGTTCAGAGTGATTCGCACGAGGTACCGTTCTGGCACTATGATGAGGGCCGCATCGAATACCGCCCTCTTAGAGCTGATGATTCCGGCAATCTTTATACCTTCCTTGATTGGATGATCTCCTCCAGCTCAAACGCCGCTGGCTCGGCCGTTATGAGGGAGCTTGTTTTACTAAACCACTTCAAAAAGACCTATCCCCGCACTCCGCAAGAGTCGCAAGCCTTTCTTAAAAGAACATCACCTGCTGCGCTAGCCGCCATTCTACAATCGTCCGTAAAGAAGACTCTCGAGCGCAACGGCTTGGACACCTCAAATCTCTTTCACGTCTCGCCTTTCACTGCCGCCGGAAAAAGGCTGATGCCTGCACGGGGCAGCACGGCAACCGCTAAAGAGCTTGTAAGGCTTCTTCTACTGATGGAACAGGGCCGGCTAATTGACCGATATTCCAGCCTCGAGCTAAAAAGACTGCTCTACCTGACGCAGCAGCGCATTAGGTATGCTTCGTCACCAGCCTTAGATTTTTCTGCAGTTTACTACAAGTCCGGGTCGCTGTACCGCTGCAGGAGCGAAACGGGGTTCAGCTGCGGCAAGTACCGCGGAAACCTACTTAATCTTATGAACTCGGTGGCGCTTATAGAGTCGCCTTACGTTAACCCACGGGCGAGATACATCGCTGCAATTAACTCGAACGTCCTTAGAAAGGATTCCGCGGCGCAACACGCCGGGTTCGCGGCAGAGGTAGAGAAAGTTATGATGAGGAACAAAAAAGGCGGCGCTACTTCAGCCGGCAACGATAAGAGTGTCCATCTCCACGATGAGATCCTCAAGAAGCCTTGACCCGTTTGCATCGTTAGTCAGAGCAACTGCGATATAGCGCTTGCCGTCATGTTCGACTATTGCGCTGTCCGAGTGGAACTGACGCCAGCTACCCGACTTTCTGAAGACTTTGGCGCTAGGGCAGTTGCGCATAAGTCCTCTGTAAAACTTATGCTCCAGGCTTGTTTCGCCTAGAATGCTCTTCATCGCCTGCGTGAATCCTGGCGAGAGCAGTTGACCGCTTTCAAGCATATAATAGAGCTGCGCCACTTTAAGGGCCGATGCTGCGTGCGACAAATGCAATATCGGATCTCTTTTCCATGCCTCTCCCTGCCCGTACTCCTTGCCGACCCACAAGCCGCCGCCCGCGCTTACGTCGTACAGCCGATATTGCGGCGAGGTAAAAAGGCTCTCAAGATAGGCCGGACCAACCATATAAAACAGCTCGCTCGCCGCACGATTAGAGCTGTCTTGAACCATCGCCTTGGCAAGCGTAGCGGTGCGGTAGTCGAGCGCAAGCTGATCCTCCTGTACCTTCCGGAAGAGTCCAAGCAGAATTCCAACTTTCGGAAGACTTGCAGCATACATCATTACTTCCGCGTTGATTCCGGCAAACTTCGGAGCATTCAGATCCGTAATATCAACCAGGGCCGCTCCGAACCGCTTCTCGGAGATCGCTCGCTCAAGTTTTAGCCGCTTAGCCACCTGGTTGAGCCCATGCTGCAACCCTTGATCCCGCCTATCTTGCAGATATGGATAGGGTCTTTCGATAGCCGATGCCTTAGCCGGTTGAAGAACGGATGCTACGGATAAAAATGCTGCAACTATGCCCGGGAGAACCAGGACCCTTAATGAGTGTAGGAACAAACACCGCATACGAACACCTAAGAAGAAAAAACCTTGAATAGAATTATTATACTCTAGATTCAAGATCAATCGAAAGGGTGCGCTCGAAGACGAAATTACCCAGTACATTTGGTTCGTTATTAGGTGCATTAAACTGCCCTCCTGAGATGCGCCGGTTTGCGAGAATAAAAATGAACACTACTTTGGAAAGCTTCGCTGTGAGGTGAATCATGCATGGCCCGGCGGCAGTCGCGATAGGCTTGTTTAGAAAATTATTTCAACTGAGAGGTGCATAATGTTCTATCACGTCAAAGAGCTTCAGTTTAATGCAAAAGTGTCGAAACCCGATCCCCAGTTCGCCAGCCTTTTACTTGAGCAGTTCGGCGGGCCCAATGGAGAACTAAAAGCGGCGATGCAGTATTTTGTGCAGGCCTTCTCGGCAAGACAGCCCTACCCCGACAAGTATGACATGCTGATGGACATCGCCACTGAAGAGTTCAGCCATCTTGAGATAGTCGGAGCCACCATAACTATGCTGCTGCAAGGGGTGAACGGCGAACTAAAGAATGCCGCTGAGTCGAGCGATCTGATGAAGCTCCTAGGAGGCAGAGCACAGAAGGATGAGTTAATTCACAGCGCCATGGTTAGCCCTGAGTTTTTGGTTCTCTCCGGGGGCGGGCCGACTGTAACAGACGCCCAGGGACATCCTTGGAGCGGAATGTATGTGAACGCAAACGGTGATCTGACGGTTGATCTGCGCTCCAATGTAGCCGCAGAATCACGCGCTAAGATCGTATACGAGTACCTACTTCAGTTCACCGATGACCCGGATGTGAAAGAAACCTTAAAATTTCTGATGACCCGCGAAGTTTCACACTTTCAATCATTCAGCGCCGCGCTCGAGACCATTCAGCCCAACTTCCCGCCCGGCGTTCTGCAAGGCGATCCTCGCTTTACCCACAAGTACTTCAATATGTCTAACGGTGCCGGATCTCGCGGTCCGTGGAACGAAGGCCAAGGCCCTTGGGAAAGCGGTGAGCAATGGGCTTACGTTGAGGATCCGATTGAGGAGGTGCTCCGCACACGGGGCCAGACTGATGCAGCCGTTGAAGGGAGTTCGATCTCTATAGAAGATGCCGAACGAAAGAGCAAGGAGCTTAGTAGCACCCGTAGCAGTGAAGTTTTGCAATCTGCCCCAAAGGGCGAGAACCAGTGGTCAAAGTATCCTGAAAACGGAAAGAATTTTCGCTAACTAAAGATGCAGCTGGGCATATCTTTCGCAGGAGCAGGAGACTAGCCGAGTGATATGCCCTCAATTCACACTAAAAATTTTTGCTGACCCGCTTTGCTGCTGGAGCTGGGCTCTGGCTGCAGAGCTCCGGCGGCTCGAAGCTCAGCGCAAGGAGTCTCTTAAGATTGAGCTTAAGATGGGGGTCATGATTGAAAGCTGGTCCCGCTTTAGCGATCCATTGAATAACATATTCCGTCCCGCTCAGATGGCTCCTTACTGGGATTTTATTGGCCGGCAATGCGGCCGACCGATTACAGGCAAAGTCTGGCTGGATGATCCGCCGGGATCTTCCATTCCGGCTGCACTTGCGGTGAAGTCAGCGCAGCAGCAATCGGAATCCGCAGGTCAGCACTTTTTAGAGATACTTCATGAAGCGGTGATGATAGATGGTAAGAACATTGCGAAAGAGGAGATTCTCTCCGAATTAGCCGATAGAGCTGCAAAGCAAGGCGTCCTTGATTTTGACCAGATGATCTCAAAGATCTCAGCTCCCGAAACCGTGTACAGCTTGCGCTGCGACATGCAGCAGGCGGCAGCCCACCGCATAGGAAGATTTCCCGCCATTCTCGCTGAACAAAGCACGCACCCCCCAAGTAAAATGCTGATGATCGGCTTTCGTCCTGCGGAAGTGATCTGGCATTCACTGAACTTGGATCCCAAAAAACTGCCATCAACCGTCCAGCCGGCAGAAAGCCAACCCGGTTGAAATATCCAAGATACCGGTCTTGATAGTGATCTGTGCGCCACTTAGAATGCATTTAATGATATTTAGCCGCCTCCTTAAGCTGCGCTAGGTACGGCGCTGCTGATAGGTGGGCCGCAGATTGTAATTTATGAGAAACAGCAAGAAGGCGCTCTCCTTTTCCCTCAACCTCTGTTTTTTGGTGATGGCGTATTATTTGGTTAAGCCACTTAGCCGGACGCTTTTTCTCACATATATCGGCAGCCCATACTTGCCGTATGTTTGGATCGGGACTACTGCTGTGCTGCTGTGTTTGATTCCTTTCTTCCATTGGCGCCTCAATAACTTCCCGCCGCTTCAGATAATGAACACCTCCTGCATCAGCTTCTTGCTCCTTCTTATATTCGCATATTTTGCTCTCTCTGCTCCCAGCCCAAAAACGGTTTCCGCCTTCTACATACTTGTGGACGTTTACAGTGTGGTTCTAATTGAGAACTTTTGGAGCGTCACCAATGCTTCCTTCCGCTCCAAGGGAGACGAGCGGTGGCTGGGAATAATTGCCGGCGGAGGGCTAGTGGGAGGCTTGGCAGGCGGGATGCTTGCATCACTACTGCTGAGGTTCAGTTTCATAAACGCCGTGGACCTGATTCTCATCGCCGCTATAATTCTATTAGCCATTATAGGGATGAATTCCGCGTTTTCCCGTAATGGATATCTTCCGCATGTTGCACCGCCGGGCAAACCTGAAAGCATGGAGGAGGCTTCGATCCGGCCGCGCAGAAACCGGGCTCTTTGGCTTATTGCGGCAGTGCTTTTTATAAGCCAACTTATTGAACCTTTGGTCGAGTATCAGTTCTTAAGCCGTATTGAGGCGGAGCTATCCGACCTAGAGAGCAGGACGACCTTTCTCTCCTGGTTTTTCGCCATCCTAAATGGAGTAGCACTACTTATAAATATCACTATCGTTCCGTGGATGGTAAAGAAAGCCAGCATCGCAAGTGGACTGGCGCTTCAACCTTTTTCGATTTTTGCTGCCAGCGCGGCTTACTTTATCTCCCCGAGCCTGTGGGGGGTATCTTCTATCAAGATTGTGGATGGCGCACTCTCGTTTTCCGTCTCCCGCGCGTTCAAAGAGATGCTTTATCTGCAGTTTGAATTTAACTTGATAGCAAAAGCAAAACTTTGGATCGACCTGCTTGCTGCGCGGTGCTTTAAGATTGTGGGGTCGCTGGCCGTACTATTCCTCACCCGCGATTTCGGGCTGCGTCTTGCGGCCATTGAGCTGTCGTGGTTCATTTTCGCCGGCACAGTGATTTGGATACTGATCTTGGTCAAATACGGCAGGTCTGTTGATTAAGCCGGCACAGATGGTATTCTTGGCGTGTGTCAAAAAAGAAAAACTTAAACCCAACCCAGGGCGGCGCCCTGATGGCGCTAGGTCTGGTAGCTATCGAGTCTCTTCTGGTGCTAAGCCTCCTCGCCGCTATTCTGGGCCTGTAGATAGTAACCTTGATTCAAGCTGGCAACTACTGCCACACCTTTCGGACATTAATTTCTGCTGCTCCTGGTGACCCCTTTTTCATCCACCTCTATGAACTGATCGTCCGCAATACTCGCAAGCAGAGTAGTAATTCCGAAATGCGATAGCGGAGCCTTAAGAACACCATGCACTCCCATATTGCGAGCCTTCAACACTCTGGAAGGCGTGGGCTTCTTATCGACAAAAAAGGTCTTTACCCAACCCGGCAACTGTAACACGAATGGTGAAAGTTTACGTTCCAACTCAATCGAACTAAAATCGCTGACATCTACAATCACTGCATCCGGCTCGCGGCGCATTATCTCGATTTCTGCGTCAGTGATTGTAGCAACATGTCTCGTCATACGCTTAGCGATATGACTTGTGATGCGCTTTAGAATTGAAGTGTAAGTCGGTTCCCTGGATACCAGCAGTACCCCGCTGAGCAAGGGAAGTTGAAGTTCTTTATTCTCTTTCCCCATACTGATAGGTACTATCCTCGGAATAACCACGCTAACAATTGAGACTCTGCTGCAAGGAAAAATTGGCACAGTTTTTAAAAAAAACTAATTCAATATGTTTGATACACTTTTGACATTACCCTTTTACCCATGCCATTACCCATATTGCCCTTGGTCAAATTGCATTTAAGAGCGTTTGTAGGTGATTCCCGGCCCAGTTCGTTCACCTCGTTTTGCGATTATGTAGTGCCGCGCTGGTGCGGCCACTCCGCGGCAACACTGAACCACGGCCCCTTCGTCTTCCCCAGCAGTGCGGACCAAAACCATCCCGATACGTCGCTCCATGAGTTGCCGGCGTTGTCGTAGATTCTTTCGCAAACCAGTCTCGAATCTCCTTCAACGCCCGCACGCACGCAGCCCCATCTATTCCCATCCGCATCAAGAAGTATCGGCGCAGGCTGCACCTGAAAGCCGCTCCCGCGAAGGCAGTCAGCGATGGGATGCAGCCTTCTGGTCTCTTTAGCTACCCACCTTATAATTATCTCTCTTTCGCCGTCCCAAAACCGGCCGATCTTGCCGGGAAAGTCCGACGCCAATCTTAATTCTTTGCCCTCAAGAGGAAGCTGGATTATCTCCCGCCCCTGAAAATGAGTAGGCCATCCGGGGAAATGAAGCGGAGTCGCCGGAGCATGCACCTGTCCCCCGACCATCGGCACGCAAGCTGCAAGCAGAGCAGATGCGAAGAAGATCTTAGGCAGCATATTCCGCTCTCCGTTTACTGATATACTCATGCAGGGCGATAATCGATCCCGCCACAATGGTCATGGTAAAAAGCCCTATTGCCCAATGCGACCACTCAGGAGCTTTCACTATTCCGCTCTCTGTAAAAAACAATAGGATATTTCGCAAAACATTTCCGAAAAAGATAAACACCAAGGAAAGTGAGTACGCCACCCAGGTGAGTACGAATCCTAGTCCTCGAGCCAAAGCTAAAGTGAAGTTTAAGTAGAGCCCGCTCCATAACATTTTAATCCCCGCGCATGGCGCATCGACCACTACCGTCTCACCGAACCAGTTGAGTGATATTCCAGCAGCTTCGGTAGGGAAGCCAAGAAGCGTAATGATAGATGCTGCTATGGATGCCGTAACAAGCCGCAGCGGATAGCCCAAATAGAATTGCAAAGATGCTATAAGCGGAAGCGATAGCACCAGAAGCCCAAGCAGAGCAAAGTTCATAAATCTTGATCCGCACCATGCGCTTATGAGAAGCGCCGTCGTTATGATTGCAATCAGCGCTCTCACTAATGGGGGTAGGTATGGAAAGACCGCCGCGTAGATTAAGAGGCAAAGCGTAGCAAGGGCGAGCTGGCCCCGGCTGGGCATTTGAGGCTTGCCTCTCCACCAGACGATTGCCAGCACCGTTAACAGCGCAAGCACTCCCCAAGGCTCGTCTGAACCGTCAGAAACCCTAGCGGACTGCCAGAATAGTACTGGCCAAAAAGCCGCCAGAGATAGGATTAAAACTTGCCACGCCATAATGATCACCTGGCGGATCTAAGTCGGTCCGGCAAAACTGCCGCTCCAAGAAGCGTAAGTATCAGAGCAATCATCATGTAAGTTTCAGGTTCTGGACTTGTAGCGAGAAAACCGTTGACCGCCATATTGCTAACGCCTTTGGGCAGCGGCAGAGGCTGCTTCACTGTCTGAGCCTGCTCCTTGTTGCGGATGACCTCATCAACAGCTAGGAATGACGTGTATTCTGTAAGGAGATTGTATTTGAGCCCAAGGTAGGTTATCTGCTCCTGATACTCCTTCCTCCACTGGAGCCGATTGTAGTCGCTTAGTGAAGCAATCTTATGTCGTGCCCATAAGTATTTAAGTCCATGCAGCCTTGCGTCCGCATCCAGCTTTGAGAGGTCTATATTCCGCTCGAATGTGCCGCCGGCGCTCTTTCCGCTTACGGTAATCGTTCCTTTTTTCTCGCCACGCCACTTACCGAAGAGCAATATCGGCTTCTCGGCAAAAAGATCGGGCACAGACAGGGGTTCCATGTCGTAGATCGACCGCGCGTCATACTCTACCCGAATGTCGGTGAGCACCGGCGACTCGATATACTTGTTAAACTTCTCAACTGCCTGCTTGGAGCCCAAAAGATTAAGGACTACTGTTGCTTCCCCCATTCCCGCTCGAGCCATCCCGTCGATTAAGTATCTGTTCACGCTGCTGCCTATACCGAAGGAGAACAGATTAGCTCGTCCCAGATTCTCGCGAATAAGGTCAAACGCCTCACGCTCCACGTTTACATACCCGTCCGTAATAACGACTATGCTTCGCGAAGTTCCTTCCTCTTCCGGCAAGGTCAGCGCTTGCTTAAGGGCCGGTAAAAGCTCCGTTCCTCCCCCTGCCTGCTGATTATCAATAAGAGCTACAGCTCTCTGCACGTTGTCCGAGGTGGCAGCGAGCGACTTTTCGGATAGCAGCGCTTGTCCCCCTGCAAAAAGCAGCACATTGAACTTATCCTCTGGGCGGAGGCGCTTTATCAGCTCGACCAAGAGCCCCTTTGACACCATCAGCGGAAATCCGTGCATGGAGCCCGAAATATCGACTACGAATATGTACTCGCGCGGCACGATCTGATCCGGGGCAGGGCGCGCGGGAGGCTCGAGCATTACAAGAAAGAAGTTCTCCTCCATACCTTGATACAGGAGCGCTCCGCTCTCTATCTGTCCCCCTTCATAACTGAAGTTGAGCACGAAGTCCCTATCCCCCTCACTGCCGGCAGGGAGCATAATGTCGGCAGAGTTTGGATCAGGATAGGTGATTGAGACGCGGTGCGATGGAGAAATAATCTCATGAAGCGGCATTGCGCCTATGATCTCTAAGAAGAGCTCGAATGAGTAAGTGGGCTTGTTACCCTGAGGAAGATAAGGACTTTCTACGAACTTATCTTCAGGCGGCGCATCCGACTTTGGCTGATTCGAGTACCTGGGGCCTACTACCGTGGGATACATGAATTCATACTTGCCTTCGCTCGGAATCAAAAGTTCGCTGTAGCTCAGCTCCACCTTAATTTCGTCTCCCGGAAGTATATTGGCGACATTCATCTGAAAAACATTGGGCCTATGCTGCTCGAGGAGCGAGGCGCTCTTGCCTTCCTTTTTTGCCCTCTCATATGATTCTCGCGCTTTCTGCTTCTCCGCGATCTTAGCTTTGATGACACGTTCTCCTACACTCATAGTAAGCGCGTGTACCGCGGCGTTTGTAGAACCTGGGAAGACGTAAATCGCTTCAATCGGTTTTTTACCTTCATTCGTATAGCGCTGCGTCACGGTTACATCGGCGATAACTCCGGCAACGGTTGCCCGCACCGATGTTGATTTAAGCGGCAGCGAATCTACGGCAGCATCTCCCGACTTCACGAAGAAGTACGGTGATAAAGTTTTCTCAGGCTGCTCTTCAGCGCGAAGCAGTTTCGGCATTAGAACTGCGGCGGCGACCGCAAAAACAATCGCTGCAGAAAGGATAGTGTTGAGAACGGTTTTATAAAGCATATATCTACCTCTTTCAAAGTGGGCCGCCTCGGCCGGCCTTCTGTAAGAGGTATCGCATAGAGGTATGAAAGCTTTTTGAAGGTTGGGAGGGTATTAGGTGAAAAATGTGTGAAGTAGCCTAGATTGGCCTCTTTAGCCGTGAAGCAACGCACGCGCCGCTAAGCGTATGATTAGGTGCATGTGCAGAAGGAAGATAATGATTAGCCGTTCTAGAGACCCTTCGACTCGCTTTGCTCGCTCAGGGCAGGACCTTCGACTCGCTTTGCTCGCTCAGGGCAGTACCTTCGGCTTTTTTTACTTCATTCGAGCCGCTCAGGGCTCGACGGCGCTCCACTAAACGGCGCTTCGAATTGGTCATGAAAGTCGCGAAACAGGCAAAGGCTAAGTGGAGCGCCGGCCTCCGGCCGGCTTGAACTTTGAATTGGCCAAGACATAGTTAACACAACAGTGCCACGACATGGTTGACAGTTAGAGAAGATTTAACTGTTCTGTCCCCCCGAGGGGGGACAGAATTATGCCATGGAGAACTGAAAGCGTGTTAAAC
>JAGFJO010000062.1 GCA_024102635.1 Deltaproteobacteria bacterium
GCCGTCCTGGTCTCTTAGCCAGCGCCAGCTTTGCGACCTGGAGTTAATAATGAGCGGCGCCTTTAGTCCTCTCACTGGGTTCATGAGAAGAAGTGATTACGAGAGCGTTTGCAGCGAGATGCGTCTCGCCAAAGGCGCTCTCTGGCCGATTCCGATTGTTCTCGATGTGACAGCTCAATTCGCAAACGCCCTTCAAACCGGAGACCGCATTGCACTTCGTGATATTGAAGGGGTTTTGATAGCAGTGATGAAGATAGAGGATATATGGCGGCCGGATAAAGAGAGCGAGGCCGAGTCTGTATTCGGTACAACGAACCGGGATCATCCGGGCGTCGAGCAGCTGTTTATGACGAACGAGTTTTATCTAGGCGGTAAGATAGATGCTGTATCGCCGCCCGTGCATCTTGATTTTCCGGAGATTCGGCACACGCCTTCCGAGCTAAAGGAAGTCTTTGCAGCGCGCGGCTGGAGAAACATTATCGCTTTTCAAACCCGCAATCCAATTCATCGCGCGCACTACGAGATGATAACTGCCGCTGCGCACGATGCTGACGCTAAAATTTTAATACATCCTGCCGTAGGAGTGACACAAACCGGAGATGTGGACTACTTCGCCCGAGTGAAATCCTATCAGGCGATATTGCCGAGATTTGGCAGTGATAATGCAGTGCTCTCACTACTTCCGCTGGCAATGAGGATGGCGGGACCGCGCGAGGCTCTGTGGCATGCTCTTATAAGGAAAAACTACGGCTGTACTCACTTTATAGTGGGCCGTCACCATGCAAGCCCTGGAAAAGATTCCAGCGGGAGAGATTTCTATGAACCGTATGCTGCGCATGCTCTGCTACGAGCACATGCCGATGAGGTTGGGATAAAGATCTCTGCCTGCAAGGAGCTCGCTTATCACAAGGGCAAGGGGCGGTACATGAAGATAGATGAAGCTCCATCTGATGAGTTTATCCCAATTAGCGGCAGTGACGTGCGTACCTACCTGGAGCGAGGTGAGCCAATCCCTTCCTGGTATACCTTTCCGGAAGTTCAAAGCGAGCTCTTTAAATACTATAAACCGCGTAACGAGCGGGGCATTGTCGTCTTTCTTACCGGCCTTCCATGCGCCGGGAAGTCAACTATAGCTAAAATGTTGCAAGTTAAACTCATGCAGCAAGGTACCCGCTACGTGTCACTTTTAGACGGCGACGTTGTGCGAAAGCTTCTATCATCCGGTCTTGGGTTCTCAAAGAGCGATCGGGATCTCAATATTAGACGTATCGGTTTTGTAGCCTCGGAGATCGCAAATGCAGGCGGCGTGGCAATCTGCGCTCAGATCGCACCTTATGATTCAGCAAGGCAACAAGTTCGTAAAATGATAAACGACCGGGCCTGCTTCTTCCTTGTTCATATTGATACCCCAAAACAGCTGTGCGAAGAGCGCGACCGTAAGGGGCTTTACGCGAAGGCACGTGCCGGATTAATTCAGAACTTTACAGGTGTCGATGGCCCATATGAGCCGCCCACCGATGCAGACCTAACAATTGATACCGTTAGACTAACGCCCGACAAGGCGGCAGAGGAGATTCTGAATCTGCTGCTATCCAGAGGTTGCTAAGTTTACCGCCGCCAAGCGAATTAGCTCATAATTGAATAGTGGTGAGAGTTATGCAGCTGGTACGTTCCGCCGTGCCTTTGTAGTTTTTCAAAGGGCGAGTCGCGCTCTTCAACGAACACTAGCGGGACTTTGAAAACTTTTAGGTGAATGTCACAGAGCTCTCCGTACCCGGGGCGGAGTGCGGCTCTCTTCGGATAAAACCGAATAAGTTCCGCACTCCGCCGAAAAACATTTGAACCAATCCTCAGTTGAAGGTCTTTACGAACTCCGCAAGATTCGGGACAAGCTCCGGCGCTTCATGTGCCATCTTGTAAAGCGCATACCGCACCTCCTCTCCTCCTCGGTTCGCTTCTTCCTGGGCGAACTCCCAAATCGTAAGGGTGCGGTGCTTAACAAAGCCCGCGTGAAGCATGCAGCACGCGGCGCCCGCGAAAGGCACCGTCATCAATACCGCAAGCGGCGAGATGAGGTGGTACTCCATCTCCACCCTGAGCAAAGCGCCCATGACAACGATAAAAAGAAGCACAGGTAATCCGCGCAGCTCGTGTCTTCGGCGAAGAAGACTACAAACTCTGCGCACCCGTGCTTGCTCCGGTTCAGGGAGCTCTCTTAGGAAAGTTTCCTCCGCTGACAAGTCACCGTACATGCAAAAACCTCCGTGAGTGAATACCTATCGGGTAACGAAGAACCCGTGACAGAGCAAAGTTTATTGGATAAGGGATATCTATTCAATCGCACCGCTCTATAGTTAGCGGACCGTTAATGGTCAAAAGATAAGGTGTGAAAACAGCGAGGTGAGTTTGCCGAAGAGCCTCAGTTTAGGGTCGCCGACTTACTGCTGCCCTACAAAGAAGAACTTTTATGCGGGGGCTGCACCACAGTCTGGGTGCCCAATAGTAAGCGCCGTCCGTGGTGTACCAAGCAGGCTCAATCTCAAAGCAATTCGAGGGGTTACAACGGCTAAACAGGCCGTATTGTGGCGCTATTAATAATGAGTCTCCGGACTAAACCTAAGAATCAAAACTGATGATGAGGTTACTATATAGCACCAAGCGCTCTAAATAACCTTGAAAAGGCCGCTCTTATCCTTCTATCGATGGGTGCTAATGTTGCATCCACGGTCCTACAACATTTGAATGAACAAGAGGTAAAACGGATCAGCCGCGCCTTCATGGCGGTTTCTCAGGT
>JAGFJO010000096.1 GCA_024102635.1 Deltaproteobacteria bacterium
CTTCAAACACAGCGCCCCTAAAGTTATAGGCATAATCAGGGCTAATAAGTAACGGTTCAACCGTGGTAAGCTTTCCCTCCCTATACGCTACGGCAGAGGTATATGACTTGAATGATTTATCAAGAAACCCTTGTATTCTCACGTAGTCTTCAAGCATTAGATCAGGCGAGAGGAGTACCAATAAATCATCACCTGCCAGCCATTTAACTGCCTTGAGCGCCTCCTCTCTGGAAACCGCCTTGCCTTCTACCAACGGAGAGATGATCCGCTTTTCAGGCAGAAAACGGTGGAAGCCGTAGCGGCCCTCATCGCACATCCACTCCTTGTTGACCTTGTCATTCATACGCGCCTTGACCTGCACCACCTGCTGATCTCGCACGGCTGCTTTGGCATTGCACCCTGTTGAGCATCCCGGGCAGATTGTATCAACCTGTTTGGTAAACCAGATGCGGGTATTAAATCGCCAATCTCGGTGCGTAAGAGCTCCGACCGGACAGAGATCGACAACCGTCCCCGACAATGGATTGTTCAGTTCGCGCCCCGGATTAATCGCAATCACCGAACGGTCGCCGCGGTTTAGCATTCCGAGCTCAGAAGTGCCGGTCACCTCGTCACAGAAGCGGATGCACCGTGTGCACATAATGCATCTCTCGCCGTCTAAGATAACCGTGGGCCCGAGCGGCTCCGCTTTTACTTTATGAACTTTATCTTCTAGGAATCTGCTCGGCCGGGCGTTGTACTCGTAGTGGTAATCTTGCAGCTTACAGTGTCCCGCCTGGTCGCACACAGTGCAATCGAGCGGATGGTTTATAAGTATGAACTCAAGGGTTGCGGCCTGGGCATCCTTAGCCTTTGCGCTCGCCTCCTGGGTGAGAACCTCCATCCCCTCTTTCACTACGGTGTTGCAAGCAATCTCCATCTTAGGCGCGCCCTTAACCTCGACCTGGCACATGCGGCAGTTCCCCGCGATAGAAAGATGCGGATGATAACAGTAATGCGGAATTTCAATACCTATAGAGCGCGCGGCCTCAATCAGATTGGTCCCTTTCGGAACCGAAACCGGCTTGCCGTCTATCAGTATATTTACAAGCTCCGGCTTATTGCCGTTCGTACTCATCTAATGCGCTCCCTGATACTCGAAGTTCATAGGCAGCACCCTTAAGGGCGATCCTTTAACGGAGGCTTTTATGCGCTCTTTAAATTCCTCCGGAAATTTACGGATAAAACTTTGCGCCGGCCAAGCAAGCGCCTCCCCGAAAGCACAGATCGTGTGGCCCGCTATCTGATTGCAGACGCTCTCTACAAGTTCGACATCTCCCGGAAGCCCCTCGCCTTTGGAAACCCGGTTGAAGATTTTTTCTATCCAGTGCCCGCCTTCGCGGCATGGCGTGCACTGTCCGCAAGACTCATGCGCGTAAAAGTGGGCCACGTTACATGCCGCTTGCACCATATCGGTGGAATCATCCATCACCATAAAACCGCCCGAGCCGACGTGCGAACCTGCTTTGGACAAGGAATCGTAATCTATCGTGACTCCCTCTAGCTCATCTGCCCTTAGGACAGGGAAAGATGAACCCCCCGGCATAATCGCCTTGAGTTTGCGTCCTTTCCAGATACCGCCGCACTCCTCCTCGATAAAACGGAGAACCGGATATCCCATCTCAACTTCATACACTCCGGGCTTATTTATATGCCCCGATGCGCTTATTAACTTCGTGCCGGTTGATTTCGGCGTGCCTATTGCTGCGTACGCTTCCCCGCCGTGCTCCATAATCCACACGCAGGCGGCGAGCGTCTCGACGTTGTTCACTACTGTCGGGCAGTCGTAAAGGCCGATAGCTGCTGGATAGAAAGGTGGCTTAAGCCGCGGCTGGCCTTTTGCACCCTCTAAGGACTCAAGGAGAGCTGTCTCTTCGCCGCAGATGTAAGCTCCTGCGCCTCGATGCACTACGATGTCATGCTTGAAACCGGAGCCGAAGATATTGTCTCCAAGATACCCTTTTGCGTAGCACTCTTTGATAGCTTGATTCAGCCTATCATAGGGGTAGCCGTATTCTCCTCTGATATAGATACACGACCAGTTGCTCTGCACCGCCCATGCGCAGATTAGCATTCCCTCGATGCATTGGTGCGGATCGCGCTCCATCAGAAGCCGGTCCTTAAAGGTTCCCGGCTCACTCTCGTCAGCGTTGTTTACTATATATACGGGCTTTGCGCCGTTCCTAGGCACAAAGCTCCACTTTGTGCCTGTCGGAAAGCCTGCCCCGCCGCGCCCGCGCAGCCCTGATTTTTTCACCTCATCAACTACTGCCAGCGGATCCATGCCTAGCGCTTTACGGATACTTTTATATCCGCCGCGCGACTCGTAGCCGCTCAAAGTGTGCTGATCTTCTTTGTCGATATTCGCAAGAAGGATCTTTCTATGCTCTCCCACAACCTTTTCCTTCAGATAATCTCGGACTTTGTCTGCCCCTTTAGCCCTTCGCCTAGCTTATCCTTGACTGAAGAGAACCTTAAATCAGGATTCTCTTTGTCGATACGCTCTATTATCGCTTCTAATTTTTCGGGCGTAAGATTCTCAAAAAATATGTCGTTCACCTCGCACATTGGCGCCGTCCCGCAGGAACCGAGGCACTCGACCTCTTCATAGCTCCACTTGCCGTCGGCGCTCACCTCGCCCGGCAGAAGATTGAACCGCTTGTGAAGATGCTCGGTGATCTCGCGCGCGCCCCTCAAAGCGCATGACAGGGTGCGGCACACCTGAAAGTGGTATTTTCCGACCGGCTTTTTGTAGTACATCGTATAGAAGGTCGCTACTTCCATCACGTGCACAGGCGCCATACCGATCTTCTCGGCCACCCAATTGATGGCATCACCGTTTACGTAGCCTAGCTCTTCTTGCGCTATATAAAGCGCCGGCATCACCGCAGAGCGAGAATCAGGATATTTTGCTTTCAGCTCTTCGACCCGCTTTTCGGCTGCTTCCGACAATTTGATAGCCATCGCCCCTTTTTTATTCTAACCGTAATCCTTAACGATCACACTCGCCGCCGATCATATTGATCATTCCAAATATCGGAACCACGTCGGCGATGTTGGCTCCCATAAGCATCTTTCGCATTATCCCCATGTGAATAAATGAGGGCGCCCGGACATGCACCCGGTACGGTCTCCCGCTGCCATCGGAGACAGTATAGTACCCTAACTCCCCGTTCCCTCCTTCGACAGGAAGATAGACATCTCCCTTGGGCGGCTCGACACCTTTAATTACAAGTTCGAAGTGGTTAATCATGCCGTCTATAGAACCGTAAACCTCATCCTTGGGGGCGAGCACAATGTGAGGATCGTCCAAGTTGATTGGGCCCTCAGGCATGTTCTTTATGGCCTGCTCGCAGATCTTCATTGACTGTTCAATCTCAAGGAGACGCACCTGGAAGCGGTCATAGTTGTCGCCCTTCGTGCCGAGCGGAACCTGAAACTCAAAATCCTCATAAGATGAATATGGGAAGGCCTTGCGCACGTCATAGTTGACGCCGCTCGCCCGCAGCAGCGGTCCACTAAGACTATAGGCTATCGCTTCCTCACCGGTCACCGGAGCTACATCACACATACGGTCCATAAAGATGCGGTTCCGGCTTAGAAGCCTGTCGCAGTTATCAAGGTGATCTTTTACTCCCTTAAAAGCCTTTAGTACCTTCTCTCCAAACCCATCGGTGAGATCGGCGCGCAGTCCCCCGACACGGCCATAAGATATGGTAAGCCTTGCGCCGGTCACCTCCTCTATCAGCTCCCAGAGGTACTCTCGGGCCTGCATCATATAAAGCATCACTGTGAATGCCCCGAGCTCCATGGCCGAAGCACCGAGACAGGTTAGGTGATCTGTGATTCTAGAAATCTCCGAAAGGAGCACCCGGATATACTGGCATCTTTTCGGCACCTCGACGCCGATAAGCTTTTCGACCGTCATACACCAGCCGAAATTGTTAATAAGCGGCGAAACGTAATTAAGGCGGTCGGTGTATGGCATCACCTGGTTGTAATCCACCACCTCGCTCATCTTCTCGAATCCGCGATGCAGGTAGCCCACTTCAACGTCGGCGTCGATGATCTTCTCACCTGAAAGCTCCACCACCAGCCGCACGGTCCCGTGCGTAGCCGGATGAGCGGGGCCCAAATTTAAGATCATCGTCTCGGAATGGAGATCATCGCCCAATGGGCGCGATCGCATGGTTGTGGTTACACCTCCAACCCCGTAGTCCACATTCAATAGATCACTCATAGCACACTAAATTATTGACTTTTTGATGTCTCAGCTCCCTTTGCTTGCCTCTGCTTTCTTATCTGAACCAATTCCGGCCTAATCATATCGCGAGCAGTGTTGTGCACCTCAGGATGTATAAGCGGAATACGGGGCTGCTTCCCCTGCACTGGATAATCTTTACGAAGCGGATGGCCTTTAAACTCTTCGTACATCAAGATCCGCCGCAGGTCCGGATGATTGCGGAATTTGATCCCCACCATATCCCACGCCTCACGTTCCATGAAATTGGCGCCGGGCCAGAGACTTACTACGCTGTCGATCTCCGGGGCTTCCTCAGGAAGCTCAACCTTTACCCGCAAACGATAGAGGTTCGGAAGGCTGAGCAGATGATAAACCACCTCGTATCGGTGCTCCCTGGCATCAAGCCAGTCGACCGCCGTGACACTCACAAAAAAATCGAACTTAAACTCAGTGTCCATCCTTAGAATTTTAAGGAAATCGAACGCCTTCTCCGGAGCAATCTGCACGACTACGTCGCCGAGCTCGATTGCAGAATACAAAAGCTCGCTGCTAAGTTTGCGATTCAAAAGCTCTAATAGCTTTTTACTGTTTTCAAGATAAGCTTGATTCATACCGCCTTCAAAATAGTACGAACATTTCCCCTCAAGCAATATAGTGTGCTCTGCAAAATGAACGAACTACTCATACCTGTTGCCCGGACAAGTGGCCGAGTGTTTCGAAGAGCGTCCCCGCCTCTGCGCCTTGATGGGGAACCACTCTTATTAAATTGATACGCCGTTCTAACTTGCGCGGCTCTTTAAATGCCTATATAAGACGTGATGCCATGAGTGAGGAAATTTCTGAAGCAGCACGGGCTCTTATAAAGCAAGAAGCCGAAATCCTAGGAGAGGTTGTAACCTCGCTGAAAGAACAGCGCGAGCACTACTTCGAACGTTCAGCTATCGAGAGTAAGCGCGCCCGCGAGCTTACATCCAAGATTGTCGCAGCCCGGAGAGACGAGGACAAGGCTATGCTGGCCTCAGATGAAGCTGTTTCTCATGCATTGGAGCAGCGCAACCGGCAAACATTGAAGGCGCTAGAAAAGCAGATCAAACGTCCCTACTTCGGACGCATTCTACTCGAAGAGAATGCCGCCAATGGTTCCACCCGTCAAATTGAATATAAAATCGGATTCAGCGCCAACCCCGACTGCCGCATAATTGATTGGCGAAAAGCCCCCATCTCCAAGCTATTCTATGAATACAAAGAGGGCGAAGAATACTCGGAGGAGATCCAGGGGGTAGAGAGAAACGGCAAGGTCACTCTTCGTAACACATTCGAAATTGAAAACTCTGCGCTTAAACGGATCTCTTGCCGTCTCGGCACCTTTGAGAAACGGGGCGATGATTGGGCCAAGATAGGCGGCCTCTCCCCCGTGCTTGAGCCGTCCTCGGCAGGCCGCATGCCTGAGGTGCTCGCCCTTATTACTGCCGAACAGTTCCAAAGCATCACAAGCGAAGCCAAAAGCGCCGTCCTTATTCAGGGTGTGGCGGGCTCGGGCAAAACCACCGTGGCATTGCACCGCCTTGCCTGGCTCCTAGACCCCGATAATGCCGGACTCGATGCGGCGCAGTGCATAGTGATAGTGCTCACCAATTCATTGAAGCAGTACATCATCAACACCCTGCCGCAGCTTGGACTTGAAGAGGTAAGGGTCAAAACGTTCTCGGAGTGGTCGCTTGAAAATATAAAAAGAATTTTGCCGCAGTACATAGATGAAAACGGCGCCATAAGACGCCCTGCCTCCCCCACTCCGACGAGTATCGACCGGCTTAAAAGATCGATGGCGATCTTGAACACTCTAGATGAGAGATTCAAGCGCGATAAACTTGGACTTGGAGATTTGGTATGCAAACTGCTTGACGATCCGGCAGAGCTTATCAGAAATGACGAGACCAAATTAATCGATAGGTCCCTAGTAGAAGCCGCGCGCGCGCGTTCGCTTCAGAATCAAAGCGAGATGGCGCTCGATCCCGCCGACGAGGCGCTAATCATTAGGGCCTCCCAGCTTATAAGCGGCGGGCTGTCACTCCCTGATGGCCGCTTCGGACACTACCAGCATATCGTGGTGGACGAGGTACAGGATCTTAGCGCCACAGAACTTGCCGCCATCCTTCCTGCTGTCAAAAACCCGAGCGACGTTACAATCGTAGGAGATGTTTCTCAGCGCATTGACGTGCACAGCACCTTCCCGGGGTGGGACAGGCTGCGGCGTTTCTGGGACGAGAAAGAGAGCGTGGCGCAATATTTCAGCCTTACGGTAAGCCACCGCTCCACTCTTCAGATAATGAAGCTGGCCGACTACGTGCAGCGCCGCAGCACGGTAGGAACCGGGCGCCAAGGGCGCGTGCCGATCTGGTTTCATGCGCAGAAGGAGCAGCTTGGAATTAGATCTGTAATACAGTGGCTCTCCACCGCGCTCGAGCGCTTTCCGTCAATGCTCACCGCCGTACTCTGCCGCACCGAAGCAGACGCGAAGTTTGCTGCCAGCATGCTGCGCCCAACCTTCGGCGAGATGGTAAGGGTTGCCGGGCACGGAGATTTCTCGTTCGATGCAGGGATTATTGTTTCAGATATTAAGCAGGTTAAGGGCCTTGAGTTCTATAACGTTCTTGTGTGGAACCCCTCGGAGAAGAACTATCCAAAAGACGATCCTATCTCATCGAACCTTCTTTACGTGGCGATCACAAGGGCGCAGGAGAATCTCTGTTTGGTTACTTGGGGCAAACCGGCAACGGCGCTTCCCAATAGAAACTCGCCGCTTATTAGACCGATTGATGTAAGGAGTGAGGAGTAGGTCAGCCAACCCGGAGCGCCTCCTGCTGGAGCGCCGATTTATCCTGAGCTTGCCGAAGGACGTCCACGTCGGCAGAGCTTCTCGACAATCGATCAAGCCGAGCTAGAGCTCGGGCGCTGCAAGTAAAGATCGTCGCAAGCTTGAACAGTGCGGACCACCTAGAGCGCCCACCGCTTATATTTTATTCAAAAGTGCTCATATCGAATTAGTACCGGGCGGAACGCCGCAACAGTAACTCGTGACCCAAAATAGTGGTGATCAGCTACTGCTTCAGAACTCGCTAGGTGTCGCGGCGCTAGTCGCGATCGGAGTTACAGAATACACTGTCGCGGATGGCTTCACGGTCGCACTAGCAGATGGCGCAAGAGTTGAAACGGGCGTAATTGAAATCGTGCCGGTAAGAGGAGGCGAAGCCGTACCGACAACCGATGGCGTGGGCGTGGCAGCCGCTACAGGGAATAAAGGTATTCGCAACTCCGGCGCCGCCAGCCAGAGTCCTCCGGTTCTGCTGCCGACCTTTCCTTCCACAGTGATGAGGGTAAGTTCTGCGGTTCTTAAGTTTAGAGGAGAGCCTGCACCTGCAAAATCGCAATATAGGACCCGCGTTCTTTCCTCCTCCCTTATCCCTGGTATCGGCGGTGAAGTTTCGCTCATTTCACATTTGATTGAGTCGATGGAGATCCCATCAGAGCGTACCGTAGCGGCAATATTTCCTCCCGCCTTAATCGGTCTATTAAATACCAGCCCAACCTTATATAGGTCTCCTGTCGAGCTCTCTTCTGGAAGCTGCGGATAAACCTCGCTCCGAACGACCTTGAGCTCCGCTTCTCTCCTTAAGGCAACGGTAAGCGCCGCATTTGTGATCGCATAAACTCGCGCCGGAGAGATTGCAAGCCCCAGCGGAGAAGAGATCCCCGTTATTGCGCCTTTATAAGTGGGAAGTCCAGTGCTCAGATCTCTTTCAAACCAAGAGATTCCATCCTGCGCGCCAACGTAGATATATGCTCCATCAGAAGCAATTCCTAAAGAGGAAGCAGCGCTCAATCCTTCGCCGTTCACCACGGCTCCTAAGAAATAGAGTGCTTCATCTGAGGGGCGAAGAGAAAGTGTAGCAAGGGAGGAATTGCCAAGGGCATAAAGCTTGCTTCCGTCTTTTGTCACCGCCAGCGACTTTACCCCTGCCAGTCCAGAAACTCCCTCCAAGCCGTTCTTAAGCGAATTAAGGTAGGTTAGCGCCCCGCTCTCTTTATTGTATGAGAAAGCCGCCACCCTACTATCTAGGCGGGAGGCGACAAAAAGCGTCCGTTCGTCCGGAGATAGCAGTAGGTCCCCGATAAGCCGCAGCGCCGGGATTCCGGGAGCCCCTGTCGTCACCATATGACTAAAAGCCACTTGGCCCCCCGACTCGCTGCGGGTGAGAACAGCGATCTTATAAAGGCCGCTGCTTAGAAAAATATGCCGGCTTCCCACATGCATTACTGAAGGCGAGGTAATACCCCAAGCAGCGGTATTGAAATGCTGCCCCTCTTGCAAGGTACCGTCATCTCTCCTTGTAAAAACAAGTACGGAATCGCTGCCCGGAGATAAGACGTAGAGATATGCTCCGTCAGGGGACACTTGAAGATCGGCTGGGCTGCTGAGAAGTGGTATCGTGCTGCTGTTATACGACTGCACCTCCGAAAGTGTTTCGCTGCTGCCACGCCAAAAGACCTTCAGTGAATTAGTTGAGCGGCTTACTACGTATACACTTCTTCCCTGAAGAGTTAGAGTCGAAGGGCTCTGCAGCTCATGATTTTGCAGGCTGTGAAGCTCGCCGCTATGGCTCGAGAAGACTTCAACATTTAGCGATGTAGTCTCTACGCCACCCTCTCCGTCGCTTGCTATTACTGTGTGAAGATTATTGGATGCCTGCCGAGCGCTGCCGCTTACCACCCCACTCTCCTTAGAGATCGAAAGTCCGGATGGAAGGGGCGGAAAAACGTACCAGCTATCCTGCGCTGTTTGGCTAGAAAATCTTAGCTGCTTTGAGGCGTCGTAGGTCGAGAAAGAGGGATCGCGCGGAGTGAAATTAAGAAACGGCGAGTCATAGAAGCGGGGCCTGAGCCCTGGAGGCGCGGCCCCCCATTTGCAATGTGACAGTCCCGGCCTCCCTGTATTAACCGGATCAGGAAGCGGCGCGCAATTGTTTTCGGCGTCATGGGTCTTAACAAAGAAGCAGCTTGCAAACTCGCAAAGACCCTCGGCCACCTTGCACTGCTCACCAGGTTCAAAGTATCCGCCGTCGTGGCCAATAACTTGCTTCTCCGGATCTTCTTCGCATGGTGTGTAGATGTATTCAGCATCCTGCGGGGTCAAAAAACATTTTAAGGTCTTTTTAGCTGTCCATGTATGTGGGGGTCCATCCCCGGTTAACCACCAAACATAGCAACCGCCGCACCCTGTTCCTTGCTTACTATAAGTAAAATTTCCCTTATCACATGGATATGGCCCGCAGTCCTCACCTGCCCTTACAGTTACGGCGCGCGTGGTGAAATGACACTTAGCTTCAAATTCATAACAGTAAGGAGCGCGATAATGAGTCTCAATAGTTTTACAACGCCTCGTTGTAGGTTCGCAGTCTAGTTCCGCCGGGTCGCAGCCGCACTTCGGAGCAAGTGGCGGCGGCATCGGTACTTCAGGAGTCTCTTCCGGCGTCACCTCTGGAGGGGGACTCGGTTCAGGTTCAAAAGGAGTTGGCATCGGCGTTGATGATCCGCCGCCGGGTGGCGTGCTCTCGGCCGGAGGTTCACCATCCGGTTCGTCTGGCGGCTCCGATGGAGGAGCTTGGGGAGTTGGATCGCTGGGGGTTGGCTCTTGCGGTTCCTCATCCGGCTCGGAAGGCATCGGCGCCGGAGGGTCAGGAGGCCTAGGGGGATTATCAGGATCCTCCCCTTCGCACCAGGGATAATCATCTGCTATGGCCGCCGGCTGCATATAGAAGGTAGAAAAAGATGCAAAAAGGACCAGCAGAATGAGAAGGTGGCGTTTCATTGGATCTCTTCAATACTCTAGAACAATGGTATTCGCATAGCTTATTTGAGTCAAAGCAAGTTTTGTAATGTGAAAGCGGGTTATCAGTAAATGGGACCTAACCTTGCAATCTGATTGCCCACTCACTAGCCGAATGCTAATCAAGAAATAATGAATAGCCTATGAAAAATGAGAATCCAATTAAGAGGAAACGCAGCTCATGACCCGGGAACAACTGACCACCGCATTTAACGAGCTTAAAGGTATAGAGCTCGAGAACCTTCCCATCACTCGCAGCGCAAAGCTCATGGGCGCCATCTGCATTCATTCTCATCTGCAGCAGGTTGCAAGAGCGCCGGATGAGAACCCTTATCCCCGGCTTATAGCATGCATGCAACATGTAAAAGGACTTCTTCTCGAGTTAGGCAACTTGCACACCCTTATTGACCCGCCCGCTTCCGACTCAGGCGGAGAGCCGAACCGGGTGGAACGGCTTATCGACCTATATGAGAATGCCTGGACGGTTTACAGTCTTGACACCTACGAGCACTCGGTAAAGCTGATCATTGATAGGCTTCTCGCTAACGGTTTCGATGCTAATTATCTCAAGGGAAAGCGGTGCTTCGATGGCGGATGCGGAACGGGAAGATTCGCTATCGCCATGGCGCAGCTCGGAGCGGAGGTATCTATCGGCTTGGATATGGGTGAGCGCTCGCTTGAATTTGCAAGAGAGATGGCCAAGCGCCTCAAGGTTGCAAATGCAGAGTTTATAAATGGTGACGTTACTGATCTTACCCGCTGGCCTGATCAATACTTCGACTTTGTAGTGTCAAACGGCGTACTGCACCATACCATCGAGCAGCATCGCGGATTAAGAGAGCATCTCCGCGTAACGAAAAAAGGCGGCGTGTTCTGGCTCTACCTATACGGCAAGGGCGGTATCTTCTGGGAGATCTATGATTGGGTGAAAGCATGGCTTGCGGATATTCCGCCGGCAGAGATCAGGAGCTTCCTACTGCAGCTCGGGTTGCGCGAAGGGGCGGTCTACTCGGTTCTAGATATGCTGGCTCCTATAAGAACCTATTACTCTCGTGAGGATGTAACCGAGGTGTTAGCAGGAGTCGCTAAATTCAAGGTCTCCATTCTAAAAGGAGTCGCCGACTACGACAGCATGGAGCTTTTCCTTTCGCGAAAGTACGGCGCGGATATCTTCGGTCCCCAAGGAGAGATAAGACTGCGCATCGATAGAGAGAGCTAATTCAACTACGCCAGCTCACCCCTGCACTCCCACACTTTGTAGAACGCCGCGACCACATCGTCGAGGTCTTGCCTTGAAAAAGGCGGAGTAAAATGTTCGTGAATAATAAGCTCTTCAAAAAACATCTTTTCGCAAACCGGAGCCGTTCCGGGCTGGTAACTAGGATTGGAGGCAGGAAAGGCGCTCCAGGGAAAGCCGCCTGAGCCCATGGCAATTCGCTTTTGGAACATCGGCTGAAGGTAGATAGGCTTCACATAAGAGCCCCGAATGTGGCCCTCCTTCTCCTTACCCTGGATAGCCGGAAGCTCAGCCTTTAGCGCCTCTATAAACTTATCTCTTGGAACCCCCGCTCTCTCTTTGTCGTATCTTATTGCATGCAGATAATACACATGCTCGCATCCGGTCCTTACCTTCGGAGGAGTAAGGCATGGGAGATCCTTTAGCTTCTCTGTAAGGTAGGCGGCATTGGCTTGCCTCTCCTTAGCCAGCGGAGCGAGCTTTTTAAGCTGAGCGCGCGCTACGGCTGCCTCAAGCTCGGTCATGCGGTAGTTAAACCCCAGCATGTTGCTGATATTCTCTACCCCCTTCCCCACTACTACCGATTCGGCGTGATTGCGAATGAGCTGCAACCTCTCGGCCAGCTCATCATCATCGGTAACGATTACTCCCCCCTCTCCGCAATGGATGTGCTTATGGTAGTTAAGAGAGAAAATTCCGATATCGCCAAGCGTGCCGGCGAATTTTCCTTTGTATGAAGCATACGGAGCTTGTGCGGCATCCTCGATAATTTTTAGGCCGTGCTCCTTCGCCACGGCTCGCACCGCTTCGGCATCATAAGGGAGCCCAAAAAGGTCGACTATTATTATCGCTTTAGTGCGGGAGGTGATGCACCTCTTGATAGATTCCACGTCCAGACAGAAGTGGTCCGGCTCGATATCGGCAAACACCGGAATGGCGCCATAAACGAGGGGAGCAACAGCAGACGCCGACATAGAGTATGGAGTCACTATCACCTCGTCCCCCGGTTCGATGCCGATTGCGCCAATAGCCGCAAAAAGGCCCGAGGTGGCTGAGTTCACCGTGATAGCGTGCTTAACCGAAAAATATTTGGCCCACTCCTCTTCAAGCCCCCTTACTTCCGGCCCACCATAAAAGTACTCGTGCCACGCGCCTAAAAACCCTGATAACCGTCCAGAATCCAGCACCCGCATTGCTCCATCTTTCTCCTCCTGCCCGATTACGCGGTAGGGAGGAAAAGGATCTTTTCTGACGGGAGCGCCGCCGTTAATTGCAAGTTTCATATTCACTCCATTGCCTTCTGCGCAAGACGCTGGCACAACTCCAACGTCAGCTCCGCATTCCTAAAACTATCGATATCAACCTCCCGCCCGTTTAGCCAAGACCAAATGTGCTCGGCAACGTTGTACTGATAGCGGGACATCTGCGGCTGTGTTTTGTAACCTGACGGGAACAGCCTGCGCACATTGCGCTTGCCATCCCGCACCTCAAAGCACTCAATCCGTTCGCCGAAATCAAGAAGCTGAACCCGCCCGTTTTCAAAAAATAGATCTATCTCACCTATTCCATAGCAATCATCGCGCGCCACCTGGGCGCTAAAGGTGAACTCTCCATAATCAAGAGTAAACTCTATATCAAGATCGTTATGGCTCCAGCTGGCGCGCTTCGGGGCTGCTGCCTGCAATGAGTGCGGCATACCGAACCAATCTATGCAGAGACTTAAAAAATGTGAGGCGTTGTTGAAGAGTCCTTTGCAGTATATCAGCCGCCCGGCGACCGGGCGGCCCAGAAAGCCGCGCTTAATATCGGTAGTTAGCTCCCTTAGCCCGGGGTCGCACCGCCTCATGTAGTTTACAAATAATTTAATTCCTTTTTCTCCGGCTATCCGTGCAATGGATGAGGCCTCTTCGGTGTTCAGGGCGATAGGCTTTTCAAGCAAGAGAAGTTTGACTCCATCTTTTGCCGCATCACGCACTGCAGGCAGGTGCAGCTCGGTTGGAACTGCAATTGCAATCACGTCCGGAAGGCAATTGGATAAAAGATCAGTTAGGTTTTGATATGCCGGCTTCCTTGAAAATGCTTCAAATTCGGAGCGGCGCTCTGCGCTTGGGTCGGCCCCCGCCAAAAGCTCGTAACCAGGATGGGTCATAAACGCTTTGGTGTGGCTGAATACCTCGCTCTCACTTGCCGCAAGATCATATCCAAGGCCGATGCGGCCAAGCCCTACAACAGCGCAGGTTAGTTTATCGCCGGTGCTCACTGACCCGCCCCCTTCGACCCGGTATTAGAAGCCTTACACATTTGAGATCGCTTTCTGTTTAACCTTACGATTGAGCTCAGCTATATGCGGATGGGCCCTGCAAAATGAGATGATATCGCTGCAATTGAAATCCGGCTTTTTAGGATAGAGCGCCGAGTAAACCGCAGAGATGACTTCGAAGTCGGCATTTTCGTCGAGCGTTAAGCGCAGCTCTTCCCATTTCAACGCCGGAGGGGGCTGGAGATAAATGGCGGGGAAAAGCTCCGGATTGCGTCTAAAGTACCAGCTTACATGCTCCCTATCTTCAGGAAGGGTCCCCTCCTGGTCCGCTTTTCTGAGCGCCGGGACCCGGAAAACCTGAACGTCCATCCCTATCGGGTAGCCGGGCACGTGACGTGAGTGAAGGTACTCTACTTTGTTGCAAAGAAAGGTATCGATCGCCTGAGCGATAATCTCCGGATCTACAAGCGGATTATCGCCCGTAAGCTCGGCGATGTGCGTTGCATCGAAGTGCTCCGCAGCCTCCAACACTCTTTTAAGCACATCCTCCTCGGATCCTCTATACACCCCTATCCCAAGGCGATGCCCCAGCTTTTCAATCTCGCCGTCCAAAGGGTTGACTGTAGTCGCCAGCACAACCTGGTCGATCTTGGAAACACGTTTTACCCGCTCGACCAGTATTTCAAGTACGCTTTTGCCGCCTATCTCTTTTAGCACTTTTCCCGGCAGCCGGGTCGAGGCCATGCGGCACTCGATAGTTGCTACTATTCTCGGTTTTTCGTTACTCATTGCAGTTTATCCGTAGCTGAGCTCCCACCGCAGCAAGACGGGCGAGCATGGGAGAATATTTTGAAACACGCCGGCCCGCGAAGTGATAAGCAACCTCTCCACCCTTAACATGAATAAAGTGCGGCGAAGTGGGTGCAATCTCCATCTCTTCTGCAGTTGCATTTGCGATATCAATCGATCCGGCTCCGCTAACGAGAGCTAAAGTAAAATCTCCGTGGTCAAGGTCCTCTCCGGTGAGAAAGAAATGGAGCAGTCTTCTAACTTCCCTTTTGAATGCAAGCAGCTCAACTACTCCTGCCTTCCCGCCTTGCTGCGACTGAAGGCGCGCCATATTGATGTTAACAGGGTGGTCCGCGCCGATTACAATATGTTCAAGCGTGGCCGCCTCCGCCGGGGAGCGTTTCGAAAGCGGTCCATCATAGTTGTACGAGGGAATGATATCGCTAAGATCAACTGCCTGGGAAAGCCTGCTCATGTGATAAAATCGGAAGGCGTGCAGCATCCTCTCTCCAACCTCAGCCGGCTGCGCCATCGCTTCTAGCTTACTAAAGTACTCCGCAGGCGTGGCTGCCCATTCGACAAAGCTCTCGCCCGCCACTGTCACCCCTTTATGGCAAGCAAGAACCGGCACACCGAGGCGCGCCGCCTCAAGCGCTAATGTGCTGTACGACGAGAGTACAAGGTCGGCAATCTCGACAAGGTCATAACTTGAGACCGCGTCCTCAGGCCACACGAAATGCACATTGCTAAAGGGATGGTCAAAGAGCTCCCGCAGGCGCAGGTAATGATCAGACACAAGCCCCTCGCGCTTATTCTTCCCCTCGCGCGGATGAACTCTGACAATAAGAAAGTAGTCGCTTCTTTTTTCTACCCACTCGGTTAGCGCGCGAAGCCAGCTTATCTGAACTGATTCCTCTTCGCCGAATGTACTTATGAACTGCGCTTCTTTTCCCAGACCCTCTATTGTCATGCGCGCCGCCACGTACTCATCGATGCTGCTTGTGAAGGCAACTAGAAGCTTTTTTCCATTCAGGCTGCTCGCATCTGAGCTTGCAGTGAAAGTTTTAGGGGGTGAATACACATGGCTCCCTCCGCGGCCAACGCGCGTTAGGATATCCTCTCCCACCACTCTTATCTGCGGCGGAGAGAGTGAAAGGTCCTGCCATGATCTCCATTCGCTTAGCTGTCGGTCCTGCACGAAGCGGATCGGTTCGGGCACTACCACCAGCCGCCTTTTGTCGACTACGCAGTGCGACGCCATGGAAACGTAATAGGCGGGCACCCCTTCCCGCTCGGCCGCCTTCCTGCAAGCGAGCATTATCGCGTAGTCATTAAAGTAGGTCACGCGGCCGATGTTGAGGTGTTTGCATATCCGCCGGGTGACTATGTAACTCAGTAGTGCGCTCTTAATGTAACTAAGCCAGATAAGTCTGTGGCGTTCGTCCAGTGCAGCTTTAGGAGCCTGCTTGGTGGCTAATACGAAATCTATGGAAGCGAGTTTACCGAATGAGATCTCGTCATAGTGCAGTTCGGTGAGATCCTGAGGAGCTTTTCTAATAACCTCAGAGACATGTTCCAGCAGCTCATTGTCCATAAAATGCCGCATGTCTACTGCTTCGATACCTGCCTCCGACAGATGGGCCTGAGAACAGTTAACGCATGAGCCGCACACCGCCGGATTCGAGGTTAGCTCGAGAGAGTAATCCGGAAGAAGGTGCATGTCATAGACCGGGCATCTTGGCAGCACCCCGAAACAGCGGGCAAATATTGTATTGTACCCGCGCTCCTTTAACGTCCTTGCAAGTAGAACCTGAGCCTTATAGTGCGGCTCGACCCCAGCTTCGGGTGAAAAGAATAAGATTGGCCTAGAGCGATCGTAGGGCGCTTCGTTCTTTAAGTTATGCATCTGCAGTGCTACTCGAATCCGCTTCCCGTGTGGCAGGAAGTGCTCAGTATTATTAGATGATGAGCTCTTTGATAAAGGATCGCCAAGGTTCAAGGGTCAGTCTCAGCAATTCGGAGATAGGCTCTCCTGAAACGGCTTTTTACTGAGGCCTATACGACCATTGTTCGCTTGAGATCGAAAAGGTCCTCTTCTCCGCTATTTATTCCCTCTATTGCAGAAGGGCAGCAGATGATTCCGTGCTCTTTCAATACCGCAATAACGCTCTCGTTATAGTGGTGAGCCTTACCTTCAGGGTAAGCGTAGTGGCGTGATTCAATACCGGCCCTTTCCTTCAGAAGACGAATGCTAGTTTCAATCTCCTCACGCAGCCGCGGCCCGGATAGAAACGCAAGTATCGGATGGCTGTGGCTATGCCCTCCAATGGTGAAAAGCTTCTCGCCGTGCAGCCTCCTTACCTGCTCCCAGCTCATCTTCTTATTTAGCTGATCGGAGAGCTGAGACACCACGGGAACTCCGCACTGGTGAAAGATCTGCGATACTAGGGTAGTCACTTCTATCGAAGCATCTGATTTTACCCGCAGCCGAATCTCATTTAGAATCTCCAGCTTTTCACTATCGCCTTTGAAACGGCGCGCGTTGCTTTCCCACGGAAGCGTCACACGCCCCTCTGTAGCGGTCTCAAGGCAATACTCTATTCTATCAATCCATGACATTAAGTTGCGGTCGACATAATCGGTTGTCACATAAAACGTTGCCGGGATATTAAGCTCCTCTAGTATTGGAGCCGCAACGGAATAGTTATTTTCAAATCCATCATCAAAAGTAACGGCGAACGAGCGCGGCGGATATCTCCTTCGCTCTTGCTTTATTTGCAGAACCTCATCCATCGAAAGCGGTGTCCCACTCTGCAAAGCGTTTTTCAGAACGGCTTCAAAGTATTCCTTCTCTATGTGTTTTCTGATGGCATTAGTAACACCTTTGCTTGGAGTATCTAGAACGCCATGGAACAGATATATTATCAGCCCTTCGCTTGAAGGTTCATAAGCTTCATTTATCATAAAGACTCAATGTAGCGGCTATAGTTAGTGGCGCAAGTTTCCTTAATCGCTGCCGGCATAAAGGAATAATACCGTCCCGCTTTGCACTGAGGGCGCGAGATAAAATCCCCGTGTCGCGAGAACATATCGAGAGATGAAACCGTTAATTGGACAGCACTCTGTACATAGCGGCTGCGAAGCTTATGGATAGCGAGATCCTTAGTTATCGAAAAGGAGTCCTGCAAGATTATCTCTCCATCATCAAGAATATCATTCACTCGATGGATAGTAGTGACAAAGGGCGAGAAGTCGCGGTGATATATCTGCCATAGATGCGAATCTAGGCCCCTGTACCGCTCAGGATCGCCGCGATGCAGATTAATGATGGCAGGGCACAGCCGCAAGATGCTAGGCTTCGCTTTCCTTGTTCCGAAGAGAATAAGAACTTCGGGCTTATAGTTCTGAATTGCCACCAGGCTCTCACCGTCGTTGATGTTACTTACCCTGACTGTGGCTGCGACATTCTCCATTGTGGGGAGACCGCCCTTAAAGAACAGCGAGTTCTCGTAACTTTCCTGCTCCGTTTCGAACGGATGAGCTGTATCAAATGGCGGCTTTACTGCCGTCTCCTCCACCACAACAAGCCCGAAAGGATGCACGTTGTTAACTTTCTCGGCAAAGTAAATTCGGCAGCTAAGAGAAGTGGTGAGGAGTGCAACTCTCATGGCGCTCTATCTTGTACCATCTCAAGAGTGATTGGTTCTCCCCAGTTCACAGATCTATTCAGCACTTTGCCTACTAGGGAGTGTTCCTCCCCTGGCGCAAGGCCGTTTGCCGGCCTGACCCAGGTGATATCCTCAAGCTCTATGCGGTGCCCCTTCTCCAAGTCGCGCTTAGCGGCGATGGCGCGTCTCATCGAGGTGGCGATGGACTTCTCCCCCTGCTGCACCGTACGGCCTGCTTTGCCGATGTAAACACCCGCCTCCTTAACTCTCTCTACAAGCTGCTTCATCTCTTGTGGTTCGGCCGAAAGTTTATGGTCCCTAAACTCGGAGTAGTTTTTATCAAGAGTGAAATGCTTTTCAATGATACGCGCGCCGAGCGCGGCCGCCAAAACGCATGCTTCTATTCCAAGGGTGTGATCCGAATACCCTACTGTGCAGTTGAAATGCTCTTTGAAGTGAGTAATAGCTGCCAAGTTGGCTTCGTTCGGGGCGGTCGGGTAACTTGTGATGCAGTGGAGCAGCGCCAACTCCTGCTTGGTGCCCTTCTGATGCCAAGTTAGTTCTATCAAAGCCTTGGCGTATTGTAGCTGCGTTATGTCGGCAAGGCCTCCCGACATAATGATTGCTTTGCCCGACTCAGCTACCTGCTTTATAAGGGGATAGAAGTTATTGTCACCCGATGAGATCTTGAAGACAGATTGAATCGACTCCAAAAATCTTGCGCTTTCAAGATCAAACGGCGTCGAGAAAAAAATAACCCCTTTCTCCTTCGAGTAATCAGCGAGCTTTGCAAACTGTTCAAAGATTAGCTCGAAAGATTTGGTTCTTTGAAAGCGCTGCTCCTCAGTTCTGCTGATATATTGCTCAGTGCGGAAGGTTTGGAACTTAACGGCATGAACTCCACATTCTGCCGCCATTCCGATCAGCTCCTGAGCCAGGTCGAAGTTTCCCTCATGATTGTTCCCGATCTCAGCTACAATTAAAACCTCGTCATCGGTGTTATGGCCGCCTATAATCATCGCTATTGATCCCTTTGGTTAGCTTGTTTTAGATGAGTTTATCGGATAGTGAGATTCTTAAGTCATGCTTAAGTATTATTAATCGCTGGAATTCTTTCATCAATAGAGCTTTAGCACGTAAGCATTTTCGATATAAACGGGCGGCTTTTTGCCTCCTTCAGGACATCCAAATAATCTAATATCGTATATCTTATTGAAGGCATCATTTTCATGGCGGCTGAGGCACAAAGAGGATTCAACTGGATTAGGAAGAGCCCGATGGCCGGGTCCGCGCGCCAGACCGAGATATGGACTCTTGAGCCGGAAGGTATCTCGCACGATGTGAAGGTAACCGCCGGGAAGCCTCTCAACCTTAGCGAAGTAAAAAGAAATTGGTCGTTTCGCCGCGAGCTGGACAAGTGTGAATCCTTAAGGGAGTTTTTCGACGAGCTGGGAAGTTTTGAACATTTTACTTCATGTCCTGTTTGCAAGGCCGATTTTGCAGCGGCAAAACCGGAGGTAAAGATCTGGCGCTCGACCTATTATGAGTGCTCTTCATGCCGGCATCTCTATGTTGACCTGCGCCCGACAGAGAAAGCGTTAAGTGAGTATTACTCCAAGAACCCTCTCGGCAACACCATATACACTACCTGTGATGAGATAGATCTTCGCATCCGCGAGATATACCGGCCAAAAGCTCTCTGGGCGATAGAGTGCTACCGGGAAGTTTACGGGAGAGACCCGCAGTCCGTGCTGGACCTCGGCGCAGGCAGCGGGCACTTCTTGAAAAGCTGCAGCGATCTCGGGCTCGCTGCCGAGGGCGTTGAGATAGACGAAACAAGCCGCGCGTGGTGCGAAAAGAGTTTCGGAATCACTCTTAATAGATCTTTTGAAGAGCTGAGCGAGACCGGGCGAAAGTTCGACCTTGTCACCAGCTTTAATGTAATAGAGCATCTAGTGGAGCCGGGCAGAATATTAGAGAACTGCCGCCGCTTCGCTTCCGAACGTTCTTTAAGCGTAATCGAAACTCCCCGCTACAATTCTATTACCTGCGCGCTGCAAAAGATCTTTCCATCCCGCATCCGGGGCTACATGTTTCCATACGGGCATATCCAAGTTTTTTCCGACGCATCATTCGCCACATTACTGCATCTGCATAAATTCCGTCCGACCCATGCCTGGTATTTCGGGCAGGATGCGCGTGAGATTTTCTTTCAGATTGGAAGCGAGCTTTCGGCGGAAGCTGATGAGGGCGCCGCCAGAAACTTCGAAGGGCTCCAACATGAGATAGACCAATTAGGGCTTTCCGATCTAATGATTATTGCTGCAAAGGCCACCTAACTTTTAGAACCTAAATGCCTGATTTCATAATCTAAAGTATTAGAGCATGAAAAACCCCTTCTTAGTTGATAAGCAATTTTACCTAAAGCCCCTTGAGCTCTCCGACTTAAGCGATAGCTATTTGGGATGGTTTAACGATCAAGAGATCTGCCGATATAACTCGCACGCCGTCTTTCCCATGACCATGGCCGACATGGAGGCCTACATCAAAAGAACCGCAGGCTCCCGCAGCGAACTGGCTTTTGCAATCCGTGCTGTGAAAAACGACCGCCATATCGGCAATGTTGCTCTTCAGAACATCAACTGGGTGGCCCGATCGGCTGAGTTTTCCATCCTAATCGGCGACAAGAAATATTGGGGTAAAAATATCGGATACACGGCAGGAAAATTGTTGATGGAATACGGGCGAGACAGGCTTAACCTGAGAAGAATCTCTTGCGGCACGCATGCCGAGAACACCGGGATGCGCAACTTAGCGCTTAAGCTCGGGATGAAGCAGGAGGGAGTACGAAAAGAGGCATATTATAAAGAGGGGAAGTACTCCGATCTGATAGAATACGGCGTGGTATTTAAATAATAGCCGGACAGCCCACTTAGATATGAACCTCCACAAGGCAAAGGGTGAATGAGCATCATTCTATTCGCACGAGATCCGGGAGCTGCCAATATGATCTCGGCAGTACTCCCTGCCCTTCCGTCGGGAGTCACTCTTTATGCTAAAGATTATGCGCGCGATCTATTCGGCCGGGAGAACATTGCATTTATAGATTTTAACCGGCAAATAAGCGATAAAAACCTTGCTCCCTCGGATGCCGAGGCGGTAGAGAGCTGGCTCTCTCAACTTAAAAATAGCGGTGATCGATTCTGTATGATCACAGGAACAACCAACCTGGAAGATTTCACTGATCGCTTAATATGGGAAGCGGCCGCAACAAAAGGGATAACCACGATCTCAATCCTTGACCAATGGTATAGAGCAAAAGAGAGGTTTGTAACTGCGGCAGGTGTATACCGCCCCGATTATATTCTAGCTCCCACAAAAGAGCTTGCCGAACTGCTTAACGCCGAGGGCCTGGCGCGCAAGGAAGCGCTTCATTTCGGCCACCCATATCTTGAGAAAGTTTTCACATTTTACTCCAGCCTTGTGAACAACAGAGACATTTTGCGGCAAAAGCTCGCCGACCACTTCCACCAGAAGTTTAGTGTGGTGGTGGTATTAGCCTCTGATCCTCAAAGGTATCTGTCAGCGCAGGGCTTGCAGCACAAGGATGTAACATACGATGAGTTCGACCTTTACAACGCCGCCGCTCAAGGCTTCCGTGAGAGCAACCTATCTGATGAACTCTTTATAGTGAAGCTCCATCCAAAAGAGAAAAGATCGGATTGGAGTCATATAAACGCGAATATACTGTGCGATGAATTTACGCCTTATGAACTTATTGTAGCGTGCGATATAGTAATCGGCACCAAGTCCATGATGCTGCTTGAAGCGCTGCTGCTCGGGAAGATAGCGATAAGCGTTAATCTTTGGAACGTTGCCAGTGAAAGGCTCCCCTCTCACGACGCCGGGCTAAGTCAAGAAGTTACCTCTCTCGCTGGGCTCAAAGAGGCGCTGAATGAATGCCGCCCTTCGGACACTATCCCATCCGATTATAAGCAGCGGTTAGGAATTGAGGCGGATTGGGCCGCAATCATTAAAAAGCTCACCGCTCTATAACAGTGCTCTCCCCGAGGCTCTCGGTAACTTGTATACCGCTGCTTCTTGGTCATATAACTAGTTTCGGTGGGCAAACGAAAGAAAACCAAACGCGGGCGTAAAAGCGGCAGCGCAAAAAAAAGAAGATCTTTTCTTAAAGCAGTTACGGCTACAAAAGCGCGCAAGCTCATGCTACTTGCGGCTTTACTGCTATCGGGATGGTGTCTTTATGTGTACCTCTCCCTCCCAAGCGGAGCGGAGTATCTTAGAAGCAATCCATCACTCACTCCCATTATGATTGAACGCCAAGATGCGGCGCGAGCGGAAGGCCGATCTTATTCTATTAAATACAGCTGGGTGGATTTCCGAGAGATTCCGAAGAGTTTAACCCGCGCTGTGCTGGTTGCCGAAGATATCGCCTTTTTCGGACATGACGGCTTTGACTACAATGAAGTCGAGGCGGTGTTTAAGGAGATGGTTACCGAGCTCTCATTCCCGCGCGGCGCATCAACGATTACGCAGCAGACCGCGAAAAATCTCTACCTCTCACTTTCAAGAGATCCATTTAGAAAGATTAAAGAGGCAATCCTAACAAAGCGGCTAGAGAAAAACTTAAGCAAGACTCGGATCCTGGAGCTTTACCTAAATATCATCGAGCTCGGCCCCGGTATATTTGGTGTAGAAGAAGCCTCGCGCCATTATTTCGGCAGATCGGTGCGCTCCATTAGCGAGCGGGAAGCTGCGTTCCTCGCCGCCATCATTCCGGCTCCGCTCACAACGTTCTCTCCTGTAAAAGCGCCAAGCCGTGTCAGGAAACGGCAAGAGCTGATTATTAAGCGGATGCCTAGAGCGCTTCTGCCGAAAGGGTTTTAGCCAGCGCCTTTAGTATTCAACCACTATATCTCCGTCTTGATTCGATTATCGAATACATGATTCAAGAAATCTCGGCAGTGGGTCTTAATGGGATTTTTGCCGCGCTGCCTTGAATACCTTCTTGCAAAATATGTCTCGACAAGCTGCTGGCCGGTTATATCTTGTCCAAAAATATTAAATTTTTCTTTTCGAAAGAACTCAAATGAGTCCCACCATCCTCGCGGGCTGCTTACGGCAAGGCGCTGCGTTTCATACCACTCGTCAAGTGCCGCTTTTAGTATCAGCTTGGCCTGTGGACCGTGAATTTTTTTCTTCAAGGCATCGATTGTAGTGATAGGCGACGGTGAAACTCCCATCACATTTAGAGCCTCCTCCCCTTGCGTAGTAAGATAAACAATAGACTTGTCGTCGACCTTAATGATATTTATGAGCCCCCTGTTTGCCAGCACCTCCACCTCGGACTGCGCCTCTTTCGGGCTAAAATGCTCTAATATCCCGTGTGCGCTGCTGCTCTCGTCCTTTAGCTTGTCTCCCATGCCCCGCAAATATGCTTGAAGTTTTGTTCTGTCCCAATCTGAGTCTGCCAGCAATTTGAGCACCTTTTTCTCGATGTTCTCAACCACTGATTCAACCCTACAGGTGCCCGCTTCAATGGCCTTCTCAATCACCGAATTATCCATAAAATGATCGATGATTACCTGGCGCGGCGAGTCCGATCTTCTCACCGACGTGGCGTAATAGCTCATTACGTTCAGCTTTGTTTGCTCGCGGGAGAGTCTTGCCGCTACAATTTCACTGCTGATTGGAAAGTTCCCCTCGTGCAACTTATCGACGGGAGATATGCGGGCCTAAAATCATGCCCCCAGGCGCTCACGCAGTGTGCTTCGTCCACCACTAGGCGGGCCACATTGCGGCTCGCCATTTTGGACATAAATCCCTCGGTACAGAAACGCTCCGGCGATACATAGATAAGTGATAGTTCAGGTGAATCGAGTTGTAATAATTCGAACTCCTGTTCGCTTTTTGTTCTGCCGGAGTCAAGCGATGCAACACCAACGCCCTTTTTACGGAGCGAGGCAGTTTGATCGTGCATGAGGGAAACCAGCGGCGAGATAACGACGGTGACACCGCTTTCGCGAAGCAGCACCGCGGGCAGCTGATAACAGATGGACTTCCCCCAACTTGTCGGCTGATTCAAAAGCAGATCCTTGCCTTTTATGATCGCTTCCATCGCCTCTATCTGTTCGGGACGGGGCGTGTCGATGCCGAAAACGGATGAAAGGACGGAATGTATTCGCTCTCTCTCAGCGAACGCTCCAGAAGTGGTGGTTGCGTGGTTTTGCGGCGAAGCTGATTGCGCGCTTTTGCCGGCTCTCTCTGCGCGGGGCATGGTTACTGCATTACTACTTTAACGACTTAGTACGATTGGTTATCGTAAAAGCGGAGCCCTCCTTAGTCAAATTTAACTTAAAATACGGCCCTCTCCGGGCCTCAATTCCCGCCTATTTTACGCTGCAAGGAAACTTTCTCCCGAAATCTCCGAAAAGGATGTGAGAAATAGGAGAAAGCAGTGTTCACGTTACAGGCCGCCGGTTCGGTCATCGTACTTACTGGAGTGATATCAGCCTATAAGGCCATCTCGCACGACGTAGGGGGGATTCCCGCTGCTCCGCTCAAAGGGGCGCTGACGTTCTCGTCCGAGGGTTCAAGCGATCCTGATAGCAGATTTTTCAGCAGAAAGGCTCACCTCCCATCACAAACCTCCGGAGTCACCATCGGACGGGGCTATGACATGAAACACCGATCGCCCTCATCTATAAGGCGAGAACTGCTTGCAGCCGGATTGGACCGGAGTTCGGCAGAGTTATTATCGCGAGCCTCCGGGCTGAGCGGCGAACGGGCTTCAAGCTTCATACGCAGTCACCCTCTTCCTATACTTTCGGCTGATCAGGAGCGCAGACTCTTCGAGATAACTTACAACCAGATTGAAAGTGATACGCGCCGGCTAATCAAAGCTCATGGTTTATCCGGAAAGTATTTCGATACGGAGTTGCACGAGAGGATACGTAGCGTACTCATCGATCTAAGGTACCGCGGTGATCTTACACCCACTTCGAAAAAAATACTTATTAGGGCAGTAGCCAATAACGATTTATCTTCATTTACAGCGCTCCTTAGCGAGCGCCGTAATTGGCCAGGTGTACCTATAGACCGCTTTAACCGAAGAGCGGACTATTTGAGAAGCGGCGCGGTAAGGTAATTAGCTGGACCTGGATTTGGAGGTGCAGAAAAGTTGCCCCTAATGTCGCAGCTGTGCGCTTACAATTGAATTTAACTTTCGGATGAAAGTAGGAATCAAATCCATTTGTTTAAAGTTAGTTCCAGATTCACAGGTGAAGTAGAAATATATTCAGCGCCTAAAATATTAAAATTATAGATAAATCCTGGATCGCCGGGAATCTTATTGCATCAAAGTGTATTGGATAATACAATACTCTCATGCATCGATTTGAGACCATCATTCCAAAATTTGACGCCTTTCTCTCGGCAAAGGGACTTTTTCTAGAGGCGACAATTACGGGAGGTGCAGCACTCCAGTTATTAGGGATTGTGACTCGAACAACCAAAGACTGCGATGTTCTGGAGCCAAATCTCACAGAAGAGATAATGAAAGCCGCAAAGGAGTTTGCTAAGTCACAAGGACTCAATGAGGGCTGGTTAAATAACGGGCCAGCAAGTCTGCTTGGAGAGCTTCCAGATGGTTGGCAGGAGCGCCGACAGAAGGCCTTTAAGGGCAAGGCCATAGTACTGCTCACATTGGGCCGTGAGGATACGCTTAGAGCAAAGCTTTATGCATATTTAGACGCGGTATTGATCTAGATGATTTAAGAGCACTGACGCCCACAAAAGTGGAAATAGATGCGATCACGCCGTGGCTCAAAACCAGAGATGGCAATCCAAAATGGCCCGAGCATGTTGATAGGTCGATGAGCGAGCTTAGTAGAGTTTTAGGTATAACAAATGGGCGACATTTATAGAGATTTAGCCGGAATTGGAGTAGAAGTCTCCGGCGTAAAGCCAAATCGCCGAGCAGACATTGAAAGGACAATTCTACACGCAACAGAACTTGTAAATTTTGGTGACAGGCGACTACTAGGATTCCTTGCGTCATGGATTGTAGTGCATGGCGGGTTGGTATCCATAGGAAAGATAAAGCATCTTATTAAAACTGAAAAACGAGGTGATCGGCAAGTCTTAAGCGCGTTAGCTCATATCGCTCTTGAGAACAAGTTTCATGTGTGGAAACCGCTCGCAGGAAAGTTCCCTCAGAGAGTCCTTTGGGATAGCGATAACACCCGCTCGGCATTGGAGCTTAGGGGAAGCGATCCAGTGCTCATAAAGGCCGGCGTTAGATTTCCGGCTGGGTTTCTGCGAATACGCACCTCTGATGTTTTACCGATAGAAACGCTCGCAAAGCGACATCTTCAAGTTCGGCTTAGACTTATTTTCGGCGTTAATCCGAGGGCTGACGCAGCTTTTTACTTGAGCTTCGAGTCTCTTAATGCAAATGCGCTAAAGAGAAGAATTGGCTGCAGTTATGAGCCAGCCAACCGGATTATCAGAGAATTTCGTGAGGCGGGCTCCTTAGCGCTCCCAGAGCTTAATCTTCAATAATTTTGTCCGGCTGCGGGACCATTTTGTGCGGAACGGAAAAGTAATGCCTTTCCTTTTTGATCTACCAGCGGTGTATCCAGCAGCTAGAATAAATCCAGTGCTCATCAAGGCCGGCGCCAGATTTCCAGCAGGGTTCTTGCGAATACAAATCACCCATTAATCACCTGCAACACTCCCCTTCTTCTGCGCCATAACACTCTCTAAGAAAGAAGAGGTTTGGGGCGGTTCTAGGGGAGGGAGTATGTGTTCAGGGGGCATTTTATGGCCTGGCTGCCGGTTTGCTGCGTTTGTTGCCTTTATCCTTTTAAGTTTGACCTTTCAAAGCCATGACGCCCAAGCCGCGGACAAAAAGAGCGCCAAATTTCAGTCACAACACGCTCAGTCAGTAAGCAGACTAAGAGCTATAAAGACTAAGCGGCGGATCGGGGTTAAACGGGATCCCTTTGCCACCTTTGACCCGGAAAAAATGGAACCGCTTATAAGCTGCGGCAGTAAAAAAGGCTCCAAGAAGCTTTCCGGTACCTTTACCTTGATTCGCAAATCGCGAAAAGCGCGCTCTAAGCCAGTAAACCTATCGGCGGCGGGTGACGGCGCAAATATTCAGAAGATCAGAGAGTGCGGCGCGCCCGAAAACTGTTTGGACCTGGTCATCCTAGGAGACGGCTTCACGGCTTCTGATATGCCGAGGTTCAGGCAGACGGTATCAGAGATAAACCAAGTTCTTTTTCAACACTCCCCTTTCAGGGAATACAGCTCCTATTTTAATGTTTACCGCATTGACTTGGAATCTGCTGAAAGCGGAGTGGGCTGTAATCCTAGGAACAATGCTTTAGGGACATATTTAGACTGCAGATCGCCGGGAGGTCCCTATGTCGCGGTCGATCAGCACAGGGCTTATACTGCTGCCAAAATGGTCCCGGCGATGGACAAGTACCTCGTGGTCGCCAACACCACTCAGGGGCGCGCAAATGCATCACTTGGAGGATCCTACGCTTCCACTACCATGCGGCTCGCCGCACACACGGTAGTTCATGAACTTGGCCATTCGATAGGTGAGCTGGCGGATGAATATATAGAGAACGCCACAAACACTCCGTATAACGGGCCGGAAGTGCGATTTCCGAATCTTTCGAAGTATAAAGCAGATGAGATGACTGCAAGGAATACCAAATGGGCACCTTGGCTCTCAGAGCCGTTCCACGGAACTTTCGAGGGCGCCGGTTCATATAACAAGGGGCTCTACCGGGCGACGGTTTCTTCCGTTATGCGAGTTTTGGGAAGCATCTTCGATGCGCCGGGACGAGAGTATTTAATCGTAAATTTCTATAAGTTCGCAGATCGCGCTCTTCACACTCCGCCGCAGCAGTTGGATTATGAGAATCCACTCGATTCAAATCAGAACTTTACAATCACCACATTAAGTGCACCGACCAACAGCAGGTTTGCGGTGCAGTGGTATCTTGATGGGACTCCTATTGAAGGGGCGAATGGCTTCTCATTGAATCCCGAAAGCCATATTAGCGACATTTTTGGACACGAATTGGAAGCTAAGGTCACCGACATGTCTCCCTGGTTGAGAGAGGACTACCGTGAAAAGCATGCAACCAGATCGGTTAAATGGTATATCGGCAGCCGCGTTGAAAAGCCGCTCATGATAACCAGAGATTTTGTTCCACACCTTATTATCCCTCCTGGGCAAGTTCTTAACCTCGGCGTTGAGGTAACAGGCGGCGCTTACGAAGGCATTGAGTATGAGTGGTTCAAAGACGGGAAGAGTCTGCAAAAAAGCGTTCCGGAGAGGCGGTATTACGAGGCATTCTACAAAGAGAACATGACAGCGCGCGACACCGGCAACTACTATGTGGTTGTGCGCAGCGGGTCACAAGAAGTTAGAAGCACCATAACTTACGTGGAAGTTCGTCAGCCTAGGAGCTTCACTATTTCTACCAAAGTTACCGATGCCTCGGGGAACGGCATGGGAGGAGTCATGATCTTCGGCCTCCCCAGCCAGCCAGATGGACAATTTCCCAGAACTGCACCTGACGGCACCTACTCCCTTAAGGTCAGAGAGGCATTCTATACTATTCAGGTCGGCTTAAACGGGTACGAGTTTCTGCCCGAAAGTATCGACGTCGATGTAATCAATGATGTGTCGCTCAATTTTTACGTGAAAGGCGATGCCGCGCAGTACACCTTAAGCGGCAAATTTACCAAGGCGGACGGCACACCGCTTGAGGGAGTTTCAATCGACAGCAGTTCAACTATGGGAAGTGCCGTTAGCGGCCCGGATGGCACCTTCCAGTTCCGGGGCGCCGCAGGACTTCAGTACAACCTGGTCCCGGCTCTTACCGGCTACACTTTCTCGCCCTCGTCGATCGCAGGAATTATGCAATCCGACACAAGCGCGAACTTCCTCGCGGTTCCAATACCGGATCCTCCGGTTGAGCAGCGATTCTCAATCTCCGGAAGAGTAACTCTCTCCGGCAGCAATACGGGAGTAGCAGGACTTACCGTATTCGGAGGTACAGGCATAGGCGAGACTACAACGAACGCTCGCGGGGAGTTTACCTTCGCCGGGATCTTAGCCGGCACCAATTACTCCATCCGAGTTTCGGGTGATGGCTACACAATTTCACCGGCGCTACGGATCGGAGTAGTAAATTCTGACGTAACAGTAACTTTTAGCGCAATAAGAAACATTGATAATGTGCTGGCTTGCTATGGTTCGATGGTTGATTACCTCTACGCCCAGATAGCGGACTCTCCCGCCGGTGCGGCACGTGATACGATAGCCTCTGATCTAAAAAACGGGGCTACCACCCCGGCAGAGCTTGTAGATGAGCTGCTTTCAAGCCCGCAGTTCGTTAACTCAGTGCCAGCGCTTCGTATATACCAGATGCTGGGTGAGAACAGCAGCAGGCCGCCAGATGTAGCGGGGTTTAACTACTATAGAGATCGGCTGGCAAGCGGAGCTACGATTGAATCGATAGTTAAAAGCACCATTGAGTCACAAGAGTTTCGCACCAAGTTCGGGCCTCTTAGCAACCAAGCATTTGTAGTGCTTATGTATACAAATACTTTAGGGCGGCTGCCGGTTTTGGAAGAGCTTAATTACTGGATGGCTGCGCTGAGCGGCGGACAATCAAGAGAGCAGGTCGCTTCAAAGATCGGAATTTTTAGCGAAGAGAGCATCTCCAAACAAGCTTTTACAATATTCTCTCAGGCGCTTCCAATACTGCTAATCGGGGAGAATCCCTCTACCCCCGAAGTATCACTTGTTTCCGGTCTCCTGCGTGGTTCGCACATCTCCAATTTGGAAGCGATAGATGCATATCTATATTCCGAGAGCTTCCCATACCGCTGCGGCAGTATGGCTCTCGGGCCGATTTCTAATGCAGACCGTGACGGAAGCGGCTCTCTCAGTAATGCCGAGCGGTACCAGTGGTTCACAGAGCTTAGTCATACAAGGGGCGGAGCGACAACGCCGAGGTGGCAGAACCAGGTTAACCGGTTCGATGTGAACAGCGACGGATCTGTATCGGCTCTGGATACGCTCAACATCGCCAACGAGCTAAACCGTTCCGGTGCTCATGAACTCCCGCAGTCTGAAACTCCGACTCTATTCTATGATGTAGATGGAGACAGGTGGATAACGCCCGCCGACTATGAGGCGGTAAGGGCGGAGATTGAGCAATAAATACCTTTTTAACTCTAGCCGAGACTCCAAGATTGAGCTGCCGATCGCCAAAGCATCTCTAGCATAGGCTCGGCCCAGGTCGCCTTTAGAGCATGCTGTAAGTCCCTGAAATACTTAACCACAATACACTGGCCGGGAGGCTCTTTCGATTTTGCTGCGAGAACGAGTGTTATGGAACTGCTTAAGGCAAATGATTCATAACTCCATTAGGGGCCACTCGCTTACTTGAGTGGGCCGTTTTTTAAGGGGTTATGTCGGATTTTCACGACCGCTCGTTAGAGCCGGGTAAAAAGGGGCAGGAAGATTCACTTACCAGCAGCACATCGAAGGCCGCGGATAGGCGAGCTTTGCAGTCTGAGATCGCCGGCGCCACGAAACCGGAGGAGCAGCAACAGAAAACTCCCAAGCATGAACCGGCAGTAGCACAGC
>JAGFJO010000107.1 GCA_024102635.1 Deltaproteobacteria bacterium
CCGTAAGAATCTCCAGCCTCTTAGTCAAAAGAGCAATTTGGACTTCTGGAGATCCGGTATCCTTATCATTAATCCTATGCTTAGCGATTACTTCCTGCTTACCGCTCATCTCACTGGAACCCATCCAAATACTCCAAGGATTTCTTTAAATACTATTTTTATTTTTCCCTACTAATTTCAAGGCGATAAAGTAGCAAAAGCGGGGTTTCCTGTCAACGGAGCAGCAAAACTACCCTGTTGCAGCCCTCCAGAGACCCTTCGAGAGTTACACTACTCAAGAAGTTTGACTGTTTCCTCGATGCGGCTAAGGGTCTTCTCCCGCCCAAGTGCCGCAAAGGACTCAAAAAGAGGGGGAGTTATTGTCTTACCGGTTACGGCAATGCGTAAAACTCCGAACATCGGCCCGACCTTAAGGCCAAGCTCCTCAGCCAACGGTCTAAGCACCCCTTCTATGGGTGCAATCTCAAAGGCCTCGAGCTTCGTTAACCGCTCCAGGGACAGCGTCAGAATCTGCCGCGCTTTAGCTCGGTCAATATCCTTCTTGAACATCTGCTGCATGTCGCGCTCAATCTTATCCACAAAAAGGAACTCAACCATAGGAGCCGCCTCTGTCAAAAGTTTGATGCGCTCCTGCACGTGAGGCGCAATTGCTCCGAATCTTTGAGGGTCAACCTTAAGCCCGGCCTTTTCAAGAAACGGCGTAACGCGCGCAACAAAATCATCCGGTTGCAGGGAACGGATATAAACTCCGTTCATCCACGCCAGCTTGTTATAATCGAAGACCCCGCCCGCCTTGTTGACATGTTCTAATGTAAACCGCCGGCAGATCTCCTCAATCTTGAAGACTTCCTGCTCCTCCCCTTCTCCGGGCGACCAGCCTATTAGAACCACAAAGTTAAAAAGCGCTTCAGGCAGATAGCCGTCGTCACGGAAAGCATCGTATGCCGTTGCGCCGTGGCGCTTGGAGAGTTTCTTTCCATCAGGCCCGAGAACCTGCGGAAGATGGGCGAAAATCGGCTTCTCCCATTGCAAAGCTTCATACAAAAGAAGGTGTAGCGGTGTAGTAGGCAGCCACTCCTCTCCCCGCAGCACATGAGAGATTTTCATGTCGTGATCGTCGACAACCACCGCCAGATGATAAGTGGGGAAACCGTCGCTCTTAAGAAGTACCGAGTCGCGAAGTGGAATATTATCCCAAGCCACTCTGCCCCGTACGGCATCCTGGAGCACCAGTGAAACTTTGGCCGGCATCTTAAAGCGCACTACATGAGGCTTCTCTGCGGATACGTTACGAGTGCGGCAGTAGCCGCTGTACCCCGGCAGCTCTTTACGGGCCATCTGTTCGTTTCGCTCACGCTCCAGCATCTCCGGCGTGCAATCGCAGCGGTATGCATGGCCTGAATCGATAAGCTGCTGTGCTACCTCCTTATAACGAGGCAGGCGCAGACTCTGAATGTATGGCCCGTACTGCCCACCGATATCCGGCGCACCGTCCCAGCTCTCGCCGATCTCGGATAGCTCCTTATTTGAAGGGGCCTCATCGGGAATCACGCCGAACCAAGCAAGCCCTTCAACGATCTGCTTTATTGCTCCTCTTACCAGCCGCTCCTGGTCCGTATCCTCGATGCGCAGCAAGAACTTTCCGTTGTAGTGCTTAGCTAAGAGCCAAGCGTAAAACGCCGTCCTCATGCCTCCGATATGCGGATATCCGGTCGGACTTGGGGCAAAGCGCGTTCTTACCTCGCTCATTTTTTTGTTATCTCCTGAAATTGTTCTTCGTCAAGCACTGTGACCCCGAGCTGCAACGCCTTCTGATACTTAGAGCCGGGATCCTTTCCCACTACCACATAGTCCGTGTTTTTACTAACCGAGGATGAAACGCGCCCTGCCAGCGACTCAATAAGCTGCTCTGCTTCTTTCCGACTCATTGAGTCTAGGGTGCCGGTAACTACAAATGTTTTTCCCTCCAGCTCGCCGCTCGCCGCCTGTTTGACAGGCTTAGGATGCACTCCTTTTTTCAGCAACGCGGCTAAAGTTCTCCGTTCCTCCTCGTCAGCTAGGTAATCGGAAACCGCACTAGCAGTCTCCTCCCCTATCTCCTGAATCTCCAGCAACTCATCATATGTTAAAGAGGTAAAGCGCTCAATGCTGCCGCAATAAAGAGCCAGTACCCGAGCCGTTCGCTCTCCTACATGGCGGATACCGAGCCCGAAAATCAGCTTAGGCAGCTCAACTTCTTTGCTCTTCTCAATTGCTTCAATCAAGTTATTGGCTGATAACTCACCCATTCGCGGCAGCGCGGCAAGCTGCTCTGCAGAAAGGTCATAAATACTCGAAAGATCCCTCAGTAAGCCGTGACCAACCAGCAGCGAGACCATCTTTGGCCCCAGCCCTTCGATATCAAGAGCATTCCGCGATGCAAAATGCACCAATCTCTGTTCAATCTTGGCCGGGCAGCGGGGATTCGGACACCGTGAAACGGCCTCACCTTCAGGACGAATAGTATGGGTTCCGCAAACGGGGCAGCTGCGCGGGAAGGAGAACTTCCTCTCGGAACCATCGCGCTGACCCTTAATAACGGCTACAACCGCCGGTATGACGTCACCTTGACGGCGAATCACAACTGTATCGCCGATTCGAATATCTTTCCTCTCTATCTCATCCTCATTATGCAGAGTGGCGCGCGATACCGTTACGCCGCCCACCTTAACCGGCGCCAGGATGGCGACCGGTGTGATCGCTCCGGTGCGGCCGACCTGAACGTGAATATCCAAAAGCTTGGTATTCTCCTCCTGCGCAGTGAATTTGGCGGCGATTGCCCAGCGCGGTGAGCGCTGCCGGAATCCAAGGCGCTCTTGCAGATCGAAGCTGTTAATTTTGACTACGATTCCGTCAACTTCGAAGGGCAAAGATGCTCGCTGCTCCGAGGCCTCTCGGTATGCAGCTAGCAAAGGCTCCAGCCCTCTAACCTTTCTAAAGAAAGGCGATATCGGGAATCCGTACTCACGAGCAAGCAGCATTGCTTCATAATGGCTCGCTGGAAGCTTAACCCCCTGCACCGCTCCGAAAGCATAGCTAAAAAAGGTAAGAGGCCGCGCCGCGGTTATCGAAGGATCAAGCTGACGGAGGCTTCCTGAAGCGGCATTTCTTGGATTGGCAAAAGGCTCCTCTCCTGCTGCGATTCTGCTGGCGTTAAACTTATCAAACTCTTCTCTGAAAAACAGAACTTCGCCGCGCATCTCTAAAACAGCAGGCGGTGCGCCACTATCGCCACGCAGCTGCAGCGGAATTGCGCGCACGGTGCGAACATTACTTGTGATGTCCTCGCCAAAAAAGCCGTCTCCTCGCGTTAGCCCCTGCACTAGCGCCCCCCCTTCATAACGAAGGCTAATAGCAACACCATCAAATTTATGCTCCACGGTGTACTCAATCTCTTCGGAGCTAATCCCTTCTTTTATAAGAAACCTTCTTGTCTGAGCGTCGAACTCGGAAAGCTCATCCTCATCCATGGCGTTGTTAAGTGATAGCATCGGCACCGAGTGCTGAACGCTCTTAAACCCTTCAGCCGGCTTTGCTCCAACTCGGCGAGTCGGGGAATTATCACTTGCAAACTCGGGATGCTCAGCCTCCAGCTTTTCAAGCTCTCGAAGGCGACGATCGTACTCGGCATCGCTAATGACAGGTTGTGAGAGCGCATAGTAGCGGTAATTGTGCTCATTAAGGTCGCGGCGCAGTTCGTCTATACGGCGCTCAATTTCCTTCTTAGGCATTTAGAAACTGCTCCATAACGGAATCGAATCTGGCGAGCACTGCGTCCCAGCTATAGTACCCTGCGACATACTCTTTTCCGCCGGCCGCAAGTTTTCGCCGCATGCCGCTATCTGACAGAAGCAGCCGAACCGTCTCGGCAAACTCGGCGGCGCCCTCATAATATAGCCCCCCGCCCGACTGCTCCACGTGATGACGGGTAACGGCGCAGCCACCATCGACCAGAACCGGTACCTTAAGCTGCCACGCCTCCATGAGTACGATAGAGAAAGACTCGTTCACGGAGGGCTGCACCAATGCCAGAGAATGTTTTATTACTGCACGCTTGTCACGCTCGCTGAGATGAGAGAGATCAACTATATCCTCTCTCTTCCCAGCCTCTTCACGATGCAGATCGGAAAAATCACCTCCCCCTGCAATTACAAGCTTCAAATTCGGGTCGATGCGCCCGTCATCCTTAGCCTGGCAAAAGTAATCAATTAGCTTATGCACGTTCTTGCCGGTCTCCTTTCTGCCGACATAAACCAGATACGGTTCTTGTCCGGCCAAATACGGGCCCAATTCGCCCTCCGCTGGGCAAAGCGGCTCGAAGCCCATTCCCACCTCCCCCCCCTTAATGGCTCCGTACAGCGAGCGCGCCAGTCTCTGTTCAGGCAACGAGTTAAAGAGCGCCCCTCTTACCTGGCCGAACATGCTGGCGATTACCTCGAGATAAGCGTAGCTCTCATCATGAAGACATGGAATCAGTATCGCCTTCTCACGCGCAATCATCGATCCCCAAAAAGTGGTGGCAAACAGATAAGGAGCGAACAAAATTGCATCGAACTCTCTGCTGCGTCGAAAGAGCTCAGAGTAAAGCGCCTTTGAGTTTACTCCTTCGGACATCCACTCGAGCTGCTCATCAACCGTCAGGCGCATGCCCTCGGAGATTCTAATCTGATGGGGGATCCATGAATCGAGATCTCGCTCGTCCACCGGATAGCGATGAACTTGTATGCCGAACTCTATTGAGGTCTCCGCCGGGAACTCGTTTTTCCAGCTCCTATTGTCGCGGGCGCACGTAGTGAATACCTCTACTCTGCTGCCGCGTTTTGCCAGCTGAGAGGCAAGGCTCCCCGCTAAAGTCTCCGCTCCCCCGATTATCCCCTCACCAAACCTAGGAAGAACAAATGCAAAAGAACGAGTGGTCACAGCAGGCCCTCCTGGCCGGCTGTCCAGCCCAGTTCTTCAAAAACGGGACGCAAAGATTGATCGAAGTAGTCTCCCAGCGCAAGTTCCGCTTCAGGTTCTCCCGACAGGCCGTTGGCCTCCTGGAGCAGGGCGTCCCGCGCGGAGACCTCGAATTTTTCCCAATCCTCTTGAAGTCCGCTTAACATAGAAGCGCTGCCCTCAAGGATCTGCGCGAGTTCATCGGCAACTTGCGCCCTCTCATGAGTCTCAATCGCGTAACTGCGCTGAAGCTCAGAATCAAAGTAAGCAGCGCCACTCGCGAGGGCCGTAAGCACTTCCTTAATCTCACACGCCTCCGTTTCGCCCGGACGGATCTTAAAGACAATATTGTCGGGAAGATACTCACAAGCTCCGAAGTTAGTTACTAGTGCAGGAATGCCGGCCATCAAGCTCATAGGTAGATAAGGCGCGCACTGACCGTATACGCTAAAAAGAGTGTGAATTGTTGCATCTGCGCCCTCCAATAATTGCCCCCAGCGAATCGGAGAGCGGCCCTCCACAAGCTCGAAACGGTTAACAGAAAACTCACCAAGCATGGCCTCGGCCCGCTCTCTCTCCAAACGATCGATAAGCCAAACGAAATTCAGGTTCGGCACCTGCCCAATGGCTTGCAGCACTTTGTGCGCCCGGTGCTCAATACGAGGGGTGCCGCAATATATAACTGTTTTAATGCCTCGGCCTGGTCGCTCACGCTGAGCTAGTTGGGAGTCTACAGGGTAAGGAAGATAGAAACTTCCCGGCAGGTTATGCAAATACCTATCGGCTATGCCCTTTGGACGGCTTCTTTTCCACTCATCTAGGTTACGCTCATTGGAAAACAAAGAGATTGCGCTGAATGCCGCTTCCCGCACCGCATACGGCCCCTCGCGATGATAGCTCTTTTCTCGGTCGGGCCATGGCAGATCCTCTCCGCCAAAACGCCTTACGACATCCGGAAAAGGGCTGTTGAGCATCGGCTCAGGACCATACGTGCTAAGAATATAGTCGTGAAAGTAGACGACCCCCGGAATGAGGCCGAGATGGCATCTCACGAAGTTCGTACGGGGGTGATCTTCGAGGTGATAGAAGAAGATATCAAAAGGATTACGGCGATGGAGAGAGAACGCCTTCAAGTAGTGGTGCGTCGGGTAGTCGCGATACCCTTCGAAACCACCGTGAAAAAGCTCGATCTCGAATCTCTCGCGGAGATGCGGCAGCGCCAGCTCGGTAAAATAGCCTGCAGGGGAATCGCCATTCGTACTAGAAATACTGAGTGGAGAGAACCATGCAACTCGCAGCCTGCCTGACATATAGCCATTACCTTGATAAAGGTGAGAGTAGTCCACCTATTACATTGTCCCACCCGCTGGAGCCTATCTTGCTGCTCTCTATATACCGCTTGCCGCTCTCACCTAGCCGCTTAGCTAATGCGCGGTCCTCCGCTAATCGATTGACACCGTGACCAATCGCATCGGTGTTAGGCTCGACCACGATTCCGTTCTCATCTTTTTTGACGAATTCAAGCACACCGCCGCTGTCGGTGCCTGCAATCACCGGCTTACCCGAGGCCATCGCCTCCAAGGTGACATATCCATAGTCCTCATCAAATGGAGCATAGTATACGGCAAGCGCCCGCGAATAGAGATCAAGCAGCGCTTCATCATCCACCCTGCCCAAAAATTCCACTCTCTCCCAGAGATGATGCTTATCGATCTCGTTTTTAAAATACTCCATTATGCTTGGCTCATCGGGAGTGCCTACGATCTTAAGCTTGATAAAATTATGCACTATCGGCAGCGCCTTAATCATCAGATCAACTCGCTTGATTGAGCAGAGCCTTCCGACAGACAACACGAAATCTTCAGGCTCGGAAGTTCGATACCGTCCGGCCAGCGGCAGCGGCGGGTACAGCACCTCTCCCTTTATGCCGTTAAAATTATAAAGCCGGTCAACCACGTTACGGGATATGCCTGAAACAAAGGCGGCTTCTCCAATTACCTTTTGGTCCCCCTCCACCAACATGCGGCGCAGCTGCTCGTCACGAGGGTCATCCGAGAAATCCGAATAACGCCCGCCATAAAGCTCATAGATCTCGCGCCGCTGGTGCACAAGCCAGAGACTTTTTTTCGGGTGCTTTGCGTAATAACTGGGAAACTTAGTGGCGATAACCAGGTCGACCTCCTGCCCGGCGAACTGAGTGAGATCCAGAGATCGCCACATAGCCGCTTGATTAAGAAAGCTCTCCTTGGGAAATACGTTGAAAGGCAGTTCGACCGTATCGGCCTGATGCCCTCGCACGCGCAGTTCGCGAAGAAGAGTGCCCACAAGAACATCCTGCCCACCGCTTGTAAATGGAACTTTAGCTCCGAGAATCAGTATATTTGCCACGCCCTACCTTAGCACAAATGCCTTACGTCCATCCAGGGCGGCGGCACGTCATTAGCGGCCAATACCGTCCCCATATGCCATCTAACATATTCACTGGGCTTGCGCGCTACGCAATGCTACCTTTCGGCTGAAATGCTTGCCGTCATCTTTACAGCACTTCCGTCACTGCTATTTTTTGTAGTGTTGTCGCGTAAATCTCTATTTCAGAGCCGGCTTACTACTCTTGCAGCCGCAATTGTCGCCGGAGAGATTTTTGCAACCTATCTGGCATACTTTTTATCGTGTGTGCTAAGAGAGGTTACTTCCGGAGTGTTGCAGAAAGCCGCTTTCACCGCTCTTGCCATAATGCTGGCTGGCATTACATGCTCACTTGCCTCGCAAAAGTGGAGAGCTGCTGCTGCCTTAGAACTTAAGAAATTTCCGCTGCGATCCCTGCCGCTGCTGGCGCTCTTCGCATGGTGCGGTGACCAGTTTTACTCCCACCATCTGATACGCGACGGCGATATATACCGGACCCAAATCTATTGGGATTTCACCGTTATCTTTCCCATCGTTCAAAGCTTCGTGGCGGGTGACAACTTCCCTCCTGAAAACCCGCTTTTCTCTGGAGTTCAGCTCACCTATCACTATCTCCCTTCACTTCTTGTAGCCGTGTATTCAACATTCGGCTTGGATCTTCCGGATGCAATTAACCTCTTCTCTATAATTCAGTTCTCCCTCCTAATGCTCACGGTAACTGCGGCCGGCGAAGAATTTTTTGAATCAAAGGCAGCCGGGCTTGTCGCAGCTCTGCTGCTGGCCACCTCCGGCAGCTTGCGCTTTGTGAGTGAATTTGCCGGCCGTAAGAACCAGACCGTCTCCGAGATCATTAGTGAACTTTATTATAACGAGCAGCACCCCTACCTTTTCGCGCTCCTTCAAGGTAATCCGTTCGGTTACGACGGTAATATGTTCAATGTTTTCTATTACCTTCAAGAGCGTCAATTACTATTAGCAGGCTCTCTTCTGATGATAGGGCTTCTTATTGTCTACAGGCGGGAGCGGCTTGCGCTATTCGAAGCCATTGCTGCAGGCATACTGTTCGGATTTCTTTTCCATTGGCACATTGCAGCCGCCATGATTTTGTTATGGTCCCTCTTTTTCTTTTCCGTTTTATGCGCGCATCGCTCGAAATCAATCGCCATAACAGCGGCCTGCATGATGGCTTTCGGCCTTAATGTCGTGTGGACGAAAGCAACCATCAACGCGCCCCAATTTCAGTCTCTTCTAAATGATTTTCCCAAGATCAACTTCGGCTTCATCGAGCCGCCGAACGTGGTGCGCGACTTTTCAATAGTTAGATTTTTTGATTATTGGGTGTATTCATACGGCTTTAGACTGCCCGTAATTGCATTAGGGTTTTCTCTGCTACTTCGCCGCAATCGCTGCGCTGCCTTATTACTGCTATGCACCGCAATTCCCACCTTTATCGCGCTTAACACCGTACAATTTTTCCCATTGAACATTCATGAAAATCATAAGTTTCTAAAGCTGCTTGACATTCCTCTAGCCCTAGCATGCGCATACGGAATTGTCCGCATTTGGTCACTAAAATCGTTTGTCAGCCCTGTGGCCGCCGTAGTGATTGCAGTTGCCGCAACGCTTTCAGGACTGATTGAAATAGTTCCTTACCTCCGCTCGCGGCCGGAGGTTCGAATGGCGGATACCTCGATAGAGCCCGTTGAGATCTTAAAGAAAAACACCCCGCCCGATTCAGTTTTCGTTACCCCGCGCGCAACCCTTGTGCTTATGGCCGGCCGGCGCTTGTTTCATACCAATTTATCCGACCTTAACGGCAATCGCGAACTGTATGATCACTATCTCAAGCATCGTGAGAGGCACTCCTCAGTTATGGAGATCTACGGCTCACGTACGGTGAGTGAGCTTTGCAAGCTCACAGCGAAAAACGGCATTGATTACATTGAGCCGTTAGTTCTGCGAACTAGATTGCTCTCTATCAAGGGCGCCGCAACACTTAACATTAACACCCCACAATTAAGCGCGGTATTCTGGAATTTGAAAGATGCCTGTTCCGGGTTTTGATCTGGGCTAGGAATTGTAAAGGGCAGGGGCATGCACCGTCATAGGACGGAGCATGTAATCCCCCGCCCTTACCTTCACTCGAACCTCCGTCGCCGCGCCAGCAGCAAAACCGCTCCGGCGATCGCCAGCACTGCCGTGCTAGGTTCCGGAACGATCTGCGCGTCGA
>JAGFJO010000128.1 GCA_024102635.1 Deltaproteobacteria bacterium
GCCGTCTCAATGGGCTTAGCTTTCAGCTCGAGTAATATGCTCTATTACGGCTGGGCACATGAAACTCAAGCAGCGGTGATAGTGCTTTACTTTCTTGAACGGCTCACGAGAACAGGGAAGTGGGCAGACACCGGCTGGCTGATCTTAGCTCTTATTAACTTAGGCGGCCAATCACTTGTTCACGTGGTAGCCTACTACAGCATCTTTATTATTCTATATGGACTGGGCCGGTTACTTTCAGCAGAGAAAAGGGTCAGCCTCCTTAAGAAGCTCCTATTTGCCGGCGTAGCTAGCCTTCTGCTTAGCGCTGATTATCTTTGGCCTACTATCTTCCACTACAGCAATTACTTTGAAACCTCTCACCGCGAGAAGTATGGATGGCGACAGAATATCAGTTACTCCTTTTTTACGTTCTTATTTCCGCATTTTTACGGTCACCCGCTTAATGAAGCACCTCGATGGATATCGGGCACCTTCGTAAATACGGCGATGTTTATTGGAACGGCGGCATTTTTAGCGGCAGTTAGCGGCGGACTTCTTAGAGGAGTAATAAAGCGCGACTTCCACGCTGTTTTCTATCTAGCAACGTGCCTCTTCGGAATATGTTTTATCTATGATCTCGGTTTTGAAAAGCTCGAGCGCTATGTGAGCCTTCTTCCACTCTTGAATCTTGCTCCCGCGATCTATTTTAAAGCAGTGCTGCAGCTTTTTGTCGCGTCCCTCGGAGCCCTTGGTCTTCAGTACCTATGGGAACTCCGCGGAGATAGAAGAGTAGTAATCGCCTGTATCTCGTTTATAATAATGCTCTTTGTTTATGAATGGGGCTATGAGATATCGCGGTATATCTTCAGTTTAATCCCCAAAGACTCTGAATATCTCTCGCAGCATATGCCCTGGGCAGAGGGGCTGGCGCTTTTAAGCATAGCCCTTATCACACTCATTCCTTTGCTAGGAGAGCACAAAGCTGCACGGATGGTTCGCGCCGCAGTCATTGCCCCATTACTGCTGGCCGGTTCAGCGGTGGAGACTTTGCAGCACTGGGAGGGCTGGGTCCCTTACTCTAAAGCCGAAAGCTGTCACCGCAAGACGGCTGTGACCGAGTTCCTCCAATCAAAGGTGAGGATCGGAAGAATAATAGGATTGGGGTACGCCGCAGTACCCTCCATTATCAATCGCGAAACTTATGGTATCGAGATGGCTGCGGGGAGAATGTCTGTATCAGCCGGTTACCTTGAACTACTGCGGCTCGCCGACCCAGGCGCCTACCAATCACATCCGACCCAATACCTATTCTCGGAGAGCACTAACCTTGCAAGCCCGGTATGGGACCTCGTGAATGTCAGATACATAGTGGCCCCCCGAGCGACGGACGCCGGTGCCATCATTACAGCGCATCCTCCTTATAGGCTTAAGGCTTACAGGCTTAGCGACGGTGTTGTATTTGAGCGGCTGCCGCCGCCGCGTCACGCTTATATTCACGATAGAGTACAGCTATTCGAGACTCCGAGTGCACTAGCAGAAGCGATAAAGAGCGGCTTTGATGTTCGAGAGGTCGCTGCCATCGAAAGAGAGGAAGATCTCTCTCCATCGGTGAGCCCGAGCGAAAACTTCGATTACAGGATCCGGAAGATAAAAAGGCTTAAGAACAGAATGCTTCTGGACATAACTGTTAACGGCGATGCCTATTTGACGCTAGCCGAACAGTATAATCCTAATTGGCACGCCTATGCTGACGGGCGCGAGCTTAGGACTTATAGAAGTCACTTTTTCCTACAAGGGGTGCAAATTCCGAAGGGCCGCTATGTTTTGGAGCTGCGATATCGACTTAAGCACCTCACTCTGATAAATATTCTTGTGGCCTTGACCTTGGCCTCAACCATAGCTTTTATCATTTATAGATCCCGCCGCAGTGAGTAAGCAGGGTAAGATTCTCGTTATATACTTCCACAACCTCGGTTATCCGCTCAGGAAAACTAATGAGCAGATGATATACTGCTTCGAAAGATTCTCTGAGCACACTGTGTTCTTCCTGAATCTCGCATTTCCCGTTCCCGGCTATATTTTAGAGGTCAATTTTGATTTGGTGATTTTCCACGATCTTTTGCTGTGCAAACGCTCACTGCCTAGAAGGTTCGAGTTTATTAAACGCAATTCGCAACCGCTTAAACGGCTTGCAGGATATCGAATCGCAACAGTGCAGGACGAGTTTACTCAGACCAAGCTCTTAAATGACTACTTAACCGAATTCGACGTTCGCCATATCTTCTCAGTCGCCCCTCCGTCAGAGTGGCCGAAAATCTACCCGAGCCTTGACAGAAACAAGGTAAAGTTCGATTTCTGCATCACAGGGTATTTGGACGACCACGAAATTGAGCGCATCAATAATCTAGCCAAGGAAGTTGGCGCCCGCGACATCGATATAGGATATAGAGCCACCCCCATCCGCCACTCTCTGGGATACATCGGGTATTTAAAAGTCAAAATCACCGAGGTGTTCAAGGAAGCAGCTATGGGGCTCCCACTAAAGGTTGATGTGTCGAACGACCCTAAAGACGCGATCCTAGGCGACAATTGGTATCGCTTCTTGTTAAGATGCAAGTACACGCTCGGCGTTGAGTCTGGAGCGTCGGTGCTGGACGAGGACGGCTCGATTGAAGCGCGAGTGGATCAGTATCTATCTCAGCAACCCGGGGCCTCATTTGAAGAGATCTCAGAGAAATGCCTTAAAGGAGTCGACGGCAACCTTAAGCTTCAGGTAGTCGGGCCAAGACACCTAGAGGCGTGCCTGACCAGGACCTGTCAGATTCTAACGGAGGGGGAGTACAACGGAATCCTTAAGCCGTATGTACATTATCTTCCTTTAAGAAAGGATTTCAGCAATGTGCGCGAAATACTGGAACTTGTAAGCAAGGATGAGCTACGGGAAAAGATAACTCAAAGAGCTTTTGAAGATATCGTCCTGAGCAGAAAGTATTCCTTCGAACAATACGTCCGGGGAGTTTTGAAGAGTAGTCTGGGCGAGAACTACAGATGGTCTGAACTTAGCGCTAAAGAGCGCATGCTCTATGAGAGAAATTTGAAAAGAGAGCAGAGACTGTGGCGATACGTAAGGTTAAGAACTAAGATTGTGAATAACATTCTCGCTTTCATGCCGAAAAAGGCGATAGCGGCACTGGTCGGCTTTATGAAGCGGACCTGACAACTCCATTAGTTGCCGAGTTGCCACGCGTTCTTGCATGGCGCTATGTTATGAGCTGTATGAAGCGCCATCTTCTTCCGCTCCTTGTATTTGCCGCCTCGCTGCTTGCGGTATTCCCGGGGATATTGAGTGGCAAGATTCTGCATAACTGCGTTTACCTCTACCATTTCGAGCCCTGGTCTCATCACAAGAACCTTATCGGAGAAGGACTGGAGAATCCTATTGTATCCGATAGTGTCGACGGAGCCGACGCTAATCTAACTCCAACCAATGTAAAGCTCTTTAGTCTTGCAGAGCATCTGCAATTTAATAAAGTCCTTTACGGGACTCTTGAGAATTTTATTTTTTGGCCCACGGCGCTTTCTATTACCTATTGGGTAACATTTGCGCTCTGTTTTTTTTCTATCTTCGGATTCCTCACACTGTGGGGAGTTCCCTACGCGCTAAGCCTCGCCTTTGCAGTTGGCTTTACTTTCGGAGCTACAAACAATCACTATTACGGCTACGCCGCCGTCACCGCAATGGGAGTCTCGTGCTTCTGGTTTTTAGAGGGATTGATACGAAACCGGAGTGTGCTCTGGCTACTGCTACTTACCCTGGGATTGATAAATCTCGGCGGCGCTGAAATGGTGCATGTGATCGCCTTCTATTCGATTGCCATCTTTATGTACGCCCTGTGCCGAATCTGGATTGAATCAAAGCACCGGGCAGAGCTGGTCAAGTTAGTAGGCCTTGCCTTTCTGCTAAGCCTAATCATTAGCGCAGACTATATATATCCGACGGCATACCACTATCTTTTCAACTTTGAAAAAGGCTACCGCGAGGAGTACGGAATACGGCAGAGCTCTCCAATCGCATTTGCCACCATGTTTTTTAGCCGTATTTTCGGAGATCCTATTCTTGAACAGAGGCGATGGCCGGGAGGAACTTTTCTTACCACCTCCCTTTTTCTTGGATCGCTTGCGGCCTTTTCTCTGATTGCCCTGCTGGTGCCGCGCCGCTGGCCCAAGCGGCTTTTGCCGTTACTGGGCTTCTTTATGCTGTTCGCCGTGATAAGTGCTTTTTACCAGTACAGTTTCCCTTTTGAGAATATCGAATACATTCTGGCAGAGACGCCGCCCTTTAAGTGGGTGGCTCCTACCTACTTTAAGCCGATATTCCAATTCTTTCTTATAGTGCTAGCGGCCCTGAGCCTTACCTCCCTGCTTGACGCGAAGCTCACTTTTTTTCATAAAATCCTGCTCTTTGCGCTCATAGTGCTGGGTGCCGGCGGATCGGTCGCTATTTTCTGGGAGTACTATAATCTTAAGCCTGACTCCGAGTGGACGCTTAATCACTACTACACCTCCCTAACAGTTGGAATCGTTAGCCTGAACGCTTTCGCGGCGCTCCTTATCCCCAAAAAGGCAGTTCGTTCGGCGGCTGGAGTTGCCCTTGTCGTTATCACCATTGCGGAGGCACATCTTCACACCAAGGGGTGGTTTCCTAAAACCGATCCTTCAGCTTGCTATCCCGAGACTGAGGTCACTAATTTTCTGTTAGAGCAGGGGGCTGCTGAAGCACGCGTGCAGAGTATAGGCCGGGCCGCGGTACCGGCAACTATCAGCAGGCAAAGTTACGGCATCGAAACGGCTGCCGGCAGGATGCCGGTCTCCGAAGGCCTGGCGGCGCTCCTAAGAGAAGCGGACCCGATGGCATACACTCAGCACCCTACCCAGTATCTTTTTCAAGAAAGTACTCTGTTGGATCACCCTGTGTGGGATATATTGAACGTGCGGTTTTTTATTGCGAGAAAGAGCTTTACCGAGCCGGAAGCGCAGCGCTTTCGCGAGTCGAGTGAATTGAATTTTCATCACCTCTCTGACGGAACCGTGATCGAGCGAATGAAGGAAAGTCGTCCCCTTACATTTGCGACCTCCTTTCTACCGGCAGAGTCGGTGGCGGAGATGCAGGCGCTGTTCGACAGCGGCTTTGATTGGAACGGCACCGCCGTCGTACCGACAGATGGGCTTTCAGCTTTTCAATCAATCGCTGCCGCTTCCGACGCTAAAATCCAGATCTACAACGTTAAAAAGGAGCTGAATAAGGTTACATATGAAGTGTCGCAAACAACCGCGGGGTTATGGATTGCAAGTGAGAGGTGAGATGACCTTTGGCAGGTGAAAGTTGACGGAGAGGTAAAAAAGCCTATAAAAGCGTATCATGCTTTGATGTCAGTTCCGGCCGGAGAGGGGCGGCACGTCATAACTTTTGAGTATATCCTGCCCGGGCTCCGCACCGCCAATGCGATAAGCGCAATTGGCTTTCTAGGGCTACTGCTTCTGATTATAAGGCTAAGGAAAACTCGGCTATGAGATTTTTATTCGACCTTACTCATCCCGCGGTGGTTCATATCTTCCTGCCGGTTATCGAGCAGCTTAAAAGCCGCGGACATGAGATCGAGATCGTAAGCAGGGACAAAGATCTGACTACTACTCTACTTGATGAAGCCAATCTCCGGCATACGGTGCTATCCCGCGCCACTAGTGGCAAATTTAATATGCTGCTCGAACTCGCCAAGCGAGAGATAGGCATGCTCCGTATAGTGCGCCGGTTTAAGCCTCATCTGATTGCAGGAACGAGCGCGAATGCTGCCCGCGTAGGCCTTTACACCGGAACCAGGAGCGCCATCGTTAATGAGGATGACGCTGCCATCGTTCCGCTCTTTAGATGGAGTGCCTATCCATTCTCCAGCGCCATTATCACCCCGCAAGTTTTGGCGTTCGAGAATTACGGTCCGCGTCACCTTACCTATCCTGCCTTTGAAAAATTATTCTATCTTCACCCGAACCGCTTCAAAGCAGACCCGGCAGTTCACGAGCAGCTAGCCGCAGGGTCTCCAGACGGGGAGTATATTATCTTCCGCTTCAGCGCGCTTCGAGCGCACCACGATGAGGGTGCTACGGGGCTGGGAATAGATCTGGTAAACGATTTGATAGATTACTTCGCTCCGCAGACCAATATCTGGCTATCAAGTGAGAATCAGCTGCCTGCTGAATGGCAAAAGTTCGCTTTTCCGCTTCCACGAATGAAGATGCACAGCGCTCTGGCGAAGGCCCAGGTGCTTCTATGCGATAGCCAATCAATGAGCGTCGAAGCGGGAGTGCTTGGGGTAAAGTCACTGCGGCTTAATAGCTTTGTCGGCAAACTCTCAGTCTTAAAGGAGCTCGATAGGCGCGGATTGACCGAGGGATTTTGCCCACAGGAAGAGGGAAAGTATCTTGCTCGAGTTAAAGAGTACTATGCCAACCGCGCTGCTGAGGACGTTGCGCAGAAGGAGCGGCATGTGAAACTTCTAAGAGAAACAATCGATCCCCTGCCTTGGTTTTGTGAAGTGATAGAGTCCCTGGCAAAGGGCGATCCCCTGGAGAAAATATATAAAATGGATGCCGCCTTTTCGAATGCAAATGCTTAATGTAACCGGTTCCGTTCAATGGACTATTACACTGAGCCAAGCCAAGAGAGATCCTAAACAGCGCTGGCCATCTTGCGCTTAATCTCGTACTCGACAAGCATTGTCGGCTTCCATGGCAGAATTATCCGCACAACCGCTTCAACAAGGCCGCTGGCTCTCCTTATAAACGGAAGATAAGAAGGAAAATCATAATGGCTTAATGCCGGCCCCTTAAGCAGCTCCTCATATTCTTGCAGCGGGATATCGAGCTTTTTAAGTACATACTCGCGATCCATTGCTAATCGCTCCTGCGATTGCGGCGGCTGGGCTAACTTGGCCAAGGCATCGTCTCTGCTCATTTGCCCGCTCCGGACAAGTGCCGAGTATGTTACCTTGCGCTTGTCGATTCCAAATCTGTTAGGCAGCCAGTCGCTCAGCACAAAACGGGTGAACACCGACTCGTGATGATGCCCGCCGTAATCTTCCCATCCGTACAATTCTTTTATAATCTTCTGAGCTTCCTGCTTATTGAACTCCATATAGTACATCGGCCGCTGAAGCTTTGTCCGTTTTAGAAATGCATAGCGGAAGATGTCGAACATGCTCAAAATCGGAACGTTGGAGATTTTGCGCCTGCCGAACTTTTTATGTACATTTAAAAGGAAGCGCGAGTCTCCGTAGTTCCAAGCGGTCGGCACCTTTCCCTCAGTGCGGAAGTTATTGCCGACAATAATATGCTTAACACCTACTCGCGCAGCCGTCTTGTATAGAGAGCAAGTAAGGCCCAAGTCAGTAGGCAAATCGGCCCACGGCACGCCTGCCCTGAGAAATGAGGCAAGTAGGTCCTTGAACTCACCCCAGTTAACGACATCGGTATAAAGATCGACGTCCAGCGCCGCCGTAACACCCTTAATATTCGAAACCGATATCTCGGTGTTCCAACCATTGTCAAAATGAGCCGCAAGCGGCCTAAGCCCTGCCTCCTTCATCATGTGAAGAAGATAGGTGCTATCCGTTCCGCCACTGACCCCGACTATGCAATCGTAGTCCTTGCCCTTGCCGTCACGCTTTATCTCTTCGAAGAGCTTCTGAATATGCGCCTTGCCTTCGGAGCCCAGCGGAAAGGCCTTCTCGAGAGCATCATGGATGTAGCAATATATACAGACGCCCTGGGCATCGAAGGTTATCTCGGGGATTCCCGAGTCCATCACACATCGCTTACAAAACTGAGGAACGGCGTTCGACATGGCGCACATTCTATTCTTAGGCTGCAATAAATGAAAGGGCTGATAAAGGAATATAGGCCGGGGCAAAGCCGCAGCTGCCCCGGCAACGCACGAGTCAATGAAGCGAGTCGAGCTTAAGAAATAGCCGAAGCCTTGGCGAGAGGGGCTGATTCATCAGCCGATTGAGCCTCAAGTAACTGCAATGCCTTGACACTCTGACGCCCCATGCAGCCGACAATCGGCCCCACAAAGGCGCACTGTTCGGGGGAGAGAGGGCACAGCACCCCGTGCTCCAATTTTCGGCAAGCCTCCTCGAGGCCGGCAAGGGCGACGCGAAGCTCATTTGCCAGCTGCGCTGGATCGAGCACCCCTTCATTGCATTCGACCGAACTACGCACCCTCCGGATAGCTACCTCCCCGTTCCTTAAAACATACGAGAGGCACCTATGCTGGGGCGAAGCTCCTGGCAGCTGCTCTGAGGTTGATTCACGTTCAATCTTCATATCCCCTTTATACACCCACTTCTCTGCCGTATCTAAACAAAAATCGTGCATTTGACCGCTCGATCTCTGAAAAATGAGCTTTTACTATTGCGGCTCCGAGATAACAGCGTTAGCATTATGGATAGCAACATCCGTAATAAACTGGGCATCCCCGCGAATAGATGAGTCTGATCCAGATCAGTAAGAAAGATGCCGGCGGTGGAGTTTCGCCTCTGCGCCAGGTCCTCTCTATTACCGTAATCGATAAATTCTTCCTAATAGGGGCAGCGGCAGGCCTCTTCGGCAGCCTGGTGCTCGGAATTTATGTTTGGTTTATGCGTGCCGGCATTTTTACTGTTGATGGACGCTATCACTCCATCCGCTGGCTTCACGCTTTTACTCAGTTTTATCTCTTCATGACGCCCTTCATATTGGGGTTCCTCATTCAATCAGCGCCGAAGCTCTTTGAAACTGGAAAGGCGCTACCAAAAGCGGTGCATCTTATTTTGCCGGTTACCATATGTGCAGCGGTCATATCTCTCCTGGCCCCTGACATGATTTTGGGTCCGGTCCTAATTTCGATCTGCTGCTGGGGACTGGCGCTAGGCTTTTTGCCGAACTTTCTATCATCCGCCGCCATCGTAAAACTTCGATTCGGTACTCCCGTTATAGTGGGGCTCCTCTCTCTCGGAGCCGGGGTGTTCCTTGATTTAGGCGTCCCTATTAACGCTCTGCTGCTGTTCTGGCAGGGTATCGTTAGCATCATCTTAGCCACGGGACAGCAGTTCCTGGCCGGCGTACTGGGTGGCCGAAGGGCAACCCCGAAGGCATGCGGTTCAATGCTGGTGCTGTTTGCTGCATGCGCTGCGGCGATTGTGGGTATAAAAAACGGCTGGGAGGGTTTCGATAAAGCTGCTGCAATACTCGCATCCCTAACACTGCTGACGTTTCTATATTCTACTGCGGCTTGGTCGCTCCTGACCCGATTAAAGCAGCCGCTGGCGCTGGCCTTCTTCTATGCTCATATCTGGGCGTTAATCGGCGCAGCGATGCTTTGGAACACGTGGAATGCCGACGCAGCCTTACATGCTTGGGGCATAGGATTTGCCTTTACTTTGATAATTGGAGTGAGCTTAAGATTGATTGAATGGCTCACCGATAAGTCGCCTCTGGCAGGCCCCGCGGCACTAATATTGCTAAGCCTTTGGCAGTTTGTCGCCTCCGTACGCACCTTCGACTCACTTTACGGCTTCTCGCATGAGGTTCTATGGATAGGAGCGTCAGCTGCTTTGATAGTTCTCGCCAGCTGGGCATCATCCTTGGCGACTTGTGCCTTCCCGCTGATATACAAGCAGGCGAAGATTCTGTTGCGGACGACAGCGAAGCAAAGAGCGTAAGATGCAGCTGTCACACCGTATCTTCATCACCGTCTAAAATGTCCTTTGTTTCAATCACTTTGTTGAGCCCATCCAACGCAGCTACTTTGTAGCTTAAGGTAAGGGTCGGATAGTTCAGCACGGCATCAGCGAAATAATCGATCGTCCCGCCCACTGCTAATATGCTTTGGCCCAGATGAATAAGCTCGCTGGCGGACTCACCTATTATATGAACCCCCAGCAGCTTCCGGGTTCTTCGATTGAAAAGCAGCTTTAACATACCGAACGTGTCTCCGATTATCTTTCCCCTCTCGAGCTCCTTGAATCGGCCGATCCCTGTTTCATAAGGTATCTTCTCTTTTCTAAGATCACGCTCGGTTGCACCGACCATTGCTATTTCTGGAATGGAGTAGATTCCGGAAGGAAAGGGAATTTCGCCCCCTTGATAAGGCAGGCCAAATGCGTGACACGCTGCGCGCCTGCCTTGTTCAATTGAAGTAGATGCTAAATTGGTATGGCCGATAACATCGCCCACGGCGTATATGTTGTCAGTCGAGGTCTGGCAGTTCTCGTTCACAGGGATGTGACCACGTCCGTTTACACTTATTCCGACTCCCTGTAAATTGAGCCGTTCGACATTCCCAGTTCTTCCTGCGGAGACAAGCAGGACATCACTAACAATACGCTTTCCTCCCGCCAGGTAGGTAACGGCTCGGCCGTCATTAGACCTTGCGCAGTGAGTGACCGTTTCATTCACGATAGCAGTGACTCGATGCTCTCTAAGGTAGAACGCAAAGGCATCGGCAATCTCATGGTCTACAAAGCTCAAAAGCTGCGCCTGAGCTTCTACGATCGTAATTTTCAGTCCAAGGGCAGCGAACATCGATGCATACTCGCAGCCGATAACCCCCCCTCCTATTATCGTCATTGAATGCGGGAGTTTGGGCATGTAAAGAATGCCGTTGCTATCGAGTACAACATCATTGTCGATTTGAAACCCTTCCGGATGGCGCGGCTTTGTGCCGGTTGCAATCACAATATGGCGCGCCGTGATAATTCGCTGCTGCCCTTTATGTTCTATCTTCACCGTGTTGCGGTCCAGAAAGGACCCTATTCCGCATATTATTTCAACTCCATTCCTGAGAAGCTGATGTCTTAATGTCTGCTCAACCTCCTCAATTATACCCTCGCTCCAGCGGGTAAGGTCGCTCATCTCGATTGTTTGCTTGACGCGGTAGGCTTTTCCGTAGTGACTCCAAACACGCAAGCCAGAAAGGTGCATGATAGCCTCGCGGAAAGACTTGCTGGGGATGGTGCCGTCATGCAGGCACACCCCGCCTATGTTAGGGTTGAAATCGATAACTGCGGCGCGCTTCCCCAGTTTAGCCGCTTGAATGGCCGCTTTCTGCCCGCCAGGACCACTGCCTATTGCAATCAGGTCAAAATCAAAATCCACTAAAACCTTCAGCTAAGTTCATTTTTCATTTAGCCCCTCGATCTCCTCCACGAACGGTTCAACTTTGCTCGCAAGCCCATCAAGCTCGTGAGCGATTGTGCCGTCCCGCCGCAATGCAACGATCTTATTTGAGTGAGCGATCTCCTCTTCTTCCGAACCAGGCTGCCTCTGATAACTGTAGCCCAGAAGAACCGTGAGCTTTCGAAGATCGCTTTCAGGGCCGGTTAAAAGGTGCCAGTTATTACCCTTCAATGCGTACTGCCGCTGAAATTGCTTCATTGACTCGGGAGTGTCGCGGGAAGGGTCTAACGATACGATTATAAACTGCGCGTCGGGCACCTTTGCTTCAATCGATTCGGCAATTTTTTTTACGCGCTGCATTGTAAGTGGGCACGCAGTCTTGCACTGGGTATACGCCAGCGTCAAAATCGCCGGCTTCCCCTCGAGAGATGAAAACTTGAACTCTTTTCCCGACTGGTTGCGCCAGTCGAACTCGATGTTGTAGAGCGATTCAGCCGGTAGTTCAGCGCCTGCCGCACCAAAAGGAATCATCAATAAAAGAGTGACCAACAATAGTAATCTCATAACCTCTCCCTATAAATCATATGCACAGCGAAATCCCAGGTTCGATGTAGTGTAATGGCCCTTCAAGCTGTTACGTAGGGCGTATCGCATGAAGGCGGCATAGTTTGCTTTGTCTGTTCCGGATGCGGCACCCGCACCGCAAAAAAGGTTTTCAAGTGAGTCTCCTTCGCGCCGGTTATCACCTGCCACAAAAACCGAATTGAAATCAGAGGTCCACTCCCAAATAAGACCATGCAGGTCGTGAACTCCCCAATAATTGGGTTTAGATCTCCCGATCTCTCCTATGCCACCCGTCCCGGCGCTTGGCTTGCTGTACCATGCTAGCAACATCTCCACAAATTCGGGGTCTCTTGAGGCATCTTTCTTGTCATAGCTCGCCGCTGCGACGTACTCCCACTCCAATACCGTAGGCAAACGTCCTCCGGCCCACAGGCAATAATCATTCGCGGCGAACCATGAAACGTTCACGACGGGCCTTTTATAATCTGCACTTCCTGGACGCGCCGCACCTCCATTGAGCTTCTTCCAGTGATTCAGGTACTTGGTGTCCGCCAGAATTGAGGGAACGCGGCCCGGCACCCACTCTTCCTTTGCCTCTACGAAGCGCAAAAAGTCGTCATTAGTGACCGGGTAACGGTCTACTTTGAAGCTCTCTATCGAGAGAGTCTGATCAGAACTCTTTACTCCATATAGAGGTGTAAAACTTCCCCCTTGAATTAAGACCTTTTCACGCACTGCACCGGCAGCTAAGGCGGCTAATATAAAAGAGACTATTAGAGCGAATCGCATATCCACCTTCTGCAAAATGGGGCTGCGCCTGGCAAATCACTTGGGGGACTAAGAGCGCAGCCCCAGCGGGGTACTAGCAAGCAACAATTAAACTAGTGCTGCGGCCTAGCTACCTGTTGGTCCTTCAGCGCGGCTTTGGCCGCCCGCACCTCCTCAACAGAGAACTCTTTTGCGCTATTCCCCCAGCTATTAGTGATGTAAGTCAGCACGGCTGCAACTTCACGCTCATTCAGAGTCGAGAGCGCCGGCATAACGCTATCATACTCTTTTCCGTTCACCGTTATTTTGCCGCTAATTCCGAAGAGCGGAATTGCGATTAGCTCATCACGGTTCTTTGCAGCGGCCCGCTTCGTCAGATAGTCCGCCTTTGCAAGCGGCGGAAACACTCCCGGCACACCCTCACCACTCTGGCCATGGCACATGAAGCAATTATTACTGTACACATTTTGACCGTCGGCCATGAGAATGGCCTTGGAGAGCTTCTGCAGTTTAGGATCCTCTCTTACAGTCTTCTCGAACTCCTTACGTAGCCTGCGGGCCTCAAGTTCCGACTGATCAAGCACGCTTCCGAGATAGACAGCGTCGACCTCTTTGCCCGAATATATCGACTTGTCCTCATCACCTGATACCTTGAGCATTCCTAGTGCGCCCTTATTGAAAGCCCGAAAGATGCTGTGGTCTACGAGCACGAGCGTTCCCGGAACATCTACCTTGAACTCGACGATTGCCGAGCCTCCGGCCGGCACCAACGTTGACTGCACATTGTGCTGATTCGCCAACGTCCCGCCCTCTGTATAGACATTGTCGAAGATATCTCCGATCACATGGAATGATGAGATTAAATTCGGCCCTCCGTTTCCTACAAACAGCCGCACTGTCTCTCCCACCTTGGCAGTAATAGCGCCCTCATTGTTAAGCGAGGTGGTGCTGCCGTTGAAGACAACATACGAAGGCCGCTCATCAATCGCTTTCATCATCGAGAACGGCTGCAGACCCTTCTCCCCGTATGAGCCCGCTGTATAGAACTCACTTTGCATTACATAATATTCACGATCGACAGCGGGCAGCGGGGTTTCCGGCTCAACGTATATAAGCCCATACATGCCATTAGCGATATGCATTCCAACCGGCGCCGTTGCGCAGTGATAAACATAGAGGCCGGGATTAAGAGCTTTGAAGGTGAATTGACTGCGGTGTCCCGGAGCAGTAAACGTGCTGGCTGCTCCACCTCCCGGGCCTGTTACTGCGTGCAGATCGATGTTGTGCGGAAGTTTATTGTCGGGGTGGTTCATCAGATGAAACTCTACTGTATCGCCTGTTCGCACTCGAATGAACTTACCCGGGACTTTACCGCCGAAGGTCCAAAACGTATATTGCACGCCATCGGCAAGCTCACCTTGCTGCTCTACAACCTCAAGCTCCACTATCACTTTCGCCGGTGACGTGCGGGTTATTGGGGGCGGTACCAAGGGCGCATCCGTCAATACCGCCTTTTCTACCGGAAGCTCTGCCCAAGCCACGGGTGCCAGAGACGAAATCACTCCTGCTGCTATGGCCCCCCAAATCGCTTTCATGCCCATGATCTGCTCCTTTCAAGACATTCAATCATAAGTTGCTATTAAAAGAGAGGTCCTGCTATAATGGATATATGGACCTTTCTATCCATAATTATACACCGAAACTCGGTACAGTTGAAACTACTTCAATTAAAGTTTTTTGCAGATACCATAATTAATGCTGGCCCTATCCACAAAGTACGCTCTAAAAGCTCTTCTCCACCTAAGAGAGGTCCCGCGGGGGGAATTTATGCAGGTTACGGCGCTTTCAAAGAAGGCCGGCATACCGGGCCCCTATCTGTCTAAGATAATAAAACAGCTGGCAACCCGCCAACTGGTTGAAACAAGGCGAGGTTTATCTGGTGGAGTGCGGCTGCCGCTGAAAGCCAAATCGATCTCGTTTTATGACGTTTGCGCTGCCCTCGAAGATCCCATTGTCTCTCAGCGCTGTTTTCTTTCGAAAAGTCCCTGTAACTTAAACAGCCCGTGCGTCATGCATGCGCACTGGTCCAGAATCAAAGATGCGGTGGCCAAATTTCTCAAAGGCTCAAAGATAAGATGAGTAATTGCGATCCAACGAATTACGGCAGCTTAGACCTCCCCGCCGAGTTAATCCAACGATACGGGAATAATCTACCGCGCTACACCAGCTACCCCACCGCTGCAGAATTCACCCCAACTTTTGGCAGCCCCGATTGGGAAAAAGATCTCTTCCGTGAACTGCAGGAGAACCCTGAATCGCCGATCTCGATTTACTGCCATCTTCCGTTCTGTGTTTCTCTCTGTTATTTTTGCGCCTGCAACAAGATTATCTCAAAGAAACGCGATCCGGTAGAACCATACTTGAACGCCTTGAGAAGTGAAATTTCTCAATTGGCCGGCCGGTTCTCCCGCCTCCCAGCCGTGGCGCAGCTCCACTGGGGCGGCGGTACTCCCAATTATCTTACCCCTCAAGAGATAGACATTCTTATGAACGAACTACGTCGGAACTTTCCGAAGTTTTTGCAGGGAGCCGATATCTCAATAGAGCTTGATCCACGGACTGTTTCAAATCACCATTTGCAAACATTACATACTCTCGGGTTCAATAGGCTGAGCTTTGGAGTACAAGACTTTGACCCCGAGGTTCAAAGAGTAATTAACCGTATCCAACCTTACGAGGCAGTGGCTAGACTTTGCAATGAGTCTCGCGCTTTAGGTTTCGGTGGAATCAATATGGATCTGATTTATGGGCTGCCTAAACAGAGCGAGAAAAGCTTCGAATCTACACTCGAGAAGGTTTGCCGCCTGCGGCCCGACCGAATAGCTTTGTACGGATACGCTCACGTGACTTGGGTAAGCAAAACTCAACGTGTGTTCGATAAACACGCCCGGCCCTCCTCTGACCTGCGATTGAAATTGTTCCAACTGGCGCTGCAAAGACTAGCCGGTGAGGGCTATCGCTACATTGGAATGGACCATTTTGCGCTGGCTAAAGACCCGATGGCTGCAGCCTGTGAGGACGGTACCCTACACCGGAACTTTATGGGGTACTCGACGCATAAGACTGCCACTTTACTGGGGTTCGGAATGAGCTCAATCTCAACCATTCCGGGTGCGTATGCCCAAAACTACCGCGCTATCAAAGAGTACACCGCGGCTGTGAGAGAAGGCCGCATTCCGGTCGAGCGCGGACTGCGGCGCTCCGCCGAAGACCGCTGGCGGGGCGCCGCGATCCAAAGCGTTATGTGCAGCCAGCCAATCTACTTTGAGGAGTTTGAACGTTCGTGGGGCATCGATCTGCGCGATACAATGCGGCTAGAGATTGTCCAGGCGCTTAAAGACGATGCCCTCGCTGAAGTAGACGATGAAAAGCTCGCGGTTACTCCTAAAGGCCGCTTCTTCCTTCGAAATATCGCTGCAATTTTTGATAGCTATCTTCCCAGTCATGTGCAATCAAAAACCTTCTCCCAAGCGGTATAACTCCCCCTATCCTCCCTCCGATAATTTAACCGGCACTTGCCATTCCCCTGCCTCGCGTGCAACTCTAGCGTAATAGTCATTAAATTAACGTTTAGCTTGAATGTTACTCTCACAAGGCTCAGAGTACGCTCTCCGCATCGCAGCTTACCTTGCGCTTTGCGGCAAAGCGGGCCGTTTTAGTTCCCGCGAAGTCGCCGAGGCAACTCATGTGCCGCCTCACTACAGCTCTAAAATCCTTAGAAAGCTAGTAAGCGCCGGCATTCTCTCCGCTGTGCGCGGGAAAGGAGGAGGGTTTATTGTCGCCAGGGCGCCGTCTCAGATCAGGTTCCGTGATATTTTGGATGCAGTCGGGGCGGAGCTGAGTCCGAGGCATTGTGTTTTTGGACTAGCCGAGTGCGGCTCTAAGAATCCTTGCCTGCTCCACTACCGCTGGAAGGCATTTAATGAAATATTCCAAAAGTGGGCAAACGATACTACCCTGGCGGATGTGATGCACGATGTTGATGTAGAGACAATGCTCGGCAAATATCGCCGCATGCGGGAAAATCTCAGCCGTGAAAAGTGAGAGCTGAAAGCTACAGCTCCTTCATACTGCCCCTCTTATTTCGAAGGTGTCGAACAAGGAAGCAATCTCGGCTAAGCTACTCTGTGATGGCAGAATACTTTCGTATTGCAATAGCTCAATATCATCACAACCTGTTTTTCTGAAGTACTGAAGCGCAAAATGCTTCGCTCCGGAAAGTGATAGCATTCTCGCAATATCTAAAAGCTCTCCTTCCGAGAGCAGCTCGGAATGAAAAGTAGTGCGGAACTCATAAGATAGATGAGAGCACTCAACTATCAGCTCGATGCTCTTACGAATTAAATTCTCTTTTGCCCTTCTTCCTATAATTTCTTTATACTTTCCTGTTGGCGCCTTTAAGTCCATTCCGACCCAGTCAACAAAAGGCAGCACCCGTTGCAGTGTGTCGGGGAATTGACCTGCGGTATGCAACCCTACTTTGAAACCTCTCACCTTAACTTGAAAAGCCGCATCCGGGAGCGCCTTCTGCATTGTGGGCTCTCCACCGCTAAAAACAACACTATCCAAAAGAGAACGCCTTCTCTCCAAAAACGATATTACCTCACACCAGCTATAAGCGCCTTCCCGTTTCGGGTCTATAAGGTGCACGTTATGACAGTAGCGGCAGCGCCAAGGGCACCCTTGGCAAAAGATTACTGCCGATAGATGCCCGGGAAGATCGGTGGTAGTAAGGGGCACAAGGCCCCCTACTTTAAGCTCCTTATCGCCTTGCACTGCCGCACGCCTTCTCCCTAAAATAGCGCCTCTCTGCAAACTCTCCCTTCTTTCCTATATTGAAGCTCGATACGGGGCGGTGGTACCCCATGACGCGGGTCCAAACCTCGCACCTCTGGCGCTCCTCATCTCTTAGCGTCACACCCTGCGAGGCAGATCGATTTGTATTTACTAATTCGTCTCTCATGTTAGCTCCTCCATCGTTAGAGTTAGTTCATAAAATCACTTCGCTATGCAGCCTGCTTGCGAGCCATCAACTCTTGGTCGCAGACTGGGCAGAACTCGTGCTCTCCGGAGAGATATCCGTGTTTCGGGCAGATTGAGAAAGTCGGAGTGATGGTGATATAGGGTAGACTAAAATTCTCTAGCGCCCTTTTCACTAGATTACGGCACGCGGTGGTCGAGGAGATCCTTTCGTTCATGTAGAGGTGCAGAACAGTCCCCCCTGTATATTTGCGTTGCAGCTCCTCTTGCTGCTCGAGTGCCTCAAAGGGGTCTTCGGTAAAGCCGACCGGCAGCTGCGATGAATTTGTATAGTAAGGTTTATCGGTGGTGCCCGCGTGAATAATTCCCGGGTAGCGCTTCATGTCCTCCTTTGCAAACCGGTACGTCGTACCCTCGGCGGGAGTCGCTTCGAGATTATACATATGCCCAGTTTCCTCCTGGAAATGCACTATCCGTGCGCGCACGTGATCCAAGAATCTCAATGCAAAAGCCCGTCCCCAAGCAGTTGTAATGTCATGGTTATCCTCGGTAAAATTTCGAATCATTTCATTTATTCCGTTAACACCTAAGGTTGAAAAGTGATTGCGAAGCGTCATCAGGTACCTTTTTGTATATGGAAATAGCCCTTCGTCCATATGGCGCTGAATTACTTTGCGCTTAATCTCAAGGCTGGACTTGCCTATCTCCAGCAGCCTATCCAGTTCAGCGAGTAGCGCGGTTTCATCTCCTTTAAAACGGTAGCCAAGGCGGGCGCAGTTAACCGTCACTACCCCTATCGAGCCTGTCTGCTCAGCGGAGCCAAAAAGGCCGTTACCTCGCTTGAGCAGCTCCCTAAGGTCAAGCTGCAAACGGCAGCACATAGAGCGAATCATGTTTGGTTTGAGTTCCGAATTGATAAAATTCTGAAAGTACGGCAGACCGTACTTTGCCGTCATCGAGAAAAGCAGCTCCGCATTTTCCGACTCCCATGGAAAATCCGGCGTCATGTTGTAGGTGGGGATAGGAAACGTAAATGCTCTGCCCAAGGCATCGCCCTCCATCATAACTTCAATATAAGCTTTGTTAATTAGCTCCATCTCCCTTGCGAGCGCGCCATAACTGAAATTCATGGTCTCTCCGGCAATTACCGGGCATTTGTCGCGCAGGTCTTCGGGACACACCCAGTCAAAGGTAAGATTAGTGAACGGCGTCTGCGTACCCCACCGTGAAGGCACATTTAGATTATAGATCAGCTCTTGTATGCACTGTTTAACTTCTGAATAGCTCATACCGTCCTTACGGACAAACGGCGCCATGTAAGTGTCGAAGGATGAGAACGCCTGCGCTCCAGCCCACTCATTTTGAAGTGTGCCCAAAAAATTTACTATCTGCCCAACTGCCGACGACATATGTTTCGGTGCTCCGGCGTCAACCCTTCCGGGTATGCCGTTTAACCCCTCTTCCAGCAGCGCACGCAGCGACCACCCGGCGCAATAGCCGCTCAACATGTCAAGGTCATGTATATGCAGGTCGGCCTCGCGATGAGCTTCCCCAACTTCTGGCGGATAAACATGACTGAGCCAGTAATTAGCGGTAACCTTTCCGGCGACGTTAAGTATCAAACCGCCAAGACTGTAGCCCTGATTGGCATTGGCATTAACGCGCCAATCAGCGCGGCTAAGATATTCATCCATCGATGCAGCAACATCGACGAACGTCTTTCCGTCCTCTCTTAATCTGGCATGCTGCTCCCTATAAACTATATAAGCGCGGGCGGTTTTTAGTTTACCCGCAGAGACTAGGGTTTGCTCAACAATGTCCTGAATCTTCTCGACAGTCGGAATCGACTTTGAATATCTGTAGCAAAGTATCTTTTCAACACTAGAAGTAAGCTGACTTGCTGTTTCAGCCCCGAATTCGCCGGTAGCCCGGCCTGCCCTCTCGATCGCCGAGAGTATCTTGCGGCTGTCATAGGCAGCCGCTTCGCCGTTTCTTTTAGCTACAAATTTAGGAAGAGTCTGATTCATTGTTAATACCCTAAATAACTATATATTGTGGTTGATCATGCAGTTTATTCTACATATTGTGTCTATTTCCGTAAATATAGATATTAGTGTCTATAATTAAAAAGTGCCTGGCTCTCCTTGAGCGCCGCACTAGAGAGACGTACACAGGAAATAGGTAGAAGGCGGTTTTAAGAGATCTATAGCCGGAGACTACAGCTTACGAACCTTCCGTCATGAGAGAGAGATATCGGATACTCCAAAGGGCGACCCTTTACCTCAAGAAAGGGAATGCTGCTCCAAGCACCTTTTCGATTGTTGCTGATTCGAAGGTCTTGCTCGGAGAGATCCAGCGCTTGAGCTACTTTTAAAATTGCAAGTTGACGCGCACACATCGAATGCTCCTTGGCTTGCACCCGCTCCTTATCCTCTACGATCTGAGCCGTCCAGCTTCTCAGTTGCATTAAATCAGAACATCGCCCCGTAGTGCATCCTACATGCACAAAGTCTCCGTTGACACTCCAGCGGCAATGCCCTGTTCCGGTCGGAGTCGATACTGTTGCGGTATCGATATCGAATTGAAACCGCTTCGGCAAAAATACTAGTGCTGTGTTGATCCTTTTAAAGGCTTTATACGCGGCTTCTTTGGCAGCCCAATGCAGCCACAGCAGGCTCCACGAATCGCGAATGGCTTCACGCTCGGAGTCCGTAAAGACCCTATTCGCAAAGCGCGGATGCAAATCATTTGCTAGAGAAAGATCTACAATATCGTCCCCTATGCTAAGCGGCGCTTTGCTGACGGCCGTGAATTCGATGGAAATAGTCCTCCTCCATCTGTTTTAATTTAGAGATGACCTGATGAGAGAGCTCTTTAATACCCCGCAGTCCATCCTTTTCGGAATGAGGCGTGATGAGCTCCATCTCAATATCAAAAATCTCTCCCTTCCGGGGAAAGTCCGAATAAGTGGACTGCTGTCGCCCCCTCAGATATAGACATAGCACCCGGCAGCCCGGCAGGCGTTTTAAGATCTTCCCAACCCCATAGTTTACGGAGTCGGAGTTTACCGACCCCGCTCTACTCCTGGTCCCTTCGGGGAAAAGCATAAAAATCTCGCCCCTCTTTAGCAGCCAAACCATTCTCTTTAGCATGAGGTTAGTTTGACTGGCGCTACCCAGTCGGTTCACGGGCAAGCACTTGGCAAGATAAGTGATTACCGTCCAGCTAAAACGCTTTCTGGTGTTCTCGGCAGCAGGCAGATTCCAGCAGAACAGCCGGAAGTTCCTAAAATAGCTCCATGGCGAAGCAAAGGCCCATAACATTATGACAGAATCAATAAGAGTGAGGTGGTTAGCACACACGATGATCGGCGCTTTAGATGAGGCGACTAGGCGTTGAAACCGCCGCCGCACGGAGCCGTGATCGGCAATTAAGTACCTGCCTCTCTTCTTGAGAAGAGTAATGATGACTATGCTCAAGGGAAGCAACGCTACCCACCCCAAGCAGCGCTGCAACAATAGCCGATAGCGGGTTGAACCAGGCACTTCCATGCAAGCACTCAGGCGCTGCGAGATTCAATCAGCGAAACCGCTGCTCCGATGGTTGAGATCGTGTCGGCATCTTCATCGCTCACTTCAATTCCGAAGGTGTCTTCAATCGCAAGGATTATATCGACTAGCCGCGAGGAGCTAACCTCTAAGTCTTTCAAGAAGGTTGTCTCCTCTGAAACGCTTTTAAGGGCTTCTTTGTTCTTCACAAAGGGCGAAACTATCTCGATAACTTTATCTAACAGCTCGCTATTCATATTCCTTTCTCCAATACTAAGGGTGGTCCTTACTCGGCCCACCGTTTAAAAATTAGGCATCCGTTAACGTCACCAAAGCCGAAACTGGACTTGGCTATTATGTTTAGCGGCCGCTCTATCATCTGCTGCACCACGGATGTTTTGAAGCTGCTCAGTTCCGGATGCAGATCCTCGCAATTCAGCGAGGGGTGCAGGAATCCATGCTTCATCTGAAGTATAGCTCCAACCGCTTCGATACTACCCGCCGCACCGAGACAGTGACCAATCAGTGATTTAGTGGAGTTTATCGGCGGCAGCGCCGCCCCAAAGCGCTCCAAAGCTGAAGCCCAGTTCTTCACTTCGATTACATCGCCCATAGTCCCTGTGAGGTGCCCATTGATGGCGCAGATCTCGCCGGCGGTTATTCCAGCCTCTGCCACCGCTTGTTGTATACAACGGCGCACTGAAAAGCAGTTGGGTGCCGTCATGCTGCCTCCTTGCCTCTGACCGCCGCAATTCACCACGGCTGAAAGTACCTCGGCGTATATGCGGGCGCCGCGCGCTCGCGCCTCTTCCAGGCTCTCGAGTACAAGCACTCCGCTTCCCGCCCCGGGGACAAAGCCTGCTGCACTGGCGCTCATCGGCCGTGAAGCTTTTTCAGGGAACTCGTTACTTGCCCCGTTAAGCACCCTCATCGCGTCAAACCCGCCCCATATGTACTCTGACGACGATTCCGCTCCCCCCGCCAGCATGCGGTTTGCAAGACCGCACCTAATCCTATGGTAAGCATCATGGATCGCCTCGGTACCCGTATTGCACGCACTAGAGTTGGAGCTCACCTGATTTCCGAGAGCTAAAAGACCACTTAGCTTGGCGGAGATTGAACTCGACATGGTCTGCTCTACCATGCTGCTTCCAAGGCGGCGCACCTTCCCGGCATCGATCTTCGGGACAAGAACCTTTCCAATAGTGTCCATTCCGCTGAGGCCCGAACCTAGGATGCAACCTGTCTCCCAGTGTACGTGAGGCGAGTCTCTCTTCGGCAGCTCAAGCCCGGCGTCACGCCACGCATCCATTGCTGCAATTCCGCCATAGATCATCGCCTCGTTCATCGCCAGCAGGTCCTCGTCGGTAAAGTAGGCCGACAGCCTGCCCTCGACATTTTGAGGCACACCTCCAACCTGGCAGCGAAAATCAAGGTGCTCCAGTTTAGGAATCTTTCTTATGCCGCTTGATCCGGAACGCAACGCGTCAGTAAACTCCTCGACCCCGTGTGCATTTGGCGCGATCACTCCCAGGCCGGTTATCACCACTCTCCGTGTGTTAATGACTGTACGGCTCATATCTACCTCACGCCTAAACCTGAAACCGTTCCTACTGCTGCCAACGTCCCGTCAGCCAAACTTAACTGCACTTTTGAGCGCAGCTTTCTTCTGCGCCAATAAACTCTGTCGCCCCGCACAATGACCTCTTGCCCCGGCTTTACAACTGAGAGGAATTCTACTGAGCACTCCGTAAATAGCGTCTGTAACGCAGCGCCGGAATCCTCAATTGAGAGAAGATATAGGCCCAGTGCCACAAGACCGGCTTGCGCCATCGCCTCCACTAGAATCACCCCGGGCGTTACCGGATTCCCGGGAAAGTGGCCGGAATAGAACCACTCGTCTCCTCTAAATTTATAGCCGGCTACTATGTGCTCGGAAGATAGTTCGTGAATTGTATCGATAAATAGGAAACTCCCCTTTTGCGGCAAGCTCTCTAATATTTGCCGGCGCTCGTCAAAGCTGCAGCAGTTACCGGTCACCGGCCGCTTTTCCCCTCCGCTGCGCCCCTCGCGATAGCTGCCGTTTCCGTTTAGCGAAGGCTGTACTAACTCGCCTTTTTTTAGTGCCATCTATCGCTCCATTATTCCCCCGACAGCCATCGCTGTTCGGTTAGGATAATCACCGTATGCAATACCCTTGAATCCCCCCACCTTCGCATCTACCACTGTGTAGATATGCTGGTCGTCCACAAAGACTTTACCGGTACCGATAGCCAACGCCGCTCCCTGTTCCGCAAGTTCGGTGTACCGCCGGATCTCCACCTCGTACCGTACCAACTTGTCGTAGGGCCGGATCTGTCCGCGAAACTCAACTTCTCTACAACCGAGCGCGCGGCCGGAATATGCTACCCCTCTTAGGCCAAGATAGAGGCCGATTAGCTGCCAGATGGCATCCACTCCAAGGCAGCCGGGCTGCACGGGATCGCCCACGAAATGCGGCCCGAAGAACCAATCATCAATCCTTATATCCTTTTCAGCGGTTATACTTCCGCTCGGCCCTCTTCGCGCCACATCTGTCACGCGGTCAATCATCAACATCGGCGGGGCCGGCAACCTGATGAAATTCTCCGGGGCATCCTCTATAAGATTGCCGTAAGCATGCGCCAGCAGCTCCTCCTTACTCAATGTGGTGCGCCGATGAAATTCCGAAAGGTTCACTTACCCTCCTGCATACTTCCGCAAATATGCTCACCACCATCTACCCTAATCACGCTACCATTGATCCAAGCGGCCTCATCGCTCGCCAGAAAGGCTACTATTTTTGCTATATCTTGCGGCTGAGTCAGGCGTCCGAGTGGATTGCGTGCCCGGGCCTGTGCCAGCATTTGCTCGCACCCCGGTATAAGCCGGAGAGCCGGTGTATCGGTAATTCCGGCCTGGATGATGTTGGATCGCACCCCGTGGGGGCCAAGCTCTTTGGCTATGCTGCGCGAGATCGCTTCTAACGCGGCTTTCGCTGCACCCACCGCGGCGTAGCATCGCCAAGCGACACTGCTTCCCTCGCTTGTAAGACCGATAACCCTGGCATCCTGAGTGAAAAGGCGGCGCTCAAAAATCTCTCTAGTCCAGCTCCACAAGCTGCCCGCCATTGCGTCGAGAGTAAGCATCAGTTCGTCATCTTGCAGCACATTGTTAGCGGCAGCCACCACATTTTCATCCAAAGATGCGGACGATAAAGGAGCAAGCGGTTTTACGCTGCCATATGCGATTGAGTGTAGAAGTAGCCGGATTTTCTGAGTGCCGACATACGCCGCTATGTCGCAAAGCACTGCATCACGCGCCTCCGCCGAAAGCGCATCAACATTGAAGCTCAAAAACCTTCCCGAATGCCTTTTGATCTCGCTAAAGTTCTGTTCTATACGCTGCATTGCGCCGCGGCGATCACGATGAACAACACAAACTCCGAACCCCTTCTCGGCCAAAGCCTTGGCTGATGCCAAGCCGAATCCGCTCGAACCACCCACAATTATCGCCCAAAGGTCTCCCTCTCTATTGCCCATGCGCCAACTCCTGCCTAAAAACCTTTTCAAGAGAACGGAGATCGGAGATGCAGCTCACCTCTTTCCCTACAGAACGAAAGAATCTGGAGAGCACACGTTGTGGACCGACTTCGAGAATCTCACCGGCAACGCCGATCAGCGCATGCATATTTTCGATCCAACGTACAGCTCCGGAGATCTGGCCTGTCATTGATGATCTCAGTGTAAGGCCGCTATGGAACACACCAGTATAATTGGATAGCACTTGCTGCGCATTTTGATAGTTGAAATGATGGCGGTAATGTTCAAGCTGTCTGGAGAACTCGATCTCGGCGGGGCGCATTAGCGAGCTATGAAATGGCGCACTGACATCGAGCATCACGGCGCGGGCGGCGGGAAGCGAGTACTGAAAGGCGGTCATAGCGGCGTCTACGTTTTTGGCCATACCGCTAATCACTGCTTGCTGCGGGGAGTTATAATTTGCTATCTCGCATCCGTTATGGCGACAGCTCTCTTGCAAGTCCTCGTATGGAATCTCTTCGGCAATTATCGCGGCCATCGCCCCCTCGCCGGCCGGCACCGCTCTTTGCATCAACTCTCCTCGTTTTCGTGCAATCAAAAGGGCAACCTCAAAAGGGAGAACATCCGCTGCAACCAGTGCCGCATACTCCCCCAAACTATGTCCGGCAAAGTAGCGCGGCAAGAATCCGTATTGCTCCTTTAGCACTTCATAGATCGCTATCTCGACTGTGAGAATGGCAGGCTGTGTGAACTCTGTCATGGCGAGCATGTCGTTCTGCGCAAAACAGAGCGCGCGCATATCCAGGCGTAACGCGTCCGATGCGCGCTCGAAGACTCTCCGGCACTCCCTGTACGCATCATGTATATCCCGCCCCATGCCGATCCGTTGGCTGCCCTGGCCGGGGAACACGACTGCTGCGGCATATTGTAGGCTCATCTAGCTGCCTCACTAATGGTTCGAGCATTCACTTTAGCGACAATACTATATATGGATATCTCTGTCCATATATCAGAGCCGCCGAATTGTTATAGAGATGAATTTAGGTTAGCGATTGATCCGGGCAATTGAGAACGCCTTTCTCTCTATCGTATTTAATTAGGTGGATCTGGCCTGCATCAAGATCCGCTATAAATCTGCACTCTAACGGAGCGCTTCCATTCGATTTTAGTCTTATTGATATGTCATGGCGGTGGCCGGGTAGAAGCTGCTCCTGATGATTCAAAAAAATGGGCCTGTCAGTTCGTCGCAAAGGATCGCTTATCGAGTGACGCGCCACTTGCGCGCCGTTAACTATAATGGATAGTTCATATTCCAACGGGATTTTTGAGCAGATCATTTTAGGGCGCATATGAGCCGGCATCCCTTGCAGCTCTCCTTCTTCGGGCTGCCGACAGCTCTCTTCGAGGGAGCTTGGCAGCAGGCCGACCGCCCGAATAAAGCCATGAGAGGGATTGGTACCGCTAGGTGCCTGTGCCAAAAAGCCACATAGAATTAAGAATATGACGGATGCGGCGGCGGCTCTAATCCACTGCTGCCAGGGATATCCAGCGGCACTTTGCGGGCGCTGCGATAAACGCGCCGTAAATTGCCGCAGATCACTACTCAATGCGGCGCTCTCCGCTTCCGAGTAAGTCGTCAGTAACAGCCTAGACCGATCCACGTTGCGATCGAGGAAAGGTACTCGCTTCTCGTAGATCCGCTGGGTAAGCAGTTCGCCGCCGTCACGGTTAAAGCAGTTGCGCGCAGGGCACCCAACTAGCGCCACACCTTTTGTTACATTGAGAAGCTGCTCGATGACCTCGGTATGAAGGCAGCCGCAACACTCCACGGGGTAGAGTGCCATCTTGCTTTCCTGCCGGACCTGCCCGCTAAGAACCTCCAAGAATCGCGCATTATTGGTACAGGCTACAAGCACCACATCCTTCGCGCCGTCCGCTTCGGAGATCTGCGCGCAAAATTCCTTTACCCTCCTGCGCTGATCGACCGCAGTGCGGTCAGGGGGCCCGATAGCGAAATCCGCGCATGATGCAGCGCATATTCCGCAGCTAACGCAATAGCTGGCTGATACCTCCGCAATCAATCGGCGGCCGTCCTTCCTGGGCACCATACTAATCGCCTCGTACGGGCAATCACGCGCGCACTGCGTGCAGCCGGTGCATGCATCCTCGTCAACGACCGAGATTGGACGCTTATTGCTGCGCGACGGCCGCCAGATCCACGGGATTAAAATGAATAGCGCCACCGTTAGAGAGAGCGCTATCCACACCACACCTGCACCGAATGAATCCAGCCATGGAATCCAAAATCCTGTCGATAAATCCAGCGGAATTCTTCCCACCACCTGTAACAGATCCGCTTTTTCAAGGAGAGGAGCCGGCCACAGCAGTGCCAATACCACAAGACCAGCACTGCTCCAGATAAAGATTGAACGGATAGGAAACCACACCGCTCGCGCAAGCCGCGCGGTGTGGACCCACAGGAACATAATCATTACAACGGGTATGGCGAGATGCAGAAAGAGATTCATAAAGAAGAATCCGGCAGGCACCTCACTGCTGCCGTCAAAAGCCGCTATTACTACGTCATGCAGCATCGGAATCAATGAGAGAAGCTGCGCCCCTGCTTGCGCCACTTTCTGCCCGTGCGTGTCCCACACCATAACGTAGCCCGACCATGCGGAGACGAAGAACATAGCCGTCAAGATTATCCCGCTCAACCACGCCAAAGTTCGCGGGCCCCAGTTTTTCCCCTGAACAAGCAGCTGGATCACGTGGAACGCGATGGCGATGACCGCTGCAACTGTGGCATAGCGGTGCAATGCTCTTATCCAGCGGCCAAGCCAGGCCTGTGCCTGAATCCCAACTATTGACTCGTATGGCTGCGATACGCTGTAAAAGAAGGAGAGATATAAACCGGTAACGAGAAGCACAAATAGAAGTCCGACGGCCAAAGTTCCGCTGCGGTATAGGGGATTGTAACCGGAACCGTAAAGCCAGTCGAAAAAGCGGTAGATCGGATTAATCAGTTTCGCAAGAAGACGGGATGGTTTCGGAGTAGGAGTTGAAGTGACGGCATCCACTTGTCACCTCATGAATCTTTAGCGCTGCTAAGCCGAGCTATAGCTTGCTTAATCCAGTCGGGACTAGGGCCGTTGAAAGTATAAGCCAACTCTCCCTCGGAACTTATCAAGTAGACTAGCGAAGGATGGATCACATCGCCGTTTTTTTGATCGCGCTCCCTTGGTACTTTGAAGGCATCAAGGGCCGCGTTGACCTGCTCGGGACTCCCGGAAAGAATTAACTGATTGGGGGTAAGCTGCCACTTTCTTGCAAGGCCCGGCAGCGATGCCGGCGTATCCCGCCAAGGATCAAGAGTTATTAAAACCGTGTGAAATTGGCCTTCGGACGCGCCAGGAACTGATTGAATGGTTCTAACAAGCGTTGGGCATATCGCTTGGCAATGTGCGAATACAAATGATAGTACGATCGGCTTTCCTCTTAGTGAAGAGAGCGTACGCTGCACACCGGCCTGGTCTATCAGTGTGAAATCGGGCGCGGGGCCGGTGCCACGCGGATAGGACTTAGGTAGCAAAGCTCCGCTACTTTCAAAATTTATCTCGCTTTCTCTCTGCAGCCTGCTATTCATTGCTGCCGCAACCCAGCCGGCCTCGCAAAGGATTAGAAGCGCTGTAATAAGAGCTACGACTCTTCCGTTCCGGCTGGAAAAAGCTGCCGTTAGAATCGCTGATACCTCCGGCCCCAATGCCATCAGTATTGCTCCCAAAAATAGAGCCGGACTAAGGGTCAATAACATCCATCCGGCAGCGTTCGGCAGCCCCGACTCATTGCTTCCAAAGCATGCCAGCTGCGCCTGCCTGACCCAATCCGGAACTCCCGAAGGATCTTCATAAAAGGCAAAGAGCCAGAGAAACATAGTTGAGAAAAGCCAGGCAAAGAGCAGAGCGGCCGTAGCGGCACTTGTGGAGCCGCCCACCTTGGATGCGGTTATCGCTGTATGGCTCATCCTATCTTCCATAGGAAAGTAAGCAGTTTCCAATTTATGAAGTAGTAAACGACGAAGCTAATGAAAAAGATTATGGTCAGGATGACCGTTCCGGGCGTGCCCTCCTTGTGGATACGGCCCAGCGTATTACCGCTATGAGTCTGAGCAGGGAGCGCCAACAAACCTTGAGGGATGCCGGAAGCCCGCGCTGCAATACTTTCTGGAGTAAATCTCTTTCCGAAGAAGACAGAGACCACAGCAATGACGATAAACATCAGTGCTCCAATGACGGCGATTATACCTCCCATTCCAAAAACTGCTTGCAGAATGTTTACAGCCGGATGGAAATCGAGCGCAAACGGCGCTCCGGTAGCGGCGATGTCCCAGTGCCTGCGCGGCGCGCCGAACCCTCCCATGAACGACATACCGATTGACATAATGGAGATGCCGATTCCGAATACCCACGGCTGTAGCTTGGCCATGCCCCAGAAGGCTACTCTGCGCTGAAAGATGAGCGGCAGAAGGTAATAGGTCGCCGCCATAAAAGCCAGCGCAGTCCCGCCCACAACCGTAACGTGAAAGTGGCCGGGAATGCGCAGCGTGTTATGCGCCATTATGTTTATCTGCTCGGTACCGATAGTAACTCCGGTGATACCGCCCATGAAACCGAAGATGATCACCGAAAGCACCAGCCCTGAGAAGCCGGGGTCGCCCCAGGGCGCCTTCCTCAGCCACTCGAATTTTCCCCGTGTGAAGCCACGCAGTCTCTGCCCCATCTCGATGCCGGCGGGCACAGTGAAGCCGTGAATAAGGCTCGCGAGCACAGCGAGATACATCGCGTAGCTGGTATTCCATATCTTCCATGCCGGACCCATTCCCGGGTCTACCAAAAGGTGATGGGCGGAGGCCATCGAGATGAAAAGGATGTAAAGCACGAAGGCAGTGCGGCTCACTTTTTCATTGAGTACTACGCCGCCTACAGTGAGCCCCGCAAGCAGGTACCAAATCGCCACCATGGCCGCCACGTTGATCTGCTGAGAGGAGTGTCCTAATCCCCAGAA
>JAGFJO010000152.1 GCA_024102635.1 Deltaproteobacteria bacterium
GCGGTTCGAGCCCGCTTGGGTCCACGAGTTCTTTGACAATTTGAAATGCATAATTTTTCCGTAAAGAAAACAGCGGAGACGGCATTGTGGATTGAGACCCACAATGAACTCCGCACGAGCAGAACCATTCTCTGCATCGTGACCGGGTCCTGGCATTGTCGGCAGCGTAAGCAGCAGGCGAGGTCGGGCACGGGAGCCAGCGAGAGTGAGTTCAAAGAGAATGAAAACAAGAAGAACAAAGTCGAGACACACGCGCCAAGAGAACATGTAGCATGAAGCGACAGGCAAGTTGATAAGGGCACATGGTGGATGCCTTGGCACAGAGAGGCGAGGAAGGACGCAGCAACCGGCGAAACGCCGCGGGGAGCAGGAAGCATGCCCAGATCCGCGGATATCCGAATGGGGAAACCCAGTGGGAGTCATGTCCCATTACCCTGCAAAGGGAGCCAACCCGGGGAAGTGAAACATCTCAGTACCCGGAGGAAGAGAAATCAACCGAGATTCCCGTAGTAGTGGCGAGCGAACCGGGAAGAGCCCAAACCGGCTCCACGCAAGTGAGGCCGGGGTTGTAGGACCCCATAACGGGACCAACAGAGATAGCCGAACGGCCTGGGAAGGCCGACCAGAGATGGTGAGAGTCCAGTAGGCGACATCCGAGTTGGCTCAAGGGGAATCCTGAGTACCGCGGGACACGAGAAATCCTGTGGGAAACCGGGGGGACCACCCTCCAAGGCTAAATACTCCTCTGTGACCGATAGTGAACCAGTACCGTGAGGGAAAGGTGAAAAGAACCCTTCAGAAGGGAGTGAAAAGAACCTGAACCCATGTGCCTACAAACGGTCGGAGCCCCAGCAATGGGGTGACGGCGTGCCTTTTGCTTAATGAGCCTACGAGTTGCTCGTCGCATGCAAGGGTAAGGGTATCGATATCCGCACCCGAAGCGAAAGCGAGTCTGAACAGGGCGTTCAGTATGCGGCGGCAGACGCGAAACCGTGTGATCTATCCATGGGCAGGATGAAGCGTGGGTAACACCACGTGGAGGTCCGAACCGGTGTGGGTTGAAAACTACTCGGATGACCTGTGGATAGGGGTGAAAGGCCAATCAAACACGGTGATAGCTCGTACTCCCCGAAATGTTTTTAGGAACAGCCTCGTGTTACTGTCGCGGAGGTAGGGCTCTGATTGGGCTAGGGCTGTCACAACGGTACCGACCCCAGATAAACCGCAAATACCGACGACAGGATGCACGGGAGTGAGGCTGCGAGGGATAAGCTTCGCAGCCGAGAGGGAAACAACCCAGACCACCGGCTAAGGTCCCCAAGTAACTACTCACAGGGAAAGGATGTGCCGTTGCCCAGACAGCCAGGATGTTGGCTTAGAAGCAGCCACTCATTCAAAGAGTGCGTAATAGCTCACTGGTCGAGCGACGGTGCGCCGACAATACTCGGGACTAAGTAGTTCACCGAAGCCGTGGGCCCAGATAATCTCTGGGCGGTAGGGGAGCATTCCATCGCCGGCGAAGCCGCATCGTGAGGTGTGGTGGAGGCTATGGAAGAGCCTATGTAGGCATGAGTAGCGACAACGGGGGTGAGAATCCCCCGCGCCGAAAGTCCAAGGTTTCCGGAGCTCCGTTCGTCGACTCCGGGTTAGGCGGCCCCTAAGGCGAGGCCGAGAGGCGTAGCTGATGGGAAGCAGGTACATTTATAACATTCCTGCCCCGCCGTAGCAACAATAGGTGACGCAGAGGTAAGCTGATCAGGGTTAATGGCTATCCCTGAACCGGTGAAATCTGCCAAGAAAAGCCAGCTACGGCGACCGTACCGTAAACCGACACAGGTGGACGGGTAGAATATACTCAGGCGCGCGAGTGAGCCGTGCTTAAGGAACTCGGCAAATTGACCCCGTAACTTCGGGAGAAGGGGTGCCATCGCAAGATGGCCGCAGAGAAATGGCCCAGGCGACTGTTTACCATAAACACAGCACTCTGCTAACACGTCAAGTGGACGTATAGGGTGTGACACCTGCCCGGTGCCGGAAGGTTAAGAGGAGAGGTCAGCTTCGGCGAAGCCTTCAATCGAAGCCCCGGTAAACGGCGGCCGTAACTATAACGGTCCTAAGGTAGCGAAATTCCTTGTCGGGTAACAAGGATGGCGTGATATTTTGTATTGTCACGCAACTTTGCCCGGTGCATAAGCGATTATGTACATTAACCGGCTCAAATCGGTGAAACCCTACCGCCATCTTGGCGCGGGCAATACCGAGGGTAAGACCTCGAAAGAGGTCCCCGTAACGACTCAGGGGTAAGATCCCTGGATGAAAGTAAATACTTTCATAAGACGCCGGCTCTGTTACTCGGATGGATATTAATTCTTACATTTCTGGATACGCTGACGGAGAGGGATGCTTTTGCGTCTCATTCCAACCAAGTTCGAGGCATCGATTTGGTTGGGAAGTGCGGCCAAGCTTTTCAATAAGTCAGAATGCAGAACGCTCTGAGCTTCTGTATGTAATTCAGGATAAGTGGAATTGCGGATCCATACGCCCAGATAGATCAGACAAAACTTTAAAATTTGAAGTTAGAAAACTGGATGAGTTAGTAACTAAAGTGCTTCCACATTTTAGAAGTTTTCCTCTTCAGTCTTCAAAGCAAAAAGATTTTGAAAGATTCGCAGCAATTTGTGAGCTGGTTGGCTCACGAAGTCATCTTGATAAAGATGGCCTTATAAAGATTGTTAATCTGGCTATGGAAATGAATCCATCCGGCAAGCGGAAATACTCCGGCAGTGAGATTCTTAACTCACTGCGAACAGATGAACGTATAGTCTATGCCACAAGAAACTGTGGAGAACATGAAGTTCCGACCTGCACGAATGGCGTAACGACTTCCCCATTGTCTCAACAACGGACTCAGTGAAATTGAATTCGAAGTGAAGATGCTTCGTAGCCGCAGAAAGACGAAAAGACCCCGTGCACCTTTACTACAACTTTGCTTTGATTCCGGAAATTGTATGTGTAGGATAGGTGGGAGACTTTGAAGCTTCGGCGCTAGCCGAAGTGGAGTCAACCTTGAAATACCACCCTTACAGTTTCTGGTCTCTAACAGCGTAGAGTCATCCTCTACCTAGACAGAGCATGGCGGGTAGTTTAGCTGGGGCGGCTGCCTCAATCGTTTGCATTATACGATGCAAAAAGCCGCGACTGCCGTTTGGATCAACGAGCAGTTAAAAGGGGCGCTCTCATGGTAACATGAGAGGCAAATCTAGCTGTATGCTGGGATATCCGTTCTCGCAGTACCACATTACGTTACGTGTATTACTGTAGAGATGTAGAATTCGGCGTTACCTTGTTGTTGGCATCTTCTCGCAAGCGAGAAGATCGCATTGCAAAATGGTAAAAATACGACCGATGCGGACAATCAGCAGGGAAGACCGATCAGCTCAATGAGCCGGACGGTCCCCTCAACGACTGAACGCTGGATGTCCTTACTCAACATTTTCTAGTGTTGAGCGATAAGGACAATGATACAGTCTGAACTTCCAGGCGACTGGAAGCCAAGTAAAATTGGGTTCTTTCTGTCGAAATGAGATCAAAAAAACTCGAAGATTACAAACGTACTCTCGCTCTCACGAATGAGCAGCGGGAAGTGTTGGTTGGAATTCTTCTCGGTGATGCTCACCTTGAGTCGAGAACGCAAGGACGAGTCTCTCGTTTGAAGATCGAGCAGGCGATTACGCATAAACACTATGTGTCTCACCTGTATGACATCTTTAAGCCTTGGGTTATTACTCCGCCTCAACGAAAGGAGAAGCGTAGACCTAAGGGGACTAACATTTGGTTCCAGACCGTGAGTCACGAATCCCTACAGCTTTTTACCAAAAGCTTTTACAGAGAAGGTAAGAAGCATGTGCCGGAGCGAGTTCAGGAGTGGTTAACACCGCGAGGACTAGCTTACTGGTATATGGATGACGGTTCGATGAAGTCACTCGACTCCAAGGGCGTCATTTTCAACACCCAATCCTTCAGTCGAAATGACGTAGAAAGATTGTGTGCAGTGTTGAGAGATAACTTTGATCTTCAATGCAGTCCGCGCTCACAAAGAGACGGATGGCAAATCTTTGTTTCTGGTCGTTCATACGAAAAGCTATCAGCTCTGGTTGAAGCATTTCTGATACCCGAAATGAAGTATAAATTTCCGACAGTAAGAAAAACACAATTGCCCAAAAAGTAACGGAGGCGCGCAATGGTAGGTTCAGCGTGCTTGGAAACCACGCGTTGAGTGTAAAGGCATAAACCTGCTTGACTGTGAGAGGGACACCTCGAACAGAGACGAAAGTCGGCCTTAGTGATCCGGCGGTTCTGTATGGAAGGGCCGTCGCTCAACGGATAAAAGGTACGCCGGGGATAACAGGCTTATCTCCCCCAAGAGTTCGAATATAATCAGTCAAACTGATGTATAGGGCTCCCCCATATCGTAAGGTATGGGTAAACTGCGACTCAAATCGGGGAAACCCATGCATCAGCATTGGGCAATCCCGAGGGTAAGAAAGTTTGTCGCATGGAAACGCATCGATCCAGAATAGCAAGAGATATAGAACTGACTCATCGTCAGAAGGAAATCTTATTCGGGTCCATGCTTGGAGATGGGTATTTAGTTCGCACAACTAGAGGTTATGCGTTTCGTGTAAATCACTGCTTGGGGCAAAAGCCCCTGGTAGATTGGAAGTATTATGAGCTGCAAACGCTCACAAATTCTCCACCGCGAACGTATAAAAACTCTTATTATTTTCGTACTGTATCGCATCAATTATTCAGTCAATTAAGGGAGATGTTTTACGAGCAAAATCGTAAGCGCATCCCGAAAATGCTTGATGAGTTTTTAACTCCGCTAGCATTAGCAGTCTGGATCATGGATGACGGTGCCAAAGACGGAAGACAGTTGAGAATTAATACTCAGTCATTCTCTTTAGAGGAGAATGAAATACTCCTTAAATTCATGAAGGCTAAATTCGGAATATGGGCAACTATTAATCGAGACAAAAATCGTTATCGATTGAGAGTTAGTGCAGCAAGTATGTCAAACGTGAGACAGCTTGTGACGCCGCATATCATCCCGAGTATGCAATACAAACTTTCCCTGTAACGACTTCAGGAATTGTTCGCTTCACGAGTGGGCATCCTGGGACTTGGTGCTGTAGATACTTTGGCTTGGCCGCCAGAGAGTACTATCGCAGCTAATACCGGGTAACACGTCGCCACCCTGAAAAGGGTGAAGGTATAGTCTAAATTCAAGAGTACTCCACATTTTGTGTTGGCATTAAGTGTGGAACCAATTTTGAAATGCCACATCGACGGGGAGGTTTGGCACCTCGATGTCGGCTCATCACATCCTGGGGCTGGAGTCGGTCCCAAGGGTTCGGCTGTTCGCCGATTAAAGTGGTACGCGAGCTGGGTTCAGAACGTCGTGAGACAGTAGACTTAACTTGCTGTCTTTAAATTTGGCTATATGCTGGAAAACCTGGAAGTATCCCACGCTACCTGTGTTACTATTAACGTTGTTTAATAGTTGCAGGTGACAATGCGATGGGTGCAGGCAATCAGCAGGGAAGACCAGATGAAGCGTTATGTCATTACATAGCGGGCTTTGTCGATGGTGAAGGAAGCTTTCATGTCGCCGTACAGCGCAACCCCACGGTTGCAATCGGCTGGCAGATAATTCCAGAGTTTCATGTTTCCCAAAATTTATGTAGTAAGAATGTGCTAGAGCTCATTCAGTCTGCATTAAAATGTGGATACATAAGACCGAATCATCGAACGAGTCTAAAGGACATAACCTGGGTGTTTGTAGTTAGATCGAGAGAAGATCTTTTGGGTAAAGTGATACCGTTTTTTGAACGGTATGAACTTCGGACAACCAAAAGAGCTGATTTCGAAACGTTCGCCTCAATAGTTAAAAGAATGCAAGATGGAGAGCATAGAACCCGAAAGGGTTTGAGCAGTCTTCTTCAAGCAGCTTTTACGATGAATGCGAATGGTTCGAGGCGCAAGCTAGATCTAAGTGCGATACTTGCTCATCTGGAACCCTCAGAGACTGTACGCCAAACGTCGAAAGACGAAGATACAGTCCGATCTGCACGGCGACGTGCAGAGGTGGCTTGAAAGAGCCATCCGCCTTTTCTGAAGTAAACAAGGAGAGGTCATTAAGCGAAACGATAGATTCGCGAAGTAACAGAATGTCGGTCTCTATCTTCTGTGGCCGTAGGAAATTTGAGAGGAGCTACTCCTAGTACGAGAGGGCCGGAGTGGACGAACCGATGGTGCACCAGTTGTCACGCCAGTGGCACAGCTGGGTAGCTAAGTTCGGAATAGATAACCGCTGAAAGCATCTAAGTGGGAAGCTAGCCTCAAGATAAGATTTCCCGGGACTTCGGTCCCCTAAAGACATGTTATAGACTATGACGTTGATAGGCTGGAGGTGGAAAGCAGCAATGCAGTAAGCTGACCAGTACTAATTTGTCGTGAGGCTTAATTTTTATTTTTCATTCGATCAGCCAATGCTGAAAGGCAGGGGCCTCGAGTGAAAACCGTATCTTCCTGACGTTTGGAAGATAACAACTAAAATTAAGGATCTTTGAGTTACGTTACGCTCGAGAATGGTAACACTAAACTCAGTCTTGGTTTGGTGTTCTCGAAATTTGCAAGATTAAACAGACGCGTCGCTCTCGCCTTCAGTCGGTATGACTGAAGGCGGACTTTGACTGAATCATCAAAATTGTAGCCATATCAGTTGTGGCTAGACTCTTGGTGATAATGTCATTCGCCTTCGCCAAGGCTACGGCGGATCGTTGAGTGGTGGGATTGTCTTCAAGATTGTAATCGCACGAGTGCTGTTACAGTCTTGGTGATAATGTCAGAAGGGTCACACCCGTTCCCATCCCGAACACGGTCGTTAAGCCTTCTGGAGCCGATGATACTGGGATCTCCCGGGAAAGTAGGAAGTCGCCAGGATTTTGGCCCGTCTATCCCTAAAGGATAGATGGGCTTTTTTATGTTATCAGCGGTAGCCCTTCGACTCCCTTCGGTGGCTCAGGGCATTCGACTCGCTATAAAGTGGCTTGCCATGAGCGAGCGCCTTTGGCGCGAGTCGAATGGAAGTCGCCAGGATTTTTGCCCCGCATAAACCGAAAGGTTTTGCGGGGCTTTTTATTTTGGGTAAAGCCCAAAATAACCCTGAGCGAGCGGAGCGAGTCGAAGGGAGCGAGCGGAGCGAGTCGAAGGGAGCGAGCAGAGCGAGTCGAAGGGTTGGCTTGGTTCGACTCGCTTCGCTCGCTTACCACAGGCCGGCGTGATGCTCATAAAGCTCAGCGGCTGGACGACGTCAGGAATAATGGTGGAGCGCCGGCGTCCACGCCGGCAAAAGATATTTCGACAATCTATCAAGCCGGCCAGGAGTGTACAGTCTCAGGTGATCCTTTACAGGTTGGATGGCACGATTGTCCCATTTTTGGGTGGGACAAGAGATGCCACGGCAGGTAGGAAGACGAGTGGAACTTCGACTGGAACCTCGCAAACTTGAGCGCCGATTAGCCCTGCTTGCTCTCCTGCGTGTTAAATTAACGAAATGTTTGAGGGAAGCAGCGGCTGCACTAAGTCGGAAATAGTGGTGGAGCGCCGGCGTCTACGCCGGCACAAAATATTTCGACAAACTATCAGCTCCCGGCTCTTCACTCCGTTACGAGAATGCATCCTCTGTGTGGTGAACCGTGCTGCCCGAGCTTGTTATGCACACACCGATCATATCGAATCGGTAGTTCCAAAGCCTCAAAAGTTTTATAGTTCGCCAGTGGGTCTCACGATAGTGACGCGCTAATTCTTTAAGTTTCTTTATCTTTCTTCGATCAATGCGGCTACAGGGATCGTAGTCGGGATAATCAGCATGTAGGCTTTTCACCTCACAGAAAACCATTTCATCTCCGTCAGAAGCGACTATGTCAAGCTCGCCGGCGAAGCATCGCCAGTTTAACGCCAGGATTTTGTATCCCTTAGCTTCAAGATAGCGGAAGGCGAGTTTTTCGCCGATATCGCCTCGTCTTTTAAGAGTGCTGCGCAACCACGGAAGCTTTTGCGGCAGGGTTGTCAAAAATCTCAGCATAACTTCTTACAGAACCAAATGTGCGGCGGTGAATCCTGCACGGACCTAGAACAGCAATCGCCTTGCGATGAAATGGAGTAGGGTATCCGGCATTATGTCCAAACCCGTAGCCGGGGTATTTTTTATCCAGCGCCGCCATTAGCCTGTCGCGCCACACTTTTGCAAGAATGGAGGCTGCCGATATCTGTAGGACCGATGCATCTCCTCCAACGATAGTTTCTTGCGGCAGCTCTGTCTCTATGGGTACATTGCCGTCCACCAGGACCTTATCCGCGGGTATCCGCCGAAGCGCAAGGCTCATCGCCAGCCGTGACGCTTGTAAGATGTTTATCTTATCAATGCGCCTATGCCCGACTGCTACGATAGACCAGTGCAGTGCGCGCTTTGTTATTAACTTATAAAGCTTTTCGCGCATTTCGGGAGAAAGTTGCTTAGAATCTGTAATTTCCGCATTTCGGAAGCGAGGCGGAAGAACCACTGCTGCGGCCACGACAGGTCCGGCCAACGGGCCTCGGCCTGCTTCGTCTACCCCGGCAATTAGCATCGTTACTTCTTTCCTTTGCTATCTTTCGATTTAGTGGGCCTCGGAGCCTGCGTTATGCGGATATCATTGGAGGGGCCGAAAGCCATCGCGGCTGCAAGCAACACCGCCGGCAGAAGTAAAAACCTAAGCAGGCCCAGCGGAATCCAATCCGGCACCACCGACTCGTAAACACTAGTGAGTACATACTTATCAAGGAGGATGCAAACGATTACGGCGAAGAGAACAAAGATCGCTTGATTGAGAATATCAGAAGGGTGATCGCGGCGAGGGCGCCCACTCATCATCTCGAGCTTCGACCAAAGTGCCATTAGGATAAAAAATAGCGGCAGTAAAAGCCAAACAATGTGGTACCAAGTAAGAGACATAAGTGAATTATATTGGATAGGTAAGTAAGCGCCTAGTGAGAAGATATATAACGGTTGTTCTCAAGGCGAGGCGTCACCGCTCCACTACCTTCGATTGCTTGTGCGGTGGCATCTCTCCAGATCCGGAATAACCAATTGGTGAGCTGTCGAGGTCGATAGACCTATAGTGCTATCAATACAAGACATTGTCTTTCCCAGACTCAGCGGTTTACCTCTTGTGGAAAAGTGCCATAACATCTATTTTTGTTTAAGAAGGTTAAATTAAAACGGAAAGGAAAGATGGACATTTACCGATTCTTCCATCCGCATCACAACCCTCGGTTACACAGCACTCCTCTTAGGCAGCAGGAGATAGGGGAGCTTGAGCAGGCGGCTTCTGAACTGATGAAGGCACTTGAGCGCGCCCAGAAGAGATCCTTTCGGAATCCAAAACCTCCCATAATGCCTGAACATTTTACGGATATACTTAAGGCTATGCACTTTATAGTTAATTCTCTCCAAACTCTGTGTGACGCCCATCCGGGAGACACTGACGGTGACCTAGCGGACCTGGTAAACGAGAGATCCTCGCAGTCCGGTTGGGAGACCTGGACGAGCCTGATTAAAGAGCAATTAGGTGATTCCTCAAGAGATTTACTGACCGAGGAGCAAAACGGCGCCAGATCGCTTGATAACCGATCAGTAGCATCAGGCTGAGTTCCTGAACCTTTGTTTTAGCATCTAAAAATAAGGTAATAGAAATCTCAAAGGAGACTCTCACATCTTTGCACTGTTACGCCGACCGCCATCTATGCAACTCTTAATTGAGTAAGGAAACATATGAGTCAGAAGAAAGGTAGAGCGCCAAAGGGCGCTGCGCACCCCGTGCGGCGCGCAAAAAAGACAAAGCATAAAACCCTCCCGGCCCTCAAAGTCATGACATCCCCGGGCTCACTTAAACCCGGCTCAAGAGGTCAGCTTAGAAGGCACCTCGATGAGCGTTTGAGGTCATTGTATCAGCGCACCATGGTCATTGAGCGCGAGCTGCGGCAGCTTGAAGAGAACCGCTTCTATCGGGTGTGTATCTTCGGCAGTGCCCGCATTAAGCCGGAGACCAAGGATTATACCGATGTGTTCACATTAGCTCGCTACCTGGCCTGGCAAGGAATTGACGTCCTTACGGGTGGCGGTCCCGGTCTAATGGAGGCTGCTAATAAAGGGGCCATGCTGGGTCAAGAAGAGAAGCAGACAAAAAGTCTTTCATTCGGCATTTCCATTGAACTGGACTTTGAACCCACTCCAAACTCCCATCTAGATGTGAAAAGGCACCATCATAAGTTCTCCTCCCGGTTGGACGATTTCATGCGCCTTTCGCACGCCGTTGTATGCACCCCAGGAGGTATAGGAACGCTGCTTGAACTGTTTTTTAGTTGGCAGCTGGTGCAGGTGAAGCACATTGATATGCGCCCCATTGTTTTGATGGATAAGGATTACTGGACAGGAATAATCGAGTGGATGAAAAGTTTCCCGCTCGAAAGGAAGCTGGTGAGCCCGTCAGATTTTGATCCGATTAAAATTGTCGACACTCCTGAAGAGGTGATGGAGATAATATCAGCCGACCATAAAAGATTCGTTGAAAATCGTGTCGAGAACACCATGAAAAAAGAGATGGCACTTCCGAAGCGGAACACTCCTAAGCACCGCTAGAAGGCGATTATTCGGCGCCAGCTCGCCGCTGCTGTGCCCGCTGAATCGCCTCTAAAAACTTTTGCCTTATCTGTTCGCGCCGCTCCTGCTCATTGGTGGGCGGTTCTAAGGAGGCGGAGCCGGCCTGAGGGACGTCATCTGAAACATCGATTGCGGAGTCTCCCGTACTGGCCTTCTCAAGCAGCTTCAGGAATTCCCCTGCCTCCTTTCCGGAAATTTCACTGCTGGGTTGATACGGACGAATCTCCTCCCCGGAGCGGCTTGGCACGTCCGCCTGAATACTGCCTTCCAGCGAGCTAAGAATGGCGTTTTTCACACGTGGGGGATACTTGTCGAGCAGTAACGCTGTAGTGACCACTACGCCTGACGGTTCCTGTTGTTGGGATGCTGCTTGAGAAGTAACCGGGATGGCGTCCGGTGAATCCTGCCCGCTGATCTCTGGGACGGCAGGAATCGGTTCAAGGTGAGGTAGGTCCGCTGGAGCTTCCGGTTGCGTAACAATCGAAGCTGTTTCTACCGGCCTGCTGCCGCGTAGTACGGCGTTAAAAAATCCTCCCGCTAGAATAAGTAGCAGCGCGGCGGCACATGCCGAAAGAGCGAGCTTGTTTCTTTTTGATAACGCTCCGGACATACGAGAAAGCAACACTCGAGGAGTATTAGAAAGGAAGTGGCTTGCCGGTGAATTTGAAAGGGCTATTGAGAAACTTTGTGGCGCACTTGCTCTTTGTGCCTCGATGTGTGCGCGTGCTTCATCCTCAGGTTGCACGAGTGGCCGGGACGCAGCTACATGCGCGGCTACTACACCTTCGTCATTGGTTTGAGACTTGATTATTTCACTGAGGACATCTTTCCCCTTGAACAGGTGACGCACCTGCTGTACGAGTGCAGTCACATCCTCTTCGCCCGAGCCGAAGCCGATGGTTTTTTGAATATTTTCTCCAACCTTAATTCTAGCGACACATTCGTTGTCAATCCAGCACTCCGGCCGGTACGATAACATCGGTATGACAACTATCTGCTTCTGAGACCTGGCAAAATTGGTGATTAGTTCGGCAAATCGCTCACGCCATTCCTGTGAAATCGGATCAAATGGATTGTTTACAACCAGCACTTTGTCATGAGAATAAGTGGCTGCTAAGATTCTGACCCGCCTCTCTTCGCACTTTGAGAGAAGGTTGCATCGAGTGAGGCAAACGTTTTCAAGACCGAACGATAGAAGAATTGAATCAATTGATGCGGTGGGAACACCACTCTTTTCTAGATAACTTGCTACGGTCCCGTCTGAAGCAAGAAACTGCTCACCAAAACCTATAAGGTTGTGCGCCTCCGGTCTGTATGACTCATCGTCAAGGGTCAGAGAAAATCTTTCCGGTCCATCAACGCCCGCTAACGCACGCTGATATGGACGGAGCTCCGCAGCGGACGCCGCCCGGAAGACCGATACCTGGCCGCTGTAGCAGTTTATACAGTTCAGCAGCTCGCCCGATGGCGAAAGAAGTTTAAGCTGCAATTTTGAATAGCGAGAATTCATTTCGTGGCTTCCATTATATCAGACGGCTTGAGAATCAGTATGTTCATAACTTGTCGGATCTATTCGCGTAAAAGATAAATGCCATGTTAATGAAGCCGCCTGTGCAAAAGCGTCTGGCTAACTTATTGTTAATCATAATCTTTCTTAAGTCCTAGGCAGGGGTTCACGCTCAATGACCTCAGTGCGTACAATGCGATGGTGTGTGATACCGGGAGCTATATTTTTTATCGCTCTTGCAGCCAATCTTATCGCCGGCATTACCGTAATCCGGCATACGGAGCCTCCCACTGGTGACCAGCCTTACTTTCTTATGACAGCCATCAGTATCGTCGAAGACGGCGATATAGATGAAGCCAACAACTATTCCATAAACAGAAGCTTCGATTACTTCTACCCCCCGATGGTTGAGGGAGGGATGACGGATCCTCTTCTGCATCTTCCTCCCGAGTATCCGGGCTATCCCTCAGACTTTAAGGGGATTTTGGCTTTCTACCCCTTGTGGCCAGAAAATCACATCGGGCCTAAACCGAATCGCCCTTCCGAAGAATGGTATTCGAAACATCCAATCGGGATGCCGCTTTTGATTGCGCCGGTTTGGGCTTTAGGCACGTATCTCTCCTCCTCCGTCGGGGCGCTAACGTATACCGGGCACGGGGGCTGGCCCGCAGTTGTGTTCGAGATGAATATTTTGGCGGCACTCCTGGCGCTTGAACTTTTCCTTCTTATTAAGGTGGTGCTTGCAGGCGCGGGTGGAGGCATAAAAAGTATAAACCGATGGGCGGCGTTCCTGGCGCTAACTTTTTCGCTGACAGCTCCAATTATCGCCTACTCCTCACTAGTTTTTCCGGAGATTCCGGCGGCGCTATTAGTCACAGCGATCTTCCGCCGCATAATTGAAAATAGGTTCAGCGGCAGCGCCATTCGCTCTGTGTTCGTCGCGCTTCTAATCGCCGCTCTTATTTTGCTCCATCAAAGATTTGCGCCTTTGGCGGCGGGGCTGGCTCTCATCGCACTCTTACGCTTCAAGGAAACCTTCAGGTCAGACGCAAGGCCGGCCGCATATTTCATAGTTACGCTCGCGGTGGCCGGCGCTTTCTTCCTTCTCTTTCAATTTTGGCTTTACGGCTCATTTTTTCAAAGCGTGGATGATCATGGGGGCTTCGTATACCCGCTGGCCTCCCAGGAGTCGTTTCGTTCCTTCGGTCTCGCACTGTTCGGGCTTTTCTTTGATCAGAAGTGGGGCCTGGTGCTCTATAACCCCTTGTATGCTGTGCTGCCGTTTGGAGTTTTTATAATGCTGAAGCAGCCTGCTCTGCGCCCGTTGCTGTATAAGGTTCTCATTCCGCTACTGCCCTATTTTCTGCTGATCGCAATCTATAAAGTGTGGTGGGGGGAGTGGGGCCCGCCGGGCCGCTATCTAGTAGCGATTACCCCATTATTGATAGTTCCCATTTCAGCCGGCATCTACAAAGTCGCCTCATCGATTGCCGCTAGGGGCATTTTCACCATACTAGCTGGTGGCGCATTTATTTTTGCTTTTGCACTTATCTTTGGACTTACCAAAAGAGGGCCAGCCGATATTCCGACTCTCTTTAACCACTCCTTCGGTCCCGCATCGGCTTTAAGCTGGATTGAAGGGCGCATCCCTGTAGATCTTCATGCACTCACTGTGCCGGTAGTGGATCTCCATGTTGTCCTATCGGAGCCGCTACCGACGCTTAAGATATGGATAACGTTGGCGCTGTGCTTGGTTTTAAACACCATTATGTGTCTAATATCTCTAAGAACACAGTGCAGTACGGCACGTTCTGGCGAATAATAAATCTGCTTTAGAATCCGTAAGATCGCGCCGATCCACGACAAGGTAAATGATCAAGCGGATAGATTTAAAACTGGATGCTGCAATTGTTCCCTCCCCAATGAGGAAGAACAAAGAACTTCGTCTTAAAGGTCCGCAGAGTGAATTCCCGATCTCTCCCGTCTCTATTCAGATTCACTCATCCGGACGCGCCCGCGCTACGCAGGCTATCTCCGAGTCAAAAGAGAGAGGCACTTTGGTGGCAGGGATCGCAACTCTACGAAATAACGCAGAAGATATTTCCAGCCTGCAATCGCAGCTCAGCGAGAGCGTGAGCAAGGCGAAGTTCGATAGCATCTCGGGGGATATAGACACCAAGTTTGCTGAGATAATCGAAATCATAAAGCGCGGCGCCTTTGACAAGGTTGCAAAGCGCATTGAGCAAGCAGTTGATCTCATCCAGAAGGGGACGGCAGGCAAGGCGGTAGCGGCGGGCTTTCAGGATCTGAGCAAACTCCTTGGTCCCACTGTCGCTAAAGCGTTGGAGAGCGGCGATACCTTTACGCTAGGACAGATTGGGCAGAAGCTGAAACAGCTATCAAGTTTTGGAGACTCCGAGCTGCTAAAAAGCGATCCAAATGCATTGAAGGAGCTATCGAAAACGGCCCGCGATCTGCTGAAGCTCCTCGACGCCGATCTTGAGCTTGATGACGTACTCGAGCTGCCTGCCGAGGGAGACGCTCAGCTTGAGCTGAAGCGCACCATTCAGGAGGTGGCCCTTGATATTGCAAAATCCGTCGCCAGTCTTGCAGATCCTGAGACTGCGACGGTCGTGCATAAGGTCCTTCCGGGCCGGGCCCGCGGACTTTTGCTCTGATATAGCCGCCCCTTGATTTAAATCATAGCAAAGTGGCTCGCAATTGCAGTTAATAGTGCCGCATAAAGGGGGAAAGGGGAGATATAAGCGGAAAGGCGGCCTTGCTAGCTGCGTTCGGAATCTTTAACGCGGGCCATATAAAGGAACAACAAAATGCTGGACGAAAGAGGAGAAGCGACGCTTACTTGAGCCGCTGCCTCTTGAGCCAACGCCCTCAAACCTTAGCGTTGGCCATCCACATTAACATCAGCCGCGCCCACTCTTGATACGACCCGTGACGATCTTTTCTCTTTGCGCCGACTACCTGGCTCATCAGCCGGTCGTCATACATTCCTTTAGCTATGCTGGCTAATTCGTTTCTAAGAGACGCAACTGTCTCAGCCGGTTCAATGGTGACAAAATCAGAAACCGCTCTCCGATCTTCAGCTCCTGAGTTGCCGTACTCGGAAACCCACTGCTTTACCTTAGGATAGGAAGGGGAGTGTCTATGCTCCATCTTTTAATACCTTTACATCTCGTTTTCTAGTACTGCAGCTATATAATTTCACCGATGAAGGTCTCAAAGCAATCTTTAATTCGCTTGCGTCCTGGCAGCAGTTAATGGTCTTTTTTGCCCAGATGAGTTAGAATGCTCAAATTACGATGAAAAGATCGACCGAAAAGATCACGAGCAGAGAAGAGCTGGTTTCCGTACTGCAAAACCTTCATTCAATGAAAGGCAGAAGCGGATACACCTCAGGTGTGTTCGACATCGTGCATGCGGGCCACGTTGATTATCTCGAGAAAGCTCGCGCCGAGTGCGATCTTTTAGTAGTTGGAATTAACAGCGACGTCTCGGTTAGGGAGAATAAAGGCAGCCTCCGTCCTATCAACGGGGAGAGCGAGCGGGCTGCGGTAATTGCAGGACTCGCCTGCGTCGATCACGTTTTTATTTTTAGCGAGCGGAACAATAACAAGAACGTAGAGCTCTTGCAGCCCTCCATATATTTTAAGGCAGGGGACTATTCAAAGGAGTCGCTTAGTTCGGCGGCTATGGTCGAGTCTTACGGCGGCAAGGTTAGGTTAATTCCATTTTTGAAGGGTTATGGGACGACATCGACCATTAATCGAATCGTCGAAAGATTTTCTCCGGCAGGAGATGAGGGCTCTTTGTTGGAGATGCAAGGGAAGAAGCCGGCCGTGTTTCTCGATAGAGATGGCACCTTGAATGAGCCGGTCGAGTATCTTCACGAGCCCCATAAATTCAAGATGATTGCGGGAGCAGCGGAAGCGCTAAAGCTTTTCCAGGATAAGGGATACTATCTAATCATTGTTACAAATCAGCCAGGGATCGGACTTGGATATTTTTCTAAAGAGGAGTTTTTCTCTGTTAATAAAGTGCTGCTTAAGGCCGTGAGCGAAGCCGGAGCTTCGATAGATAAGATCTACTTTTGCCCTCACAGTAAGGCGGATAACTGTTCGTGCCGTAAGCCCCAGACTGGGATGATAAGGCGCGCCGTTAAGGAGCTTAACATAGACCTTGAAAAGAGTTTTGTGATAGGTGACAGCACAGCCGATCTAATGCTTGCAAAGAAATCCGGAATTAAATCGGTGCTGGTTCAGACCGGTAATGGGGGCAAGGACGGGCTTTTTGACGCTGCTCCTGACCTGGTGGCGGATGACCTTTTGAAAGCCGCAGAACTTATTTTTAATAGCCACTCATAGTTGACTCAGCATAAGAAAGTTTCCGGGAAGTACCGTTGCTCCCGCCCATTTGAGTAGGATTCTCTTTCACGGTACTCTGGCCGGGTCATTCAAAAGTAGTTATGCAATCTTTCGACGCCAGGGAATATCTCCCTAAAGCTCAGCAGTCAGTATTGAAAAGCCCGGCTGCGGGGAATCCCGAACTTTTGCGCTCCTCGTTACGCGCTACTGCCGAAGAGTTAGATTATTTGCTTTCAATCACCGGCGGCGCGCCGCTTCCCGAGCTGACAGGGCAAAGGCCCGCGGGGCGATCGCTCTACCTGAGCGGACCATTCGGATCGTTCAAAGCTAAGGGACTGGCAGGGTACTTGCCTGAGATCGGCATCGTGGATCGCGAGCCGCAAAATCTGTATCGCCGCTTGAATGAGCCGCACCTTAAGATTACATCAGATTGGCGCGCTGAGATTGTGTACTCTCCTCCATCGGCAAGATTCTCCATGCCTGCCGAGAGAGCGTGCAGGGAGTTTGACTGCCTCGAGAGGCTGGCGAGATGTGGAGTGGCCCGTGAACCGCTCTTAGTTGCCACTCTTTATGACAAAGGGGGAGGGCCGGAGCACGACTTCGCTGGGCGCCTTACAGGTGCAGTCTACAGCCGGGGAGGAGAGGCGGATATTTTTCTCGGAGAGCTGCTCTCATTCGGTGTTGTGGGCTGTGATGTTATCAACTCCGGCGTGATGGTAGTTCGCAACAACCCGGCGCCTCGTACCTTCGAGGAGCGCGAGCTCCTGAATATAGTAGCTGAATCCTGCGAATTTATGGCTGCCATCGGAATGCTAAGGCGAAGGGCTATCGACAGCGGCGTTTTTAGGCATGTATCGCACCTTGGAAATTTTCTAGTCGATAAATACAACGGCACTCTATCTCTCGCCGATACTGATAGCTGCCTGATCCTCGAGCGCGACCTGCCTCAGGAATTAGTTGGCCAGCAGCTGGTGCGCGATCTCGCAAGCGACTTGACGCGGCAGATAGCGGGCCTTTCATATAAGTTATTCTCAGGCCGTTATCTCAGAATGCTCGACCATCAAGGCCCGTTTCGCTTCAATACTTTCTACAACTTTTTACGTGGATATTTCGCCGACGATCTCTCCGACTCCGAAGTACGAAGCGCGAGCCGCGCCCTGACGGCGAAGTATGCAGCTTTTGTAAAGGACCCGGATGTTTTTCAAGATCTGGCCCTGCTTGCCCAGCAAAAGGCCAATTCGGTCCTGTGCGGCACTTCCAGGGTGCAGCACAAGCTGCATCTGCAATGGGATTTCATCCATGCTTCCTTTAAGGGGACGGCTATGGGCGCCGTCTATGATCTGCTGCGCAAAAGCAAGGCTCACAAAGAGCTTTTTCCCGATCCACAAACGGGCGCAGAGGTTGAAGAGCGGCTGCGCCCGGGCCTAAAGACTTATATCTCCGAGTACCGAGCCGCGATTCGCCGCGCGTGGGGCATTTAACTAGAGAGCCTTAGCTCCCGCCGGCTAATTTAAGAATTTTTTGCGTTACTAGCCATTTCATAGCGCCCCTGCTCAAGCTTCTGTCGAAAAAATCAATGCGGCAGAGAGCGCCTTTATTTAAAGCTACTGAGCTTTTTTTGCGATCAATATCAAAATGAATGCTGCGTGATCGTTCACTGCTGACCTTGCTGAGCCCGGGAACAAAAAATAAGGTCTGAGATAAGAATGCTTAATATTCTAGAAAAGAAACTTTTCAATTATCTGCCGCCCGAGCCTCGAGGCCTTAGTTCGTGAATAGCCCTGGGTGACCACTATGACAGAAACTGCAATCTTGGGATTACTAATCGGGGCCGCGGCGACGAACCAATGGTTCAGCCCCTTAGGGTTCTTTCCGGAAAGGGTGCCCGTTTTGGCAGCTACAGAGACCGGCAATACCGGCTTGTGCTTTACGTAAAACTCACTCCTGGAGGTTCCAACCGTAGTTGTCGACTCCATCATCGAAAGGAGTTTGTCGGCCGTTTCTCCGGCAACGATTCGTCTCAGCATCTCCGGATGAGTTTTGTATAGGATTCTGCCGTCGCCGTCGACCACTTCGTTTATCACCGTCGGGCGCGGGAGCAGCCCTTCGTTGGCAATTCCGGACATCAATGCCGCAGCGTGAACCGGGCTGATGAATACATCTCCAAACCCTGCGGCCGTGCGGCTCAGTCCGAAATCGTCTTCGGGGATTTCGGCGCTGCTCTCTTCGAGTGGATGTTCAAAGCCTATAGGCATATTGAACCCGAAACTGCTCACATACTCGCGAAGGGCCGGCGCCGAGAGGTGATTAAGAGCGATGCGGCCGAAGACTGCGTTGCATGATCTGCCGAGAGCCTCGTATACAGTCATGGCGCGCTTGTCCTTGCGTTTGTCAGGCGCATAGTTCCATTTGTTAAGAGTATATGTTCCGCCTCGAAACTTAATAACCGAGGAAGGTTCAATGGTCGTTTTTTCCAGTGCCGCAGCCGTGGTTATAATTTTGAAAAGTGACGCGGCAGGAAAGCCGGAGTGAAGCGAGAGATTTTTTATGGAATTCGACTTCTCCGCAATAGCCAAAATCTTTCCGCTGTCGGGATCCATTGCCACTATTGCTACATGCGGGGCATCCGCTTTTCTTACAAGCTCTTCAGCATAACGTTGCAGTTCGGGCTCGATAGTGTAAAAGACAAATTCGTTTTTATGACTGATCCCGAGCACCTTGCCGTTGTGCTGTGAAGAAAATTTGGGCATCTCGTTAAGGATCACTTTGTTGCCGAGGCGGGTTAGGTTTATCCGCTCAAGCGATTCAGCGGGGAATATTTCGCCGCCCGTAAGCGTGCTCAGTTCTTCCTCGGCACTGAAAATATCGCTGCCTATCGGATTCACCTGATTGGAGACCAGCACAGCGCTGTTGTTCTCAAGCTCTTCAGTTTTTGTGTCCGGAGAAGGACCGGCGGCAGTTGCGATGCCGGCGAAAGGGTCATCAACCACTTTACTAAAGCAAATTCCGAACGAGACTACCGCCAGCACCGTGAAGGTGCGTTTCAGTAAACACTGCGAGAGAGCGGATCCGAACCGCTTATGATTCCAAACCGATCCTAACTTCATACCTTCTTTTGATGCACAACTGCTCCGATAAGTCCCCCGCAGCCGGCATGAGATTGCATTTCCGAATTGGAGTGAACCGAGAGGATATAGATCCAAAAACGGCGCCCCAAGGAAAGGCGAACAAAACGGGAAAAACCCACACCCATATATCGATTATTTCAGCAATTTAATTCAGCTTTTCTCTTAATTAGCTGAAGTTTCACTGAATATTGTTCTACTGGGTGATTTTAGCCCACAATATTGGATGGGGGAACCCGCTAAATTGTCGGAACAACTGATCCTCGACCACTTTCCTTCAAGCGAACCGGGCAGTTGCCCACTGATCGCCGGGAGGCATGAGAAGGTGCAACCGTTCGTCATAGAGTTGAAACGCTTCGAAGCGCCGGGCTTGCGGGCGAGGACCTTTCCGGTAACAGATTGCAGATTACGAACAAGAGCGAAAATTTTTTCCTCAAATGGGGCCTGACAGTCAATTTTCTGGAAATTTTTGAGGCTAAACGATATCATATATGAAAGGGTTTATCGGATCTTCCGAGAGCTGTATCCAGTATCCTCGACGGCCGACAGCATTTTAATACCGGGGAAGGTATAGTTCGATTAAACGGTTTTTAAGCATGTAGGAGAGTATTTATGGCGTTTTGGAAAAAGAAAGAGGACGAACTTGGTGCAGAGGGCGCAACTGTCTCTCCGGCAGCTGATTCTTATGGATCTAACCAGTTGAAACCTCAGGGCGACCCCCCTCCGGCGGTAATTCCCTCGGTAGCCCCCTCAGTAACTCCCGCGACGGCTCCCAAGCAGAGCGCATCTGTTACGCCGACTCCCCCAACTCAATCCAGTGAAGCAGGTGATAAATCAGGCCTTTGCCAGCCCGACGATCTGATAGCTCAGCGGCACGAGAAGGTGCGTTCGGCGCTGGGGCCAGGCACTGTTATTCAGGGAAAACTCAGTTTTGATACCCCGGTAAGAATCGATGGTAAGCTAAGTGGAGAGGTTTTTTCATCCAGAGCGCTAATCGTAGGCAAGAGCGGACAGATCGACGCTAATGTCGAGGTAGCAAGTCTTATAGTCTATGGTTCCGTTAAAGGATCGATTAGAGCCACCGAGAAAGTTGAGATTTACGAGGGCGGCAGCTTAGATGGCGAACTCAAGACTCCTGCCTTAATGGTAGAATCGGGTGCTAAGCTTAACGCTGAATGTGATATGGGCAGCCGTTCCAAAGTACTCCCGGTATCTGAAAGCGACCGCACGGCCGGAGAAAAGAGCAAGGAGCGCAAGCAGAAGGAAACCGCTGTTATTACCGATGCTCCCATCAACCTTCAATCCGTATACGAAAAGGAAGATGAGGAGAGTAAGGATGATGTGGCCCCCGGAAGCACCACTGCTCCTACGCCTCATTAAATTATCCGACCGCATTTTTATTTCTATTGCGGAGAGCAGTTTTATTATGCAGACGCGCGCGGGTGGGGTATTAGCCCTTACGGGACCGAGCACGCGGCGTACAGGGAGTAAGAAAAATTGCTTCCCTTTTTGCCTAACGGATGCCTAACGAATCTGTGCCTAGCAGTTTTGTGCCTAACCGATTAAGACTGAATAAAACTGTAGTCGTTGTGAAATAACGGCAACTCGCTTGCGAGTGCTCTTAGACCTATAATCTGAAAGGCCTGATACTGGCCGTTATTCGGCGCCGGCGCTCTCTTGGGCTGCCTCACCTGCCGTCTCAGCAGAAGGGGTCTCCCCGCTTGCCGCACTATCAGCAGTGCCATTGCCGTCTCCCCCGGTTCCCTGCCCGACATCCACAATTTGAACTGAATCCGCATCGACGAACTGGGATTTGATACGGGTGGCCTTTCCGCGCAGAGGTCTAAGATAGAAAAGCCTAGCCCTTCTCACTACACCTCTAGAAACAAGCTCGATCTTATCAATGCGGGGGCTGTGCAGGAGAAATGTCCTCTCTACTCCTACATTGTAGGAGACCTTTCTTACCGTGAAGGTAGCCGACGGGGAGTTTCCTTTGTGGCGCTTGATTACGACACCCTCGAAGACCTGGATACGCTCCTTGTTGCCTTCGACGATCTTCGCGTGAACCCGGACCGTATCACCTGTCCTAAAGACAGGGATATTCTTCCGAAGGTACTGCTTCTCAATGTTCGAAATCGCATTATTTGCCGATGCTGACGACATGATCCCACCAAAAATGATTAATTAAGGGATAGACTTGCTTACACTTATTGTGGCCGGGTATAGTAGCAGAATAACTTGAAAAAACAAGTCATTGGCAACTTTTTTGGTAACCGATTACAGCTATGCCGATTAAACTTACGCGGCGCGACAAGCGCAAAGTGGCGCTAGACAGCGGAAAAGAAAGCATAATTAAGGAATTATCGCTGCTCATGACCCGTATGGGATATTCCGTTCGGCGAGAACGGTTAAAACAGGGCCACGGTTGGAAAGTATTAAGCGGAGTGTGCCGGGCCAATGACAACCGTTATATCTTTGTCGACCGCAAGCTGACGCAATCCGACCAGATAAGCTTTTTGCTCTCCAAACTTCTTGCTAATGCGGAACAGATTACCGAAGAGCTGATGGAAGGAGTGTCTCAGGAGACCCGAGAGTTTCTTGCAAAGCACATATCCGGCTCTTCCCAGTCTCCAGCGCAAGAGCAGGCGACTTCAGCCTAAGCGAGGGGCTCTTAGATTCAGGTCTTTTCGAGAAGTTTCAGGTGGCGGCATCTGTCCACTAAAAATGTGTATTCCACTGCGCGTCACGGTGCATCAAACCATATGCGACTCTGCACAATGGATACGCATTTTGTATCTCTTAGTTCGCAAGTCGTGATTGTAATTTAAAAGTCGGCGTGCTACCTCTTAATTTCACCACAACGCCTCTCTAATATCGGTGTAATAAACATGATTTTTGATTCTTTACTCGGTCTGTTTTCAAACGATCTCGCTATCGATCTAGGCACAGCTAACACGCTCATTTATGTCAAAGGTCAGGGCATAATCTGCAATGAGCCGTCGGTAGTGGCGGTTCAGAACGAAAGCAGCACCGGGAAACGCCGGGTGCTGGCTGTTGGAGCCGAAGCCAAAATGATGCTTGGGCGCACCCCCGAGAGCATCTCGGCCATCCGTCCGATTAAAGATGGTGTGATTGCGGACTTCGAGATGACAGAGCGGATGCTTAGGGATTTCATCCGCAAAGTTCATAATAGGCGCACCCTTGTAAGGCCGCGAATAATAATCTGCGTGCCTCACGGCATTACCGAGGTGGAGAAGCGCGCAGTCAAAGAGTCAGCCGAGTCTGCCGGCGCACGCGAGGTCTACCTTATTGAGGAGCCGATGGCTGCGGCGATCGGCGCCGGCCTTCCTATAACGGAGGCATGCGGCAGCATGATTATTGATATCGGTGGCGGCACTACGGAGATCGCAATTATATCTCTTAAAGGGATTGTCTACTCGCATTCAATTCGTGTCGGCGGCGATAAAATGGATGAAGCGATCTCGAACTATGTAAAGCGCCGCTACAATATGCTGATCGGCGAGCGCACAGCAGAACAGATAAAAATAGCGGTCGGCAGCGCCATCTCTACCGGAGAGAATCTATCGATCGAAGTAAAGGGCCGCGATCTGGTACAGGGCGTTCCGCGTGCTGTAACCGTAACCGAAGACGAGATCCGTGAAGCGCTTCTTGAAGCGGTGAATCAGATCGTCGACCTGGTACGAGTAGCGCTTGAAAAGTGCCCACCTGAGCTTTCGTCGGATATAGTGGATCGCGGCATAACAATGGCCGGCGGGGGAGCGCTACTGCGGAACTTGGATAAACTGATCGCTCAGGAGACCGGACTTCCAGTAGTCCTTGTAGATGACCCCCTCTCGGCAGTCGTGCTCGGTTCCGGCGCCGTGCTTGATAAGCTCGAACTGCTGAAAGACGTTGTAATTCAATAGCTCATTGAGCCTTTAAGCTCCGCTTGCCTCGAAGCTGACGATTCTTGTTTCCTGTCGGGCGATTATAAGTTCCCGATGACGATTGGGTTTTTCTATGTTACCTAAATCGCATGGCCTTTTCACTTAATGCTAGAGCAAGGGTTGCGACTACCTCCTTCTTCCTTTTTTGCGTCTCGCTATTCCTGACGGCGTACAGCGCGCGCAACCCGGAAGTGGCTCAGTACGGTTTTTCGCTTCTTGCCGAGGTTCAAAGGCCGTTTCAGCTCGTCAATTCAAGCATTGATTCAAACGTCTCCGATCTCTGGGATGGCTATATTAATCTTATCGGGGTTCAGGAGGAGAACGAGCAGCTTAGGAAGCGGATTGCGGCGCTGGAGACGCTCAACTCAACACAGCTCGAATTTAAGCATGAGAACGAGCGGCTTAGAAAACTTCTAGGACTGGCCGAGCAGCACAAGTTAACGGGGGTAGCCGCTAACGTAATAGGATACGACCCGACTGTGCTTACAAAAACGGTAATCATAGATAAAGGAAGCACTGACGGCGTCGAGCCGGAAATGCCTGTTCTAGCCGGGGAAGGCAAAGAGGGTCAGGTGGTCGACGGAGTAGTCGGCCAGGTAGTTGAGGCGGGCTTCAACAGCTCACGGGTTCTTTTGATCACTGACCCTTCAAGCGCGGTCGATGCTCTGGTTCAAGATAGCCGGGTAAGAGGAGTTGTAAGAGGCTCCGCTACCAGTAATAACTGCGAACTTCTTTATGTGCTCAGAGAGGATCCCATGCATGTGGGCGACCGCATCATTACATCCGGGATGGATCAGGTGTTCCCCAAGGGGCTCTTGATAGGGGCTGTCGCAAAGCTGGAAATGCGGAAAACAGGGATGTTTCAGGCGATTGAAGTGAAACCAACGGTCAATTTTGACAAGCTTGAGTCAGTTTTTGTCGTAACCGCCCGGTCCGGCGTTCAGGAGTAATGTTACAACAGTATTGCGGTTTTTCTTTTGTGTTTATTCGTTTAAAATTATCGTTAGCCGCGATTTAGCATTAGAAGGCTCGGTATTCCCCAAAAACAGGTTGCATGCATTATATTCGAAACTCAGTATTGATGCTTGTTTTGGGACTGCTGCTTATTTTGATCCAAGGCACTGTGCTGATGGCTTTTTTGCCCGCCTACTTGGTTCCGAATATGGTTGTGTCGCTGGTCGTGTTTTTGGCGTTTTATGAGAACACGGCATTTGGAGCGGTTTTAGCTTTTCTTCTAGGTTTACAAATGGATGCTTACTCAGGCCAGCTTCTTTTGGTCGGACCAACCGCCGGTGCATATGTCGCGGTATTCGGCCTCATTGCCTCGCTTTCACAGCGAATCTTCGTGGATTCCGCAATAGCCGTATTTGTCGTGACCTTCATAGCAGGGGTGGCCAGCACCATAATTTATACAATCTTGGTGTACGAGTTTAATAAGCAGGGCGTTTCTCTTATCCCTCTCGCTATTCCCGGCGCCTTCCTGACTGCCTGTGTTACTCCGTTTTTGTTCCGTATTCTCCGCTTTTTGTTTGTCCGCAAGAGTGCCGGGCTCGGCTCACGCTCAAGGGGGCTTGCCGCGCTATGAGTCGTAAGGTCTAGAGATGGCAGGGATTGACCGCTCACCGGTTAATTTAGCGCTCCGCTTTAGAGTAGCGGTCGGAGTGGTACTGACCTTCTTTTTCGTCCTTGTTTTGCGGCTCTGGTATCTGCAGATACTAAAGGGTGAATATTTCCGCGTACGCTCCGAGAACAATAGGCTGCGCACCATTTATGTTCAGCCTCCGCGCGGGTTGATATTGGATCGCGAAGGGCGGATCTTGGTTAAGAACCGTCCGGGTTTCAATGTCGAACTTATCTCCGAGGACGCGCCTAATCCGAAGGAAACGGTAACACGCCTTGCCGGAATTCTCGGCATGCAGGCCGCCGAACTTCTTCCCAAGCTGCACGATCAGTCGAAGAGGAGGCGTTATGAGCCGAAGTTGCTTCTTAAGGATGTCTCCCGCGACATAGTCGCGCTGGTATCATCGCGCCGCTTCGGACTTCCCGGCGTAGAGATAAACGTTACCCCGACAAGAGAGTACGTATACGGGTCACTTGCTTCGCACGTTTTAGGATACATCCGTGAGATCACCAAGGAGCAGCTCGACAGTCCGATGTATGCCGGGTATCGCAACGGAGAGATAGTCGGGCAGTTCGGTATTGAACATAAGCTGGAAAGATATCTGCAAGGTAAGCGCGGCGTCAGGCGAGTGATAGTAAACGCCACAGGCACTCGCTATGGGGAGTCCTCCTTCGATCCGGAGATTGCCGGACACAATGTCACGCTCACCATAGACCTCGATGTGCAGCGAGCCGCCGATGAAGCGATGCAGGGAAAAAAGGGCGCGGTAGTGGCGATTGTTCCAAATACCGGCGAGCTGCTTGCGCTTACATCAAAACCAGACTTTGACCCTAACATTTTCGCCGGTGAGCTTACTGCCGAGATGTGGCGATCGCTCGGCGGAAAAGAGAAAAGGCTTAGCAACCGCGCTGTGCAAGGAGTATATCCTCCAGGCAGCGTATTCAAAATATTCATGGCTATAGCCGGATTGCAGGAGGGCGTGATTAACAAGCATGAGAGAATTTACTGCCCCGGATATCTCTCCTTTGCGGGCCGTAACTACCGGTGTCATAAGAAGAACGGGCATGGAGCGGTAAACCTCTACGAGTCGTTGGTACTTTCATGTGACGTCTATTACTACACTCTGGGGCAGCGGTTAGGTGTCGATCTGATCCATCACTATTCCACTATGTTCGGACTGGGGCAGCTTACTAAGCTTGATTTGGTACCGGAATCCGAGGGAATCATCCCTTCCACAGAGTGGAAGCGGCGGTACTTCAAAAACAAAGAGGACCAAAAATGGTATCCGGGAGAGACTCTCTCCGTGGCGATCGGCCAAGGCGCTGTGTCGGTAACCCCAATTCAGCTAGCCCGCGGCCTTGCCGCAGTGGTGAACGGCGGCAGGCTACTCCGCCCTCACCTTGTTAAAGAGATCGCCTCGAATGACGACTCCTTCAAAGATGATGACTTCGGCGTGATAGAGGATGGAGTTGTAAAGATCAAGCCTTCGGCAATTGCAGAGGTGCGAGCCGGATTGAAAGGCGTTGTGAATGATCCCCAAGGCACGGGAAAACGGGCGCGGCTTGATAAAAGCTTTCCCGTAACTGTGGCAGGTAAGACAGGCACAGCCCAAGTCGTTTCGCTCGGGCTCGCCTCTCTCGGCGAACACCTGGAAGACCACGCCTGGTTTGCAGGATACGCTCCGGAGGAGAACCCGGAGATTCTTGTAGTTACCCTTGTGGAAAACGGCGGGGGAGGCGGCGCGAATGCGGCGCCCGTAGTGCGTCAAGTAATGGAAGCATACTTTAAGAAGAAATACCCCGAGGCGCAGCTTACTCCGCCGCCACCTGGCAGCCCGGCCGCTGCCAGAGTGGTTCAAGCCGCACAGCCGCAGACGGGAGGGGGCTCCGAATGAGGATCGATAGACGGGTCATAGCGCACTTCGATTGGAACCTTTTCTGGATAACAATGCTCGTTCCGCTTATGGGTCTTGTCGTGCTTTACAGCGCCGGGTTCGATCCTGACGCAAAAAAAGTATTGCCCCAGTGGATCCCTGACTTTCTTCAGGTAAGAGCGATGCTGAAGCAGGTTCTTTTCATCGGAGGAGGACTCGCCGTCATGCTCTTTGCAATAAGCCTTCCTCCAAGTTTTCTCTCTCGGTCGGCCTACTTTATATACGGCGCCTGCATAGTTCTTCTTATTGCCGTGCTGCTATTCGGTACTGTGGTAAACGGTTCGAGGCGCTGGCTCGCCTTCGGCGGATTCAATCTTCAGCCCGCCGAGCCTATGAAGTTTGCGCTGATACTTGCTTTGGCGCGGCACTTTTCCCGTAAACCCCCGGGCAGGGAGGGCTACCGGTTTCTTCAGCTGATAACACCGTTCCTTATCTTTCTCATTCCTATGGGGCTCATTATGCGTCAGCCCGACCTCGGTACAGCGCTAGTGGTCGGCGCAATCGGCTTTGCCATGACGCTTTTTATGGGGATACGGGTTAAGCCGCTAGTGATAATGATCTCAACCATTCTTCTGGCTGTCTATCCGGCGTGGCACATGCTGCACGACTATCAGCAGCGCCGCATTATGACCCTGCTTAATCCCGAGTCCGATCCGCTTGGAGCCGGCTATCACATTACTCAGTCAAAGATCGCCGTGGGGTCCGGGGGATTCATGGGGAAGGGATTTATGCAGGGCACGCAAACCCAGCTCGAGTTTTTACCCGAGCATACTACCGATTTCATTTTCTCGGTGCTCGCCGAAGAGTGGGGATTCGTTGGTTGCCTTTTAGTTCTGGGAGTATACTCACTACTGCTCTACCGCCTGCTATTGGTAGTGCTTCGAAGCAAAGACGTTTTTCAGGCGCTGGTAGTATTTGGCGTCACAGTGCAGATATTTCTCCATACCACTATTAACATCGGCATGGTAATCGGTATATTTCCGGTTGTGGGAATTCCGCTGCCGCTTTTCAGTTACGGCGGCTCGTCGGTACTTTCGACCATGTTTGCGATAGGAATCGTTCTTGGCGTTGCAATGCGGCGCTTTGCATTCGTTAAAAGTTAACGGGGACCATTTGAGAGGCAGAAAATTCTTTTCTTTAATTGCCGTCGCAGCTTTACCCTCGCTTTTGCCGATTATTGCGCGCGGCGAGTTCGAGGAGTTCGATTTTGAGAAATTCCAGCAGGAAGAAGCGCAGGACGAAAACGCACAAGAACAAGGCCCAGCGTCTGATTCGGAACTTCCTGAAAGAAAGGTGCCTTATGTAAAGGTGCTTCCCGGCCAGCGCCAATTCGATCCGCTGTCACCCGAGGTTGCTCAAGATCTAGTTACTAAAGCGATCGCAAAACAGCCGGTTCACATCCGGGGACAAACCCAGATCTATCCGGCTGAAGAGCAGCTTTTGCAGTTCTGGATGGGCAACAAACCCTCCCTTATAGCTAAAGTCGAGAAGGGGATGTTGCTTTTCAAGTCCCATGGAATTGCGGAGGGAAGCGCAAAACGGCCGGTGGTGATTGATTTCAAGATCGATAAGGATGAGATAATACTGCGGCATCGCACAGCGATGGCAGTCACGCAGCGCGGCGGCCTTAGAATCTCCGGAGAGCGCCACGTAAAGCCGAATAACTTTTTTTACCGCGCATTAAACGGCACAAGTATGGTTGTCCTTGTGCCGCCGTTCAATCCCAAGAGCGAAATTCGCGGAGTGGTTCTGTGTCCGCGCGAGTTTCCGCTTAAGGGCAGTCGCGCCGCTCGTTCGCAGCTTGCTCCGGTAAAATGGGAGCCTGAGGACCTTAGGATCTCAGTAGATGGCGAGGCCCGTGGGACGGTGCGGAGCTCGATAGAAATGGTGCAGGGCAAGGCTTATCTTACGACCTCACCAGCCGTGATCCCTTCTGTAAGCTATGAGGACTACATCTACTCAAAAACAGCGTCCGTTTCCCTTTACTATAAACCTCGCCCCGACACGTCGCGGCAGGTTCTGCCTCTCGCTGACAGAGCTGAGGGGATTGAAGCAAAAGTAGATCTTCACGCCAATACCGGCTTTCACCGCATAAGCCGCCTTGCCAACTTGGTATATCTTAAGCCCGTAGAGTCGCCGGCCTTTGATCTCAACATTTCAATCGAAGATCTTAAAGGTACCGTCATTGCAGCAGAACTTGCCGAGCGCGGCTTTACATCAGGCGGCGAGCACGTGGCGGCGGTGCCGGTGCAAGCCGGGGAGTGCTATGCGCTGGTTCACGACCACGGCACAGTAATTCACGATTATTCCAAAGAACATCTTAAACCCCCGGCAGAAAAGAGCGCCAGCCGGTAGCCCTTGAAAGCAGCCCAGACCCGCCCTTGGTTAACTTTGCCGCTATGGTACAATTGGCGCTGAAGTTTCTGAGGAGAGATGGTGCAGACAAAGCATGACCGCAAGCGTCCTGACGTGGCCTCACATCCCGGCGAGCAGCCGAGCCGCGATTCCCAGCGCCCCATTCACTCACGATTGTCCCCGCACCATACCTTTGCGGTGCCGCCTGGCTCCAATGTGCCAGACAGGGAGCGTAATCCCTTACATCACCCTAACGAATCACCGGTTGCATCTGCCTTAGACCCAGATGCACGAGCGGTTCTCAGTTATCTAAAA
>JAGFJO010000008.1 GCA_024102635.1 Deltaproteobacteria bacterium
CTCATGTCTAGATTCCTTCTCCGAAAGTCTCAACTCGCTGCTTCTCTCGTTGAATGCTCTTTACTGCTAGCTCTCATTATCATGATAGCTACTCCCGCTATCTCTTTCCTTAGCTTCTCTACCAATAGAATGTTTTGTGGAATGGTGGCACATGATGACCCGGCAGTAGGAAAAGCCCACTACAAAGCTGGGAAAGACGGTTCGCTTCACTGCTGGGTTTGGCACAGCAACCCTTTCAACAGCTCTTCGAATCCAAACTTATATTATTTCTAAGTCGATCAGTTCAATAATTGGCCAATTATACTGATAGCTGCGCGACCAGTCGTATACCCATCCTGATCCGCCCAGGCCCCAACAAATGCGCCATCAGCAACAAATAGGTCCGAAAAGCCAGCTTGAGGTGCCTCCAGCCAGTCAAAGTCGTTTGTCGACTGTCCAAGGATAGTTATCCAATATTCGTTATTCTGTTGAAATACGACGTCTGGGAATTGTGAGTCGTCTGCAAGTTTGAATTGGAATAGATAACTTGGGAATCCACGGGCATCAGTGCCTACAGGCGCAATAGAAGGAATCGGAAGTTTGGCTAGTGGTAAAATGTCCGCGCCAAAGGGAGAGGTTCGCGCCAGTGCCTCAGTGGAAGAAATGCTAATGTGCCACTCATAATCGTCTGGAGAAACTGGCCCGAGTGCATTCGATGTCACCCCTACTCCCAATAGTGCGGTCACTTTGACCGTTTGAGAAACTTGTACTTTAGTCGGTGAAACGCCGTATACCCCGCCTAACGCTGCTTCTCTAAACTGGCTAGTAATGAATGGTTTCCCATTCGTCGAACTCGGCTCCCCAATCCTATCCTCTATAATGACCTCCTGCGGCGCTCCGGCTACACTAAACGCCATCGCTGGAGAGAGCTTCTTGTTATTTGCAGCATCAATCGCCTCTGCACATAGGTGATAATCACCTTCCGACGGAACTGTAATGTCAGCAGTGGTAGCAGTGATGCTGTTCCACTCCGAGATCATATTGGTGCACCCTGAGTCGCTTGTTAGCATCAGGTGGTACTGCGCAGCTCCAGATGCTGCCGTCCACTCTGCGGTCTGGGAGAGGCCAGCTACCGTTCCGGCCGGAGCTGTAATTGTGAAATCTCCCGGCGGGGTGGTGTCGATTACAAATTGAATGCCGTTGTTGCTTGCCTGAGTAGTGAGGTTACTTGCGCTTCTTGCTGCTACGCATACATGGAATGAGCCATCTGCGATAGCGGCGGCGTTAACTGAGGTTCCGGTTACATCGTTAAACGATTGGAACGGAGCCGAGCAGTCCGGCGCGTTAGAGAGCTTAACATCATAAGCAGCTGCGCCTGTAGCTGCAGTCCAGCTGATTGTTGGCGTATTATCATTAGACGGAGAGTCTATCTCATCTATAGAGAAAGCTCCCGGTCCCTCTGTATCCTTGTTCCACTTATAAACTGTGGCTTTTGAATACTCTTGTGTGTTGTAGGAGAGCGCATTCCTTTTAGATCTTCCGATTAGGCAGAGCTTTACAATGCCATCGGGAACAGCTGCGATGTCAGCCTGAAGCCTGTTAGTAGCGGCTGTCCATGCGGTGTAACCTGACGCATCTGCGCAGTTGGTATTGGCATCAGCGCCGACTTTAAAGGCGAATTGGGCTCCGGTGCCGTAGACGTAAACCGGTACGTCGATAACGGTGCTGCTGTCGGTTTGATATGGGGGAGTTGAACTTTCGATACGGTACATTGCGAAATTGTAGGTTGGAGAATCCACAATCATCGCTCGTATCTGGCAACCGTTTGTCCCCAGAATACCCATTGTCGCGGTCGCGACTAAAAGAAGAATAATCAGTCGCCTTACCATCCGTAGCTGCCTTTCCATAGGCCCTCCTGCAATAGCACCGATTAACCTCTACGGTGCAGTTCTCTCCCTGGAATCCCGTCCCGGGGCGGATTCTAACAAAAAACCCATTCTATTCCTAGAATATGTGCTCTGTATCCTTTACATCTGCACAAGGTGGTTTTCAGCGCCTCCATTGGGCGTCAGAATCCAGCAAGGTTATGAAACGACGGTTTAACAGTGTTGCAGATTTTCTTTTACCTAGTACGTTTGTCAGGGATTTACTCACAAGTTCAAAAGATAGTCCGGCTCCATCTCTGAGATAAAAATCCTTTACTTAGAGGGGCGTTAGCTCTGCAGTTAAGCGGAGGAGGTTCTAAAGTAGCCCCGCGCCATTGCCGAGTGTCTGGGCTCAATTTCAGCTGTCGGTATTAGATCCGTCCTGGCCCGGGCCCTCTGCATCATAAACACCAGGTTAACCGGATATCTATGAAACCAGACGCCTCTTTAAGGGCAAAGATCAGCTTTGCTCCATTGGGCTGCTTTAGGCCCGTTCTTCTCACCATTCTCACGGCGCTGGTGGTCGTGTCTCCTTCGAGTGCCTTCGCTGTCTGTCCAGACGGGGTAATAGACATGGGGGAGACCTGCGACGACAACAACATGACTAACGGGGACGGCTGTTCGGACACCTGCGCTGTCGAAGCGGGATGGGCGTGCTCGGGCGCTCCAAGCACCTGCGCACTTTTTACTCCCACTCCGACTGAAACTCCTACGCCAACCGCAACGGATACCGCCACCGCAACGCCTACTGA
>JAGFJO010000001.1 GCA_024102635.1 Deltaproteobacteria bacterium
TCCCTTTTCGCTCGCACTACTGGGGGAATCTCTTCGATTTCTTTTCCTCCAGGTACTAAGATATTTCAATTCCCTGGGTATTGCTTCCTTACGGACGACCAAATGGTCAGGTTTCCCTATTCGGAAATCCTCGGGTCTAAGCTTGTACGGCAGCTCACCGAGGCTTATCGCAGCCATACCACGTCCTTCGTCGCCTCCTAGTGCCAAGGCATCCCCCGTGCACCCTTAGTAGCTTAAAATTTTTAAATCTTTGAGCTACTTTTAACGATGCGCACTTCCACTCCACACAGTCCAATAAGGCCATGTGCAGCTTCCATACGCTTCGCCGTTACGCTCGAGAATAATAACACATTCTCAGTTACAGTATTCTCGTTGAATTTGCTTGATTAACAGTAAAAAAGTTCAGGCACCCAAAGATGAATCCACCTTTTGATCCTGACAATCTTACTATTGCCAGACGCGTCTACTCGTATTCAAAATTTTAAAGAGCGCTAATTGCCTACATCTAGTATCAGACGGAGATCGATCCACCTATCTTCATCATCAATGAAAACAAGGGAACGAGTCTTATATGTCAGCTACAGATGTGTTCCCGTTTTTGCGGGAGCCGGACAATTAGGCTATCGATAGAAGCTGTTCGACCGTAGCAGTCGTTTCATGCAGAGATTGTAACGGTTTCCTCCACAGTGATTAAACATCAATCACTGCCTTAAGTGTCTTACCTAGAAAGTGTGTTGGGCATCGACCTTTCGATCTAGCCTATAAAGCGACGGCTCGGTTACCCGAACTGACCTTTACAATGCTTTTTTGCCAAAGGCAAAAAAGCCATCAACATGGACTCCCTTAAAAGGAGGTGATCCAGCCGCACCTTCCGATACGGCTACCTTGTTACGACTTCACCCCAGTCATCAGTACTGCCATTAAGACCTGCCTCCTTACGGTTAGCTCAGCCTTTTCAAGCAATACCAACTCCCATGGCGTGACGGGCGATGTGTACAAGGCCCGGGAACGTATTCACCGCGGCATGCTGATCCGCGATTACTAGCGATTCCGGCTTCAAGGAGTCGAGTTGCAGACTCCTATCCGAACTGGGACCGGTTTTTTGCGATTAGCGCCACCTCGCGGTCTTGCTACGCTCTGTACCGGCCATTGTAGTACGTGTGTAGCCCTGGGCGTAAGGGCCATGAGGACTTGACGTCATCCCCACCTTCCTCTGCCTTATCGGCAAGCGGTCTGATTAGAGTGCCCAACTTAATGCTGGCAACTAATCACAGGGGTTGCGCTCGTTGCGGGACTTAACCCAACATCTCACGACACGAGCTGACGACAGCCATGCAGCACCTGTCTCGGCGTCCCCGAAGGGAACCCCTACTTTCATAGGGTAGCACCGGATGTCAAGCCCAGGTAAGGTTTTTCGCGTTGCGTCGAATTGAACCACATACTCCACCGCTTGTGCGGGCCCCCGTCAATTTCTTTGAGTTTTAATCTTGCGACCGTAGTCCCCAGGCGGGATACTTAACGCGTTAGCTCCGACACCGAAAGGGTAAGACCTTCCGATATCTAGTATCCATCGTTTACGGCGTGGACTACCAGGGTATCTAATCCTGTTTGCTCCCCACGCTTTCGCATCTCAGCGTCAGTAATGGTCCAGTGAGCCGCCTTCGCCTCTGTTGTTCCTCCAGATATCTACGAATTTCACCTCTACACCTGGAATTCCACTCACCTCTCCCATACTCTAGTCTAGCAGTATCCAATGCACTTCCCCGATTGAGTCGGGGGATTTCACACCAGACTTACTAAACCGCCTACATGCGCTTTACGCCCAGTAATTCCGAATAACGCTTGCACCCTCTGTATTACCGCGGCTGCTGGCACAGAGTTAGCCGGTGCTTTTTCTTTCGGTACCGTCATTTGTTTCTTCCCGAATAAAAGAGCTTTACAACCCGAAGGCCTTCTTCACTCACGCGGCGTTGCTGCGTCAGGGTTTCCCCCATTGCGCAAAATTCCTAACTGCTGCCTCCCGTAGGAGTCTGGTCCGTGTTCCAGTACCAGTGTGGCTGATCGTCCTCTCAGACCAGCTACCCATCGTCGCCTTGGTAAGCCATTACCTTACCAACTAGCTAATGGGATTTAGGCCGATTCCCCCGCGCCTTGCGGCTTTACCCTTCAGAACCGCAGTTCCGAAGGGACCATTCGGTATTAGCCAAGCTTTCGCCTGGTTATCCCCAGCAGGAGGGTACGTTACCTAAATATTACTCACCCGTGCGCCACTTTACTTATGGCCGAAGCCACTTTCGCGTACGACTTGCATGTCTGAAGCACGCCGCCAGCGTTCATTCTGAGCCAGAATCAAACTCTCAGATTAAAAAATCTGCTACGTCGCCAGGTGGTTAAACCTGACTAGTAAATTTGTGTCCTGCGAGTATGCGCGCTAAGCCAGCCCAAAGAGCCGGCAAGCAGGCAGTACCGCCTATCCACTTAAGATTCTTTATAATTACTTATAATTGACTGTCTTTGTTTCCATGGAGAGAAACTAAGTCCTCTCCAAGTGCGATTTTTGCCTCGCGGCAAAAATGCCAAAGACGAGAGTATTCGTTACGAATACACCCGCACGAAACGTGATGCTCTAAGCATTGATTGGAACCAGTATCCCCAATCGGAAGTTAATCTAAGAAAACCCCGATCAGGTTAGCGACACTAGACCGCACAAGCCGAGTCATCATTAATCGAAACAGCTTCTACCCATAACCAAATTGTCAAAGCATCCGGGCATATTACAGCACCCGGAACATCCAAAGATATACTGCGCACACAAAAAATCAAGAGGTAGGTAAATGACCAAGGTCTCCTAAACTCTTGATTTCACTGCTAATTAGTAATCTTCAGCGAGTGAAGGATATTAGCAGCGATCAACTCTATCTGTCAAGCAAGCGGAGCGTCTATTGTGCCGATTTCCGTTCAAAGATTTTCGGCACAGTTCCTAACGGAAGACGCGCGCCTGTAAGGTTCCAGCCCGGACCAAGTATTATGCCGCACTAACCGGCAAATATCGATGAAAATCTGAAGAGAGCGAATGTTGATTCTTCAGAATTCACGCCTTCCTTCAAGACATATATAGAGCGTGAAGGTTTATATAAGCATTCACATGAAAAGGAACAAGTCCGGCGACACATTTATTCTTCGAGATCAAACTCCGCACTGTAGTGCTTGAAACATCGCATGTGAATATCTCCTCACCCTCAAGATAGACGAGATGTTGGCCCTGCTTCTTCAAATCGGTGGAGCTTCGTCTCAAAACGATGAACTTATTTTCGGCAATCAATCGAGCGGAGTCTTTCCACCCTGCAAGCTGCTCAACGTTATCGCTCCCTATTACAACGTAGAAGTGATCGCTGGCAGATCTCTTCTTTAGCTTATCGAGCAGCTCGATGGTGTATCCGCGATCATCGGCATCTAGAACCTCCAGGCTGACTCTTGAACGCCACTCCTCAGGCAAATCATTGCCGATAAGCAGGCGCGCCATATCAAGGCGTGCTTCAAAACTGGCAGTCGCTGACTTGTCATAACGGAGCTTGCCGCTCGGAGCCAGAAGAACACGGTCCACCACTCCCGAATTTAAAAGGTTGCTAATCGTTATTAGGTGGCCGATATGCGGCGGGTCAAAAGCACCTCCAAACACAGCTACTCTCATAAGATCCACCATCCAAAGGCGTACACTGCAATCGCCATAGCTATAAAGTGCACGAATGTAATTCCAAGCCCCACCCTGAAGTAGTCACGCGCGTTATATCCGCCTATTCCCATGACAAGCAAGTTGCAGCGGTTAAAAGAGGCAATGAATGCATTGGAGCTTGCAAGAGCAACCACCATTACGACTAAACTCGGGGGCAATGCTAAATTCTGCGAGAGAGCTATCGCTACCGGAGCAAGAAGAATCACTGAGAACGATGCATCGAGCGATTGGCTTATGAGGCAAGCCAGGATGGTAAGCAGAGCCAGCACCGCCAAAGGCTCAGACCCTCCCATCGCTGACCCGAGCCAGTCGGCGAATAGCGGCGTCGCGCCGGTCTTTTGGAACGCCATACCCATCGGCAATAGCGCCGCCACAAGAAACACGGCCCGCCAATCAATTTCGCGGTAGGTTTCCTCAACCGTCACTGCGCCGCTCAAGACAAGCATCATCGCCGCAGTCCAAGCAGCTACCACTTCGCTGTGTATTCCGAGAAATTCGATCAAAAACATTACAAATAAGCTGAGCATTGCGAAGCCAATCTTACCGGTGCGGAGTTCCACTTTCGGAGCTTCAGCAAGCGCTACGAAATCAGGGTCACTGGCGAAGATCTGCAGATGCCGTCGCCTCCCTTGCAAAAGCAATGCGTCTCCGAACTTTAACGGAGTGCGAGAGAGCCGCGCTCTAAGAGGCCTACCCTCTCGCCAAAGGGCCAGCACCAGCGCATCGTATCGTTCGCGAAAGCGGATCTGTTCAAGCGTTTTTCCGATTAGCTGTGAGCGCGGTGACACTACTACTTCCATGATGCCTATCTCGCTACTCTCCAAAGCCGTTTGCGGACTTTGGGAGCCGGTCACCTCGAGCTCGCCAAGCCGCGCCAGCGCACGCGCGCGCTCAACGTCTCCGGCAGCAAGGATGATGTCACCGACACGGAGCGCCTGGTCGACCGAAACGGGAAACATTATCTCGTCTTGCCGAATTAGGCCTATAATCGTGATGCCGGTAAGTTCGCCTATTTTGGAGGACTGGATAGTCGCGCCGGCCAGGGGAGAGGCAGGCGGCAGCTTCATTGAGAAGATTGCCCCTTTTATATCCTTCTGCTGCAAGTCAGTGAGGCTTGACTCGCTCAGCTCTAGAAGGTGGGCCAGCTCGTGGATGGTGCTGCTATCACCTAGACTGTGAAGAACATCTCCGGCCTGCAATTTCTCGGAAGCTAGATTAGAAAAAATCAGCTCATCGCCTCTCTGAATCGAGGCAACAATGAAACCGAACCGCTCGCGGACGTCTAGATCCCGAAGAGTTTTTGAAGTTAGCGCCGGCGGTACGCGAAAAGCTATGGTAGTGATGCCACGCTCTTTAAGGTGCTGCTCTATGTTACTGATGGGATGCACCTCCATCCCTCGAAGTTTTAGAAGCTCTTCAAGCTCAAAGAACCTACCACGCACAATGAGAGTATCCCCTGCATAAAGGGTCTCTTCGGGACCTGGAGCCAACAGATGCTTCCCGGGCCGCTCGATAGAGACTACCGCCAAATCAAGACTCTCGCCGAAGTGAAGCTCCGCCAATGTCTTACCATGCAGTCTGGAGCCGGCCGGAACTTTCAATGTGAATATCCGTTCATGCAGCTTGTAAAGGGAAGTTAGGTCCTCTTTACGGAGCGCCTTAGAGGTGGATTCATTACGCGGCAGAAGCTTTAAACCGAAAAACACCATGAAAAGAATGCCGCATGCAACTATAAGCAGTCCAAAGGGAAGAAAACTAAAAAACTTAAGCGGCGGCAGATTGGCATCGGCAAGCATCTGGGAAGCGACAATGTTAGGAGCCGTTCCTATCAAAGTAAGGGTACCGCCGAGAATCGCGGCGAAAGAGAGGGGCATAAGGAGCAGCGAGAGTGGAATGTTGCTGCGCCGCGAAATACCTGCAACGGTTGGGAGCATGATTGCAACCGCTGCAACGTTGTTCATAAAAGATGAGATGCCGGCCGTAACAACCATGATTGCTGCAACGGTTGCAGTTTCGCTGTGCCCGAAGCGCTTGCTTATATTATGACCTACCAGCTCTGCGAACCCTGTGTGGTAGAGACCCGATCCGATAATGAACATCGCTACCAATGTAAGTGCGGCTTTTGATGAGAACCCTGAGAAGGCCTCCGCGGGGGTGAGATATCCGCCGAAGATTAGGATAAGCAGCACGGAGATCGCCGCTATCTCGGGTGATACCCGTTCACTAAGAAACGCCGCCATCATGCAAGTAACTAGGGCCACAAGGCCGAGGATCTCAAGTGTCATAATCTTACAAGGCAGTGTAACGCGGATATTTCCCCGGAAAAAAGTGGGGTAAATAGAAAACAGCACATTTCCACTAAGGGCTTCGCCCACTCGCTCCCTTCGGCTGCGCTCCCTTCGGCTGCGCTCAGGGCAAGCAGGGCAAGCAGGGCCCCTCGACTACTCTCGGGGCAGGAATGGTGACAAACGTCCAATCCGAACATTCTTGGGCGGGACAGCGCACGGCACCCGTTTGAACGCTGCCCCATTGCCGGCTGATTATCTCAAGCGCGGATATACTTGTCATCGAAGACGGACTGAGCAGCTTCTACCTCTACCCGCCCGTTGGCTGCTAGGCGCCTTAAGATTTTAAAAACAGTCTCGACATTATCACCTTCACCGATCGCGCCGGCCAGCTGCTCGGCGGTCTGTGCCCCTGAAGCCTTTTGCAATCCCTGCTCAACCTTTCGCTGCAGCGCTAACACCTCAGCTGCGGCTTTCTTTCCTGCCTCAACTCCCGGCTGATGATATGCATTGATATTAATAAGGGAGGCATAGATGCTGACGGCTCTTTCGAAAAGAGCGATCAAAAGACCTACAGTGTACTCATTAACCGTATCGACGGTGATGGTAACGCTCTGCCGGTTCTTTTCATAAAGTGCCCGCCTTGTGCCGAGATAGAATCCGCTTAAATAATCTCCGCTGGTAACGCCCTCTTCGACCTGAAGCGCAGCTCCCGAAAACTTTGCCGGCAAAGATGTCCTAGAGGTTTTCGGCGACTCATCGCGTAGAACTTCAATGAAAACTACAAAGAAGTTAGCAACCCCATCGCGCAGTTGCTGAACATAGGCGTGTTGATCGGTCGAGCCTTTATTTCCGTATACGGCAATCCCTTGGTTTACTACTTTGCCGTCCAGGTCGTGCTCTTTACCTAGACTCTCCATCAGAAGCTGCTGCAAGTAGCGGCTGAAAAGCTCCAGACGGTCCTTGTACGGTAGAACCACCATGTCTTTGAGGCCCTTGCCGCACCCTGCATGATACCAGCTTAGCGCGAGCAGAGCCGCCGGGTTTTTCGCGGTGTTCGGTGCGCGGGTAAGCTCATCAATCTCCCTGGCGCCGCGCAGTATCGCATCGATATCGAAGCCCTGAAGAGCTGCCGGCAAAAGGCCCACTGCGCTCAGCTCGCTCGTGCGTCCTCCTACCCAATCCCACATGGGGAAGCGCGCCAGCCATTTCTCGGCAACCGCTGTCTTATCTAGTTCACTTCCCTCACCAGTTACGGCCACGAACTGTTTAGCGAAATCAAGACCGGCCGCTTTAAGCGCCTCTTTGGCGATCAGCTGCCCATTGCGGGTCTCTTTAGTACCGCCTGATTTAGAAACAACCACGCATAGAGTTTTCGAAAGATCAGGAATTTCAGCCAGTACCTTTGTCATCCCATCAGGGTCGGTGTTGTCAAAGAAGTATATGTCCATCGGATCTGCCGAAGAACCGAGAGCCTGATTAACAAACTGGGGCCCGAGAGCCGAGCCCCCGATGCCGACCAGAAGTAAGTGCTTAAACGGCGCGCCGCCCGCGGAGGTTATCTTTCCGCTATGGATGTCCCTAGCGAAATTCTTAATGGCATCAAGTGTGCTTTCAATCTGTTGTTTTATCTCTGTAGTGGGCGCGAGCGCAGAGTTTCGAAGCCAATAATGCCCAACCATCCGCTTCTCATCCGGATTAGCAATCTCTCCCGCTTCCAAAGACTTAATGCTTCCATAAGCCGCCTGGAGCCTTGGCTCCATCTCTTTGACAAATTGGGCGGTAAGGTCCATGCGGCTGGTATCTAGCGCAAAGCCGAGTTTTCGGTCACAGATATAAGACCCTTTGAAGCTTTGCCAGAGGCTTTTGTTGTCCATAAACTTGAATTCCTTGATATGGTTAGAGAGTTGAGAGAAGTTCTACTACACCATCTCTTTAGCTCCAATCACTTTTGTTACTGGCCCCTCCCTTCCGATAGATGGAATTAAGGCTCAACCATTGAAAACAATGATTTTTTGCTGTGACCGGATCCCAACTATTTAAAAGATTTGCTAAAACGATTACTCTGTAGTAAATGCCGTGGAATGTCTCAACACTATTTTATTGAGGAGTTCCCTAACGGGAACCTAAAATGTTGAAAGATAACATCGTATTTCTCCGTGAATTTTTAGCTGAATTTCAAACCACCGGAACGGCCTTTCCAACTTCGCGTTGGGCAGCTGAAGCGCTGACCATCCCGGTCAGAGCGGCACAAACTCCGCAAACGATTTTAGAACTTGGCCCCGGTACCGGTTCAGTCACTACCAAAATCTTAAAAGAGATGCGTCCACAAGATAAGCTCACTATCTGTGAGATTAATCCGCGCTTCATGGATGCTCTCAAAAAGAAACTTAACAACAATCCGGATTTCCAACGGCACAAAGACAACGTGCAGTTTTTTCTCGGGCCGGCTCAGGAGATTCCAGAAGATCGCAAACACAGCTTAGTTGTCTGTGCACTGCCATTTTTAAACTTCGACCTTAATACGGTACGCGACATCTTTCAAAAGCTCGAGAACGTGACAACCGAGAATGCGGTTATGACGTATTACGAGTATATCGGGCTCCGATCTCTGGGTAAGTCCTCTGTAGCTCCTCCCGTTATGCGGAAGCGAATCAAGGAGCTGGACGGGTATTTCAAAGAGATATTCCGCGAGCATGCGATGCAACGACGAAGAGTCTGGCTCAACATGCTGCCCATCAACGTCTATACTCTCCAATTCGCCGCGTGAGCGGTGAGTTCGGGCTGCGACTTCACCGGAGCTTCGGTCGCGACACCTGCGACTTATATGCATAATGTCTCGGCGTCGCTCCCTTGCTCGGCTCGTCTCGCTCCGAACTGACCACTCACGGCAAAAGGGAATGTCTCGTAGTCGCTCACTCGTGCGCCGTTCCCCTGAGCTTGTCGAAGGGTCGTCTTGTTAAAAATTACACCCCCACTGTGGTAGCGATCTCGGTCTCGGCGTCGCTCCCTTGCTCGGCTCGTCTCGCTCCGAACTGACCACTCACGGCAAAAGGGAATGTCTCGTAGTCGCTCACTCGTGCGCCGTTCCCCTGAGCTTGTCGAAGGGTCGTCTTGCCTGAAAATTCACCTACTAGGGGCGTTACGAGATTGCGCTTCGCTTGCCAAATATTCTCGGCGTCGCTCCCTTGCTCGGCTCGTCTCGCTCTGAACTGACTACTCACGTTACAATCTACATGAGTTCGATGTTCCTTGCTTAGGCTCTAAGCGCCGTTATCTTAAGGTTGTCGAGAAAGGGCCCCGCCTAGAGGGCTCATTTATATGTAAAAATCTGTCTCATGCCCTGCATGCTTTGCTACCTCCTCAAGCCGCCGGGCATTCCAAACTGGAAGCATTTCTTCGCAGAGTTTAATATTTGCCCACACAGGGATAAAAGGAGGCTCCGAAACATAGTTGGGATAATCAGGAAGATCCAAAAAATCCGAGTCGTTTGCGTTGAGAGAACCAGCGGCTTTCTCCTCGCGTTTATCGGAACTCATTTAGGATTGCCTCGCAGAGATACAAACACATCCATTCTATCATACTTTTCGCATAGATTTCTGAAATCGCTATCGCTCATGGCGGAGATTGCTAATAATTTTCTGACATCCAAGATGTCCTTTTCTTCCCTATGAGGCTGCCTCTGTTTTAGAGCGTGCAGTTTGAGAGCTATCATATGTCTGCTGCTCGGGACGGGCACTTGGACAGTCGAAAAATCCCCTTGTACTGAGTCGGTTAGTATTTGCTGAAATATAGAATCCTCAACAAACATCAGATCTATCGGCCATTCAGCCAGCGTGCTTGGCGCAAAGCGTGCAAACACCTCATGTTGGTGTATGGGTTTGTATCTAAACTCTTTCACCAGATTGATCCAAAAGTCCCGATTCTGTTTCGACACTAGAAGATCTAAGTCGCCCGTCTGACGAGCGTACCCATGAACATTTAAAGCGTGCCCGCCGATTACCAGAAACTTAATCCCATGCTCATCGGCACGCTTTGCGAGCTGTTCCAGTATCTTCATATGCCAAGTTTATTCCGGCAAAGTGCTCGGAGCAACCGGCGAGTAAGTAGCCTACAACAATCTTAATACTAGTGGATTTAGTCCTATAAGAGCGGTCCCTGACCAACGCGCAACGAAGTCGCAGCCTGAATAAATAGAAGCTCCGATTTTAGCGCAAGACGACCCTTCGACAAGCTCAGGGGAGCGGCGCATAACGCCTTGTCGATCGAGAAAGGCGCAATTTTATTTCAAGACGAGGCCTCGACCTGTGCTCGGCCGAACGGCGCGCGAGCGAGGGAACCCGAGACACTATGCATATAGGTCGCAGCATTGGCGAGCGAAATGCAACGAAGTATAGGAATAAAATTGGGCCTTGGATCCAAGGCGTTATTTTGAGGCGAGACGAGGCCTCGGCCTCAGCTCGGCCGAACGGCGCGCAAGGGAGCGACGCCGAGACATTATGCACATAAGTCGCAGGCGTCGCGACCGAAGCGCAACAAAGTCGCAGCCCAAAATTACGCCTTGGCTACCAGCTGGATTTAGTAAGTCCAGGGATAAGCCCCTGATGAGCAAACTCCCTCAGCTTGATCCTCGACAGCATAAACTTCCTGTAAACGCCTCTGGATCTGCCGGTCACCTGACAACGGTTACGCACACGGCTTGCTGACGAGTTGCGGGGTAAGGACTGTAACTTCTTGCGAGCGGCCTCTCTCTCTTCGTCGGAGAGTTTCATATTAACGGCTGCCTTGCGGAGATCTTTTCTAAGTTGCAGATGACGCAATACGAGCTGCTTTCGCTCTTCGTTTCTTAATACAACGCTTTTCTTTGCCATAATTTTTAAACAAACTTCTCGAAAATAGTGTTGTTTTTAGTAGCTTATAAAGCCCTCCTCTGTCAAGTGCAGGGGCCGAGGGGGTGTGAATCATACTCCGAGACAACGGAGATCGTTAAACTTTTCAAAGGCTTTGGCGGTATTGTAGGCCCAGGGTCTATTGCATTGAATTCAATGGTGCTACCATGCCATTAGAATGGTCATTACAAAATTTATGAGTGTTTAAAAATGGAGACTGCATCCCAAAGAGTCAAAATCGACCCGATGAGACGGAAGCCGCGGGATATGAATATTGAAAATATCATGAAGCAGCTTGTTTTCTGGCTGGTTCACGCCGCTTGCTTTCTAGCACTTTGGACCGGCGTAAGCTGGATCGCCGCGATTGTTTGCTTCCTTATGTACTTTATCCGGATGTTCGCCATTACGGCGGGATATCACCGTTATTTCTCGCACAGAACTTTTAAAACCAGCAGAGTTTTCCAGTTCATTCTAGGATTTTTAGGCGCTAGCTCCGCGCAGAAGGGGCCGATATGGTGGGCTTCGCATCACCGCCATCACCATCAGCACTCCGACACTGAGGAAGACGTTCATCCGCCGAGAATATACGGGGTGTGGTGGGCGCATCTGGGATGGGTGCTTAGCACTCAGTTTATATCGACCCGCACCGAGCTGATAAAAGATCTCTTGAAGTACCCAGAACTAAGGTGGCTCGACAGGAACCATGTAGTTGCTCCAGTCGCGCTTGCGGTGGCACTCTACTTTTTTGGAAGCTTTTTAGGCGCAAACTATCCAAGTCTTAGTACCTCCGGTATGCAGATGCTTGTTTGGGGTTTCTTTATAAGCACTACGCTTTTGTATCACGGAACTTTCACCATTAACTCGCTGGCGCATCTAATCGGCAGGAAGCGCTTCGAAACGGGCGACGACAGCAGGAATAGTTTTGTACTTGCTCTGATTACTTTAGGTGAAGGTTGGCACAACAACCATCACCGCTACCCCGGCTCTGAGAAGCAGGGCTTCTACTGGTGGGAGATAGATATCTCGCACTACATCTTAAAAGTGCTCTCTTGGATGGGAATCGTGTGGGATCTTAGAACGCCTCCAAAACGGATCTACGAAGAGGCAGAGACATCGAAAGCCGCCTAACCGGTATCCGCTCACGCCAAGCTACACTGAGTTATCACTGAAAGTTTGATCAGTGCCCGCTCTTATGCATCTTGGGGTTTGATCTGATCCAAAGCTATGGAAAGCACTCAGGTAGCAACGGCGCTGCATGCGCTCGTCCAGTATCCGGTTCAAAACAGGGGGCTCCTTTATCTTCCGCATATTGACTAAGAAGCGGGGTTAATTTACCTTCAATCCACAATTTTGTTTGCTCTTATCGAGAGAGGCTGAGGGATTAGGCCCTTTGAAGCCTCGGCAACCGGATTGCCGGTCCGCCACTAGCGCATTTCGTCCTTGAGATGACGGCTGGAAGCGGATACCCGGCATTCGCCTGGTGCCAAGTCCTACGGGAAGAAGTTTTCCCGAGAGATAAGGGTAAGGACGGTCCCGCTATCTTCCTTACATTTCTCTGCAAATAACCCTCGATATTGAAGTTTATTTATCGCTTAAAAGGAGTGCATTGTGGAGCTATCTTTAAAACAACGAGAACAGCTAAGACCCCATCCAGCGGATGCCGATCCGATACGGTCAGAGCCCCTACCTAGGCAATCGCGGCCACCCGCCAGCCTTGGTGAACTCTCTCAAAAGCAGAGAGAGCAACTAAGCGGAATACTAGTCGACCTACGGAACGAACAGCTCGCCTCCAGGTATCCGAAGGAAGATCCGAGAGCATCGGCCATTAGAACCGGCTGTATATGGAGCTCAGCTGAAGAGATCTCCCGCATCAAAGACCCGATAAGAAGATTCAACGCGCTTAGCAGCGTGCACGACGCTTACTTAGGAAGCGGAAGGAGCGATGGCGAAGAATTCAAGGGCGAGGCCGTAAATGGCGCCGTACAAAAGCTCGGCAGCCCGATAGAGTTTGAAGCCCTTCTGGTTAGCTGTGGAATCAACCCCCGAATTTATACTTCGGATATATCCGGGCACTGCGCGCGCCTGACCGAAGCTCTTAACTGGCTTGAGTCTATTTATAGTGAAAGGCCAAGCGGCGCGGTAAGCGGCAAGCTTCAGGTAGCGTCTCATCAGTAAATGCCTTTGAAAGTGCCCCCGGGATTACGGGGGCACTTCTGCAAATCGAGAGCCCCTGGGCAGGCGCTGTTTTACTGCCGAGTAATCTGGAGGTCTTTAGATACTCTCTTACAAGCGATTTTTTTCCTCCCTCTTGCACTCCGTACTACAGGTATTCTCTCCGTCCTGATCTTCTGCGGTCCAGCAAAGATATTGAGCTGAACCTCCTTGAATCTTCGCGCATCTTTTTTCAATCGCACCATAAGGAAGCTTTTGGAGTCAGTAATTGGAATGGGCGGTGCAGCACAGCTTCCCGCTGTCATGATTACCGAAAACTCTTTAAGGGCCGCAGAGTGCAGTATTTCAATGCTAATCATATTAGCAGAGCGCGCAGACAATACTCTTGGGGAACTAGCATTTACAGATGCGAACTTATTGAGCGGAGCAGCCCTAATCACAAAGCTGGAAGAGACAGTTTGAGCTATCGGAGTAGGGGTTACAGTAGCCGTCGTGGCGGGCTCGGCAGTAGGAGTGGCGGTGGCCGTTGCTGTGAGCTTTGGTAGTGTAGCCGTTGGAGTGGACGTTACAGTCGGGGTGTTTGTCGGGGTAAAGGTAGGAAGCGGGGTCGGCTCAGGAATCTCGCCCTCCGAGAGTGCATAATAGGCGTTTACTCTTCCGCCGCTTATGAGTTTTTCAATGTCTGGCTGAGGCATCGGGTAGCTTCTGGAGTAGAGCCGCTGCTTTATCCCCTCGGGCGAGAGTTCCGGAAAGCGGGATGCCACAAGTGCGGCAACACCTGCAACAAAGGGAGTCGACATTGAGGTGCCGGAAGCGAGAGTCGTTCCGTTCTCGGGCAATCGTCCGAAGGTGGTTCCTGATGCCAGCAAGCTTCTAATGTCCTCGCCCGGCGCAGCAAGATCTACTGAATTAGGGCCGAAATTTGAAAAAGAAGCCAGCACTCCCGGGTACTTAGTAGCAGCCACCACTACGATGTTACTCGTTCCGATTTTTGCCGGATAGTACTCTAGATTATCAATATTGTCCCCGCGCCGGTCGCTGCCTCCGTTCCCTGCAGCGGCAGTTGCAAATATTCCGGCCTGGGCGGCACGCTCAAAAGCGGTCCGCAGCGCAGCAATCTGATCGGAAGGAATGAAACCTCCCCATGAGTTATTGAAAACTACTATCCGTTCGCCTCTAAGCAACACGAGATCTGCAATATAGTTTATTCCGGCGTTGGCATTAGCCACCGTGCCTATGCCTTCATCATTCAGTATCTTAACTGGCAACACTTTGACCCGTGGCGCCACTCCTGCAATACCGATGGAATTATTTCTGACAGCTGCGATTATTCCTGCTACGTGAGTACCGTGCCCATTCCCGTCTAAAGGCGGGCCACCGCTCATAACATCGACGCCATGCACATCATCAATATAACCGTTAGCGTCATCGTCAATCCCGTTGCCAGGCACCTCGCCGGAATTTATCCAGAGGTTGCCTGCTATATCAGGGTGGGCAAGGTCTAAGCCTGTATCAAGCACAGCGACTATTAGGCTTGGCTCCCCGTCGGTTACCTCCCATGCCTGAGAAAGGTCGATATCGGTATCGGGCTTGTTCCCTACCCCCCAGTTGCACTTTTCAGGATCACCGCACTGTAGATCAATATAGGGATCAGTCTCCGCAGTGCTGACTATATAATTAGGAGAGCATGTAGCCAGATTCGGATTTTGCTTAAGAAGCATCCGGCATAAGTTGCGTCGGCGATGGTAACGTTTGGGACGCGGCTTTTGGTTCCCGATAGTGACTACATTCACCTTTCGCGGTGCTGCATGGAAGGCCTGACGATCGGAAGAACGCTCAATAATATACTGCCCTGCTGCCACCATCGGCTGATCAGCCCTGGCAGATGCATACAGCAACAATACTGCTATAAGCGCACTTATATGCCGCTTAATCATCATTTACGCTTACAACTATGCCGGCCGGGAGCTAGCTCCCAGGCCGGCATAACTAGGCAGTTTTTAGGCCGCGTTAAAATGAGCAGGTAGCAGAGGTGCCCGGAACCGTTCCAACAGCTCCCAGCGCAGCAGCATACGCCGCATCATTTTTCTTTGTCAGCTTTTTGATAGCGCTCTTTTTCACCTTTAGGCGCTTGAGCTTCTTGAGAAGCCCTTGGTTCACGGAGTTAATCTCCGCCACGGATGCCGTATATTCCGAGGTGAAGCCTGCATTGCTGGCGGCGATGCAGGTCGGGCTTAGAGTTCCCGTGCAGTCAGATTTAATAATGGCCGGAATACTCCAAGTAGCCTTCCAGGACACTATATGGAGGCTCTTTGTTTTCTCAGCGGCAGAGGCAGCAGCTTTCTTGCTTCCACCGGCGCGCCGGAATGCGCCTCCGATCGAGCGTGTTAAGTTAGCAAGCGCTTGCGAGCTTCCGTCCATGGTGAAGAGCGTTTCCGATATATTTTGCTCGGTGCACTTAAGCTCCTCGATGGTGGGAGTAGCGGTCGGCGTTGGCAACGGAGCGCAGCTGCTTCCGTCCCCTCCACATACTCCGCAAACATCGAGCACCGCGCTTCCTTTCGGGTCGCTGTTGCAGTCAACGGCCGCCTCGATAGCACCGATATCACAGCGAGGAGTGCCGCCGAATTTACCAGCTAAAGGCCGATTGACGCCCTTTTGATCCTTCGCTGCGCACGGCTTGGATGCGAGCGCGCTCGCACTAAGTTCGCCGATCTCGTCAGGGCTCCCGCCGTCCAGCGCCGGGCTGTCTTTCAGCGGAAGATGGCTAAGCGTTGCATCTCCGGTTAGCGAGTCAAGCAGCGGGTCTACCGGCTGCTCTTCGGTTCCAACGGTGTCGTTATTATCGTTCTCAGCCGGCTGGAACGGTGTGCAGCCCTGGTTTGTTCCTATAATATTGTACTGTGCGCTCTGAATCGTAGGCACGAAGAGCTCGCATACATCACCTTGCTGATCGCAAACGCTTCCGTCACTCGGGAAGGCGTAACAATCCGGAGCGAAATTACCGAACAGAGCAACTGCATCTGGGTCGGCTTCATTAAAGGCGATACCCTCTGTAATGCTGCTGTTCTCATAAAGGTCGCCGGTCGACAACAGCTCCTGATCGTCGCTGTTAGTAGCGATGATGCTATTAGCTACCGTTATATCGCCTCGAAGTGTGGCGATGCCCCCTCCGTTGTTAAGATAAGTACCAACGATTCCATCGTTTACGCTCAGCGGGATTAGAATGTCTGTTTGAAGCGGCACGATTGAGTTGCTTGCCACAGTGGCGTTATTCAGCCTACTGCCGGGCTCCGAGATCTCAATGAGCTCGCCCTCCGGTGTCTCGGCACTCCCCAACTGCTCGGAGAATAAGAACGCATAGTAGGAAGAGAGGACGTTAAGTAGCCCTGCTCCTGTACCATCAGTTGAATTCCCGGAGATAGTTGTACTGTCGATACTAAGCGACCCAGCATTAAAGATGCCGCCGCCCCCCGAAAAGCCTAATGTATAGAAAAAGTCGATTCCCTCCTGACTAGTAACACCTTGAGATCCCGGCAGGGTCGGAATATTAACCGTCGAGGAGTTATTTGTAACAGAGCTTCTCACTAGCTCCATCTGGAAGGCATTTGATATTCCGCCTCCCACTGGAGCCACATTCGAATCAATCGAGCTTTGCTCAATTACCATTTTGCCGGTAGAGCCGTTCAAAATGCCGCCGCCCGCTGATTGCGAGAAGAATATAAAGAAAGGCTCGGCGTCGCTTCCCACATATATGTGATTCGCTACTACCGAATTCTCGGAGACTTTGCTATCCCGGAGCGTGGAATACACGTGCTCTACCCTTGAATAACGCTCTCCCGTGATGGAAGTCGTAAAATTTCCGAGCGTTGCTATTCCACCGCCGCCGAGAAGGGCCTGATTCCCCGTAATCTCGGTGTCGGAAATTAGAAGAATCGACTCACGCGCAGCGTACTCCTCTCCGTCACTAAAGAGGTCAAAGCGACCAACGGAGATTCCGCCGCCAAAAAAGGGACTAAACGGTGCGCTAAGTCCGGATTCGCTTATCTCCTGCGGTATTCCATTCTCCGAAATGACACTATCGGTAATCGAGAGATCAGTCACCGTACCGGCGATCGCCGCTCCCGATTCAGAAGCGTTATTGCCGGTAAAGGTGGAGCCGGCGATTGACAATACAGTATTGGTATCAAGAAAGAGCGCGCCTCCGCTTCCTTTATATGCAGTGTTATCGAAGAATGTGGAGCTAACTATGCTGCTAGAGAGATCGCACGCCGAACTCCAGTCTAAATACACCGCGCCGCCCTGCTTTACCGCCGAATTATTTTGAAACGTGGAATCGACTAAAGAGAGCTGCCCTTTTATCGAAATGGCGCCTCCTCTGTAGAAAGCCCGGTTATCGGAAAATGTAACGTTAGAAGCTGTCAGCCTAGCAGCTTCACACCGATAAGGAGATGAGACTCTTACCGCTCCCCCGTTGAAAGCGGAACCTCCCGTAATCGTAAGCTGCTCCAATGCAAGTGATACGCACTCGTCGCACTCCTCATCGCATTCCTCTTGCTCGCCTTCTCCTTCAATCTCCAAGGGTCGGCGGACATCAAAAGCGCGGAATGCTCCGGATCCTCCGAAGAAGTCTTCGTCTATCTCTTCAGAAGATACCTCTATAATTGTCTCGCTCTGGCCCGCGCCTCTTACGGTTAGGTTGTCTGAAACATCAAGGTCGTCGCACTCGGCGCCATCGTCACCAAAAGATTCTGCCTCGACTTGACTGTCATTGAATTCACAGTTGCGGGTGAGCAGATATGTGCCCTCGGCGAGCACTATTTCATCATCACCGGACCCGGCACTGCAGCCGCCGAAAGCCGAGTCGGTGTTAGCCGAGATCACCGCTTCGCGCAGAGAGCATTCGCCGTCAGACTCAATCGAGTCTTCGAACGTGTTTACAGTTATTGTTGCGGCGCTGCATGGGAGCGCCGAAAAAGCAAAAAAAGCGGCTACAATAGCACTGACATACCTGCTGCTCACCATGATCCCCTCCCCTTACTTGGCTATGGCTGATAGGCGCCGAAAGAATAGCAGAACGGGTACGGCGATCAACCAATGGTTAATCGACCAAGCAAAAGGACGGAGTGTTGCCTTCCTGGATTTGTCGTTATAGTTAAACAAGGTCTTAGAATGAATGCGTTGTAACTTTAAGCGGCTTTAATCACCAATTCTCACAAAATTCTAAAAATTTCTAAGTTTCTTCATGCGCAGCCGGATTTTTCTAGTCTTCAGCATCTTGGTGGCCGCCGCGGTGGTTAGCTACCTGCTCTCTTCCATCTCCCTGGGTGAAGTAAAAGATCTGATTGTTAATTCCAACAAGAGAGCGGTTCTGATTTTTGTGGTTCTATCGATCGCGATGAGTGTCTTTAGAACTTGGCGCTATAAGCTGCTTCTTGCACTCAACGGATATCGGCCCACCTCAATCTCGCTTTTTTTAGTAGTACTGGTGCGAAATTTTTTCTCAGACTTGCTACCGGCAAGGGCCGGCACGCTAATATATATCTTTATTCTGAATACACGCCTGGGAGTTCCGCTTGATGCCGCTACCTCCAGCTTTGCTCTGGCCTTTCTCTTCGACATAATCGCCATTGTCCCGCTGGTAGTTCTAGCTGCTCTCAGTGCAGGACCAATAGAGGGCATTCCACAATTCACGATAATTGAAGCAGCGCTTCTTTTGGCTGTTATTACTGCTGTACTGATATATGTTCTGCCGAGGGCGTTTCACTTTTCGGCGATACTCACGAAAAAACTACCTTTTTTACCGGCGCACTGGAGCCGGGCAATCGCGGAATTTTTAGACAAAGTCGAAAGTGATATAAGAGCAGTAAGAGATGCCGGAATGTACGGCCGAGTGCTGGTGCTGTCGGTATTCGTAAGACTCGGAAAGTATGGCAGCCTCTATGCCTTCCTTTATGCGTTGCTTCAGCCGCTAGGATACAAGCTTGCCGATCTTCCCGCCGCTAAAGTCTTTATTGGGCTATGCATTCCCGAGCTTGCCGCAAGTATGCCGTTTTCCGGCATTGCTGGAATCGGGGCTTATCAAGGAGCGTGGGTGTTTATTTTCAACCTGCTCGGTTTTCCTCTTAAAATTGCCCAATTAACCAGCGTATCTCATCACTTGTTTACGCAATTATACGGGTACTTGGTTGGAATACTTGCTCTTCTCATACTTTTGTTGCCGGCTTTCAGGAATGAGGTAAAATTAGAGCAGTCCGAGCTGAAGAACGATTCTCTCGGAAAGTTTTCGGCGCGCGTCGTATTAGTGTGCGCCTTTTTTTCAGTGCTAATATACTCACTGATACGTTTATAGAAGGTCCATTAATTATGCAGGTATATAAGGTTATCTCCGCCGTTTTTGTCGCTGCTATTAGTGTTCATTACATTGGCTTCGCGCATGCTCAGCCAGGGCAGAAACGGCCCGAAATTAGCGGACAGATCGTTTTAGAGGAGACCGGAGGTAAAAAGGTCAATGCAGCACAGCTCTCGCATGACATAGCGCTTGAGTACATCACCACTCTGGCTGCCACGGTTGAGAAGCTTAAGAGCGGCGCAGCTGCGCCGCTTGATGAGATAGACAACTCGGCCATGGCTTACCTTAACTCCGCCTATCTTTACTGCTCGATACAGGAAGGCACCTGCCCTTACTTGCTAGATGCCCTGCTTGAGGCAGACGTTATTCTTTCAAAGAGCACTGGTAAGATTCAGTGCCCCACTCTTTCAAAATTTTGGAAGAGCTACATCGCCAGTGATCTGGAAAGCAGGCACCGCTTTCTCACACCGGTTACTTTTATGTCAGTGACTGCGGAATTTAGTGAGAAGCAGCGGCCTAAATACCTTAAGTGCAAGGAAACGGTCGCCGAAGAGCTTGCTGTTACACCCAACGATTTCTTCGTGAACCGCTACGGCAGGGCAGGAAAGGACAACAACGTAGCAAAGACGCTTCGTTTTCTTAAAGGGCTTAAAGAGCAAGGTATTGATGTGTACTCTAAGACTACTGTGCAAAGCCGGTAACCTGCTGCTTCGTAGAAAACTTCCCCATTCTTCGTTATGCTTGTCTGGTAATGCTTTGTACAAAGCATCGGGATTACTCTTGTAGGATCAACTACCCCGAACGGTTCTGCGACCACCTGATCCCGAGGTTCAGTATCCTCTGTAAAAGCTCCGCATAGCTCATACCGGCTTTACGGGCTGATTCCGCGAAATCTTCACCCTCGGCGATCTGGGGATTGGGGTTAACTTCAATAATGAAGATCTCTTCCTTCTCGTTCATGCGAAGGTCGATTCTGGCATATCCGTTTAACCCCAGCACATCATAAGCGCGCTTGCACATCCGAACGATCTCCTTTTCTTTGTCCGGTGCCAGCACTTTAGCCTCGCCGCTACTTATGCCGAATTTCTTCTGATATTTGAGGTCCCACTTTACTTTTGCGGTAGCAATTCTTTCGTTTTTCTCTCCAAGCTTTTCGAAAAACAGCTCCCAAATTGCAAATACTTTTCTTCGAGAATTGCCCATCATAGCGACATACAGCTCACGCCCGTCGATATACTCCTCGACGAGCGCATCCGTTTTGAGTTTGTCATGCACAAATCTAACCCGTTCATTAAGCTCGGCCTCGTCATAAACCACAGAAGCCTGCGCTATCCCGAGAGACGCTTCCTCTATCAGGGACTTTACAATAAGAGGAAACTGAAGCCGCTTGCTGCGCTTGATGATGCGTCCCATGGGGTAGACCGCGAACTCCGGAGTGGGAATGCGATGATAATGAAGGATCTTTTTGCACAGCGCTTTATCGCGCGCCAGCATCAGGCCGCGCGGATTGCATCCTGTATACGGCACCCTTAACAGCTCCAAGAAGCTAACTACATTCTGATCGTAAACTGCTACGCCATCAAACTCTTCCAGAAGATTAAAAGCGGCATGGGGCTTGAAGTCCTCAATTGCCTGCCTAATGACGCTAAGATCGCTGCGAATACCTACCGGCCGGACTTCATGCCCCATTTTACGAAGCGTTGAGACCACGTCATACTCTGTGCGCCAAGGGGCAGATTCCTTCGGCACCCCGTTTAACTTCTCCGGAGGAACCAGGTCCTCATGCATGAACACAACGACTCGCAGCTTCTTCATAATGCGATTCTATGCCGCCCGCTATGCAGATAGTTCATGGTTTGCACTGTTAAAAGAACAGTAAAATCGACTTTTGCGAGCTGTTCCGGTATGGCAAGGCGCAAGTTAAGGTCCTTGCACCTCCGGGTAACCTCCCCCAGCACTTGATCGATTGTGTATTGGTACTCTCCGGTCCAACGCGCCACCACGGCCCTTACCTCCTTTCGAATGCCGCGAATGAATTCCGAAGCTAATTTATTATTTGAGTATTCAGGCGAAGATGAGAACAAACGCTGCAAATCCCGATCGTAGAAGTTCGGATACTGCCGTCCGTAACGCTCTCTCTTCCTCTGATAGTGCTCACCCAAAGTTATCCGCAGTTTGGAAAGCTGGTCAATCTGGATCTTTTTGGTTACTACCGGGCTTGTCCCGGCGATCTCATGCATTAAGTTTTCCATATATTCAAGTTTTTTAATCGCTGGCCATCCGCTATACCGCCCGCGCCAATCTGTATTGGGACTTAGCCAAACGGCAAACGTTTCGGCAAAATCCTCGTCCGGATGACTTTGAGCGTACCAAGAATCCAGATGAAGCACGAAACTTTTGCTGTAGGGCTTCGGAGCATAGAACTCGGGATATTTTTGTGATGAGCGTCCGAAAAGTTTTTGCCGTTCGCGCCGAAGACGCAAACGGTAGGCGTTGTCGATTGCGTGGCCCACCTCATGGCGAAGAATCTTAATACACCAGTTATGAGTGCCTCCTTCTATTTCGAGCATCTGATTACGTTCGAGCCGCGCCAAGCGGGGGTGCGCCAAATAGAAGGGAATAGCGACTCCGGGTACGCCGTCCGGTGTGAACCACTCATTTGAAAGCCAGAAGTGCGGCCTGAATCGCAGATTGCGCGAGGCTAACTCCAGGTAGATCTGCTCGATGCGCGGCTCGAGTATCGTCCCCTTGATTTTTAGTCCGAGGTCACATAGGCGTAGGTCGAGCAAGGCCTCGTCGTCCCAATCAGCCCAATACGGCTCAATTTCATCGACCTGCTTTGATCTTCGCAACTTTGCCATGACTCGATGCCGGCTTCCAAAAGAACACTCGCTCGGTTCTGCTATAGAATAACCGCTCCGAGCCAAAGTAAAAAGCCTTGCTATGACATCATATTCTGGTACTTCTGGATGTAAGGAGACAATATTATGGCTGCCGGTTGTGTAACTCAAGCAAAAGCGCCTAGGAGCGAGCCCTTAACCGCGAACGAGGCCTTGCCGGCAAAACAGTCATTGCAGTTTGAGCAGGTGCCAGCGGGCCAGTGGTATTTGAGGACCACTCAAACCTCTCCCGCAGGGGAAACTAAAACCACCGAGAAGCCGCTGCATATAGTGTACACAACTCGTGTTCGCGCAAGTGTAATGGAGAAGTTTCGCTCCAGGGTTGAGCAGCTGACCCGCGACATAGACTCGCCTGCCAATTTCGATTTTATATCGAGAAAGGGGCGGCTGCTTGCGACTGCCAAAGCCGAGCCCAGCAAGAGCGGTTCGGGCAGCATCGCGATATTAAGCGAGAAGCTGTCGGGTAGCTCCTTGGATGCCTTCCTCAAAAATGCCGAAGGTCGAGCGATTATGGTGCAAACACCGGAGCAGTTGGACAAAGCTTTAGCAAGAGCAAAGCGAGCCAACCCAGGGCTCGGGAAGATATATGCGCCGCCGGAGATGCGAATAGGCATTGAGGATGCCGAGCTTTTAAAGAGTGGACTGTTACAGGGCCTGAAAAGTGATGCCGGTGAAGCAAAATCTATAATCTCCACCTCTAAGAAAAACGGCATAAAAGATGCGGAAAAAGCGACTACTCAGATGGAGCTCAGCGAGTTCGAAGAGTGGTGGAGGTCCGAGAGCCTGCCGCACTCGCATAGGAGCGCAAGCAATCAGCTCAAAATTCCCCTCACTCCCCACCATGAAAGGAGCGAGTCCAGCATGGCGATTCTTCAGCCCATAAGCCACGCCGAAGGCGACGGCATTCAGGCCGATAAACACGAGATCGAGGCAGCTACCCCGGCCGAAGGAGCTTCTCTGCACCGGCACACCACCCAGGTGATTCAGAGCCATGACCCGCTCTTTGAAAAGCTGGCGGCGGAGATTATTCAGGCTGTGAATGAACCGGTACTTGCCGGAAATGAGCCGTCTAAAGCGGCAGCGGATGCTTACAATGCGCTGCTCCTTCTGGACGGAGACACGGCGCGAAGAATTGAAACTGAGCAGCTGCTAATGCGCGCCAAAGCTCAGTCTGTAACTGACCAGAGCGAAAGCGAACGGCATGAAAGTGCGGACTCCCACCGCACAGTAGATTCATCGATAACGGGAAGCGCCCTATTTCAGAGCAGAAATCGAGCGGCCTGATAGATCCTTCAGCTTACGCATCAACTGATTTTCCAGAAGCTCGCGAAGTGCTTTGTTCTCAACTTCGCTTATCACGTCGCTAGCGAACGCATGAATCAATAGATGCTGCGCCGTTACGAGCGAAATTCCTCTAGAACGCATATAAAAGAGAGCATTATCGTCCATCTGTCCTACTGTCGCCCCATGCGTGCATTTGACGTCATCAGCCCAGATCTTAAGCTGTGGCTTTGCATCAATCGATGCATTAGGAGAGAGAAGCAGTGTCTTGTTGGATTGAAAGGCATTAGTTTTCTGAGCGTCCTTTTCGACGATTATCGTTCCGCAGAACACTCCCTTTGAACTATCGCCATAAATTCCTTTGAAATTCTCTGTGCTCTCGCAGTTAGGTTTTGCGTGATCCAAAACTGTATGATTATCGACGTGCTGATTACCGTTAATGACTGTCAGGCCATTGATAGCGGTGTGACAGCCCGGGCCATCAATTTTTATCCGTACTTCGTTGCGCACAGTAGATCCGCCAAATGAGAAAAGATGAGTGCGGATTACTGAGTTCGAACTTTGATGGGCTAGAATGTTCGCAATGTGATTTGTCTGCAGATCCTCAAGCTGCAATTTATATAGATCCGCTTTAGCATTCTCGCCTACAGTTACCTCGGTAAGCGGCATGCTAAGTGTACTACCTCCTGCGCCTAAGTGAGTCTCAACAATTTGCACATACGCGCCCTGCTCCAGTTGAATGAAGGTCTTTGGGGTTAAGAACCTCTCCTGCTTACCGGAAGTAGTGATATAGACGATATGAATAGTCTCGGCGCAGCGAACATCACGCGCGGCGCGGATAAAAACTCCCTCTCCCAGAAATGCCGTGCTGAGGGATACTAGTGGACTCTCTTTAAGCTCCGTATTAGCCGAAAGTTGAGCCTCCAGCAGCTCAATCTCCTGTTTAAACCGCCCGGCATCACCTAACATCTTAGAGAGAGGCAAAACGGAGATCCCCTCCTGAACGGGCACAGTAGAGAGATCCTGAGCGAAATGACCATCTACAAAAGCAAGCCTGCATTTTGACGATGCAGCTTCGAGTCCTTCGACGGAGCGCAGAACGTTAATTGCCGAAGGCGATTGCGCAGGCTCCGGCATAAAAGATCTGGGCGTCGAAAAAACCGGGTTGAGATTGGTATAGCGCCAATCCTCTTCACCCGGCGCTGGCAGGCCAGTCGCCAAAAAGTGCTCCATGGCCCTTTGCCTAACAATGCTCAATCCGCTCGGGGAGCTGCTCTGCCCCGCGGCAAACGAATCGAAACTTCTCTTTATCCATTCAGGAGGTGTAGATCTCTCCATAATTTCAGAACTTCCTGTTAAAGCACACTAATTTAGGAGGCAGCGGCTTCTTGCCTGACCCACGAATATCCTTTCTCTTCAAGCTTGAGCGCGAGCTCCTTGCCGCCTGACATTACGATCTGGCCGTCTATCATCACGTGCACGACGTCCGGCGTTATGAAATTCAGCAGCCGCTGGTAGTGAGTGATGAGCAAAATCGATCTCTCCGGGCTGCGCAGCGCGTTAACGCCATGAGCTACGGTCTGCAAAGCGTCTATATCCAGCCCAGAGTCCGTTTCGTCCAGAATCGCCAGCTTGGGCTGTAATACAGCCATCTGAAAGATTTCGTTACGCTTCTTTTCCCCGCCCGAAAAGCCTTCATTTACGGCGCGTTTGAGCAGCTCATCGCTAAGTTCGAGCATGCGGGCCTTGTCCTTTATATAGTCGGAGAATTCTTTAACGCTCATAGCCGGCTCCCCGCTATGTTCGCGCATGGCATTAAGAGCTGTCCGTAGAAAGTATGTCGTCAGTACTCCCGGAAGCTCTACCGGATACTGAAAAGCCAGGAAAAGCCCTTCGCGCGCGCGCGTCTCCGGGTCCATCTCGAGAAGATTTTTACCCAAAAACTCAACCTGACCGGCCGTCACCTCATATCCCTCCTTGCCACCAAGCAAATGGGCCAAAGTGCTCTTTCCGGAACCGTTAAGCCCCATAATGGCGTGCACCTCGCC
>JAGFJO010000015.1 GCA_024102635.1 Deltaproteobacteria bacterium
CCCTTCGCATTACTCGGAATCAGGAAGATACCGAAGAGATAATGCAGGACGTATTTGTGACTGTCTACAGAAAGGTGAACCGGTTCGAAGGAAAGTCGGCGTTTTCGAGCTGGCTGTATCGAATCACCGTCAACACTGCCTTCATGAAACTGCGCAAAAGGAAGCAGCACAATGCGGTATCTATGGAAGAGATAAGCCCCACAGTTAGAAATAATTGGATCGGAAACCGCAGCGAGTACTGCGATATCGACTTTATCAGCTCAAAGCATGAACTTCGATTGGCTCTCGAGAAAGCCATCGAACGTCTGCCGGACGAGTACAAGACAATATTTCTGCTACGCGATGTGGACGGGCTATCGAATCAAGAGGTGGGTGAAATTCTGCACATTACAGTTCCGGCGGTTAAATCGAGGCTACACCGTTCACGGCTGATGCTGCGAAAAAAGCTGCAAAAATTCTATGACGACTACCGCAGCAATGATGAGATTCACTATCGTAAGAAGCCGGCGGAAGAAGTTCTCTTGCAAGCTGCATGATAAAACATGCGGTCTCCCTCCCGGGGGATAGAGGAGCAGTCTCGCAAGGATTGCAGAGCCTATCCCCCTTTTTACGCAATACCTGCCGCACCAACCTATGTCCCTCATCATAATTGAGTAGAAACCGTAGATTATTAGCTACTTAAATCCTGGCCACATTCTGTTCGTATTGGCACAAAAGGTGCTCTTTTACCTATCAAGAATGCTTATAGGTCTCCGGGAGTGCTGCTATTCACGCCTCGGATCCGAACCACAATTATGCGACAGAAACAGGTGCTGAATCTGGCAGAAGGGGTGTCATTATTGGGAGAGAATGTTGATGACTCACAACGCAAAAACGTTAATGGACTATATTAAAGATGTGACGGCCGCATTGAATAAGCCGGTTAATCTACCGGCTTTTCTTTCGGCCCCGATTCAAATTCCATCCCTCTCAAAACAGCGGAAAGCGCCGCGTGGAATCAAGGTTAAGAGCCGCAACAATCCTGCAAATGAGGTGAGTTCCAAAAATTTTGTAATCGAGGGAACGCTGCGTCCGGGACTTCACGGCAAGTTTTCCGTTTGCGATACCGACTTCGACATTGACGGCAACACCTGGATCATCGGCAGTATCGAATACGGCGCGCATGTGAAGGTCAAAGGTCAGATGCAAGCCGATAAGAGGCTTGCCACTCAGATGGTGGTGCTTCGGCCGAGCTGATTAAATTAGCCGCTCAACTCGATGCTTGCCGCGCCGTACCCTCAAAAGGTAAAATATGGCGTTGATGAGCTCAATAACCGGCGAGATAGTGCAGAAGGTGGCCCGTGACTCCGGGCTAAGCGAAAAATCAGTGCGCCGCATAGTGGGGTCCATACCCGTACCGGTCGCCGGCAAGAGCGGTTCGAATAGAACTTTCGATTTAGGGCTGCGGCTTGAAGAGGTGAATCTCAGCTCTTCGGCGGTCGGAAATCTATGCAGCACCATCAAAGAATTCGGCGCTGCATGCCCTGTCGCAGTGGCGTGGATCGGGCGCGGCGGGTTTGATCCGGCAAAGCCGCCAAAGGAACTAACGTACGCAAAAATTTTGCATGCCTGCCGCACGGCGGGCCGTCTTAGAGCGATTTTGCTTCGCTCTAGATAGCTCTATTGAAAATCGCCTATTACGAACTATGTGCTGAGATTTCTGGGAGGAATTTCGACCCGCTAACTGATATCCGCAAGGCTCAAGTTATGCTGCCGGAGGGTTTCATTCAACCCCAGCTTATCGATGGTTCTAATAACCCGAGTAGAAACCTTGATGGTAACAAAGCGATTCTCTTCAGGGATGAAGACCCGGCGCTTTTGAATATTCGCTTTGAACACATGCTTACGCTTGTTGTTCGCGTGACTTACGCGATGGCCTGTCTGGCGCGACGTCCCCGATATGCTGCATTTACGTGCCATAAACTTCGTAACTCTTCTAAATTAGGAGGGAAACTTACATGCAGAGCGTAAAAATGTCAAGACGCGGCGCGGCTTCGAACACCCGACGCACAAAACATTGCCCTAAACTTCTCAGCTAGTTACAGCAGTGAATATGAGCTCTCTCTGGCTCCTCTTTGCCAAGACTGCTAATGTCACTGCGCAGCGTTGCTCAGATGATATCATGACAGCTTCAATCATAATTGTACTTTGCATCCTGTTGGCCGCAGCCATTCTCTTTGTGTCCGAAATAATTTCGCCGGACCTTGTTGCCTTGCTCATTGTTTTTGCCCTGCTTGTAAGCGGCGTACTAACCGTACAGGAGGCTCTGTCGGGCTTTGGAAGTGAGACATGGATTTTTATCTTTTCACTTTTCATCGTCACGCGAGCGCTTATCTCAACCGGCGCCGTTAAATATCTGACTATTAAGTTATTTGATGGAATTGCCGGCAAAAGCGAACGGCTGCTGCCGACCGTCGTCATTACGGCGGGTGCTCTCTCGTCATTTATCAGCAATACACTTGCCGCTTCAATCCTGCTGCCGGTGGTCCTTACTGCCGCCAGAAAAATGAAGCGGGATGCAAGCAATTTCCTGCTACCGATGGCGTTTGCGTCGATTCTAGCCAGCTCGGTAACGGTCATAAGCAGCTCCACCAATGTAGTTGTAAGCGGAATAATGCATAAGCACGGGATGGAGCGGCTCAATATGTTCGAGCTGGCGCCGGTCGGGATTCCGATACTGATAATAGGAATAGCCTATCTACTTATCTTTGGCAGACGGCTACTGGCGCTGGGACGCGAGAAGCGCCCTGGCCCGGACGACGAAATCGAAAACCTATTTATTAGCGAAATTGTGATCGTTCCTGAAGGAGCGTATGCAGGCAAGCGGCTGGATGAAATTAAATTCCCCGAGCGCTATGACCTCTCGGTAGTTAGCTTGAATTACAGCGACAGGACGAGAATACTTCCCCACGCTTCAACCGTTCTCAAGGGCGGCGAAAGAATTCTAGTGCACGGCTCGCGCGAGGCATTGCTGCATATTAAAGACGTACAGGGCTTGGAGCTGAAAGAAGATCTGCGCCCGCTATCCAGCGAAACGATGCCGGAAAGTTTCACACTGGTAGAAGCGGTGGTACCGCACGGTTGCCGTTGGATCGGGCGAACTTTGCGCCAACTTCGGCTGCGAGATCTCTATAATGTGCAGATTATGGCGATTAACCGCGCCATGAGCGACCATGTCGGCAAACTGAGCGACGTTCCGCTTCGGGCAGGCGATGTTCTGCTGCTGCAAGGATCCAGAGAAAATATAAAGCTGCTGCATGAGCTGGGCCGGGTAGTTGTACTTAGCGAGGTGGAACGAGCAGGGCTGCAAACCCATCTTGCCCCTATAGCTTGTTCGATCTTTGCGCTCTCAGTTTTGATAGGAGCTTTTAATGTACTGCCGCTTTCAGTGGCCATTCTGGGCGGCGCCCTACTGTGCGTTGCTACGGGGTGTGTATCACTGGATTCGGCATACCGCGAGATTGACTGGAATGTGCTGATACTAATCGGCGGGATTTTACCTCTTGGCCTCGCGATGGAGAAGAGCGGTGCAGGGGCGTATATCGCAAATTCCCTTCTCTCATCGTTTGCAGATCCGAGCCCTCTATTAGTGCTGAGTCTCGTTTTCTTTCTCTGTGTGCTGCTGACTCAGATAATGTCGAATCAAGCTGCGGCTGTGGTGCTCTTGCCGATTGCGCTTGAGCTCGCTGCAAGTCTTAATCTCTCTCCGCGCCCGTTTGCGATTATGGTAGCAGCGGCAGCAAGCTGTTCATATATCACTCCACTTGAACCGGCATGCCTTCTAGTTTACCGTCCAGGTAATTATAGAGTATTCGACTACATCAAGGTTGGACTGCCGCTCACGGTGGTCACCTACGTGATCGCAATCATACTGATCCCTTTTTGGTGGCCGCTCTAAAATAATCAGCCGTTACTCCACCTCTCGTCCGTGACATAACGCATTCCGTACCGACCCATTGGGGCGCTACGGTTCGAATAGATTGACTAAAACAAGATACGGAAATGTAAGATGCATAAACCTTTTACTTTCGCCGCTATACTCTTTTCGCTTCTCGCCCTGCCGCTTTGCCTATCCGGCTGTGAAGATAGAGGACCTTTGGAAGAGGCTGGACGAGAGATTGACGATGCAGTTGGCGATGCACGGGACAATGAGGGCCTTGCTGATGAAACAGGAGACGCCCTGAGGGAGCTGGGCGACGATGTAGAAGATCAGGGATAAGGCTATTGTAGGCGGTTAAAAATAGCACTAGCCCTGCCATCTTCTGCCCGAGCAGGTCACTATTAGGATTACTCGATTGATAATTTCGAAGGAAGCAGCCTTTCTGGAACCTTTCTAGAAACCTAAAAAGTTTATCCGGGAGGAAGGCTGGAAATAATCCCGCCTTCCTCCCGGACGTTTGTCAGCTCTCGGAATCAGTGTCGCGAAGAGCCTCTGCTGAGAGCCCCAACAGCTCCCAACCCTTCGCTGTTACACGGAGGCCGTTTTTGCGCCGATCAACCAGTCCGACCCGCTCCAGCAGTCCGAACTTTACAGCGCGATCGGCCACTCCAGTGGCTGCGGCGGAAGAGCGCCCGCGCTCATCGGTCAGTTCTGTCATGGTGAGGGGCTGCCAATCCTCGCGGTCGCCTTGGAGTTCCCTCCTTGCGACAAGCCCGACGGCAACAACCACACCGAGTGTGATTTCATGACCGAACAGCTTCACTGCACACTGCTCTATCGAAGCAGCGTTTCCCAGCAGCTCGGCAACTTCGGCGATTCTCTCCCGTTCATCATTTCCTAGGTTTGGTTTTAGCATTGGTACTGCGAACCGGCTCATTGTTTCCCCGCGGCTCAGAATGAGGCCACGTGCTAAGCCGATTTTGTCCCGACAGATATCAACCTTTAGCGAAAAGGCTGCCTCCGACGAAACGCAGAGCCACTCAGAGATCTGCGCTGCGCCGAAAGCACTTATTCTACCCCTTATTTAGTTCAAGCTTTAAATGTACTCCCTTGGAGGAGGTAAGCAATTTTTCTTGGATTGAAAGCGCGATAAAATACGCTAGTCAAATCAGGTGATTAATCCGTCCAGATTACGCCTTTGGCCGGCGGAGCCGCGCTTTTCTTATGAATCTGCCTCTTGTCGCAGCTCAGCCCAGTATTCCTAGTCTCGTGTAGCTAAATGCTTCCGGAAAGACGGGACCCGGATCATACCCCAGAAACTGGATTACCTCGTGGAAAATTCCGCGGAAGTCTATGTGATAGTTGTGGTAATAGCCTTGAGAGGTAGTTTCCGCGGGGGTAGGAGCTGGAGCGTAAATTCCGCCATTAACTGCGCCCCCGGCTATCAAGACAGGCCCGGCATGGCCGTGATCTGTGCCCTGTGAACCGTTTTCGAAGGTTCTGCAGAATTCGGTCATAGTTACTATCACCAAGTCCTGCCACCGTCCGAGCGCAAAAGCAGTTGCGATAAGAGCGTTTAGACCGCCGTTAACGCGAGTTAAATTGTTCGCAAGTGCAGTGCGCTCGCCGGCATGTGTGTCGTACCCGCCGTCCTGCAGATATATAAACTGAGTTCCGATCGCCGTTGCTTGAAGCAGTCTTGCCGCGTTTTGGCATGCTCTTCCGAATCCGGTATTAGGAAAAGTGATCGGAGAAATATCCGGTAAAGGCTGATTAGTGGCGTTCTTAATTGTGGTAAGACTCGCCGCCAAATTATCTGCCTGAGTACGAACGTACCAGTAGTTGTCGGCAGCCGGCGGGGGCGCGGAGTCAATGTTCATCTGATCGCGTGTGATCCTCAAGAACGCCTGGTCGCGCGAGGAAGCGCCTGAGATGCCACGCTCTCCGAATGCATTTTGATCTAGGCTGGCGAAAGCTCTCGGAGGATTGCAGTCCCCTGTAATAAGCACGTTCGAGCCGCCAAGTGAAACTCCTCCGAATATCGAATTCATCTGACAGGTTAGCCGTGCTCCCCATCCTCCATTGCTGGCCCCCATAAGCCGGGTGCCGCGGTGCCAAATATCTGTGCTCTCGTCGTGTGAACGGTTCGGGTTGGGGTATCCAACCAGATTGCAAACAGCTAGACGGCCGGTATCCCAGCAAGCTTTCAATGCCGTCAGCGAAGGGTGAAGGCCTTGCTCCGCATTTAGCGGAAGCGAGTCTGCTTCACTATAGCTGATTGTTGGATTTTCATCTCGATAAGCACCGTGATAAATCGGCACTATGTTGTGTGAACAACCTCCTGCTAGGTTTACGAGCACAAAAACACGCCCGTTCCCCGCCCCTTGAGCTAAGGCCACCATATTTTCATACGGTGATGTAAGAGTGTGTATTGCAGCTCCGCAGGTGCCTGCGCTGACCGCTCTTAAAAAATCTCTTCTACTAACCCTGCCCTTCATAATTCCTCAATCTCCCGTTACTTAAGTCGGTATGCTGTCTGCATCGCTATAGCGGCAATTACGCCTCTTAGATCGGTGACGTTGACGTCATCGGATTCAGGATGAGGGTCAAACACCCTGTACTTAAGCCTGTTTCCGTCTGCATCACATCCCTTGGTCGGATCCTGCTTCTCAGAATTTGAACACTGCACATAGTCGTAATCGAGAAATTGAACCAGATGGGCCTTCTGAGCATCAGTTAGCGGCACGTTGAGCATTGCGGCGATATTGTCCACTAATACCGGAGCAGCGGTGCCGGCCGCCGGAAGCCCGCTAAAGAACCTAGTTCGGTAACTGAAGCCTCCGCGCTCTTCAAGATCATCGCTATCTTGATTAAGGATCCAAACGACGGCGTTGCGCCACGGTAGCACCCACTGCTCACCTGCCAAGCGCCGCTCGTTCCAGCCGAAGACCGTAGGGGGCAGAGTGGGGATCTCTCCCAGCTCGTCGATTACATTCCACTCAAGATTTTCAAACCTGTTAGACGAGGTCCGGTATACGCCGTCATCTTCGTCGAAATATATTGAGTCAATAACAGGAATTCCAGTGTGCCTTAAAAATCCTATCGCCATCTCGATTGGGCTCTTTATCAACGTCTTTCTCGACTTCTGATCAAACATCGCGCGCGACATCATGATCTTACGAAACACCGGATGCAGCTTATAGTTACTGTCTCGGATCAGTTGCGCGAGCTGGCGGATCTCCTTTTCACGGGCATAAGGATTTATAAATTCCTTCCAGATATCCTCCGCGAGATGCTCGGCAGTGCGGGGGTGATTGAAGGTTGCGTTGAGCACATCAGCATCCGTATCAACCGTCGCCTGCCACGGAGTTCCGATAAAGATCGTTTTTGCTCCTGGAGCATGCCGCAACGGAGCTTTAGCTCCGAAACATGCTTCATATTCGTTGCCTAGCGAGTCTAAGAAGTCGGCGCACTCGCGAATCCATCCCGAGAAGGCTAGAGCTGACTGCGCAATGTCGAGGTCGCTGTATACAGGGAGACCGTCTAAGCCTGTCGGGCCCACGGTACCGAGCTCCCAAAATTCACGCGCGTAGTTTTCATTCGGGCTGTCGCCTGAGTTGGAACGGCCATCGAGCCACACTAAGTGACCCAGGTAGTCGTCGTTCCATTCGCGCATGAACTGGATGTAGTCGCCGCTGGCCGCTGCGCGCCTCAGCATGGCTACATGGTCGACCAGAGCGTAGCGATCGGTTGAATTCAGGACATTGGAACCGGCCGCCATCCGCTCATCATGGAGGAAGTGAGCAAGCTTATGGTAATAGCCGTTATTCGAGCGCCACATGCGGTTGTAAATGTCGAATCGTACACCTGTATCCCGTACTGCATTGCGGTTGCCCGGAGGGCATTCATCGAACATGAATGACTCATTACGGCTGTCATCGGCTAAGTAGCCATCGCAACGGAGTTCAATCTCATCTGCATCGAATTGCGGCTCGGACTTATAAGCCATGATCTCGTTAACCGTAGCTTCAAGTCCGATTCTTGCTGAATGTGCAATTAGCTCCGGCGATGCGCCGAAGGAAAACCGGTCATAAAGTATACGTGCTTCAGCTTCGCCGAAGGCGCCGTTGTAAGGAGCTAAGGAAAGATGTCCTGGCTGATTACACTCCTCTTTGCCGGCCTTCTGAATGGCCCTGTATAGTGCGTATTTTTTCTTTGCCTTCTTGTCGAAGCGCGCTCGCCCTTTGTACTGCGAGACCACCTTGGACATCGGGGTGAAATTCTTTCCCTTCATCTGGCCCGGTTCATTCCCGTAGCAGGTCACATCGTAACTCTTAGTAACTTTGCCCTGGGTCACCTGGACCTGGACCTTGACTACCTTTGAGAGGTCGAGCTCTTTTTTTGGTTTCTTCGGCCCTTTTTTCTTTCCCTTCTTTGCTGCCAGAGCTGAGTCGGGAATAGCCAATAGTAGTACACAGCTTAAAAGTACGAAAATTTTCTTAATCATTTCAACCCGCGAGGAACGGAAAACCCTAAATGACGCAATTCAATCGACTAATTTGAGTAGTCAGTTCAATTTTCGTGCCAATTCGTCCGGACGGGTCTGCGTATTACGTACCCCAATCGCCGAACGTCATCTGGCCCAGTTAGTCATCGGTCCTTAGTCTCTTATTCTTTAGGGAATGGAACTTGCAGACCGACATATCTGGTAGAGGAAGTCTTGCGTTTCCAGAAGTATGCATTTTCTTCATGGAGCGTATCTAAGCAAAATCTGCGTATGAGTGGACGGGTATTTCAATATTTCTCGTTAACCATTTTCTCTGTGCTGCTTCTTATCTGCAGCGCTGCGGCTCAGGATCTCCGTAAAGTGCAGGTGAGTTGGAAGGAAGGCGCGAAAACAAAAAAGCGCGGCATTTATTGCAGCGGCATTACCCCCGGTAGCGCCAAAGAGATAAACGGGGCTCTTAACTTCACCTCGTTTACTTCTGCCATTAAGAGTATTAAATCTAAGAAGGGCTCAAAAGGTAAGCTGGCGCTGCTTAAACGGCTAAACAGCTTAGGGAAAAGGCAGTGCCGTAAGGATTCCGCGCCGGGAACCCCGTCTCCCACTCCGGCGCCAACATTGGGCAATTTTGACGCCTTTGGAAACGTAACGGCACAGGGAAAAGCTGCCTTTGGTATTCCGTCAATATACTCGGGGAATGTTTCGCAAGGCAAAGCTCTCTATCAGTCTATCTGCATCGGGTGCCATGTTGAACGGGTAAACTGGTCATTTCCGGCGCTTCGCAGCGCGATAGCCCAATCTCCGATGTTTTACGACGAGAGCCGCATCTCTAATTCCGATCTAGCCAATATTACTGCGTATCTTAACCGCTTCAGGATCTCCTAGCACTTGTTGCGCTTGTAAACCGCAAGTGATGTTGATTAAGTTCAAAAAAGATCCTAATTTTGATGTGTTATAACATTCTCTCTTCTTCCTGCATTTCGTTGTGAATTCACGCCATAACCGTATTAGCTGATAATTCTTATCTGCGTCTGGAGTTACGTTGGGAACGCCGATTGATAGCAATAAATTGAGCTCGAAGCTGCGCTCACCCCAAGAGCAGCTTATCGACGCGGGAATCGGGCGCACCTATCTCGTCCCGCTATTTGTAAAAGAAGTATCTTCCCGAATCGAGCGCAGCTCCGATGGCATTACTGACGCCTCTTATTACAAACTTAGTGAGTCGGCGCACGAACCTTTCGATATTAATTTTACTCTTTTTGAAAATCGCTCTGCTGGCGGAGTCTTCGTGGTCTGCAACGGGTATGGCATGGGCGCTAACACCATTGACGAGCTTCGCAGCAATGGCGAGACCAATATTCGGGGATTTGCAGACCTGAAAAAACACTTCTCCTCGGAGAAGTTTCTGGAATGTTTTAAGATGGCACTGGTTGAGTGCCCTGATATGCGCTCTCTTACAGTAAACGTGGTCAGCGGCACTGCGCAGGGAGGAAATCTTGCGCGTGCCATCAATGAATTTTTCGAGTTTGCGCAAAAACAAGGGAGGGGTGACATTGCCGTTAGTGCGCGCTTCGTGGGACCGAATGCCGACCTCTTTCACTCTTTGATCGATCAGTCGCCGCACCGCAGCTCAATATCTGTAGCCTACTCTACTTCTGGGCTTGTGCGACAGGAGACAGAACATATCGTTGTCGATGACGTTCAAGCTGCATTCATAGAGGCGCTCACCGATAATCTGGAGTCAAAGGTGAGGAGCGCCATGGAACGGCGGGCTGAGTTCGCCTCCATCGAGCCCCCTGAATTTCCGGACAGCAGGCTCAATCTCGGCTATCTGCTCTCTTTAAATCGGGAGGCCCATATCGGAGTCGTCGGCTTTGGCCAAACTGCTCAGTATCATTTACGGATCGCACAGGAGCATGGCGCCAAGATTGCTTGGGCTATACGCCCCGATCAAGCTAAATGGGAGAGCACTTGGGACTTCCCCTTTTATACGCAGATTGAGGATGCTTTCTCAAAGCACACTTGTCCCGAAATTTTGATCAATTACTCCCCCGCCGAAGCCTGGGGAGAAACTATGCATACGTTGGTCGAGCAGCTTAAAAAGATCCCTTTGGATCAAAGGCCGCGAATGGTTTTATCGGCTGCGGAGAACATCCCTGCCGGGATAACCGCGGCTTATCTAGGTGAACTTAAACAGCTCGAGGTCTTTCATCTAGGGCCCAACAGCCCCGGACTAATGTTGGTGGATAAAGGCGATGATGAGACTGTAAAGCTTACTAAGATAGGTAATCTATCCCCGTTAATGTTTGAGCAGGCGGGGCCGGTTGCGGTTATTGGACGCAGCGGCACAATGGTTTTTGATTGTGTTATTGCAGTTCAGGAGAACAAGCTCGGCATTAGGTACGCCGCCTGCTTAGGCGGCGACTCCAATATGGGTCTTGATTATGCTGATCAGCTAATGATTCTTGAGCGCGATCCCCGCACCAGCTGCATTATTATTACAGGAGAAGGGGGAGGCACGCGAGAGCTTGAGGTTATTGAACTCATTGAAAAGGGAGTGGTCAAAAAGCCCGTTATCGCCCTGCTGGCAGGCAAGAGCATGCCGGGCGGCATAAAGGCGGGCCACGCCGGGGCAATTGATAGACAGGGCCTTCAGGACCCTAACCTCAAGCAAGAGATCTTAGAGCAGTACGGAGTAATCTGTGTCGACAATGCCGATCAGGCGGCACTTGCAGCAAAGTTAGCACTGCAAGAGTGGCAGAATGTCGGACCCGAGAAGGACGCCTGCTGGAGACGACTATGCTCATCCTTTCCTGGACTAGCTGATACTCCGAACGGCGCTGCCAGCTTCTCCAGTTTATATTCGCTTCTTGGCGAGGGGACGATGGAGAAGGTGTTTCAGTCAGCTCCCTCTGAGCTGCAGCGACTGCTCAACAACTACAACGCTTTCGATGGGCATCTCCTAAGCAACGGGCTCCTCAAGGATGAAAGCGGGCGGCGGGCGTTTGAAAAAGCTCTTTTACGTCACCCGCACTACGCCAACTCTCTTCTGGCTAATGGATTAGGGGGAGGAGGCGCGCGCTATCTAAACAGATGTATAAAATCCGTATTCGGAAAAGGCTGTTTCGAAGAAGCCCTCGCAAAAACACCTTGGGCGTGTGCTGATGCGGTAAACGAGATAGCCGCCTTCGGCACCATGCGCTTCATCGAACTTCATGAAAACACAATCGGATTGCACACCTTTAGGCAGGCATTCAGGCAGCGTCCTTGGAACACGGCGCACGCTGTTCGCAGTATGGGTAATATGCCGCCGGGAGTATATGTCCGCGCATTTGTACTGTATGGTGATGAGGTGGTCAGAGATAGAGCAGCTCTTATGATCGGCTATCTCAAGAATCCATGGGCGGTAACAAGACTTGTGCGAGGAGCAGCGGCCTTGCCGGCTGGCACGCTGCAGGAGGCTACTTCAGATCCTGATATTCGGTCCAAGCATAATGCGGTGCTTTCCAGCGCACCAATGAGACTGCTAGAAGCCGGAAAGGAAGCATTCAAAACTTGTAACCCTATAACAGACGAGAGGGCCTTCGTCCAGGAGCTGAAACGCAGGATCCTGCTGGCAGCTGAAGAGAACGAAGCAATCGATTCGCTCTCAATTGATCAACGCATCGAGCGCGCCATAAGCGAGCTATACGCAATAGACGGAGGGGCCGCCGACATTCTAATAAACGAAGTAATCACTCGAGATGGATTCGAGAGAGCACGCGAAAAGCAGTCCTCGAGCCTGTATGAAGCGCTGCGATACTGCTGCTTGCGCGAGCCCGGCCATCACGAGGCTCGTTTGCATGGAGTGGTATCGGCATGTGATAGACATATGGAGCTTCTGGCGGATGACGAGTTTAGGCGCGGAGTCCAGCGCAATCCCTGGATGATGTTCGAACTGCTGCACACCTTGAATGAGTTCGACCCTTACGAATTGCATTTTATCGTTCACGAGACTGCTTCTCTTCCTGTATGGAAATACTGTCTGCAGGAACACCAATGGGGGCTAGGAGCCGCAATGCAGAAGATAAGACGGATGGAGCAGAAAGAAGGGGAAGGCTATATGCGCAGGATGTACCACGGTCTAAGGGCAATCCCGGGCTGGGAGAAGGCATTTCAGGAGGGATTTGCGCAAAATCCGCGTGATATGGTGCACATTGTGCAGGTAGCGAGCGCTATCGGCATTGATAAATTCCAGTCGGTACTGGAGCATTTTTCGCTTTTGCCGGCCTTTACCCGGGCAATCAGTTCCTCGCCTCGCAATGTGGCGAGAATAATAGAGCTGGCGGCTAACGGCGGAGATGATGTGGTTAAGCTCTTCTCGGCAAGGGACTTTGCACAACTATTGCAGAATCAAAGCGCCGCATTAGTGCGGGTACTGCGTTACAGAGAGCAAGGCCCAAGTGGCAGCGCCATCAGGTCTAGGTGATTAGGAGGATTGGATATGGGAATTAGAATCGGCGTCTTTATCTTGGTCGTTACAACCTTCGCTCTCTCTCTAGGTACAGCAGCGCAAGAGATAAGCCCCGGCAAAGTTTGGAGTGTGGAAGAGGTCCTTAGCGAAAGGCGCCCTCTAAAGAAGAAAAAGAAGGTGAGGTATTGCCAAGGGGGGCGCTTCGAACCATGCGTTTGCCCTTCCCACGTTTCACGCCATGCTCAATACCGCCCGGCAGTGAAGGAGTGCGGCGATAACGCGGCGATAATTCTCTCGGGGCGATATCTTAATGTTTATAGTGCGGTAGTTCGTGACAACGAGAATCGTGACCGCTGGCCGCTAAGTGATTTCGGCAATTGTAGCGATTATGAAAGGGATGTGCTTGGGCTAAACAAATGCAGCGCATTTAAGGTACAGGAGCGCTTTGGCGTCGAAGACGATTCTTCGAAAGGCGACGCTGAGGTGCATTGCCTGGGCGCGTCAGGATATTCTTCCTTGTTCAATAGAGTCACTCGCATGACGGTTAAGCTAGCTGACGATCCGAACTCGTCGAACGATCCGTTGGTGAGGTGGTGCTTAAAGTCCCCCAAGCAGCCTTTGAATTAAGAGATCTTACGGTGATCGAACGCATTAGTTCAATATACCCCCTTGTCTTTGAGGTAATTCCATATTCGGGCGATCTCATCTTCACGGGTGGAACCGTCCGTCTCTATAGCCTCCCGGTTAACATAAACTCCGGATGACTCAAGACCTTTGCAGCCTATCTCTCGCAGGGCTGTATCCCCGCTTTTAAGCGCCAGGGCATAAACGTAGCTGTCCTGCCGTATACGTAAAATTTGCTCGTATGTCCGCCCTCCCATTTGCTCTTTGAATCTTGAGATCACATGGTCCAGTAAAGCGTTCTGCTGAGCGGTCAGCTGCGACCGATCAAGGTCATGAATCAGAGCAACCGCTGCTTCCCCGAGCCTGACCAGCTCCTCTCTCCCTTGCTCGCGGATTCGCCAATCATCGCTATCCAGCAGCTCAACCAGCTGTTCGAATCGCTC
>JAGFJO010000057.1 GCA_024102635.1 Deltaproteobacteria bacterium
AGATTCATACAATCGTCGGCGCTGGCGCCACGGGCACCGGCTCGATGGACGTAGCTAATCTGCTAAAGCCGGCTCTCGCCGGTGGCAAGCTGCGTTGTATCGGCAGCACTACGCACGAGGATTTCAAAAAGGTTTTTGATAAAGATCGCGCTCTAAGCCGCAGGTTCTCGAATATAGATCTGGACGAGCCGGGCATAGAGGAAACGATCGAGATCTTAAAAGGGCTCAAGACCCGCTTTGAATCACACCATAAAGTAAAATACTCTCAAAATGCCCTCAGAGCAGCGGCGGAGCTATCGGCACGCCACATAAATGACCGCTTCCTCCCCGATAAGGCGATAGATGTAATCGACGAGGCCGGCGCCGCCAACAACATGCTGCAGGGCAAGAAGCGCAAGTCAATTCTGGGAGAATCGGAGATTGAGGCGGTAATCTCTGCGATCGCCAAAGTCCCGATCAAGTCGATCAGCCACAATGACCTTGAGCTGCTCAAGCATTTGGAGAGCAGGATTAAATCCGTTGTTTTCGGGCAGGACCGCGCGGTGGAGAGCATTGTGCACGCCATTAAAAGAAATCGAGCCAGTTTGAAGCAGGCTTCCCGGCCTATAGGATGCTTTCTTTTTGCCGGCCCAACAGGTGTCGGCAAGACCGAGCTTGCAAAAGCCTTAGCGGCCCAGCTAGGGGTGCACTTTCACCGCTACGATATGAGTGAATATATGGAGAAGCATGCCGTTGCACGGCTTATCGGCGCTCCTCCGGGGTATGTCGGATATGAGGAGGGGGGCCAGTTGACCGATGAAGTACGCAAACACCCTTACTCTGTACTGCTCTTCGATGAGATCGAAAAAGCTCACCAAGACATCTATAATATCTTACTCCAAGTCATGGATGATGCGCGGCTTACCGACTCACACGGGCGTAAGACCGACTTCCGAAATGTAATCATCATTCTTACAACCAACGCCGGCTCAGAGAAAGTATCGTCGCTTGGCTTCGGCAGCAGCTCCACTCAAACGGATTCAAATCGTGAGGCGGCTATCAAGAAACTGTTCCGGCCTGAGTTTAGGAACAGGCTAGACGATACCATCTATTTTCAACCTCTGGCGCTCGACATTATCGAAAAGATAGTCGACAAGAATATAGCTGAACTGGAATCGCAACTTGCCGAACGCCGAATCAAGTTTACTCTTTCCCCCGAGGCACGGCGATGGCTTGCGGAAAGGGGCTTTGACGAACTGCTTGGCGCGCGTCCGATGGCGCGCCTCATTCAAAAAGAGATTAAAGACCAGTTGGCGGACGAAATTCTCTTCGGCAAGCTGCGCAGTGGAGGCACGGTAGCCATATCGGTGAAGGACGACGCACTCGATTTCTCTGTTAAATCGAAGTAAGACAAATTAAGGTAGTGCCGCCGCCGATATTTGCCGGGTATAGTCGACTGGCATATGGGCCAAGGCACCTCTAGTTTTAAGACGTCCTGCGTTTGCGTTTTCCGCTCGGCGGCAGCCATCATAATTTCGGCTGTGTTTGGCGTCTTACTTGTATCCGTTGTCACAAGCGCGCTGCGGGGGATCTTTGACCTCTCCTTTTGGCTCTCTTTTTATCTCGCTCTTGTATTTACCTTGCCTGCCGCCTGGCTTTTAATCCGTCACCGTTTGAGAGTGTTTTCCCTAATCGGGGACCCGACGCTAATAGTTTTTACCTTGGCCGCGTATGCAACGTATTTCTGGATTACAGATCTTCAACTCCAGACCATTGGGAATGGGGATGCTGCTTTTCATGTCGAGTACCTTAACCGTTTTATCAATAAAAAGCCCGACGCCTACCACGGCTTTACCAGTTATTACACTCTTACCCATTTGATCCAGTACTTTGGCGGATTGGAAATTTTTGACGCCCACTATGTTGCCCTTAGCCTCTCATACCTGGCACTCTGCATGGCCCTGCTCGCCCTATTTAGGGACTATTGGGGATCGCCCGTTTCTCCAATTGCAATAGCGGCAGTGGCAATTTGCACCATAGCGGTCTCCGCCTTATGGTTAGTCCCTATACACTCCCAGTTCATGCTCCAGGGAGGGCTTGCTCACTGTTTCGGTGCATTCATTCCGATAGTGTTCGTGCTTTTCTATTCGATCGCCGATAGCATGTGGGGGAGGCTCATAATTATCTCTTTCTTCGTTGCGGCGACGCGCTTCACTTATGGATTGAATCTTGGAGACGCTTTGTTTGTTGGGGGTGTGCTCGCGTTGGTTGAGGCGAGAGCCGAGAGGAAGAAAGGGCGGCCTAAGTTAAGCGCTTTAGCGCTTCTTTTCTCCGCCGCTATGCTGGTTGCCGCTTTATACGCCTATTCCGAAATTTTCAAGATCATAGGGAAAGGGGGCGCCTCCACCAAGATTAATCTTAATATTCTTTGGGTAAGTTATTCTTTATTAATCCTCACTGTGGGCTCTCTGCCGTACCTGCTTAAAAACAATCTATCTCCTCTTCAGCGCCGGATAGCCGTTTCCACGCTCTCGGTTTTGGCTGTAACACTTGCTGCCCAATTAATTTATCGTCTACTCGGAAAGAAAGCGAAGTACTACATGATGAAATACGTGTTTTACTCCAACTTCGTAGCTTTCTTTGCGATAGCAGCTGTGTTCTGGATGATTGTCAGATACAAAAAATATCGCTTCGCGTTGCCGGCCGGCCTCGCAATCGTATTATACCTCGCAGCTTTCTCACCTTATATCGAGGATTTTAAAAGACGCAAGTCGCCACTAGTAAACGAGCAAGAGTGGTATTTCATTAAGAATACAATCGAAAGCCGCCGCAAGCAGTTTGGAGGCGCGATTATCCCCTCCTGGCCGGCATATCGGTATATCCATGCTCGCTACGGACGGCCAAAGAGCCTAAAAACCTTGTTAAACGGACGGGTCATGAGCAAGCCGGGATACTGCATCTTTTATGTAACCGGTAAGCGCAGAAATGAGCTGCTCAGGAATGTGCGCATTTGGCAGAAGCGATCTAAGGGTCCTCCGCGACTGAATGAGGTTTTGCTCTCGCTTGATAAACTTTATAGCCAAGAGGCTGCATCAGTATGGGAAAGCGGATTCGAGCCGAAACTGGAGCTGCGCTACGTCTGTAGGTAAAAGCAGGCCGGCCTTGCGCCGAAAGCTACGTCGCCTCTTTAGTGCTGAACGGCATTAAGATGAGCAAGATAGTCCGAGATAATGCGCACCAACTCGTCGTATCGTACCGGCTTTTGAAGAAATCTAAGCGCTCCGTTTTGCAAAAGGCGCTGAGCCGCTTCATCTTGAATGTAGCCGGATAGAATAATGACTTTAGCTTCGGGCCGGACGCTTCTGATTCGCCGAAAGCATTCCTCGCCGCTTATTTTCGGCATTTTCATGTCGAGTACTATTAGATCTACAGTGTGAGAATTATCCTTGTACCAGGCTAGGGCTTCAGCAGCCGAAGAGAACCCATTGGTGCTGAATCCGGCTTTCTCCAGGAAAGTTCGCATCAAATCAACGAGCACGGGTTCGTCATCTATCACCAAGACGCATCCGTTAACAGCCTTTTCGGATTCACCCTGATATTGTTGTGACTGCTCCATATTTGTCTCCGCTATAGGAAAGTATAAAGTAAACATCGAACCTTTTCCCACTTCCGAGGAGGCCTCGATCCAACCGCCATGGTTCTGCATAATGCCGTACACCATGGCCAGTCCCAGCCCCGATCCGGTGCCGACATCTTTGGTTGTAAAAAAGGGCTCAAAGATCCGTTCCAAGTTATCTTCGTGGATTCCTTCGCCTGTATCACTGATTGAAATGCAGGCGAAATTTCCACGAAGCGCTTTCAGATTATATCGGTGCGGCAGCTCAACAAAACGATTTGTATACTCGATGCGAATTATTCCGCCTTTCGGCATGGCATGCTTAGCATTGATGATGAGATTCGTAAGAGCCTGCTGCAGCTGAGCCTGGTCTGCTTCAATGTAAACCGGTTGCGCCGGGGTAAGGTGAGTGATTTCAATCTCCTGGCCGATAACGCGCGACAAGAAATCGATTGTTTCCTCTACAAGCTGTTCAAGACGCACAGATTGAATATTGTATTTACCTTGCCGGGAAAAGCAGAGAAGCTGCCCGATTAATGAGCTGGCTCTTTCGCAACCGCTTAATGCCGATTGTATACTGGTTCTTAATGTGTAGTGATTCATGTCGTCCATCTTCATGAGCTGAAGGTGGCCTGCCACGGCGAATAGGGCGTTGTTGAGATCGTGAGCGATTCCGGCCGCCAGCTGCCCGATCGCTTCCATTTTTTGCGCCTGCATCAGTTTTCTTTGCAGAACCGCGCTCTCATGTTCCGCGGCCAGCCGCTCCAGCTCCGCTCCCGCTCTGGCGGCAAAAATCTTTAATATCCATCTTCCCGGCTCCCAAGCCGGGAGAGTCTTCACATCCATAACCGCGAGAATGCCCAATATCTTACCATTTGAATCAATTAGCTGAGTGCCCATGTATGAGGATATCCCCTCCCGTCTGAGGTACTCGTCGCAGGGCAGAATCGTTTGCGCATCTTGGCTTATCTCGAGAAAAGACGAGCTCAGTACCATACTGGTAGCGCTTCCATCTAAGATATAAGACTCACTAGGCAGAAATTCATTGTCCCTCCAAACCGCCAGAGTACGCATCTCCCTCGTATTGTTTTCCGAAAAGCGGGCGATAAAGGCGAATTTGGTGTCGAGAATCAATGCTAGATGCCGCACCAATGAACGGAAAAAATC
>JAGFJO010000082.1 GCA_024102635.1 Deltaproteobacteria bacterium
TAACCTTAGAAGCGGCGAAAGTTTCGCACTCTGAGGTGCAGGGGGTACCCCTGCACCTCAGCAAAACACCCCGAAATTCTCAAAATCTTAACTTAAAAAAGTGTAAAGGATCACCTGACACTTGACATTCTAAGTCGGCACAAGATGGGGCGAAGCTGGAGTGAACACCTTTGCCGTTCAAAAGTACAGCGCTTCGTTAATCCGCACTTATAAGCAATCGGGAGCAAAAGCTATAGCGCACTATCGATAAAGGAGATAAGCGCCGATTCGCTCATTTTCTGCTTACTTTTAATCTTCTTCTTGACGTCGAAGGTGACAGCCGGATTAAAAGCGCCGTTGCTGCACTGAAGCTGGAAGAATATCTTGCCGTCTCCCGAGGAGACCCCCGGAAATTTTGTGAATGAGGCGGAGATATTGGAGCTGACAGCTCCGTTAAAGATCGTCACCGGATTGGACATATTGCTGCTGGTGCTGCCGAACACCGTAAGCGTATTGCAGGTCTTAAGGCGGCTGAATCCCAATTTGACGTTCTTTTTCTTAGTGACCTTTATCTTAAGGAGCGGGCGTTGCTTAATTGGAAAGCTAGGCTCGCCGATGGAAAGATTCACCACCGTGCCGTTCGGATCGGGATATGTCAGAGGCGTAGTGTCTCCTGCTGCTACGCGCGTGACACTTTTGGTGCAGCTAGTCTGGTTCCCGGCGGTATCTGTTGCTACGATCTGTAAGGTATACGCTCTGATCGCCAGCCCGGTTGCATCGTACAGCTTCTGAAATCCAGGTGCGTTCGACTCAGCGTAGCTTGAATAGGTATCTCGGGCGGTAAGGTGAAAGTTAGAAGGCTCTATGGAGGCAAAGTAGTTTCCATCCACAAGTACCTCTACTGTTGCAAGCCTTGTTTCATCAAGAGCATATCCTGCTACCTCAAGTTGAGTGTCAAAGGTGTAACCGTCCCCGGGCCGCTCACACTCCAATATCGGAGCAGTAGTATCTTGAACTAAATCGTGGTTTATTCTAAGCCTTCCATCAGCCAGCCGTGCAACAGTGTGATTGTTCTTGGTGGCGGTCGCATAAATATAATAGGTGCCATTTGCTATATTAGTTGTATCGAACATTAGCACGTTAGTTTTTCGGCCGGCTGCCAAAGTGCCGATGTGAGCACCGCCGGAAGTGGAAGCAGTTGTGTTAATGTACACATCAACCTGTTGAGTGACATCCGCATCAACAACCACAGCATACTTGGTGTTAGCCTCGGCGTCGGCTCGAAGCGAGATATAGTCTACCGCTGAGTGATACGGGGTGGCCCCGCCATCTATCACCTCGTTCATATCGAGCCGCAGATACTGAATAAAATATCCGGCGTCCGAGATACTGGTCCATGGATTCGGCGATCCGGTGGGGAGGGCCGGCTCAAGCAGCGCCTCGTTTACCATATCCACGCAGTATTCTGTCATTCCGCGTGCCATAATAATATCGTCTCCGATCCTATATGAATCGGTGCTATTGCCGTCTCTCGGGTCGGCCCAGAATATTCGCGCCACAGAGTTATAGGCGGTGTCGTCACGGTTGTAGCCGCGGAAACAGAAATTCACAAATCTAGTTGAGTCAATCTGCGCGGTTCTCGAAACGACCACGAGACCTGGATCGCCGTTGCCCTGGGCGTTTTCTGTGTAAACAAAGTCACCCTCATGTGCCGTTCCGACCGGGTCAATCAAAGTGTTGAAAGGATGGATCTGCGCAAGCGCCACATTGCCGGCAGAGAAAATGTCTGCCGAACTATTCATATTCCACGAGTTGCCCAATGCCGATTGGGCAAAGTCCAGGCCGCCTTTCTTGTCGGGTCTCTTTATATTTAAACTGAGATCACTTACGGTGCCGCCTGCGCCGCAGCTCGAGGTGGTAAGATAAATATAATCAATCTCTATCTGAACGCCGCTTTCATTGGTCGGCTGAAAAATAAGCCCCTCAGGGTTCCCATCAAGCCAGGCCGTGTTGGAGCCCTGCTCTGCTTGGAATGTAAGCTCGGTGGGGATGTCCTTGATATACTCATCCCAGTCTCGCTTTACCGGAAAACTTGCGATTCGCACACGGCTCTGGTCTTGGTACCAGATAAGACTAGCGTCGGTTGACTCGCTGGCCCGCATCCTTACGCGTAAAGTGCGGTAAAAGGAGCTATTAATCGGTTTCTTCTCGCCGTAGCGTGTTCCTACGGGGACCGATCCGTCCACGGTGTATTGAAGCAAAGTGACAAGCGGACCGGAGGTAGTGCTTGTGAGTGATAGAGTTCCATTGCTATATGTAAGGCCGCTCACATTGTGAGTCTGAAGAGAGGGGATATCATTAAGTACTCCATGGGCGGAGTCGGTCATATCGAGCCTTACTCCCCATTGATCGTTGAAATATTCCGGGCAATCTTGCGAAAAAGCTGCAGATGGAAGCAGGGTGAGCACAAAGAAAAGAATAGCGCTCGGTAAGCCGATCAACACACCTCGATTACTGGTAGTAAGCATTAAACCCCCGAAATAACGTTCAAAACCGATAGATCTCATCAGATCCAGTCTAATCTATCGGACCAAAACGCGACAACATCAAGGGCGCATCGCTACAAAGTCCACTCGATATAATCAATAATCCCGCACGCTTCGGCGCGTGATTCTCGAATGAGCGCTCTGCTTCAGCCTCACCTCTGGCTAACACCGCGAATTACGGTTCCGCAGCTGGTGGGGTCGGAGTGTTGGTAGCTTCGCTCGGAGTTGGGGTAGGTGGCGGCGTTGGAGTCGATGTGCCCGCAGGTGTAGGAGTAGGCGGCTTTGCAGGCGGTTCAACCGGTGCGGTAGTAGGGGTCATCGTAGCGGTTGGCTGTTGTAACGGTACAGTTGCGGAGGGCGATGGCGTTGCCGTACTTCCCGGTGATCCGGGAGGATTAGTTGTACGCGGAGTTGGCGTTTGACTGACTGCCGCAGTCCTAGTAGAGGTCACCCGCGGAGTAGGGGTGGCACGGACATCAGTTCTCTCCTTGATCTCCGCCTCATTCTCATTTTCAGCCACTTCAATCAGTATGATTATCTTGATGGTGTCGGCGCTTACTTCTTCTATGATGACCCTGGTTTCGGAGTTTGTGAGCTCTAGCAGCAGCGTAAGTGAACTGCCGGACCTACCAGTGTCGATTAAAAAATCTCCCTCGTTCCCTGTGACGGCAGAATCACCGGTTTCGAGAACAGTTATCTGTGAGGATGTGACAGGTGAGCCCGAAGAACGTATTACTCTCCCTTCCACCTGAATATTACCGGTGCCGCCCGTTCCCGTAGTACCTCCGCCGCATCCGGACACGGCGAAAAAAAATGAGCTGATAGCTGCTAGCGCAAGCAGCTTCAGGCAATTCAGTGCCATTTCGCTTGATATACCTTTCATCAGTGATGCCGCGCTAAAACCGATTCTCATTATTCATCCTCTTCAATGTAACTGAAGGAGGTGTAAACCACTCTAACCCCCTTTTTCTTCCCATGTTTAGCACTGGGATTAATGTCTTCGTCGTGTTTACTTACGGCCTCCCTTACCTTAGCGTGAAATACGTGCCCCTCTCGTAAAAACCAACGCTTTAATTCTGTAATCGCCTCTGGGCGCACATTGTCAAACTCGGTGCGTGCATGCAGATGCGAGAGCGCAATCTCATCAATGACGTTCTCTTCAACTGCCCGCGTTAGATCTTGTGCATCCTTGGACATTATCTCAAAGCCCTGTGCGGGATCTCCCTTGGGAACGTGCGACTCTACTATTAATCTGAGTCCTCGAGGGCTTCTTACGACGGCACCGATGCGCTCCAGTTCGAAAAGCACAGCTCCGCTGTTGACATCGGTACTTACTGCCGACACCAGCCGGGCAAAATCACTCCCGGCTCCTTCAAAGCTGAGTACACGGGGAGAGCGGTCCTTAGTGATAAATTCCTGATCAGTCAGCCACCTTCCTATCACTTTTGTTATCAGGTCCTTCTCGTACCCTTCCTGGCTGTCTTCTTTAAGTATGCGGATTACGTCCCGGCGATGCACCCCCGTCATTAGACTCAGCCGGCTTACGTTAACTTTCTTAGGAGGGGGGAAGGTGCGTCTAAGGGCCGATCTAACGAAGGTAGATTTACTGGCCTCAATGAGATCCTGAAGCCTCAGCGAGCGCCTTAGGCAAAAATCGACCACCGGGCGGAGGGCGATCTGCAGCAGCCTGAATGCGAGTGATCGGTCTAAGCGCTTGTTAACCATTATTCGGGGAATTATTCACACCGCGTTAAATTAACCTCTAACAGGCATTCTTATAATAGCCTGATATTACGATTATATATCATTACAGCACACTTCAGCCAGAAGATAATATAACCCTATTATGATTCCGGGATTAAATCCCATATTTAAGGAGGTCAGGCACGAGTATTACGTAGATCTCGTCCATAGCTCTTGTAAAGTTAAGGAGCTAACGCAGCTCTATTATCACATCCACAATCTCGTCACTGGCGAACTAATTCGCTTCTTTGGCGGCTCCTGCAAAATGTGCTGACCAACCCCATAACCTGCTGCGGAGAACTGAAGATGGGCAGTGCATTAGCGGGAGTCGCTTCTTTTCCCCACTAGTAAGCTACCCATAATCGCTTGTTAACATTGCCAGGCTGCTAACTTAATTTCAAAGATCATTAACGCTCCTCTAATCGATCGTTAGCCTTAGGCACGATTTATCAGGAGCCTCTTTTTCCGGGTAGCGGCCTGTAATGGTATAAAATCCCATATATCAAATTATATAGTGATTTTATGATTCTATAGCGGCGGAACCCCGGGGGTCACCAGTGTAAAATACGGGAGATTCCTGCTGAATTAGGGGCCCTCCGGTGATTCTAATCAAAATGGAAATAAAGCCCATATTATGGAAGACCTGGCGTATTATTATTGATTCGGCACTGACACTTGGGTATAAGCCAGTTCTATGGCAGCGCCTATCTATTCCCATTCCAAGCCTCCGGTTATTCCTGAAGGCAGGCTTATCAGAAGCGGTCGCGCCAGCTGGATAACGGCTCTGTCGGCAGGTGTTGCGCTCTCAACGATAAGCGCGGAGCCGGAACGGCCTCTAATCTGGGGACACGAATCTCTTCCTGCGAGGACTAGGCCATTCGGCCAGGAGGCTGCGGAGAGATCCCCTTTGCAAGGGGAGCTTCAGCACGGCGAATTTATGCCGGGGGTGCGTATCGAGGGAATTTTCAACGCTCCTCGCGTAATCAGCCTGAGCGATCTTACTGGAAAGATAATTGTACTCGAGTTCTGGGCTACCTGGTGTCCGCAATGTATTAGAAACATTCCAGCTCTCGAATCACTTCAGCGGAAACATCGAGATAAGTTGGCAGTGGTTATGCTGACCGATGAATCCCGCCAGGAGGTTGAGAGGTTCTTCCGCCATAGAGGAGAAATTCCTTCGCTTCTTACGGCAACAAAGGCAGGCCAGGCGTTCTTTAGATTTGAAGTGGAGGCTCGCCCGCATGTAGTAGTAATCGCTCCTTCCGGAGAATTGGCATTTTCCGGAATTGCTCCGAACGAGCAGCAGTTTAAAGCCGTCATTGAGCCGTTATTAACCGGCACTGCCCCCACGCAGGTACTTCCACTACGGAGCGGCTATTTTGCAAATTTTTCGGGCCCTTCCCTTGAGCCAGGCACTAAACGCCATGATCTGGAGAAAACACAAGAGGTTCTACGAGCAAGTAAGCATCTCGCCAAACTTCTTGGCGAATCTGAAAACGAGGTTCCTGATGCGGCTAAAGAGGCACTTAGTGAGCTTCTAACCTACTTTGAAGCGGGAAGGGGCGAGAGCGATATGACTCAAGCTCGCGTCGAGGTTCTTGATACTATTATGTTCGCCTTTCACCACGAGGGCCTAGCTCCAGCAGTGCACAACATAATTAAGGAGCGGCTACTCGGATGGGCCGGAGCTGAAGCGGAGCAGGTTGCCGTTCGAGCTGCGCTGGCTGAAAAATTTACCCATATCTCCGATTACCTTTCTCTATCCGAACGATACAAGGCAGCCGCGCGGTTAACCGCCTGGCTTCATGGTCGAACCAGTTATACTCCGTCGCAACAGGTCGATATTGAACGCGCTGCTGATACTTTAAAGCATGGAGTGCCGGCTGAGCCTGCCCCATCGCTGTTTGGACAGGCGCTTGCGGAGATGCAGAGAAACTTCGGGCGATGGGAGATCTTTCGTTCTCAGGAAGCGGCAGACTTTGCCCGTTTTCAGGAGCAATCAAAGGCCCGCCTGCGCCGATTAGGAGTAACAATCGACGCGTTTGAAGCTGCGGACGGCGGCTTATGGACCTCTGGACCAGCCTCGCTGCAGCTTGAAGGAAACTTTGCAAAGGACAAGCAAAAGCTTCTTCACCGTTGGTACCTGGCCACTACTACGGCTGAGCTCTGCCAGGGCTCGGTATTAAGTAGCGAGGTGCGGAGTTACCTATCAAGAAAGCATGCCGCTCTCTACATATTGGAGGGGGGAAGATATCACGAGTATGACGGGGCCCTCCTTAACTCGTTAGCTGCAACCGGGGCGGACATGCTTTCAGGCTCCACCTTAGTTGAGCTGTCGAAAAAAATAAAAACCTCACGAAGCGGCTTTTCCAATAAATGGCTGGAGCGAAAAATTCAGCTCCAACTAGAGAGACGAATGACAATCGCCGGGGAGAGTCAATCCAGCGGGCAAGAGAACGAAGATATCAGTTTGAAAAATAAACCTTAGGAGGGAAAATGAATAGAATAACCAAGCTTGCGCTAATCAGCGTAGTCTCGTTCATGACGGCTGCTTGCAGCAATAATCCGTGTGACAGTGACTACTCCGGTCCAGTTCCAGCCACACCCCCCGCGGGCGGATGCAAATGCTCAACTCTGAATCACTGCTTGAGTTGCTGTAGAGTTACGAATCCAAATGGCCCGAACGGCAAGCCAACCTCTGGGCGCCGGACGTGCGATAGGTCCTGCTATGCAGCCCACCAGGCACCGACGCCGCAAGCTACTCCTTATTCGGGCTTGGAAAGCTCAACTTCCAGCCTCAGTTACCGTAGCCGGAGTTCTTTGGCCAGTTCGCCGGCTCCGTCGAACATTATGCCGCTAGTGCCGCCCGCAATCTCGGCCCACTTTTCACCTTCTCAGCTCAGTGAGGCAGAGGCCTTCTACGACACTCTAACCGAGGACGAGAAGCAGAGGGCAGTCGCATCTCTGGAATCTATTACGCCAGCTCAATGGAGCAATCTAGACGGCGCAATAAGAATTGCTCTGCAAGAGGTGGACGCGCAGATTTTCTATCTGGCTGAACAATACAAATCCGATCCGAATAGCGACGCATTCCGGTTCTCCGTCTATTACTCTCTAATGACCAGATGGTTAGAGGATAGTGAGCTGAGAGCTTCTATTCTTGGCAGAGTTCAACCAACTCCCACGCCCTCTGCAATCGAATAGGGGATACTAATGATGGCGGCAGACCGCTCTCTTCGCTGCTCTAGCAAGAGAATGCGGCTGCCGCCCTCCGTTTAATGGTTCATTGCGCCGCCGCCGCGGTTAAGAACCCATTGCTCACGTCAAGCAGTTGACGTTCCCTCACCTTCTGAAGTCGGGGGTGGCACGATAGGTGGTGTCAGGGTAGAATTCCCGGAACTGTTAAATGAATTAAATGGAGGTTGGTTATGCGCTATTTGAAGGCCATCGTTTTACTTCTCTTGATTGCTTTACTCGCAGGTTGTGTGTCAATGAAGGGTAAGAGCTGCACAAAGGGCGCATGCCCCAATGCAGAGAAGTGCTGCGCGGAGAAGGAGTGCCCATCTAAAGCTAAATGTACAGGCGATAAGGCTGACTGTAAGTGCGAGGGCTGTGATAAGTCGGATTGTGAGCACTGTAAAGGGTGCGACAAGGGTTGTCCGCATGCAAAAGCAAAAGCGGGTTCCTGCGATAAGTCAGAGAAGCCGGGCTCATGCAAGTCGGATGGCGGAAAGGGTGGATGCACCCGTGAAGGGAGCGCTAAGGATACTGCCGGCGCAAACGCAAAGAGTGCAATTTAATCTTCCATTGTGCGAATCCGCCGCAAGATGAGTTCACAGCGGCTAATGCTAGAACCGCTGCGGCGGAACCTTTTGCGATATTATAACGACATGGTTTTCAGGATATTGGTCGTACTCTAAATGCCTGATTGCCATGCTGTTTCGCTCAAGTATCCGGATAAATTCCGGCAATCCGAGAGTACTGTAATAAAACTGCTTGCCCCCGAAGTCTCCGCTTGCCGATGAGCAGGTCTCCCCTCCACCGCAAGTGAATAGCAGCACGCCATTTTCCGTAAGTCCGCAGCAAAGTTTAGTAAGCACTGCCTCGTGACTCTCAAGCGGCAGGTGGAAGATGCTGTCCCAAGCGGTGATGAGATCATATTTTCGAGGGAGGTCCCAAGAGCGAATATCCCCGATGACAAAATTGGCATCCGGTAGTCGCTCTCTGGCCAGCTCAATCATACGAGATGAACCATCGAGGCCGTCGCATATTATATTATTTTCCCCTAGCAGTTTGATAAATCGCCCTTCACATCCACAACCGACATCCAGTGCGTTCTTTGCTGACCCTAGGAATTTGAGAGAGCGCTTAAGTGCCGCGATTCCATATACTGAGCCGTTCATCTGTTCGAGCCACCAATCGGCGACCTGGTTATAGTGATCTGCGGTAGTATCCGTCTGCATTATTGTTCAATTCACCAGGTGGAGATTGTTTAAAGAAGCCCCTAAGAAATTTTGAGCGGAAATTTCATTACTGACATTATCAGTTATTATAAAGAGCGCCACTTACTCAAGCCACAAGAGCAGATTCGATCTCCTGAACCCAGCTGAGCGCCTTTTTTGCACCGAATTGCAGCAGCGAAAGATCTGGCTGAGAGGTGCAGCGAGAGGTTTCCTGATCGCCTCTGAACTGTGGTGGGGCTAAAATACCTCATTCTAATGGGCAGTCAATTAAAAGATCTTTCGCGATAATTGGGAGCAAGTTTTTAATCAGCCGAAGAATCGGGCTGTTGGGTTCTGTGACAAAAAAAGATAGATTCCGACAGCCTTGCAATCTGCAAGAAAGCCTACCGCGACCTCAGCCGAGTGCATGGCGCGCAGGCGATGCATAGCCTCCTCAATCTTTTGAGAGGAGTGAGGACGCACTCCACATTGTGCGCAATACTTATGATAGCAGTGGAGTTATCGGTCATTATCGAAATGTCCCTAAGGGCTGCCCTTTCTGCCGCCCTTTTTACTTTTTTTCTTGGATTTGCTTTTACCGGGTTTGATGAAATTTGGCTTGCTATCATCAGGCTTGAATAGCACTCCATTGGCTCCGGGGACGCCGGTACAGCGATCCGAGCGATACAGGGGCCCTTCATCAATACACTCAGACCCAACTCCCATATCATGCGGGACACAGATCTCGGTGCCGCCTTTGCACCACAGCCCATCTTCATCAACAGCGATGAAATCAATATGGTAGACGCGCCCTGTGCCTCGTCCATTTCTCTCGGCCAGTACGCTGGCAGTACCATCCTTATGAATATATGCATCGCCACAGGTGTTGCCGCTGCCGGGTTCCTGGGTCCTCTCGTCTTGAAAGATACTGGTAATGTTGACTGTGATTTCGTCGCCGTCTGGGTCGGTCACGCCTGTGACAGTGAAATGCACGAATTTGTGGTTTGGGGGCCAAATAACTGCACTGAGTTCTGGAATTTTGCAATTAGGAGGATGGGCAAGAAGAGGGGTCAAGGGAAGTAAGCATGCTAATGGCAGTAATAGTAAAGGGTATTTCATAAGCGGCGAGCTCCCATGTTACAGGTCAAGAAAAGCCGGTCGGCTTCTGAAAGTAGCCAGAGCGGTACTACGCATGCCATGACTAAGAACATTGCTGGTTTCAGTTTCCTCTTCCCCTGTCTCCTTAAGCGACCGGTCTATCTTTAAGCCGTAGACGAAAGGTACCAGTAGCCAGGGACGGCCAATGAAGTGGCGAAGTGATATCCGTCCGTACTTTGATCATGATTTGAATTGATTTGATTTGGGAATGGAACGTCCGTCAGCCCGTACTATTGCCGCCGCCTAGCGCACTAGGCGCAAGGCGGCGGCAGAACCTCCATCATCTCAGACGCTCGTAGCTCGGGGATCCTGTTTAAGCTCTAACAGGCGAACGACAGATTCTACCGTCGACTCCGGTCCAATCTCTCGAGCACCGATGTCGACGTTGAACTCCCGCTCGGTCTCATAAACGATCTCTTCAAGGTCCTGCTCATCTGCATACATGTGAGCAAAACTCTCATGATCTCGGATCTCCTCCACTTTTAAACCGAGCTGTCCACTCAGGATCTCAACAAAACGAGTCCTAGTTGTAGTTCTCATCTCTCACTCCTTCTCTCGGGGCCAATTCTGTGCGAAGGCAAAGTGCTTCCGCATCGAACCGGCCCATAAAGAGAGTTTGATTGAGCTAACCTAAAAGCCTTTCGACGTTCCATAAATCACTATAGAGTTTGCATCCGGTTAGTCAAATATACAATACATGCCGCCAGTTAACGTAAATCGGTCGTTGTGAACTTACGGCGGCGGTATATTCATTTCTCTGGAATCCTCGATGTAAAGTTTTGCCGACCATGCTCCTGTTATGAGTATCGCTCCCGCAAGAGGGGTCGAGAGGTATAGCATCACCGGATATTCCACGCTGAGAAGTAGAGCCGGAAGCGCAAATCCCTGCAGCATAGTGGTAACTTTGGCAACATAGCGGGCAGGGGGGAAGGGATCCCACCAGATAGCGGCCGCCAACGCGAAAGGGGCAGCAATAAGCTCACGGGTCATAATGGCGAAAAGCTGAAACAGGCGCAGGGTATCAAATATGCCGGTCAGGCCGTAGGCAAAAAACATAGCTGCCGCGCTTCCGGCCCACAGTACTCGGTCCGCAATCATGTCCGCATGAGCGCCAAGGCGGCTTACCATTCCAAACTTGCGGGCAATAATCCCATCAATATAGTCCGTGATTGCAGCCACGGCGAACAGCACAATCGTGAGAATAACTGAAGAGCGGGAGAGGATTAAATAGATGACGGCGGGGGTAAGGATAATCCGCGCAATGGTTAGATAAGTGGGAATATTTATTGTGCCGGCCATCGCTCCTCACTGTGATTGTAGGTTAACCAATGGAGCGGAGGTTAATCTATGATATTTTGGGGGACGGGCAGGCGAACTGCGCTCTTATCGGTCAATTATTGGCTTTCCAAGTCACTCATTAATGGATATTTAAAACCGCATAAACAAGATGAAATTGCTGTTGATGGACCGCCGTTTTTAGGCAATCCTTCGTATTTGCAGTATAGTTAACGAGATATTTTTCGAACGTGTACTTTTCTATGTCAGTTACAACCACAAATTTTGGGACCGTTGCACAGGGCGCTCGAGGGGAGAAGGTTTTAAGCGAGCCTTGCATAATGGTGATCCTCGGAGCCTCAGGAGATCTTACTAAACGGCTTCTAGTGCCGGCACTCTACAATCTAGAGTGCGATGGGCTTTTGTCTCAAAATTTTGCGGTGCTTGGAACGAGCCGTACCGAGCTCAATGATGAGCAGTTCCGTGAGAATATGGCCGGGAAAGAGGACGGGCTGGAAAAGTTTCATACCCGGCAGCAGTTCGATCCAGCCGCATGTGATAGGCTAGTCTCTCGGATGCACTATACCACTACAAGTATCTCCGAGCAGGATTTTTTCCGCCTTAAGGAGCGGGTGGCTGAACTGGATAAAGTGTACGGCGCAAATGGGAATGTGCTTTTCTATTTCGCTATGGCACCGCGCTTTTTCGGGGCTCTATGTGAGAACCTATATAAAGCAGGCTTCAGAGATGGGCCGGGGTGGAAGAGAATAATAGTTGAAAAGCCGTTCGGTACTGATTTGGAGTCGGCTCGCCAGCTCAACGAGGAGATTTTAAAATATTGGGATGAGGAGCAGATCTATCGCGTTGATCATTATCTTGGCAAAGAGACGGTGCAGAACCTCCTAGCTTTCCGTTTTACTAACGGCATGTTCGAGCCGTTATGGAACAGCAACTACATAGATAATATTCAGTTCAACGTTTGCGAGTCAGTTGATGTCCAGGGGCGCGGCGGGTACTACGACAGCTCGGGGGTGCTGCGTGATATGATGCAGAACCATATGTTCCAAATGCTGGCGTATCTCTGCATGGAGCCGCCCGGCTCTTTTGAAGCTAACGCCATCCGCAATGAGAAAGCGAAGCTGCTTCAAGCGGTAAGGGTTTATGAACCGGCTGAAGTTCCAAAGTTTGTGGTCCGCGGGCAGTACGGCCCATCTTTTAGCAAAGAAGGAAGCGTTGAAAGGCCGGGCTACAGACAAGAAAAGGACGTAAACTCCAACTCGAGCACCGAAACTTATGCCGCTGCAAGGTTCCACATAGATAACCTTAGGTGGCAGGGAGTGCCGATATACTTACGGTCGGGAAAGGCGCTATGGAAGCGCGGCACTGAGATAGTCGTGGAGTTCAAAAAGCCGCCACTGGCAACCATGCGAGGCTCATCAGTATCGCGACTCGATTCCAATCGTCTGATATTTCACATCCAGCCCTATCAAGGAATCGGGCTCACGTTCCAAGCTAAAATCCCGGGCCCTACATTGGAGCTGCAGCAGGTAGATATGAAGTTCGGATATGGCGATGCTTTCAAGGCCTCGCGCTATACCGGATACGAAGTGATGATCTATTCATGCAGCCGCGGCGACGCCACGTTATTTTCAAGGGGTGACCTTGTCGAAGCTGCCTGGCAGATTGCCCAGCCCATACTAGACTACTGGTCGTCCCATCCTGCTGGCGATGAGTTCCCCAACTACATGCGGGGCTCCTGGGGGCCGAAGGCCGCAAATGATCTGGTGCGGAGCGAGGGCCGCAGGTGGCATGAGGTAGTTACTCCCGAAGTGCTTGAGCGCTCGCCTCTCTTCCAAGGCGCCGATCCGCTTCTTTTGAGAACCGTTATCATCTCTCTGCGCTCCATCTCTGTAGAAGCAGGCGAGACGATCATCGAGATCGGTACTCCCGCCCGAGAGATGTATCTTATCTGCCAAGGGGAGGCTGAAGTATTAGATGCCTCCGGTAAAGTGGTATCAACTTTAAAAGACGGCGACTTTTTCGGCGAAATAGGATTGCTGGTTTCTATTGATAGGACCGCTACCGTAAGGGCCAAGACGCAGTGCGACCTTTTCGTGCTCGAGCAGGGGGATTTCTCGCGCATTATGCGCGACCACCCGCAGCTAGCTGAAGCGATGACGAACGTGGCAAAGGAGCGGTACCAAGTGACTGTTTCGGCTAGTCAGCTAATGGGCCCGGCTGAAAATTCATAAGAATTGGCTTTGCTTGCATAAGAGGAGGAATTGATTAACTACGAGCGGTGGATGGGTCAGTGAGGGAAAATGAGTCTAGAGCTCCAGCCGGCTTAGCAGCCCAGTTTCTCTCTGGCGGTATCAATTGCCGCAACGCTCTCCATAAAATCGTTGATTGCTTTGGAGGCGGCCGGGTCCAATCTGAAGCTTACCCTTTCGTTTCGAACGGAAGCTGTATATCCATTCCTTTGTAACGCAGCCGCTACCAGCCCGGCTGCAGCTGTTCCCGTACCGCCGGAGGTAAACTCCGAAAAGGTGATGCGGTACTTCCCCGAGAAGAAACCACGCTCCACGGGAGCTATTCCGTGAATAATCAAGCTCTCGACATCTCTTGCAAATTCCTCCCGGGCTTCAAGATACTTTGACCTGTCAGGAAGAGTGATATTTTCGTCATGCCGGATTCCTGACCAATCAGGGGGAAGAGCGGCGCTAAGACCGGCAATCCCTTTAAGCGGGGTTCTTTCAAATAGCTCTCGGGCATGCTGAATTGAAGCATCTAAGGATAGCGAGGCGAGCAATCCTTCAGATCCGAAGATGGCTTCAAGAGTTTCGGTAAGTTGAGTAGGGGTGGTTATTCTGAACATAGAAGAATCTTGACCGACTACATGAAGTTATGGCGGGACTAGATTTGGCAGTGCCTTAAGCTTGTTTAAGTGCATGCCGGCGCGCTATGAGAGGCTTCGAGTACTTATCGGTCATTCCGTCTTGGCGGACCAAAAAAAGCTCCGGCCAGATTATAGCCGACATAACAGGCTGCGGCCCCGGCTAAGACCGGAAGCGCCATTGCTTTAATCGAGGCACTGCCGAACGGAGTTTGAGGTGCCATTGGTGGATTCTTAAAATCCTCCCTGAGGGCGGCTACTTCGAAAGCTGCCAGGCATTTGTTGAATCTCTCTCTCCCTTCCGTAAAAGCCTCTACCGAAGAGGGGGTAAGCGGCAATCCTTTTGAGGCCATGTCGTGCTGTAGCTGTACCATTGAGTCTTTAAGATCGATAAGAGAGGCCATAAGTTTAATACCTTCCTCTGCAGCCTCATAACCTTTTCCGATCCAGTCGTTCATTGTGGCGATCATAGGAGGGTTGGCTATCTTAAAGGCTTTGAGGCCGTCCGATAACACTGCACTAAGATGTTGCGAGTGTTGAGTACTATCTTCCGGGTTGCAGCGCCACTCATTTTCTAGAATATGATCAATTCCCGCTGCGAGCTGCTCCGTTGCCAGTTTAAGGGAGCTGGCATAATCAATTATTCTATCTGCGGTGTTCCGGTCTCTAATGAATGATACAGCTGTGCTAGGCATATTCACCTCACTTGTGAGGCGATATTAGCACCATGAGCTGGGTTAACACATTAAGAATTGAAGCTTAGATTTGCGGGTCATATCAATCCCACGAAGCGCGATCTAGCGGAGGCGGGGCGCGGCGGCCAAAGCATTGAAGGCCTTAGCCGTCTATAACACACCTTCACAGGGATGAACCCTTAATTCCCAAGAAATTGTAGGCGATTTGTGCCTCTAAAGTTAATTGGAGAGCTGCCCGATTCTTATACCGTAGAGCTTTTGAATTACGCCATGCAAACGATCGCAACATTGAGGATAAAGCTGGGCGATGACCCGGAACGCACTTATCCGCTGGAGGACAACTGCACCTCCCGGATAGGGCGAGATCTTGGTAATGATATTGTTCTAGATGATCCGGCCGTATCACGGCTGCACGCTACCATTTCGACCTCGACGGCAGGAGTCGTCATCGCTGACAATAAGAGCACAAATGGGACTTTCGTAAACGGTAAGCGGGTGTCTATGCGGCACTTGCAGCTCGGAGATATAGTCGATATCGGAGGGGCGAAGCTCTCGGTCGATATTCATACGGAGAGAGCCCTGCGCTCTCTATCTTCGAGCTCGCGATCCAGAGCCTTGACGGCTCAACTAAAGCCTGTGGCAGTAACAATTCTTCTGGCTACGTTGCTCACCAATGGAGAGAACGAGGAAGCAGCGGCTCCGCGCGAGAATGTTCTTAAATTCTGGCGGGATCAGGTAAGCGATATAGTTTGGACCTTCAGCGGAGTAGTGGACAGGGAATTTGGAAACCATCTGGTTGCGCTTTGGCTCGGTAGAGATGCTGCTACTATGGCTCATCACGGAGTGAAAGCGGCGCAAAAGATTAGAGAGATGACCGCAGCCCTTGCAAAGAGGGCAAGTGCAAGCCATCTGGTCGCTAAGCAGATTCTGACCTCCGGGCATGGCCTTACAGGGGTATTTAGCGGAACACAGCTTCCTGATGGCACCAAATTCACAATACTAGGTGATCAGCTTAATTCTACCTTCATACTTGAGGATGGGGTGGTCGATTTATCAAAGGACGTTCTTATCTGTTCCGCTACGGCAGAGCTCGTAAAGGCGCACTTTAGACTAGAAGCCTCAGCGATCGAGGATCCTCTCTCTCCGGGTAAACTTGAGATGTATACGGTGCGCCCTATATAGCTGATTCATTTTTTCTATAATCTTGAACTCGCAATTAGACTGCTCACTTGATTTTACGCCGGCGATTAGGGTCCTGATCATGAACCGAGAGCTTTCTCTTGGTACCACGCTGGCCGGTGGTTTGGCCTGAGCCCGCGCCTCGAATAGCAGGGCTTTCATGAACTTCCAAATTATTTTCAACCGCCTCGACTCCCAGCGTACGCCGAACTGCTTCACTTATTTCATTTATGGCATATAGGCTATCGGCTCTGCCTCGTAACATTACCTTGCCTTCAGCTACCGAAAGTATGATTTGCGAGGCATCGATGGTAGGGTTTCTCTCCAGCCACTCTGCAATCTCCGTATGAATCTCTCTATCTGGCCTGCGGTAGCGGGAGTCGCTGGTGTCGGAATGGCGTCCGCTCTGATGAACACCTTCGGGATATCTGGCTACCCCTGTATCATCCCCCATAATGGCTCGCCGGCGGCTCTCCTCAACTAGGTCGCTGCCAGCAAAGGGTGGAGACTGCTTCGAGATGGGAACGTACTCTGTTGCCTTGCCGTTTCCGGAGCTTTTGTCTGATTTGGTTGTCATTACGCGATTTTGATACGCCAATCATTTGGCTACCATGAGCCGCAACATCCGCTCTGTAATTACTCTTGAAGCCTTTCTATCGGGGGAGGCAAGACGCTAAATTTCGGTGCCACATGGAGAGTAAATGCCGGCATAACTTATGTTTGAAGTTTTTTTTAACCGGAACCCTCTGTCCGCTTAAGAGCAACGAAAAGAAAGAGCAGAAAGAGAAGCGCAAAAAGTACGCTTGTTCTCCTATGAAGGTAGTAAGCAAGTACCTTTCACGCCTCCTTAAAGTCTATGAAAAGGTAGAGGCGCACCGTTCGGAGATAACCGAACTGCTTTCGAAGCCGAGTGTAACAGGCGGCGCCCCTGCCAAGAGATCATGGATGTTCGAGCTTCATCGCGCCGCCCAGTGCAGGAGACTTACAATCTGTTTTAGCAGCTATACCAAACCTGTCTCGATATCAGGCGAGGTTCGGGAAGGTATGGCGCCTAATAGTGACTTCGGCGCTATAGGTCCGGGAAGAGCTGTGCCAGTAGGTTAGTAATGATGTTCTGCGTATAGACTGCGTCAACGCCATTCATCGACCGTGATACAAAATCAGTTAGATCAGTTGATTCTCCCTCTGACTTGACCTTCGTCAATATTAGGGTCTCAAGGGGTTATTGTAACACCGAATGCGGCATGGTAATGGTCCGAGGGCCGATTAATCTGCGCTGGGCGGTAAGACACTGCAGGGCGCTCGATGGAGGAGCGCCACCTAAAACCGCGAAACCTGAGAATGCTTAAAAGCGCACTATCTAAGATTAACAAGCGGTCTGGTGCCGAAACATATTTAGCCGTTTTTAGGAGCGTTGCGAGGTGTTAGTCCGGGATCGCGCGCCCTATTTTCTGCTACAACTCCTGATATCTATCAACTCCGCTTTTGCAATTGACCTTTCGGAGAGTGCGGGACCGGAATTCCGCTATTTCCCATCGCACTCTGCTACCGAGAATACTCACCACTCTAATTTCTCTTTCTATCTGGAGCCCAACTTCCGTTACAAACCCTCGAATGAATCAATTGTAGAGGTACAGCCTTTTGGACGGTTTGATGAACACGATGAGCATCGCACTCACGGTGATCTACGGGAAGCTTACTACGAGCAGCGCTTTGATAAGTTTCGTGTGAAGATCGGTGTCTCAAGAGAGAATTGGGGAGTTGCTTCATCGTATCATGTAATTCACATCATTAATCAGACCGATCTTATTGAGCATCCGGTGTACCAGCGCATGCTCGGGCAGCCGATGGTAAATCTCAATTACGGGGGAGCGGAGCACGAGGCACAGCTTTTCCTCTTACCGTGGTTTAGGGAGCGCCCGTTTGCCGGTAAAGATGCTCGTATCCGGCTTACTCCACGTGTTGATAACAGCCGTCCGATATTCGAATCGGATGCGGAGAACGAGAGACTGGATCTCGCCGCCAGGTACCGTCTTGAAACCGAGCCGCTGAAGATGGGGATTTATCATTTCTGGGGAACCAGCCGGGATCCATCGCCGGTACTTGGAAGCACGGCTGATGGAGAACAGGTGATACTCCCTTATTATCCCACCATCAGACAGGCGGGACTCGACGCGAAAGCTAAAATCGCCTCATCGTGGTATCCGAAAATAGAATGGATTCACCGCAAAGGGCAGGGACCGTCATTTAATGCGTTGATAGGCGGAATTGAGTACCTATGGTCAGACTTCAAAAACACAGGGGCCGATCTACTGCTGATCGCTGAGTATCACTATGGTGACAACGGCAGTCTAGTGGTAAGTCCCTTTGATAACGATTGGTTCGCAGGATTTATTCTGTCGCTAAACGACGATCGAAATACTCAGATTATTTTAGGCGATGTATTCGACACAAAAAGCGATACCTCAACACCTCTTATTGGCCTGTTTTTGAACGTGGCAAAAAAATGCAGACTTGAGATTGAGTACCGTGGGCTACTTGGCAGTAATCCGGGCCACCCTCTACATCCGTTGGCAAAGGACGACTTTTTGCAGGTTGTTTTAATATTTTCTATTTGAAAGTCACCATGTTGGTCGCCTACTTTCTCGCTCAACAGAATACTTAATCTATTCCGGCCGGCTAACTCCGCTCGTTTATAATCGTTATAAGCGTTACCGCTTTAGAGTGGAGCGGCACCAGTCGATATTAGTCTTATGTTGTTCCGAAATGAACGAGTAGAAAACTCTACTCATCAAAATTTAATCATGGTGCGAACGGGAGATCAGTCTCTGCACAGGGAGTGGTTGAGGGAGGGGCACCTTAGAAACTTCGATATCCTGATCTCGTATTACGGAACTATCGCCGGACGATTTCAGGAAGAGGCGGACTATTATCATGAGGAAAGGGGGCCTAAGTATCCCTCTCTGGCACGCTTACTGATTGAAAACTCCGAGTTGTTATCTCGATACGCATTTATCGCGATGCCTGATGATGATCTTCGAGCGAGCACACAGGCCTGGTACTATGTTTTTGAGATCTGTAAAAAGTTTAGGTTGGATCTGGCGCAGCCCTCAGTAACCGGTCACTATTACTGGCCTTGCGTGGCGCAACAAACCGGAAAGCTGCTGCGGTTCGGTAACTTTGTGGAGATTATGACTCCCGTATTCAGCTGCTCTTGCCTTGAAACTATGGCGCCGTTCTTCAAAGAGAGCGTTAGCGGGTTCGGACTTGATCACCTTTGGGGGCATCTGCTTACTCAGCCGCAGCATAAGCTCGCTATAATAGATGCGGTTTCTGTTCACCATACGCGCCCTCCTAAAACTGGAATACTCTATGATGCGCTGAAATCGCAGGGGGTCAACGCAGAAGCCGAAGATGCTTATATACGAAGCAAATTTCAAATTCCTCAAACCTCTTACCTCGAGTACATGAGCATACCGCTGGACCTGCGGGCACAAGTCCTTGGTGATATACCTCTCGACAGTTTTAACTCCAGTTCAATACATGGGATCGAGAGATTGTATTGGCATACCGCGAAGGCGAAACAGATAGCTGCGCGGCTTCAAAAAGAGGAGCTAGTCGTAGGCGATTATCAAGATCGCGTGAAAAGATCGCGAATCGAGCTTGAGGAGGCTAATAAGCAGCTCAATACGGTTATTGAGGAGCTTGGAAGTGGCGCTAATGCCCCTGCCATTCTTCAGCACTAGAGGGAAAGCCAAAACTGAGGCACGACTGAGAGGCTCAAGGAAGAATGTGTGTTGCGCACTGATTTTTAGCACCGCTCTAAGAGTACGATCTGGCCGTTCGCCGCGTAAGCCCTCGAAAGACCCCTAGCAGTATCATGGCCCCTAGGACAGATGAGATGAACCCTGCCGGCTCACCAGCTTCGTACCATCCCAATGCCTGACCTAAAAGGGTGGCGAGCAGAGCTCCAACCACTCCTAGCATAGTGGTGATCAGAAAGCCGGCTTCGTCTTTTCCAGGCATCAGGGCCCTGGCGATTAGACCGACAAAGAAACCGATTATGATGGCCCAAATTAGCTGCATGGTTATGTTCTCCTAACTACCATGATAACTGGCTTAAGTTATGTCAGGACAAGCATCCATAGAATGATTTCAAGCAGGGGCTTAGGAATTAAGACGCCCTGATACTTCGTTTGTCCAATACAATAAAGCAAGCCCAAGATCAGGCCGATAGGTGCTGCATGACTTCGAGCTCACAGGGACGAAAGGGCGTGTATTCACAAAAGGAGAGGCTTGCAAACGGAGTGACCTTCGCTCTATTTGTAGAGACGCCGATCACCATCGGTGCGTTCTATCTAGCATACTCTCTTTTTCAGGCGTCCAGCCGCAACTTCGATACAGCTAATCTTGACGCTTTATTTTCGTTTCCGGTGGTCTGCTATTCTGGAATAGCTCTTTTTGGAATGGTCACAACACCGTTAAGAATTTTTTGGCTGGCGTGCTTTTTACTAGGAGAGAGACCCGCGGCCAATTACTCAAGGTATCTCGCTCTGCTCCTTCTATTAAGCGTACCAATAATGGCCCTGATGACTTACCAATCGGCAGGGGAATTTTCCATCGGAGCGATGAAGGATTCCGCACTAAGCCAGTTTTACCTTCTTTTTCCGCTGCTCCTGTTAATAGGAGCATTAATAGATGCCCGTCAGCGCTCTTATGCCGAGCGGGGCCTGTTGAGCGTAGAGAGCCCCGCCGCATTGGAGATTGCTCCCTCTGGCAGGAAATTCACGGCGTACAGAGTGTTATCTGATGGCGAGCGTCGAGCAATTGGCACCTCGCATGAGGAACAGGTTCTTGCTTTAAAGACCGTAGGGTTTACCTCCTTAGGTATATGTGAAGAGTCCACAGCACCACTTTTGGCACTCGCCCTTCCAATTGCAGCTATTCAGATTAAGCTCAAGGAGAGGTCCAAGATCGATGCGCTCCTTAGATTAAAGACATATTATCCGATTTTAGTCTCACAGTCCGGCGACACGGTGGCAACTATCACCCGTATCGGAATACGTTTCACCTCTTTCCTATCCGATGGATGGCGCGTTGTGACCGTTACTAGTAAGGAGCCGAGCATGGTGGACCACAAAAAGCGCATGATGGTCACCCAGGTTAAGCAGAGTGCGGCGGATGCTTGGCGCGCTCACCAGGAGACACTATGCGACTTCGGAAAACAGGGCCGGGGAGCGATTACCGGCAACTTGTGGGATCACTACCGCGCCTACGGCGAGCAGAGCTTGAGACTTCAAGATATTGTGCTTGGTGGAGCCATTTCTTGGGGACTAATAATCCTATTCGGAAGTCAGCTTCTACGGGGCTACTACTAGCGGGTTGCATGCTCAGCGCCATGCGCTGTTGTTAAAACCGGAGAATTTCGGCACATTTCTAGGTGTACCAGGGGGGCCTCCCCGGTCTATAAAATCTTAATGCACCAAAACAACAAGGAGCTGCCTAAAACGCTAGGGCTGACTGCTCTGGTTATATACGGTATCGGCGATATGCTCGGAGCCGGAGTTTATGGCTTGATTGGTGTTGCCGCGGGTGCTATGGGGAGCATGGTTTGGGCAGGATTTCTTATCAGCGCCGTTGCCGCTCTTTTAACTGCCCTCAGCTACGCGAGTTTAGGAAGCCGGTACCCGAAGGCCGGCGGTGCTGCCCACGTAGCCCAACGTGCTTTCAAACTTCCCGCAGTGTCTTACGTTTTGGGGCTTTCGGTAATGGCCTCCGGGTTAATCTCTATGGCAGCCGCTGCTAGAGCTTTTGCGGCTTACGGAGCGCCATTTGTTCCTTCGGTGCCGCATTTCGTAACGGCCATTTCATTCCTTGCATTTCTGGCTTTCATTAATTTTCTCGGCATGCGCGAGTCAACCTGGATGAATGCTCTCTGTACGGCGATAGAGTTAAGCGGACTTCTGTTTATTATAGCTGTGGCACTTCCTTATTGGGGAGAAGCTGATCTTACACAGATTCCTAGCCGGGAAGATAACGAAGCAGCCCTTCTTATTCTCTTTCAAGGCGCAGTCCTTACCTTTTATGCTTTTATAGGGTTTGAAGATCTCTTGAATGTAGCAGAGGAAGTGAAAGACCCTGAGAGAAATTTCGCCGTTGGAGTACTCACAGCCGTACTTATTACTACTATCGTTTACATGGCCGTTAGCATAAGCGCTGTATCGGTTATTCCTCACGGCGAGCTTGCGGCAGCTTCGAGCGGTCCGCTTGTACTTGTTGTTGAGCGCGCTGCCCCGTGGGTCAACTCATCCATATTTGCATTAATAGCGCTTTTTGCCATCGCAAACACAGCTCTTCTCAATTACATAATGGCTTCTCGGCTTGCTTTTGGAATGTCGAGAGAGAAGCTCTTACCCGAATTCATTGGGCGCTTGCACGGCCGTCGCAAGACGCCTCATGTCGCAATAACCATTATTTTAGTCATTGTTACCGTTTTGGTACAGCTAGGGGACATATCTCAACTGGCGTCGGCAACGAGTATACTTTTGATCTCGGTATTCATTGTCATGAACGTCGCGCTTTTGGTTTTAAAGCGCAGGCCGGAGGAGCCGAAAGGAAGCTTTGAGCTGCCGTCGATTATCCCGATCGCAGCGATAGCCATCAACTTGACCCTTCTTTATGCGCGCCTTAGGGGGAGCGACTATCTTCCTTTCTACATTGCCGGGGCGTTTCTATTAACGATCTCGCTTCTTTATTTCCTGTCACCATCCAGAAAAGGCTGCAATAGACTCTGAGTTCAATGGATAATTTTTATTCAAGGTCTTAATTGTGGTATCTTCAAGTGCGCTAATTCACCGTCCTTGCTAGAAGGATAGGGCGGAGAATCGGCAGCTATATGTGATCTACAGAGGAGGGTAACTTGAAAACAAGGCTTCTAGCAGCACTCATCTCAATCTGGCTAATAAGGCCGGTGCCGCTCCACGCGCAGGCCGGGGCTCCGTCGCCAGCCGCCTCCTTACTGATCCCTTACTTCGAGCTTGGAGCCGACGCTTGTAGCGGAGCGAGTACCACTAATACAACTGTTCGTGTAACAAACTTCAGTGCCGCTTCGCAGCTTGCGCATGTAACTTTTTGGACAAATGCGGGAGTCCCCACATTTGCCTTTGATCTCTCCTTAATAGGCTACGGAACTGAAAGCTTTGATGTAAAAGAGATCTTTTGCGGCGGTAAAGTTCCATTAACGCCGGAGCCTAGCACCGTATTCCCCGAACCGCTTACTCCTAGCAGCTTGGCGCATCTTCGCGCGTGGCATTCGGGAGAAGAATCTCCGGCAACCAAAAACTGCGCAGGACATCCGGTCCCTAGCGGGGCCGCTGTCGGATATATAACAATAGATGATGTAATGAGATCAGGACTAGGCTTTCCATCAGACGGTGACGCCTACTTTTCCCAAGCCTCTTTTGATAATGTGCTGGTTGGCGATGCGTATTTTGAAACGTTTGAGCCGATCGAGCAGCTAGTAGAAGATCCCAATGCGGGCACGAAGCTGGGCACGAAAAACTGCAAGAGAAAGCGCGGCAAAAAAAAGGAGAGATGCCGCATTTACAATAAAGTGGTTAAGTCACTTCCTCCCCCGGCGCCGACATTCAAAAAGACGGAAGTCTTGAGATCTCGAGGGCTAAATGGAATTCCTGCGGTTCATTTAAAAGCATTAGGTAACCTGCTTGGTCCAGTTCGCACCTTTTACGGCAGGTACGTCACGAACGGATCCGATCGCCGCTCACCCCTCGCTTCCGCATACGGCGTGCAGTATAGCCAAGTGGAATCAGAAAATTCCTATGAGTTATTAGTGTGGCGCGAAGGGACCGGGAAAGCATCGCCATTTGCATGCAAGAGTGGGCAGCTAACCACGCTTGCGAATCAGGAGATCGTGGTTTTTGACGACTTCTCTAATGCGCAAAGCATTGAGGCGCAGGGAGGAAATATTTTGTTTCCTAGAGAGACCCAGCTGGAAGCAGGGGTCTTGAGCTTGCTCCCATTTCAGAGCGGCTGGATCTACCTCAACTTTCAAAAGAATATGAACGACCCGGCCCAGGCATGGGTGATAAGACGCCGAGACGGCCTTTTCGACGCTTCGGGGGTGGCTCCAGTAAACTAGGCCAGCCGTTATGTTATGTTGTGCCTTTTTATATCGCTGGCGGAGTGCTTACGGATAGACGCCTCTTGAAACGGTAACTAGATTGCATAGAATGGAGCCCAGTGCACAAGATGTTGGCATAGCAGTATATGCAGTCTCTAAAACAACGGACGCCGATATCGGCGGAACTTTCTTATGCAGTAATTGATCTCGGTACTCTTAACCTTGCGCCGAACCGGCCGGTTGAGCAGAAGATTTATAGCGGCAGTAAGGCCGAGAACAATCGGCTTGGTTTGGAACTGCGCAGGGCGCAGGCAAATCCTGCAACTCTCGAGGGCGAGATAGGTTTTCAGTGTGCCAAGGCCAGAATCGAGGTTTTGGGATTAACAAAGAAGCGCTGCCTTGAACTAACAGGCCTTAGCACTTCGAATGTTCTCCGCTTAGCAGAGAGCGGGAAAGCTCACATTACGACCTATAGAAGACTTCTCGAGATGTGGCCAAAGCTGGCAAGTGAGCTAGATCCGCAAAACGAGCGCGGCGCACTTAGGGAGATCGAGAAAATACGACCAAGGGTGGCGGCACTTCTAGCCAAGTGCTACAACTTGCATGCGGCTAACCAGCTGCTCTTGAATCTGAGCTTTTTATACGGCCAGGAAAAGTTCGAAGAAGCTGCCCAAATTCAAGTGGCTTCAGTTATAGCCAGGCACAGATCGCATCCCGGTCCGTTTCACACCAATTACTGGGCGGTGAGGCGGCTGGTAGAGGAGGAGATTCGCGCTCGTGCCCAAACGGATAACATAGATACATCGCTTGCAAGGTGGCAGCACCCGGTGCTAAGGAAGCTCATCGATTATCACGTACAGGATACTCTTCACCCCTTCAGTTCCTCAGTTAATACAATCAGTGAAGGACAGAGGTTTATGGCGCTTGTTTATACCTTAGCGGGCACACTTACCGGTGAGAGGCAAGATTCGCTTTGCAAATTGGGCTTTACGTCAGAGTCGGTTGATCGGATTGTGCGGCTTGAAGCAGTGGACCCGAAACCGGCCTCAGCCTTGTTTGCTGAGCTTGTTTCTCAGGAAGTAATGCCTCAGAGCGTAGCCGGCGATATGCTCAAGAGGTGGGAAGAGCTTTATAGCAAAAGCCCCGCTCCTCAAAGAATCGATATCGCAAATCAGATTATAAAGGGACTAGAGGCTCACCGCATCGATCTTTACCGCGCTTCGAAACTTCTAGGTATCGACTCGCATGAACCCGGTACGGCAGTGCGCAAGATAATTCAAGGCCCTAAAGTTACAGGTGGTGTATCGCTTCACGCAATCTGCTCCCTGGCGGCACCGACTCTGAGCGACGCCGACAATTTGACAGAGATGCTGATCGTGGAGCGGCAGAGGATGCCCAGTTATAAGGGCAGGGAGCTCGCTTATGAGCGGCAGCTTATGATGCAATTCGGCCTGAGCGAAAAGGATCTGCCGCTGCCCAAAGATCTTCCGCTTTATGCAGAAGGCAGCTATAGAGCAGATCAAGAGCTGGTCGATCGTATTATGAAGTTAGGTGATAATCGATCCATCGACGCGGTTGCGCGATGGATCGAGCTGATGCGGCCAACTACAACTAAGAGCGCCGTTGGCTCCTTCCTTGCGATTGCTACTCCCTTACGTGAGCCGCTTGCTGATTTAGGGCTGGCGCTCGAAACACTGCATGCCGTTCAAGATGGGAAGACCGTTTTGCCGCTTAACCGCTTGAGAGCAATGGTGCAGAGAGCCGGACTTGTGGAGTCGGAGCAGCTTATATGCAATTGGCATTTTGAGATGAGCGAGCTCTACTCTGAATCCCCACCGTTCGGCAGGGCCCTAAAAATTTTGGCGCTATCACAGGCCGACCATGTAAGAGGTTTTTATGATGTGCTGGCCGAGCAGAGCGGTAAGAGTTTGCCGATGGAATACCACCAGTTCCTGCAGATTGTGCGCGATTATCTCAAAGGTAAAGAGCCGGCGTATGAGCGCGACAGAAGCTACAGGCTGGAGCGTTTGCTCTCGGTCTTAGAGGAGGGAGGAGTTGACCCTGCCACAATCGAGTATCTCAAACTTTGCAGGGAGGAGCCGGACGGCGCTGGCCGCCTCAGAATCTGGCTCGATCGCTGTCCTGAACAATCGCCGCATGAGAAGGTAAATGCGGTTGTCCATGCAGCCCGCCTTTTTAACACCGCAAGTTCTTATTCTACACTTCAGGAAGCATTCGATGCGAAGCAAGAAGTAGTAAATCGTTGGAGCGATCAGCCTCAGACGCCACCCGGACAGCATATACTGAAGGGCGGAGACCTTTTGAATCTTTTACCCGGAGTGCGCTTCAGCGACGTACTGGATTGGGCAAGGTCGGCAACTGACGAGTAAAGCAGCCTAATGCCCTTCCAGCCACAGAACACTCCAAGCTGCCTGCCGGATCACAACGTACGACCCCCTTTATAGGGGCTGCCTTTCTCTTCTGCCAGCTCTTTTTGCACCTCGCCTTGATAGGCCTTGAGCATCTCTGGGGTCGCCCCTTCTAGTCGGGAGCCGAGCGGATTAAGGGGCGCTAACAATGGAAGCAAGAATCCAAATAGAGCCGCAGCAGTGCAGGCCATCGAGAGAGATGCCGCCCAATAAAGTTCTCCATTACGTTGCAATACCATATAGAATATGACCGTAAATACATAGCAACAGAGAATATGTTTCGCACCCATCTCGCCAGCGGATGTATCGGCCCCACCGATTCCTTCATCTATCAGTGCTCTGGCCTCGTAAAGGACAATTAGTCCGTTTACAACTATTAGAATCTTGTAAAAGCTGCTCGCCTCCATCGAGTAGCTATGAATGGTTAGCGCCGCGCCGCTTAACAGATTAACTAGCAAGACTATAAACTCGAAGTCCTGGCGTACCCAGCGCACATTCGGGAGTCCCGAGGCCGGGGTGCAAAGTATTCCGAGCGCCACCACTGGCGCGGCCACTATATATATTGAGAGGAAAAGATCCGTAAGCAGTTCGAGCCAGAAACTATCGAACTTTCTCGAAGTGATCGGCCAGATAAGGTCGCTCCGCATCTGCGGGTCCGAAGCGAGAAGAATCAGAAAGAATAGGCTTATAACATAGGCCATAACCTCATTGAAGCTTTTCCCGTCTGGACTGAAGAATAATCGGCGCATAGCTCCTTAGAGTATCGGGCAATTTAACAGAAAGGTTAAGATCGTCCGAGCGGGTCGGTGTATCAACCTGTTCCAAGACGCTTTCTATAAGATTTAGGGGCGCGCCTTTACCTACCCGGTGATATGCTGAGCGGCATGATTGTCGAACCGGCATGCCTAGCGCAGCGCATTATATAAGGACAGAAAAGAAGTGCCATCGCATCGTATACGTATCGGTATTTTCTGGATTCTAATTGCGCTTCTTGAAGCCATCCCACCCTATCTCAATTCCGTCAGTGGCTATATCATTCACGATCTGGCAGAGACAATTTACCATGCTAAAGAGTTCACTCTCGGACGACTTCCGTACACTGAAATATTCAGTCACCACTTTTTAGGATATGTGATTCCTTTCTGGATTGTCGATGAGGTTTTTCGACTAGGTACGACCGAAGTGTTTGTCATGCAGTGGGCGTATCATATGTTATCAACCATGCTGGTTTATTGTATAGTGAAGAACATTTCAGGCGATTTCCGCTTCGCTGCTCTCGGCGCTTTTGCGTCGAGTACCGCTGGATGGTTCCCGCTGTTTTTCGGCACTACCTTTAATTATCAGGCTTATTCCATTCCTCTTATCTACGCGGTTACCTATCTCATTCTAACCTCATTCCGCGCTGACAGCAGAGTGCGCCTTGGTCTAGCTGCTGCCATTCAGAGCTTCCTGGTGATGGGCGACCAGCGCTGCCTAGTTTTCCTGCTTTTATTCTCGGCAGCGTTTAGCGAACTTAAGAAACTCGCTGTCCTCGGCTCGACGCTAGCAAGCTTTTTGGCACCGCTGTTGGTGGCCCTATGCTATCTGGTGTACACAGATGCCATTTCTCAGTTCTTTGAGCAGACGATTCTGTTCCCCATTTTTTACCGCAATGCGACTTTTGATGGAGGCGGAATAAGGGAAGGTATTGCACTACTCTCGGTGGGAGTGAGTTCGGAGCCCTTTGCATGTGCCGGATTTTTCGGGATGGCAGTGATGCTACTTCGGGAGAAGAGCGGGCGAATAAAGGTACTGCTGTTGGCTCTAATCGTAAGCTCTGGTATCTACGTCTTAAGCGGTGGAAGATTCTTTCCTAACTACATGCAGGTGATGATGGCCCCGTTGCTCCTTGGGGCCGTGCTGTTTCCGTTTTACCTGAAGTCCTCACATCTGCCGATGAGAGCCGGGTTTATATTGATTTTAATCCTGGCGGTAAGCTCCTTTTGGCGAGTAATGGGCGTGGATTACCGAAGTAGGGATGCCGGCATTCTTAGAGAAATAAGTTCCGTGGTCTCTCAAAACTCCTCGCCCGGGGAGAATGTTTTGGTGTGGGGTTACTGCCCGCAAGTATATGTCTTTAGTAACCGGTTCAGTACGTTCAAAGATATGGGGCTCATTACCTTCGCTGGAGGCCTTTTTCATATCGCCCCGCCTGGTCAACACGAATATGGGCGTCAACTTATGCATCAGTTTGAAGAGCATATTCGAAGTGAGCCGCCGCGCTTGATAATTATTGCTGATGAGTTGCACGGAAATGTAGGCCAGAAATTTCCGCTAGGTTGTATTTTTAGTTCAGCGGAAGAGGATGCAAAGCAAGACCTGAATCTTATCAGGCCTCGTCTTGTCAATTACGATCCAATCTATACGCGCGAGATAAGGGGGGTATCTATTGCAATATACAAAACTAAAGCCGCGAGCCGTTAGCCTTTCTACTGTTCCGCCTATAGAATAGTGCTGCATAGAAGAGCGCTGCCGCAACTCCCGACCATAACGATAGCATCTTAGCCGGCTGTGATTCGCCGGGGTTGATCGGAGCAATTATTCCCAAGAGTAAATAGGCCGCCGCCATTTTCGGTAAAGCTTCGATAAACGGAGCAGACTCTAAAAAGTAGAGAGTGAAGGGCAGGAGTAAAAGAACGTAGTAGTGAATCCAGCTAGTCGGTGCGGCTAAAAGCGAGCAACATAGAGCAAGGGTAATGTGAGCGGCGGCAGATCCGGGACCAGAGCGCATCCTCACAGCCATGGCCAGGTAGATTAATAAAACTACACAAGCTGAGACGGTAGAAATTAGCGAATAGGAGTCGTAATAGATGCCGCCCCGCCATACTTGGGGGGTGCCCCAGAGGGCATAACCCAGTCCTTTGTTCCCCGTCGTACGTGCCGCGCTTTCGGCTATATCAGGCAGAGCGACACTTACGAAATTAATATTGACCGAAAAGCCCAATAGCACAAATGATAGTAGATAAGGAGCCAGAAATCCTGCGATGAAAGCGAACGCTCCCTCTTTCCCAGAAGATTTATAGGCTGCGACGATAGCCGGAAATGTGAAGAGTTTGAGCGCAGTAGCAAAGCCCCAAAGGGCCGCTCCGGCCGCTCGGCCATCCTTTACAAAGTAAAGGCCGCAGGTAAACAGAAATAGCATCAGCATCTGAGTCTGGCCGTAATAAAGATGAGACAGGACAGGATTCAGAGGCAGCGCAAGTAGCAATAGCATAAATGCGGGCGAAAACTCCCAACGTCCAAGAACTATGCGCGTGGTGATAAAAACAGCTGCCAGAAGCGAGAGCAGTTGAACTGTGCTCCATAGGACAAAGGCCTGATACGGCGGAAGCAGCGCAAGCGGCACCGTAAGCAGCACCAGAGCGGGAGGATTGGTGGGGCGTTTCAGCTTGGGATCGTTAGAAAACCGGTACTTTTCGTACTCGGAATCGAGGTTGACCAAGTAAGGGTCCGCTCCTACCAAAACTGAACGGGCCGCGACATAGTAGTGAGCAAAGTCATTTTGGTTATAAGGCAAACCATTGTCTAGGTAGTCATAGCGCCAGTTAATGCTTGCCAGTAAAGCCGCAAGCAGCATAAGTGATAGAAAAAGGGGCCATCTGGTCGCAGTCTGCACGTCCCTCTGAAGTGGAAGGAAATTCGAGAATTCAAATCTAGCAGATGACAGGGATCCAGCCAGCCCCAAACTGAAGGGCACGCCAAGCGGGCCATTGTAAGGGTGAGATTTCTCCGGGCATGTCTAAGCTTCTATTTAAGCTTAATTAACATCTTTTATTGACGGCTTCGTGAAGCGCGTTACTTTATTGCGCAACTTCTACATAAAAGACTTGTCGCGCCAGCATCTCTGTGCCAAGGCGAATCTCAATTGTCCATTCACCAGCCACAAGTTCTTCGCTGTGCTCAAATATCCACCCTGCGAAGCGCGGCTCGCCTGTCCTCATCGGGCTCTCCCATTCATCGGAAATCCCTTTCCCCTCAAAGGGCGGATGGGTAACTCTGGTGACAAGCTCTGAGATGATCTCTTTCTTTCGCTCTCCAATCACATTCACAATAATGCCGAAGCGCGTTCCAATTCTCGCCGAGATATTAGGACATCCCGGTTTGAAGCGAGGAATTTCTTCCGCTGCCATGACGGCTACTCTTCCGGTGTGGCTTCCAGGAGCGTCGATAGAATCAGTCGGCAAAGAGGCGTCGATTTCGCCGCAATTCTGTATCTCTGCCTTAAGCTGCGGAAGCCGCGTTACCTGCACCTCTACCAGCCGGCAAGCCGGGTCGGGTTCTCCTTGATCTATCCGCTCCTGGCAGTCCTGCTGCGTTTTTGTGTAGAGGGAGACTTTATTGCGGCCGGCCAGCCACTTTTCAGAAACTCCTGAGGACGGATTTTTTTTCCATCCGGCCTGCTCCAGAAGTGCCGATAACTCCGATATCAGTTTCTTGCTGTCGGCCAAGGTCGTGTATGCGTCTTGAGGATTGAAGCGCAGAGAGTTTACTTCGCCTGATTCATCGAAACTGACACTGCAGAACCGGCCGGGTGGAAATGAGAGCGAGAACTTCCCATTTTTCAGCTCGATGGATAACGGGGTCCCGAAAGTGACTCCGAGCGGAACGCCGTTGTTAACCTTCTTATCCGTTAGCGTAGCCGCAAATCCCGGGTAGTGGGAGCCCGGATTGCTTATTTCAAAGTCCTTCTTTATCTTTTCAAAGAGCTCAATGACCGGCTCGAAGCGCTGGCCTAATTGGATAGTAAGGTCGGTCGGATCGATTGTCTCCGCCGAGGTTGCCGGAGGCACAAAGCACATGGCAGCGAATAATAATATCGCAAAGAGTCTTGCCGACATTTCTTGAGGGTAGCCTAAGGATTAGTTTATGGCCAGGGGATCCTAACGCTTAAATTGCTAGTAAGGTGGCTGTTCGCTGCTTAAATCGGCGCTACCAGCTCGCGGCCAATTACAAACCGTTTACCGCAGCGCGGGCAAGTGATTAAGAGCTCTTTGTCGTCGCCGTATATCTCCTGCAGCTCTTTTTGGCTTAAGGCTCGAAAGAAAGGTAAAAGCTTCTCAGGGGAACAGTCGCACTTAAATTCAAACTTGCAGGTTCTCATGCGGGTCTTGGTCTCATTGTACCGTAGCAGCTGCGCAATATCCGCGCTCTCAAACCAATCACGGTCAAAACCCGGTAGCGCAATTATGCCCGCTCCCGTGTCGCTATTTGCGGAGAGCGCGATTCGAATGGGGAGCTGTTCGCTTTTTCTATAGAAATGCTCGACCATTCCGGCGATGCTGGAGGTGTCGCACGGAACATAACTATTAAAGGTGCTTCCCCGCCGTGTGCATTGAGCATGAAAGCCGTTTGTGTCCGAATGGCGAATGTTCTCTGTAAGAACATTTCCTACAATGGTCGATTTTACTAATCCATTCTCGTCCATCTCTCCAGAGCTGCCTGTTACGAAAAGTGAATAAGGATGTTCGCTGACTATGTTTAGAGTCCAGGCATGTGTTTCAAAGGCCGTTCGCCCAGCCAGGTGGATTGCGAAGCAGCATATTAGATCCTTGAGCTGCTCATCCTGAAGTGAGCTGACGATGCCAGCATAATCCTTACGTTGAATGTAGTACTCCAGGAGATAAGCACTCATATCGACGTCAACGAGAAACACATTTTTGGATGGCAAGTAATCGGCTGTGGCTATTAGATCGTAAGGCATATGTACTCCTTGTACTTATGCTACTTGCTCTGAAGTTAGAATAACAGGGGCAGCTAGAGCGTTCTTGCCCCGGGCTACCGTGAACTCGTAGAGAAAGGGTGTTTTACCACCTATAGTCGAGCCATGCGCGTAGCGAAGCGCCTATCGCATCATCACCGCCGCTCTCCGGAGAGTTGCTGGCTGAAAACGTAGCTCCGCCTGAGCAGGTGCTCCGCACTCCCTCGTAGCCCCAGTGCGAAATTGAAAAGGCCACATCTCCCTCTGCAGAGTAGGTAGTCTGTTCGTTTTCTCTTCGTGCGGCGATGTAGCCTGAAATGCTGCAAAATCTCGCAATCTCACGGCAGCTAAGCGAGCCGCCAACAGCGCCGTGAAATTCACCGCTTTCGGTGCACACACCCGACCCTGAAACCTGTCCGTGAGTAAGGGGAAAATTAAACTCCCCGCCGAAAAAGTCCTCCCCAAGACCCTGGCGACCGGTGATAGAAACGGAGCCTGTTTCCCCCGTGCAGCTGTTGTACCTGTAGCTGGCCGAAAAGTTAAATACGTCATTTTGCGCGTCGCCGGTAGCATGCAGAAGATCTCCCGCCTGAAAAAGACTTGGAAAAGTAATTGAGCCCTGCTGCCGCGCATCGGTGATATATCCGGAAGCATAAAAATACGGCGTACTGCAGTAGCAGTTAAGGGCGCTTGAAGAAAAGACGTCATTCACAACATCTTCCATTGATATCTCTGAGCACCAAACATCAGCGAAATTAAAAGCGCTGTTAATATAGCAGGCTGCGTGAATATCTTGACCGGGGGAGTTGAATTGAATTTCAGTCTGAGTAGTACCGCTCAAAAATCCCGAGCAGCTGCAACTGGCGCTGGCGCTTAATGTCGTGCAAGTTGGGGTGGCTGTCGCCTGATAAGTAGGTGCAGGCGTGGGGTAATAGGTAGGATATGCCGGTGGGGTCTCTACCGGATAAAGTGTCGGGTAAGGGCTCTGGGTTGGCTGGTAGGTCGGGCTCGGATCGGGATAGTCATCTGCGGCGAGAGCATACTGGCCGCCAAATGAGGAGAGAAGTAAAAATAAACCGCCCAGTTGTCCCGCTATTCGATTCACCATGTGAAAACCATTATCTAGAAGTTGTCTAAGTGAGTACCTTTGATCGGCTTGAGTCAGCCATGTGATTCAGAAGAGTTGAGCAAGCGACTAAAAAAGGTCTATTACAGACAATTCAGTAAAATAGCTCCCCGCTATAGGCAAATATAGACGTTTTAGAAGCCGTTAGTTAAGTTGCGCCAGTGAGGCGCATAGACCCGCTTCAATCAATTATCCCTTGACATCCAGTAGGACCCGCTTTCTAGAATACTGGTCATTCTTGTCCCGCTTATCTATCTACTTGAGGATACATTATGAGAGTGCTGCTTATTTGCGTTTCCTTTATCGCCATTGCCCCCGCTTATGCGCAGGATTTGACTACGGAGCGTGTAAGCATCAGCAGTGCGGGCGAGCAGGGTAGTGATTCATCATCGGGCCCAAGTTTGAGCTCGGATGGCACATTGGTGGCGTTTTCTTCAACAGCCCCGAATCTTGTGACCGGAGATGGTAATACAAGAGGAGATGTGTTCGTCCATAACCGTAGTGACGGGTCAACTTCAAGAGTGTCTGTCAGCAGTGCGGGAGTTGAGGGGGACCAGAGCGCCAGCAATTAGTAATGGCGAAGCAGGGGATGACGAATCTATCGCGCCAGCCACGGATGGGGAAGGCGCTCTTGCGGCGTTTGAGTCTGCCGCAACCAATCTCGTTTCCGGGGATACCAATGGAAAACGCGATATATTTCTCCGTGATATTGCCGGTAATACCACCACACGCATTAGCCTAGCCGTAAACGGAGCGGAGTCGAACGGGGATTCCAGCGAACCGGCGATGAGCGCAGATGGACGTTACGTTGCATTCACTTCAGCAGCAAGTAACTTGGTAGAAAGCGACGGCAACAATGCTATAGATGTGTTCGTTTATGATCGCCAAAGCGGAGCAACGGCCCGTGCCAGTGTCAGCTCGGCGGGTGGCGAGTCAAACGGCGATTCTTACGGAGCAAGTTTAAGCGAGGACGGGCGATACGTCGCGTTTACTTCGACGGCAACTAACCTGACATCAAGCGCGCCAGGTGGCGGATTAACACACGTGTACGTGCGCGACCTGTCGAGGGGAAAGACGTTTCTTGTCAGTAATGGCACAAGGGGGCAGGAGACAGAAGGTAATGATGAGGGGGCTTCAATAAGCGCGGACGGACATACTATTGCATTCCAGTCTTCCTCTTCGATTCTCGTTCCTTCGGATAGCAACACCCGCTCGGATGTGTTCGTGGTAGAGGTTGTTTACCCTGCGGAAGCAGTTATAAGTAGCGTGAATACTCTGAAGAACCTGGTAAAGTCATTCAAACTCTCCAGCAAGAAAAGCGCTAAATCGTCAATACAAGAGAGCGCGGCTGCAATTCAATCACACATTGATTTTGATCCGGCAACAATAGCAGTCAAAGATGGTAGTAAGACAATTGAGGCTCTTAACACCAGCGTTCAGAAAACCTTAAAGAAACTGCTTAAAAGAAGGAAGGCAACGTTCAAAAGTGACAAAAAGCTGGCGCGTCGCGCGCTCAATCGGCTCTCAAATGCGCTGAATCCATGAACTGCTAAGGCCTCAAAGCAGCGGCAGTTTGCGTCTGCAGGCGGTATAGACTACTGCGCATTTTACTTACCGGCTGCTGCCGGCGGCGGCCATCAAACCGGATAACATTTGTCTTCGCCGTGTGTTATAGCCCCGAAGCCTGACTAGTACGGGAAATCACTAATCAAAAGGGAAAATGCTGCAGCGCTGGCTGCTAAAGAGCAGCGTTAATTTTGCCGAGATACTATAGGGAAGTTCTCCATTAACAGCGTGGTGTTGGGTGAGTAAGTGAGTTTAAACAAAATTAGGCCTCCACAATTGCAGGCCGGCAGCTATGTGCCGCCGCGCACTTTCGAGTTTCCGGAAAAGGAACGGAAGCAATGCGTCATACTGGTCGTCGAGCGGGATGAGGATGCGCGAACAAGCCTAAGGTCGGCTTTGCGGAATCTCGGATTTGGGGAGGTCACCAGCGTATTAGATCATTACTCTGGTATTAAGCGATTTTCGGATCGCCGTTTCACGCATGTCATTTTTGATGCGGTGGATACGAACGTCCCGGCTAGAGAATTCTTAACCCGGGTGCTGGAGATAAATAGCGACATTACCGCTATACCGAGCTCTTTTGATCCTACAGTTGATGATATATTCGAACTTCTAAAGCTCGGAGCCGACGGCTTTATTGTTAAGCCATTTACTCAAGAATCCGTTGAGGAGGCGATAATATTAGCTACTAAAGGAGAACCGGTGGCAGATGAGATTCTAAACGCATCCGACCGTAATCAAGCTCTCGCCTCGCTCGCCTTAACCGCTCTCGATTCGCTTGCAACGATTCTTCGTCATGCACGCAGTTATGAGACAGCCAAGAGGGAGATTCCGCGAACGCGGCAGCAGTTCGAAAGAGCTGTGCGAATGGGAAAACTTTTCGCACACAACGGGGATGCTGGCCTGGTTCTTGCTTACATTGAGCGTGCCATCGAATGCTCAGAGCAGTCCGCTTCGCGGCTCGGACGCACACGCCGGCGGCGGCGGCCCGTCAGACAGTCCGAGAGCGAAAAGGCCGCCCAGTAAGATGCCCTAGCCGGCAACTACTTTGCAGTGATAGTATTGCGCCATTGCAAAGCCCGCTATGAGCCTTCCGTTATATCTAGTTTGCATCGTTGTAATTGTACTGCTGGTTTCGGCATTCCCTTTATATCAGGTCAGTACCAGCGGGTACCTTTTCTACGTAAACGGGTGGGACGAAGCAAGCTACCTGCAATACGATTATGCGAGGCACGTTCTCGAACTGTCTTCAAGCGGTCGAGCCTCGCAAAGTTTGGTGGTTCTGGCGCACGAGTTGGGCCTCTCGGGTGGTTGGATCAATTTCGTTCTTGACCTTGCCGTCACGATTTTCCTGCTGATATCTCTGCCGGCCTTGCTGCACCGGTTTTTTATGGCGAAACGGGATGCACGTGTCACAGCAATTTCTTTGCTTGGTCTGCCGCTGCTGATCTCAAACCTTAATCCAATTGTTGAGGCTCTCAGCACAGCCAATCTGAACTCCAACACACTCAGTTGGCTTACCGTACCGGTCATTAATGATCCCTTTTGGCTGCGAAGCCCGGAGCCCCAGATAAGCATTATTTTCGCCTCTCTATTTCTTTATTTATCTTCTTTGTTGGAAATATGGTGGCTAAGATTAGTTCCGCTGCCTCTGCTGTATCCATTCATTGCAATCCCTTTGACGTTCGTTTATGCCGCTCTGCTCCTAAACCGATGCTTTAAGAAGATCTTTCCCGGTCCCATGCTTGCTTGCCTCGCAGCGGCCTTCTTAGTCTCTCTTGTGCTTAAAGTCTATTACGCTTTTTTTGCCGGGGAATTTTTAAAAGGGTATCTGATCCCAACTTATCTTCCGCTCATATCGTTTGGGGGGCTGCTAGCTCTCGGTGTTTATTGGCGTCACTCAAGAGAGCCATTTTTTTTTAAATCAGTAGCGTTATTTTCAATCTGGTTCGCTGTCAATTTTCAGATGGTGAGCGGGTTCACAATCCAACCAAACAATTTTGAACAGTACTGGTCAGCTGGGATGTTTTCGCTCCTGTTGCTTTTATCCGTTAACCAGAAGGCTCGAGCTGTACTTGGCCTTATTAGCATTTCTTTGCTTGCAGGGTGGTCTTACTCCAATTTCCGCTTAAATCACGAGATTTCACTCCGCTTGAATTTGACCCCAGATCTTATTAGCGATCTCGCAAGCAAAGATGTAATAGTGGCGATAAACGACATCCCAACAAGCACCCGGGCTGACATGCTGCTACCAAAGCAGGGGAATACGCTATTTTCGTACACCAGATTCTACAAAAAGCTGCCTAGCCTTCGTTTCCCCGAATACGCATGCGCCAAACGGGCTCTGGGGGAGGATCAGCGATTCACGGCCGTTATCGAACAAGCAGACGCTTACTTTAAAGGAGGTGACCAGAATGCTCCGCTTAATACGATCTTGCGCGTCGAGCACCCCTCGCCGGTCTTGCCTGAAGGCGAGGCGGCCATATGCCCGGTATCGGTTTTTGTAACAAGGCACGAGCCGTAGCATTTTATCGGTATTTTTAGTTATGTTATGAGTCGTGTATGGTGGTTGGCCATAGCATTTGCCTCCTTTAAATGAATAGGACTAGATGACTGCCACGAGTGAACTACGGCCCCGCGCAGGCCTTGATACCGAACAAAAGAGGTCCCGTACAGACGGCAAGAGGCTGGTGGGACCTCCTCCGCCTCCACGTAACGCCTGGCTCTGGTTTCTAACCATCTTAGTTATCGGCTACTCGGTTGCTCGCCAGCTTGCGCCCGGGGCAGACGATCCTACTGAGATTTCCTATACGTTCTTTAGATCCGAGGTCGGACGGAACAATGTTGAATCGGTACATACGCTTGGAGAGATCTTAACCGGCCGATTTGTTAGCCCGGTTCACTATCCACCTTTAGTCGAGGGCGGCGGCGAGGAAGCTGCAAAGGAGGATCGGAGAGAAACAGCGGTTAAGCCTGTTGAGACAGAAAAATTCACCTTAGCACTACCCTCATTTGTTGATCCAAATTTAGAAAGTTATCTTATCGAGCACGGGGTTGAGATTACCGCGGAGTCCGCCCAGGAGGGAGGCGTATGGTGGTCATTATTCTTTAGTTTTGCACCGCTGCTTGTAATCGTTGCCTTCTATGTATGGATCTACCGCCGGGCTACACAGGCGGGTAGTTCTGCAGGCGGCGTCTTCGGCCTTGGCCGAAGCAAAGCGCGGCGCTTCGATAAAGAGTCGGAAGAGAGGGTTACATTTGACGATGTTGCAGGAATTGACGAGGCCGAAAACGAATTGGTTGAAGTGGTCGATTTTCTTCGTGATCCAAAAAAGTACACACGTCTGGGAGGCGCGGCCCCGAAGGGAGTGTTGCTTATAGGCGCTCCGGGCACCGGAAAGACTTTGTTGGCGCGTGCTGTAGCAGGAGAAGCTGATGTGCCGTTTTTCTCGATGAGCGGCTCAGAGTTCGTAGAAATGATAGTGGGGGTAGGGGCGGCGCGAGTACGCGACCTGTTTAAACAGGCGCGTGAACATGCTCCTGCAATAATTTTCATCGATGAGCTGGATTCCATCGGAAGAGCGCGCGGACAGATGGCCTTCAATGCCTCCGGCGAGCAGGAACAGACCTTAAATCAGATTCTAACCGAGATGGACGGCTTTTCAAGCCGCCAGGGCATTATTGTGCTGGCGGCTACAAATCAGCCGGATGTACTGGATAAAGCGCTTCTCAGGCCGGGCCGCTTTGACCGGCGGGTCATTGTCAACCTTCCGGACCGTGTCGGGCGTGAGGAGATTTTGAAAGTTCATACCCGCAACGTCCCTCTTGCGCCGGGTCTGACACTCTCGGAGATAGCGGCCGCAACAGCAGGCTTAGCTGGCGCAGACCTTAAGAATCTGGTAAACGAGGCTGCTTTGCTGGCTGCTCGGCGTGAACGCGATTCAGTGATGCGCACCGATTTTTTCGATGCACTAGAAAAGATAGTATTAGGTCCGGCACGCTCTCTACTGATGAGCCCAAATGATCGTGAGCGCATTGCCTATCATGAAGCAGGACATGCAATCTTAGCGTTGCTCGTGCCCGGTGCCGACCCGGTGCAGCGTGTCACCATCGTCCCTAGGGGACAGGCCTTGGGAGTAACCTATCAGAGACCAGAAAGTGATCGTTATAACTATCCTGAATCGTACCTGCGCGGACGGATTATAGGTATGTTGGGTGGCCGTGCTGCGGAGGAACTTGTATACGGTGCCAAAACAACTGGAGCTGAAAGCGACATCGAACAGGTAACCCAGCTTGCCAGGTCAATGGTCACTCGCTGGGGTATGAGCGACAAACTGGGAATGGTGAAGTTGGCGCCGCGGGAGAACCCGTATCTACAGGGGCCCAATGAATACCTTGGGTCCAAACCATATAGTGAGGAAACGGCACGCACCATTGATGCCGAGGTCGCTAAAATTATAGGAGAATGTTTCAATGAAGCACGCACATTTCTTATTCAACACAGAGGGCAGCTTGATGCACTTGCTTCCGCGCTGCTAGAGAAGGAAACCTTAGATTTAGCCGAAATTCAGAGCGTAACTGGATTAAGGCCTAGACCAGCTAAGGAGGAGAAAACTTTAGAACCTCCGGAGAGGCCAAACGGCTCCCGCGGGGTAGCGAACGTTTGACTCTTTGGCAAAACAGTAGTGACTGTCGTTCCGAGTCTGCAAAGCAGCGTCGCCAGGTAAGAGGGCGCTCTAAAAGGCATTACTGGCAATGTCTCAAACAGGGCACGATCTTTTAAAGCCTGATGGTTAGCTCCAGGATATCAAGGTTCGTGCGTTGTGGCCGATCTTTATCTTGACATAGTAGGAGTACCAGGTACTTGAATGATTCGTCACATCTAATTGCGGTGGCCGGCCGGCCACTGGCTAGGTATTTGCATGAACGTCTATGAGAGGACTGTAAGGTGCAAAGGCTCGTTTCAAGAGAATTGCTTGCGGCGGTTATACTGCTATCGCCGCTTTCTGCCCTTGCCCAATCTCCAGCTGATCTCCCGTTGTTATCTCTGAGTGATTTTGAATATGCGGGTGCTTTTCGGCTGCCCGCTGACCAGTTCGGCTCTTCGAGTCTTAATTACTCGGAGGGGCCAATCGAGTATAACCCGGCTCGCAATTCAATATACATCGTCGGGCACAATCACCACCAAGAGATAGCCGAGTTTCAGGTTCCCGAGTTGGTGCAGAGCACGGAACTTGAAGATCTCAATATGGCTGGAGCACCCCTGCAACAATTCTCTGACAGCGTTCTTGGCCGCGCGTCACAGGGGAACTCGCAAAATATAAACAGAATTGGCGGCCTTCGCCTTATTAGCGGTGCACTCGTAGTAAACGCCTACGAATATTATGATGCTGACGGCAATGCAAACCATACAACACTTGTGGTTCGTGATGCTGACTCGCTCGATACTTCGGCTGTTAATGGGTATTACTCTTTCATGGGGGGCGCCGGCCACACCTCTGGATGGATCTCTCCAGTTCCAAGTGAGTGGCAATCGCTTGTCGGATCGGCTTATATTACCGGACAGTCGAGCGGGATTCCTATCATTAGCCGTACGAGTGTCGGGCCCTCAGCTTTTGCCTTTGATCCGGCCTCGTTGCTGGACAGCGGTCCGGGCGAGGTGCCGACGGTAAGGCTGCTTGATTTTAGTCTCGATAATCCTCTGCATTCCGACCTTAGTAACGACAGCCGATCAAATGATGCATGGACGCATCTTTCCCGAGCGACCTATGGCTTTATCGCCCCAGGCAGTCGCACTTATGTAACTATTGGAAGCTCCGGAGGCCACAACAGCGGTGTGTGTTACAAGTGCACTCCCAGCGGCGCCTCTCAAGCCTGCGGCGGTTACTGTGCCCGTAATGTAAATGATAATAATAAGTACTACTGGCTATGGGACGTAAACGATCTTGTAGCAGTAAAAGCCGGGCAGAAAGCTTCTCATTCCGTACGCCCCTACGAGTACGGAGTATTTCCTGCGCCATTCAATTCTGACTCAATAGGCGGCGGGTCTTTCGATCCGGCTTCGGGGCTGCTCTATCTCTCGGTGCAGGGCGCAGATGACGGGCAAGGAGCCTATTCTAATCCGCCGGTCATCGTTGCATATCGCTTCAATCCCGACCCAGGTAATGGCGGCGGTGGAGGAGGCGGAGGAGGCGGATCTCCCAAGTCAGCCATTATCGGTAGGGCGGGCAATTTCAAATTGCTGTGTGTAGAAGAGGGGCAAATTAACATGGTACGTTTTGACAAGCTCTCGCAAGAAGGAGAACTCCGTACTGCTTCTGACGCAATCACATTTATCAAGAAGAAATTAGCGAAGGCAAGAGCAGGCCTATCATTGAGTAGTAAGCGTGACTTAATGAAAAAGCGTTACCGCAGCCTTAAGAGAGTTCTACGCAAAACTCGAAAGTGCTCCACCGGTAGCTTGCCGCTTTCTTAAAAATGCCTCCTGCCAGAAGAGCCTCCCCACACGCCTCTTAGTCTCCATCATGATGGGTAAGCAGCGAAAGATATCCCAAGAGAACAGCAGAGAGTACAAAGGCCATATGGATAAGTGTTTGCCATACCACATGCCACTGTTCCTTGGCTTGGCTTATATTCAGGAAGACTTGCAGCAGGTGAATTGATGAGATAGCAACGATTGACGAGGCTACTTTTACCTTGATACTTCCCGGGTCTAACTTACCCAGCCATGAAAGTGTATGGTTCGAACCATCGACATCTATACGACTAATGAAATTCTCATATCCGCTAAGCATTACCATTACGATCAAACTTGTCACCAAAGCTTTATCGATAAACACCAACATCAGCGGTGTAAGATTTCAGGCGGTGTATGGCTAGACAAAAGCGCTGCCAGAAAGCTTTTTTACCTTGTAGAGCAAGGGTGATCGCGGCGAGAGCAAAGCAAGGAGAGAATCATCGGCTGAAAACGAATCCTTTTTCTCTCACCAACTTTTCAATCACTCGCCTAACCACACCGTTATCTTCATATTTTAATCGTAATTGCAGCGCCTCAATTGCATCCGCAGTGCCTATCTTGCCCAGGGATTTCGCTGCCATTCCGCGAACAAGAAAGTCCGGGTCGACCAGCAGCCGAAGGAGAGATCTCATTCTTTTTGGGGATGAAACCTCTGAACCGTAAGCAATCGCCTGGGCCACTGAAGCCCGCACGACAGAATCCTGATGATCACTAAGATTAATCAGCTCTTCGAGTATCTCGCCGTTCTGGCTATGAGCAGCTACTCTTATGATGGCGGCTATATTCTCACTCTCTGATGCATGGTCCTTGAGCTCCTTCAGGATTTGCCTCTCTAGCGGGCCAACTAGTTGAGAGCCGGTGGGAGAGAGGCTGCCTGTATGTGCAGATTCTGCCGTACTTGCCGATAGGGAAGACGCTATGCTTTCCTTGGCGCTTGAGTAGAATCCGCCAAATAGTACGAGCAGAACAAAGGCGATCGATGGAAGTACTAGGCTGGGAGCGCTCATATGAGCGGTAGGTCGCACCGGTATTAATTCTTCCTTGTGGCTCATAACTTCTTCTATCTCTGCATCCTCCGGTAGAGCGTGTTCTAGAAGTATTGTGGGAACGGGAGTTGAATTCTCTGTTGCGTCATCTCGGAAGACATCGTCTCCTATATCCGGGTTTAGGATGGTGATGAATGCGTTGGCAGAACCTACGGCCTCATCGGTAATCACACTTTGCGACCGTTCAAGACCACGGCCCTTAAGCTGGTTACATATATTTCTCCAGCGGTTCGGCTCTTTATTCGCTGGGTCCCATAGGCCTAGGATTACGGTTTCGCCGGATTCAGCCCTTCCGATGCAATAATCCAGTTCGAGCGGATGAGGGCAGCTACTAGGAGCTGTTACGCGTAAAGTCCCTATCAATAGCGACTGCCATTCGGAGGCGAGCGGAGTAGTGTGTAGCGACTGGATGCGGCGTGAAAGCTCATATCCAAAGCTGTGTATAAGTTGATCAGTTGGGGGTTCACCTAGAATTTCGCTCATAAATCGCCGCATGTTGACGGCGTCGCAGAATGGCAGAGCTAAGAAATATTTCACATCGGGTTTCAGTTTCAATTTAGGTCCGGATAACAAGAACGAGAGAGAATCAGTAAAGGGCGATTTCATTCGTAAACTACCAATCCGAGACCGGACATTGATCTGTTCTTGGTGCATTGTAGCTCCCGGGTTCTCTTGCTCGAACATACAGAGAAGGATCGCTTCCAGAGCCTCCCTTAATAGATACCGTTCTATTACTGATCTCAGTGCGATCTTGGAGCTGAGCTTATTTGGCCGGGTACTATTCATGGCATCCTCATAACATTCGAACAAAGAAGGGTAGGCGGAGTATAGGTACCTGGGTGCAGGGGGAGCTACCTTAAATCCCGCGTTTTAAGAGGAATGCATAAAGAATGCCAAGTAATGGCGACAAGTCTTTGCATTGTAATGCCTGAACTTTGGTAACCTTTGATGCCAGCTGTGCAATATTGCGTGTCATGCATTACATGGACTTTGCAAAATAGGCGTCTGACGACAGAGAACCGTTAGCCGGTGAGAGCGGGGTGCATTACGGCAGTCCGGTGAGATCGGGCAGGCGCTCGGTTCCTAAAAGCATATCGCGGTCAATTCGGCCAAGAGCTGAATAGCGTTCGAGCGATTTGGGAATCTTGCATCCGGAATTCTGACGCATTAACTCCAGCTCCTTATAAATTTCATCGGCTCTCTTCAGTGCCGAGATTTGCGACACTCTTGCCATCTTCAGCACTCTTTCATCGGGGTCATAGTCCGGCTGATTCATAATCTCATGAATTATAAAATTTTTGGCGGCAGGCAGGTCGCTCCATTTAAGCCTTAGAGCCCAAGTGTTCGGACTCACCTCTGGTGGAATATAAAGCAAAAGATCAAGATTCTCGGCGGTGAGCAAGGGATAACTTGAAACTGCTTGCTCGACTACCGCTCCTTTCAAAGCTTCAATAACTGAGTCCCCCCCCAGGGCACGCCACGCGGTTTTTGACCAATCATGATGGAGACGGTGAAATCCGATCACTCCGTTCTGTGTAAGCATCGGATTATCGGAGGGGAAGGGGCGGGGCAGTTGTGACAGTAGAGAATCGTCTCTCAGCACGAAGTCCCAGTCTGAGTCGGGTTTGAAGGAATGAAGCTGAGATCCGATCAAATATAGCTGGCCTTCAGAGCGGAGAGGAGCAGCATCCGTTCCTGATGAGATAGGTGTATCGATCTTTAGTGGCCGCTGGTGTTCTATCATGTACACGATATGCCCGGAATAAAGGCCTAAGATACATTCTGCATTCTGTGATAATCCTGCCGAGTAGGTGCAAGATAATGCTGCCAACTGCTCCAGAATCTTAGAAAGAGGGAAAGATGTCGCCTGATTCGAAAAATAAAAATCATCGAGATCCTCTTACGCATTGAAGTCATTAATAAATTTTATAGATGCAGAGATGATCTTACATAAGTTTTTAATTTCTTTATAATGCTTGCATGTCCGTTCGGACAGGTTTTCTATAGGTCGTTCTAAACTCAATTTTCAAGAGAGATTAACGCTTGTCTCGGATGCCCGAGCGATAGCTTTTTACGTGGATAGTTGTAGTGATGAAAATATTCAAATCCTTCATTTTATCTTTCTGTCTATTGATTGCATCCCCTGCCTTCGCGCAGAGCCCTACTTGTGAAGTATCATCCATCCTGACAGAGCTTGATTCGGGCGTTAGCTTACAACGCAAAGCCATAATGAACGGCCTAAGAAACCTTAGAGCCATCTCTAAGAAAGAGAGACGTTTTGCAAGGAAGAGTACTACCGCTGCTGATACCGCTTATAATAATGCGCTCAGAATAGTGCTCTCGGTGCCTTTTGAAATTCAGTCCTGCCAGTCTGACAGCGCCTGTAGCAAAGTAAATTTCACTGCATCAACAGCGGCCTACACTCAGGCTTCGTCGGCTCTAAAAAAACTTGCGGAAAAGGTCGCTACTAAACTCTCAAAGTCAAAAGGCACTCGCGCAGTGAAATCGGCCAAGAAGCTGAGAAATAAATCTACCAAGCTTTATAACGCAAACCTAAACGGGACAGCGGCGTTGCACGCAATGGATTGTTCGGGAGGAAAGGGTATCGTTCCGACCCCGATTCCGACTATTCAGCCCACAGTTAATCCGGAGGACAATCCGCTTCTTCGCACTATGGCCGGGCACTGGAACCATGTAGCGATAAATGCCAGCGGTTTCGACCATACGGCACTTGGGACGAAAGAGCAGCTGGGACCGGTCAGATCCGCAAGGGCTATGGCGATAGTGCACATAGCGATATTTGATGCGGTGAACGCAGCTACCGGACAGCGCTACGAGCCGTATTTGCTTAACGAAACTAGGCCCGGCGCTTCGGTAGACGCCGCCATTGCCTATGCATCCTATGAGACTTTATCTAAGCTTTATCCGTCGCAAGCAAGCGACTTCGCCAAAGAGCTCTTAACGGACTTGGCAGGTATTCCCAATGATCAGGCCAAAGAGGACGGGATCCACCTTGGAAAGGAAGCCGCCAGATTAATCCTTGCTGATCGCGCAAACGACGGCTCCGACGCGCTGTCTCAAGATGAGCCTTATGAATTCAGGGAAGGGCCCGGGTTCTGGAGCATTGATCCGATTAACCCCGATCAAACTCCGCTTGGCGCCAACTGGTACAAGGTACGCCCCTTTATTATCCCAAGCGCCTCGGTCGTGCGTTCAAAGCCGTTCCCGGCGCTGACCAGTGACGAGTATGCGGAAGCTTATGCCGAAGTTCTCCGGCTTGGTGGTGACGGAAAGACCACTCCGACTGAGAGAACTCAGGACCAAACTGAGGCAGGAATATTCTGGGCTTACGATGGCACTCCCTCACTTTGTGCCCCGCCCAAGCTCTTCAATCAGATTGCGATGCATATCGCCAATCAGGAAGGTCTGACGGATGTCGTAGAGCTTACCCGCATGCTGGCTCTTGTAAACGTGTCCATGGCCGATGCAGGGTTAGCCTCATGGGAGACAAAGTATCACTACAACATCTGGCGCCCAATTACCGCGATTCGTCAGGGGCACTTGGATAATAATCCGAACACACCTCGAATAGAAAATTGGACGCCCCTTGGCGCGCCTGCCTCAAATCTTAGCGGTCCAAACTTTACGCCGCCTTTTCCGGCATATGTTTCGGGGCATGCCACCTTTGGCGGAGCCGTATTTCAAACACTAAGGAATATACTAGGCACCGACAACATCAGCTTTACCTTCGTCTCTGATGAAATGAACGGCATCACTCCTGGTAATGACGGAGTGGTCCGCCCCAAAAAGCCCCGCTCATTCAAGACGCTCTCGCAAGCGGAAGAGGAGAACGGTCAGAGCCGCATCTACTTAGGAATTCATTGGAGCTTTGATAAGACCGAAGGGATTAAGATGGGCAGGACTGTTGCCAATTATATTCTCCTTAATCGGTTCAGGCCCAGAAATTAGCTCCGTCACTCCTTGAGTGACAACCGCCAGGAACTTATCGGTCAAAATAGCTTGGATGTTCGATTGTAGGAAGCTAGCGGGCGATAGCTAAGTTACGCCACTCTTTCTTGCCGCTACCTAGGCTCCATAGTCCCAGCTTGCCTGTCTTGATGCGAATATCGCTTGAATCGGAGCAATCGATCTGCCAGCCGGGCTCTTTGCCGTTTATCCTCCAAACTTTCGCCCGAATGCGGGTGCTCTTTTTCGTAGTTCTTACCATAACCTTAAAATTATACCATTTGCCTGGCGAAGGAGCGACTTCGGTATCTATATCCCCCTCAGTTATATTCTGAATTCCGTCTGGATGCGGGGCAATTTTGAAAGAGGGATCTCCGGGGAAAGAGCGCAGTCTGTAGTACTGATCCTCTGATGGATACTTTGAGTGAAATGTTACGCCAATTCCCCCATCTGCATTAGCAATGCGGAACTGCCCTGAGTACGTGTAGTTCTTCAATGCCTGAAAAGGCTTTGCCTTGTAGTGAGCATGGATATTCGTCTCTTCCGACTTAGTGCTGATGACTCTCCCGAATTTGAAAAGTCCCTTAGCTTTTTCCAGGCTGTTGGAGGCAGCGGTGCTAATCCACTCCTTCTTATCGGTGGAAAGATTCTGAGCCGATACCTTAGTAGAGAGAGTAACTACTAAAAGGCCTGTGATTAGAAATGTACCTAGCTTGTTCATGTGTTCTCCCAACGGGCAATAGATCGCCACTAATGGCGATCTAATGAGTAACTATTTAGACCAACTACATCCTATAACTAGCACGCGTATTGCCCTTGGAGCCATCCCATTAAGTAAAGCCGGAGTTGAAACGTAGGGAGAGCTTTAATTAGTCCACATTGTGCGCTGTCAAAAACATCGACTTCTCAAGGGCCGTGAAAAATTGCTGGTAGGGGAGAGGATCCGAAACAGGGTGAATGTTGTATTGGGCGTTTGCCCGTATCAGGGTTTGAGTGCTCCCCCGAGGCCTGGCTGTGACTGTCATTCGAAGCCGATAGCCATCGAGTTTAGTACCGCTAACCGATCCGAGACCGTGATCGGCCTTGTCTATTACGAATCACAAATCTGGAAGAGTAGAAATTATCGTCCGCAGCGTCTTACATTGATCGGTGGTATCGAAGGCGCGAGTCAGAATCTGCAGCAGGGCTACCTGAGACTGGTCGCTATCTAAAATCCTATCCCGGTTGTTAACGCAGCTTGAAAAGATCGCCGCGATTGCGGCATAAAGAATAATTCGTTTCATCTATTCTCCTGCTTATATTGAATGGGCTTCTAAAAACACGGACTTCGACAATTTCTCTAAAAATTCCTGATAGACCTCCGGATCCTCAATGCTTTCTGTTTTTGAGATCTCGTTCCGTGTGTTCCAAACAATTCTTTGAAAGGTGACTCGAAGGCTCGTGGAGTTCTCGTGCTGCGCAGAAACAACCGATGCCCGGATCTTTTGCTCTTTGTCGACGTCTACTCGGGTATTGAATATGATCGCAAAAACAACGGCTCCGACAACTTGTCCGGCATCGGTGGCATCACGACTCTTCGATCCCACTATTACACCCAGCTCAGTCTCTGATTCATCGATGTTAAATCCGAGATCCTGAAGCACAGCAGCCGATGCCTGAAGGAGATCTTTCTCTTTAGCGGTGTCAAAGCGCCTGGTCTGGAGCTGCCGCAGCGCCAAGCTCTCTGGTTGCAGCATTAGCGCATCTCTCGGAATACGCGGGGTGCAAGCCGGCAGGGAGAATGCGATCAGCAACATCATTAGAAAGGGGCGTGCCATCACTAGAACCTCGAGGTATGGTATGCGAAATCTCTAACTTTGCCTTGTTCGTTGAACTTGATGATGACAGTAAGGGTACGCTGTGACCTGGAGCTAGCACCGGACCCCGCAGAGTATCCAGTGCTCCCTGCGCCGCCGAGCAATCCCGCACCTACAGGGCCTCCGCCAAGTATAAGGGCAGAGACTCCTCCGCTATCGGAGGAGTAAACATTATCGGTAGCAATCTTATCATAGATCCATACCTCCCGGCGTTGCTCGTCGGTGCTCACAATATTAGGGGAGCCAAGGACAGCCGCAACGTCCGCTCCCGACATTCCGACCCGTATCTCGCGTTGGACCTTTCCTACCGTAAGATCAGCATCAGCCGATACGGCTTGGCGGTGATGCTGTGCAGAGCTGCAGCCGCTGATCACTAATACAACGGAAAGTGTCACGAGAGTAATTAGTTTCATTGGAATAGCCTGATAGGTAATTTGCCACCGGTGGAATGCATCAAGAGTATGCATTAACAGGTGAATCGGAGTTAGTCCAGTCAAAATTTCTTATATGTCACCGTGTGGTGAACGTGTAACGCCAGGGCTACCCTATCATGCTGCTGCCCGGTAGCTTCTGGGTCGGCTCTTTCAGATTCGGGGGAACCACCCTACCGCCAAAGTCGTATTCTCTTGGCATAGAATCTGCAAAGTTGAAGTTATTCAGCTTATTTGCTGTATTGCGACAGCCGTCCCGCCGAGATATCTCCCCGGGATAGCGAATGTAAATGGTGCTTGTTGTTGTCATGCGAAATTCTCTTACTGCTTTCAGAATCTGCACCTGCATAGTCTTCGGCTTCCTATTGCTGACAGCGAGCCCTCTTGAGGCTCAGGTTTTCCCCGGTGCTGAATGGGATGTGCGCACGCCTTCCGAGGTTAATCTCGATGACGCAAAACTCAATCAGTTCATCTCGAATGTTGGTGGACAGGGGTGCATTATAAAGGACGGCTATCTTGTGAAGAGTTGGGGATCGTTATCAGCAAAGGCTGATTGGGCCTCAGCTTTCAAGCCCGTTACAAGCACACTATTAATGTTCGCCCTCAAGGAAGGATTGATCTCTTCTGTCGATGCTGCTGTTGATCCATTTGTCATCGATGCAATCGGTAAGGGGCTCAAACCTGAGGATCAAGTGATGACGTTCAATCATTTGGCCAACATGGTGAGCGGATATGCACTCCCTGAGCTGCCGGGCGCCAGATGGGGGTATAATGATTATGCAATTAAACTCTATTCCTTGGCACTCTTTAACGGCGCGTTCGATGAGACGGCCAATACGGCAGCGCTAAATCCCGGGAGGCTTGGAGTGTTGGGATTCCAGGATGGATCGCTTTATAGTTCACGCGGAGGATTTGGCATCTCGACCTCACCGCGCGATATGGCTCGTATAGGGTGGTTCTGGCTTAATAAAGGAAGGTGGCGAAATGAGCAGATGCTTCCCAGCGCATACTTCGATAGCTATATGCGTCCGGTTGTGCCCAGCACGACGGTACGAACTGCCGGTGGACTTGATGATTACCTGGCAGTAGGAACCATAGGAGGGGGCACAAATCAGACTCAACACGGACCGGGCCGATACGGATATGGATGGTGGTTTAACTCTGCGGTAAATGGAGTGCGCACCTGGCCTGATGCTCCCCCTGACACCTTCCAAGCCAACGGACATTTCGACCGTGAGATAGTAACCGTAATCCCGAGCCTTGGTATGGTCGTAGCCGCTCGCGGAAGTTGGGGCAGTTTTGACCCGGGCAATGCATCAGCGGGAATGAATCTTAATCTTAAGCTTCTTAAAGATGCAGTACTGAGCGGCCCTCTGCCCGGACAGATAAGAGTGCATCCTCAGGACCCGTCTCAACTGGTCTATAACCGCGACAACAATCAAGATGGAGAGCTCGATCCGTTCTTCATGAGCGGGCCGGGCGATCCCGAGGACTTCCTCTATAGAGGAACGCGGCAACCCGATGGGACACGGAGCGGCGATCAGTTAAACTTAATAAATAAGCTCACAGGTACGAGTGCGAACTCTATCTATTTTCAAGCTATCCGTTCGCATGGTGGCGACGGAGCGGCAGACCACAACCCTTTCATAAACTCTAATCCGGCAAACCCACTTGATGAAGATATTTTAAACCAGTGGGAGACTTGGCTGAGCGCCATGGATAATCAAGGGGTAGTGGCCTACTTTTTCTTCTATGATGATGCCGTTAAAGTTGCGGCAAATCTTGGCTGGCCGCTTGATTCTTCGGGAGATCTTCACCCTCAAGAGCGATATTTCATTGAGGCACTTGTTAATCGCTTCAAGCACCACAAACACCTCGTCTGGGTAATTATGGAGGAAGTGGAGGAGATGGGAAGTGATTATGTGCCGCACGCCAAAAAGATCGCCGATGTAGTCCGTAAGGCCGATACCCATGCCCATCCGATCGCCGTCCACAGGCTAAGCAAATTGACTTTTACGGAGTTTGCCGACGATCCGAACATCGATCAGTTCGCAATCCAGTACAATGTCAACACCGCCGAGCTCCTTCATCAAGGAATGTTGACGGCACGCAACAACGCCTCCGGCCGCTATAGCATCAATATGGCGGAAGCCGCGGGGCATTACTCCTCCGATCGTGCATCAGTGAGGCATAAGAGCTGGGCGGCAGCGATGGGAGGAGCGCATGTGATGGTATACAATATGAACATCGCCAGTACTCCGCTGGATCACTTGAGGGATGCTGGTAGGCTCAGAGTATTCATGGAAGCGACTGATTTTTACAAAATGGCGCCGCGTGATGATTTAGCCTACGGCGGCACGCAGTACCTCTTAGCCTCACCTGCGAGCGCTTACATTGCGTATGCCTCTTCAAGTCAAGGTTCACTCGGCGTGCGTCAACTAGCGAGCGGTCGCTATAATTTATTCTGGTTTAGTCCCGCTACAGGTGCTTCTGTGGTCCAATCCGATACTATTGTTACCGGTGGAGACACTACTTTTACGGTCCCAGCTGTAATTGGCAGCGAAGTAGCTCTGTATATAAAAAGGGAGGGCGCCTCTCCTCCCGCTACACCAACCGCTACTCCTACGGCCACAAGAACAGCTACCCGAACACCCACCCGTACTGCTACGGCAACAAGAACAGCAACTAGGACCGCTGTCAGCACGGCAACTCCCACCGCCACCCGAACCGCTGCTAGGACGGCTACCCCAACAGCCACTCCCACTAGAACTCCTACATACACTCAAACCGCTACGCCAGCTCTAACAGTTACACCGACCGCAACGGCCTCAGCGACCGCTACCACCATGGTGGAGCGCCCCTCCGGCACTCCGACTCCAATTACCGTTTCGACCGGATCTCCCACTCCTATTGAAACCGTTCCAGGAGATTATCAGAAAACAAAGATCTGTTCAGACTATGATGGTGACGGCCAAAGCGATATCGCGTTGATCGAACGCTCGGGCAGCTCGCATCGTTTCCATATAAAGTTGTCGAAAAGCGGAAAAGAGACGTTCGCTCAGTTTGGAGAAGCAGGCTCCGTTCCGATCTCCGCGGACTATGACGGGGACGGAAAAACGGATTTAGGATTCATTACACCGGGCCGGGAGCTGAAGTGGTCGTTTGCAAACTTAAAGGCAAAAAAGGTTAGAACGTTTGTATTCGGGAATTCGGGTGATCTCGCGTTAAGCGGATGCGATATTGATGGCGACGGAGGCGATGATCTGGCTGTTATATCAAAAGGAAAAAACCTAAGGTATTTCAACACCACCACGATGAAGGGGAAGAGGATCAAGCTTCCACATATGATAAGAAATGCAAGGGAAATCTTATGCTCGGAAATGAACGGAAGCCCCGGAGATGAGCTTATAATGCTCGCCAAAGTGCCGGGTACCGGCAGCGTAGCGGGCGGCAGGAGCTTCGCGCTACACACTTATTCTACCGCAAAGAATCTTAAGGGGGCGGGCACTGGCCTAGTTCGGGAAAGAGAGCAGTTACTGACAGCGCGACCGCTATCGCTAGTTTCAACCAGCTTGGACGGCAAAACGCCGCTATTAGGAATAATCGAGAAGGCTGGCAAGGGGTTTCTGAAGCTTTCTTTTCTTTCGGGCGACTCGGTTGAAAAGGTATTCGACATCCCCCGCTTCACTCAGCTCTTTATTCATCGAACTATAGGAGGGGAGGGGGTGACGTTGTTGACAAAGCGTTCTGCCTTGTTGCGACTGGACTTTAGGGACGAAGACCCCAAGGTGCTTGAGTTCGAAAATCAGTTGCCTGAGCTGTTCGAATTGCTGACCTGTCCTGCAATCATTTCTGTGCGATAGTCGTAATTGAATAGAGCCACTTATTCGGTAAAGAACATATCAGTGTTTTCTCTGTCGATAGGATTCCAGAGGTAGACCTCCTGGCCGATGGCGATTACGACAATGGCCTTGGGCTTAGTCAGGTACAATTCATTACTAAGAGAGGTCGACTCGTTGATCTCCTTAAAATGAACTGAGAAGGATGTCCCCTGAGCGCGGAGCTTCTCTACCAGCTTTGCAGCGGAGTATCTCTCGGCATCCGAGCTTTTTGCGGAAAACAGTTCAGATATCAGATTGAAAGCTGAAAAGGCTTTGCTATTGGCGAAGGGCTTATCTTCGGCGCATAAGGAGGCCGGTGCGAATGTCAAAACGATTGCCGCTGTTATCCTATAAAGCATTGTCTGCCCCTCCTTGTTAATACGGAACCCCTTAGAATTATTAGGCCGGATTCTTGAGAATTTCACAAAAAAAGTTGGCGCAAAATACGATTTTTTCGATCTTTAGAGGAAACTTTCGATTGATACCGCCGAGAATGGAAGTGGGTGCCCAAAAGGGCGCAATACTATCAGAAGAGAGGCAGATATGGCTCAGAAAGCACGCAGAAAGAAAGATCGCATAAGGGTAGGGGAAGTAATCTCAATTACATCACTCTTTGGCACACCACCGGCGGGGATGTATCGTGTGGATGGAGTTGTTGGCGACTTTTTGATGTTGTCGGCAGGCAGGATTCGAGCAGGAATTTCACGAAAGCACATAAAGATTACCGCCCGGCACCTTCCCACGCCCGTTTCTTGGCATAAGCGTGAAATTGAGATTCTCAAGGAGAATGCCTGTGACTGTAACGAATGCAGGCAGCTCCTAGAGCAAAAAATGGCGCGGCCCGAAACGTTTGTAGAAGCAGGCCAACTGGTTCAGTAGTCTCATTTACCCTTTGGGCTTTGGGAAGACTCTGTGCCGTTTGCAATGATGGAATAAACAAAACTGCACCGTTTACCACGCGGCTTCTTAATCGATACCGAGTTGACGAAGTAAACAGCACTGCTTGTCGTCTTGCGGCCGTCTTGAAATTGTACTTATCGGGCATTTAGAGCTAGACGATCTTTATCCTCAGGGTCCTCTCAGTCAGGTTGTTTTGAATGTCGCGGATGGAGAACCTGACCTTGTGACTTCCACTTGGGAGATCGGCTTTCGCGATATCGATTCCGCGTTCGGTCACATACGGCTTGACTCGATCAGTAATATCAACTGAGAAAAGCTTTAGATACGTGACCTCAAGGGAACTGATGGCAACTGCCGTGTTAGCACAGGCCAACCAGCAACCGGCGCTTGCTGTAAATCTTCTCTCTATAAGCAACTGATTTCTCCACCTGATGACATAAAGCGGAGCGGGTGCCCATACTAGCTTCGGAAAGGTGGATTTTTAATGAGTTCGCAATATACTTATATGGCAATTCAGCGTTTCGATATAAAGGCACTATGGCTGACCTTCCTAATTGTCCCAAATGCAGCTCTTCATATACCTATGAGGATCAAGCAATGTACGTTTGCCCCGAGTGCGCCCACGAGTGGCCGATCCATGCCGAAGAGGTACCACCAGAGACTCCCAAGGTAGTCAAAGATGCAAACGGCAACACGCTTCAAGATGGCGACTCCATCACGGTCATAAAAGACCTAAAGGTCAAAGGCGCATCTTCTGTGGTTAAGGTCGGCACAAAGGTTAAGAACATTCGCCTCGTGGAGGGCGATCATGACATTGACTGCTACATAGATGGGATCGGCGCAATGAAGCTTAAATCGCAGTTCGTGAAAAAGATCTAGCGAAATGTCCAGTGGAGCACTTCAAGATGTGTTCCAACACTTGTGCCCTTCGCGCTGGAGCTAAGAATGGCCGAATATTGCGCGGCCAACTCCCATTATCATCAATAATCGCACTGGCGGATCTTATATCATTAGGCAGACTGACGGTAGCACTGGGTAAGAATGAGTGATGGCCGGGCTCCCGGATCTACCGCCTAGTTAGAACCGCAAGCATGTCATCGACCACGTTCCAATAATGTTTGATCGCATACTCGATTTCGGCCCTAGACTCGGGATCTTTAGCCTTCTCGCGCCAGCTCTTCTCGAGAAGATAGGTAATCTCAAAGTCAAAGTCGGCTGTAATCGGATAATGGGTTAGTTTATTAGCTTCACGCCACTTCTTATTAAAGTAAAGAAAGCTGTCTTGTGAAATGGCCCTAACATGGGTCGGATCCTGCCAGCACCGGATAGAAGTATAATAAGGGACAATGATTTTGACCTGCCCTCCGGGCTTTGTAATGCGGTAAGCCTCGTTCATGAACTTAATTAGGTCGGGAACATGCTCCACAAAATGCGAGGCTAAAATCTCCTCAACCGATTCGCTTTCGAAGGGCCATGGAAATGAGAAAAGGTCGGCGACTATGTCCACTCCAGGGAGCTCAGCGATGTCTACGCCGAGATACCCAGGGTGTTTACTCGCTCCGCATCCAAGATCCAATTTCATAGCCGTAGCATGCAACTAAAGGCGGCCGGCGCATCTACGCAGGGTGATTCCGGCGATCGATAGCAGTCCTAAAAACATTGAAGCTCAGCCTATTAACAGTGCTCTTCAAAGCTAGACCGCAGCAACATTCGCTATTACACTATACTCATATAATGGGAATGGAAAGGAGAAAGCTTTAGGTGCAAAAGGCGCAGGAACAGTACTCTATTGTCCAAACAGTGCAGCTCGATGGCGGCGGCGACAGCCACTATAGGATGGAGTGGCCGGCAAAGCATCTGGCCAAGCAGGCTCCGGCTTGGAGAGTCATTAATGTAGACGCGCATGCTCTTGAGCGGTTCTCGTTATGCGAGAAGGCCGATCTGCTTGTCATTTATCAGTCTAACGATGTCGACCTGTTTCCAATCATTCGGCGGCGGCGGCAAGCGGGGAAAAAGACCTTAATAGAGTTTAATGATAATTTTTATGATCCGCCCGCGAGTTCACCTGTTTTTCAGAAGTGGAGCTCTTTTCAAATAAGGGAGATTTATCGGAAGCTAATCGAAAATTGCGATGCGCTTATAGTCACAGGGGAGGGGCTTAACCAGCTTTTTGCGGGCAAACTCGACGTGCCTATTCATATCCTTCCCAATCAGCTCGCGCTCTCTCCCGAGCCGCTTAAACTTGCCAAGAGAGGAGCGGACGGCAAGTTTCACGTCGGATGGGCCGGTTCAGGAGGCCACTTTCCAGATATCCTCTCGATCGTTCCCGTAATCAGAAAGTTAATGGACGCCATCCCCCAACTGACCTTTCATGTTATGGGCAATGAAGCCATACCTTACATGCTTAAGCTTCCGCCTGAGCGGATGACCTATACCCCTTGGGGCACGGTAGGGGAGTATCTGAGGTTTTGGCATAAGGTTCAAATTGGACTTGCTCCGCTTATCGACAACCCCTATAACCGCTGCCGCAGCGACATCAAGGCAGTAGAGATGGCCGCTGGAGGAGCCTTGCCGCTGCTTGCTGGCCTACTGCCATATCAAAATTTCTTAAATGCCACGGGACTTAAAAGCTTCAGTTCGCGGGAGGAGCTTTATTCGTTGGTCGAGTCGTATTGGAAGAATGGTGATGCTCTCAAAGAGCAAGTGACGAAGTGTTACAACTATGTGTGTGATAGCCGCTTAGGTAGTAAGGATCTCTCCAGATTGCTTCTTTATGGGCAGTATCTTCCTCCAAATCCGCTGCATGAACTGGCGTCCTTCAATACTGGATATAATGAGGTGCACGGCACGCGCCAGAAAGATTCCAAGGGAAAGCTAGCGTTTCTGGCTGCTGAGCAGGCTATACAAAACGGTGACGAAAGCGGTGCGAAAGTCGCCCTTGAGCTTGCCTTGGAAGAGAACCCTGAGGATGCCAATCTCGCCATCGAACTTATTAAGAAATTCTGGCTTAAAGACCCGTCTCAGGCCATCCGCAGGATCGCCGAGGTAAAAAAGCACCATCCGCGCGACCTCCGTTTTGACCTGCTTATCCTCGCAGCTTTGACGGCGAGCGACTCATTACCAGATGAGTGGCAGAGCTTCATCTCACGCCTCAAACAATTTGAGAACTTTGCGCAGACTCACTACCGTCAGGCGGTGCTTAAAATTTTCCTCCCTCAGCTAAAGGAACAACATCGACTAGCTGACGCCGGGGTGGAGCTTCTGCTGTTGTACCCTCGCAGTCTTGATCTCCGGCTGGCAGTGGGTGAAGCGTTGATTGCGAGAGGAGACGACCTATCGGCACTGGAGCAGTTCGAGGCACTAGTGGCCGAATATGAGGCTCTCGAGGAGAATCATGAGTTCTTGGGTGCTGTCACCTCGGTCTATCTTCGCACCTGGAGGGATGCCTTGTACGCGCGGTGCAAATAGGCAGCATGGCTAGTTCTAACCCGAGTCACCAAGAAGTTGCAGAGCAATGTTTGGAGCGATATTGGCCTGGGCCAAAATGGCAGTTGCAGCGTTTTGCAAGATCTGAAGACGGGACATCTTTCCTACTTCTTCAGCAACATCGACGCTAACAATACGTCCGTAGGCGGCATCAAAATTGTCTGTGGCAGCGGCCAGATTAGCCAAAGCAACAGAATAGCGCCCCATAGTCGCGCCGATCTCGCCTCGTTCAAGAGCTATTCTAGTGAGCGCACCTTCCAAGACAGGCAGCGCTTCAAGAGCGCCCGCGCGGGTATTAATATTAAGATATTGGAGTGTACTGGTGCGCTCCGTATTTGCCAATGATACTCTGGCACCACTACTTGAAAAACTTGACGCGAAATCTAAAGCTCCATCCCCGTTGAAATCGCCGAAAGCCAATTTATCGCCGTGCTGGTCGGGAACCGTTATGTAGGCATTAAAAGTTCCGTCGGCATTGCCGAGAAGAATTCCCACGCTGCCCATGCCGCTAGCGCTCGAAACTAGATCAACAATACCGTCTCCATTGTAATCGACCGCATCGATCGCAAATGCCTGAGTAGGAGAGGAGTAAGTGTAGGTCGTGAAACGCCCGTCTCCATTGCCTATTAGCACTTTTAGCGTGGAAGCGGGCCCGTCAATAAGAACGTCATCAAATCCATCTCTGTTGAAGTCTTCTACTACCACTCTGGTTGGAGATGCAGATACTACGTTGCGGACGGAGGTATTGAAGGTGCCATCACCCTTTCCAATCAGCACGTGAACCTCGTTCCCGCTACCGTTGGTTATTAGATCAACAATCCCGTCCCCGTTGATATCTCCCGGGCTAACTCTAGACACTAAAATCGTGGCTGTAGTAAACGAGGAGGCTGCTTTGAAAGTACCATCTCCATTCCCTAAACGCACCGCAACTCCGGCGCTTGTGGCATATATAAGGTCGAGGAACCCGTCATTATTTAGATCTGCCGGTTCACCGGCCCTTCCGCTGCCGACCCCAACCATTTCCCAGCTCTGGGCTGCTCTAAAGGTGCCGTTGCCGTTGCCGAGAAAGACATTTATCGATTGGTCGCCCCCGCTGCTCGAGGAGGTGATAAGATCTAGGACCCCGTCATTGTTAAAATCCGCAATTTCAACCTCTTCTGTATCGGTGCCGAGAGTCTGATAGACTGTGCGGACATTGAAGCTGCCGTCACTGTTGCCGAGTAATACGCTAACTCCCGTATTAGTTTGTCCCGCCACCAGATCAAGAACACCGTCGCCATTTAAGTCCGCAGTTTCCAGGTCCGCGATTGTGCCGGCCGCTTGATAACTCGTGACCGCCTGAAAAGTGCCGTCGCCTATATTTCGGGCAAGTTCTTCCGTAAGGCCGGACTCTATGCTGCCGTCTACCCCGTAACCCGCCTGTATTCTAAGACTGTCAACTGAGGTATCAAGCAGCCGGCGGCCATTGAACTCAGTGCTGTTTATTATCCGGTTAAACTCGTCGACAAGAGCATTTGCTTCGGAATTAAGGGCTCTCCGCTGTGCCAGGGTATAGGAGCCGTTAGCAGCCTGTTGTGCCAGTTCACGCTGCCTTTCTACTATGGTGGTAAGCTCGTTCAGTGCTCCGTCAGCGATGTTTAGTAAGCTCATACCATCGTTGAGATTTGCGATGCCTCTTGCATAAACGCGGCTATCAGCTTTTAGAGCAGTTGCTACCGCTAGTCCGGCGGCATCGTCACTTGCGCGGTTTATTCTTAGTCCACTCGAGAGAGCCTGAAAACTTTTGGAAAGCGAGGATGAGTTATCGGAAAGGTGTCTTTGGACCTTCAGCGAGTTTATGTTCTTCCCTAATGTAACCGTCGACATCGTTCTTCCTTGAAGTGTCAACTACACGGTCGGCGCCCCCGCCTCACCGCTGAACGATAGGGCGCTCTTTCTAGGGCATGCCGCCTCACGGCGAATAAGGCCCTTTTTAATGCTAAGCTATTGAAGTTCTTAAAATAAAAGGGCAGAAGGTTCGTTGCAGGTGTAGAGCGAATCGAAATCTAGCGAGTGTTAGGAATCGTGATAACTATCAAATTTCGTTGAAGAGATGAAGTTTGAAGTTCTTGCCGGCTATATTGGATACCGTATTCCCAGTATAGGTTTGCTGCACCCAGGCATGGCTACCGGATGTACCTATCAGCCTTCATAGGTTCTCAATTTAACCGAGTAGCGGAACCTCTATTTTCTTGCTCAATGGTACCGTTGAGATACACCTTCTTTAGTAATGCGTTATCGAGCCCCCCGTTGATGAACAAAAACATATTGCTATCATCAAGCACCTGCATCGCAGTGTTATGAATGGAGTCAATAGTTACGTTTGAGAGCGAGTCCAGCAGCCTCCCCGGCCTGCCCAGATGAGGAACCGTCAGCTGCAATGCGGACGTCTGAAAGGCCGCTTGCAGCGGATCTGCGGCCTCGTGGAGTAATTGAAACTTAAGCCGTTTGACGGCTTCAAGCTTGTCTTCCTCCGTGAAGGGTCTTCGCAAAAAATCCTGAACTGCCGACCGGACGGTTGAGATTCCAACACCGGAGGCTTCTACCGGAAGCTCAGTGCGTAGGTCGATCCATGAATAAGACCTAAGCCTTTCCATGGTTGCAGAGGCGTTGTAAGCGATTCCTAAGCGTTCTCGAAGTATAGCATTAAAGGAGCGATCCGTATCTCCATGAAGGATAAGCTGAAGGACCTTCGAGGAGTGCATGTCTGCGATTGAGCCGATCGGGGTAGGAAAAATGAAGCTTATGCGGGAATGCGAAGAGCCCCATAGGTCAAATCGTGCGTCGGCTGGAATCTGCACTTTGGCTTCGTTAAATTGCCTCTGATGGGCATTCGAAGTATCCGGATAGCCGCCAAAATAGCGCTCAATTAGTGTTGGAAAATCCGGCGATATCTTCCCGACGACAACAAGACTGATATTACTCGGCGTATAATAAGCGCTCCGAAAGCTCTCTAATGAATCTACCGTAACTCGATGGAGATCTTCATTAGAACCGCATATTGCTCTGCATAGGCTGGGCTGGCCGAATATGTCAGCAAGAAGCTGCTGTTTGCCGTCCACGCGGTAATCACCGGCTTCGCTTAGTATTATACCCCTGTGAAGATTCACTACATCGGGGGTTATTAATGCATGAAAAAGGAGTTGCTGCACCCCATATAGCCCATCCTCAGCCGACTCTGCCGGCAGTTGGATATGATAGGCCGTGCGTTCCCGTGAGGTGCAAGCGTTAGTCGACGCGCCCCTGGCCTGCACGAACTCGGCCAACGACCCTTTGTCCGGAAAGTCCGCTGTCTTCTCGTGAACAACGTGCTCTAAATAGTGAGCGACACCGTAAGAGCCCTCTGCTTCATCAAGAGTTCCTGTATTAACGGTCGCTAGTATCGTGACAGTCGGACTGCCGGAGCGCGGCACAATTGTAACCGGTATTCCATTAGAAAGATGAAATCTCTCTACGTGACCAAGTACTGGGTCGTCAACTACCGCAAAATCGGTTGCCGATGGAGGACGGGGCAGGGCGCTTTCATTGAGCGCCACTAACTCTCGTGGAACGGCGTGTCCGGGAGATCCTATCTTCATTATGTCTTTTAACTAATCGATTAAGTGCAGAGTTAATTCTAAAGAAATGTGATTACTAGTCAAAATTTTCACTCGAAATTGAGCCGCCAAACTAGCTGGTAGCCGTTCTCCTTTTACGGCAGGGCGATCTGGTAAATCCTTTAGAATTCAGCGTAAAAACGGCAATAATGATGTAGATCTTCCGCTTTAAGTTTTAGGAGACTTCTAAAGGATCCTCTATAATAACTAAGTAGAGGAAGTGTAAATGCGTAAGCCAGGAGCAGATTTCAACCAACCACGGCAATTTGAATCTGAACGACATCACGATCTGGCCACTGATTCCCTTACATTAAAAGGCTATAGGGAGATAAGGGAAGACCTTTCGGTCTTCATTGAGACCAATCCATTCAAAACTTTAATTGCAAATGTAAAAAACCCTGCTCTTAGGGAGCGTTTGCAGTCAGCCGCAATCGATGAAGGTTCTGCCAAGTTGGCAATGCTTGCGGAGATTCCAAACGAAATTCACCGTCTGACACGAGTGGCTCTTGGCGCAGCGGTCGATCTGCTCGCAAGCCCGGTTTCTCCCGATGATAAAGACTTTAAAAGCTGCATTAAGGCAAGCAAATGGAAGGACGCGTGCAGAATAGAAAAAACATGGGAGGAAACAATAAAATCGCTGCGGACTGCGCTAGATCTCCCAGGTCAGGACAATCAAGAGTTACTTAGGAAGATCGGAAAAATTTCGTCACTATTGGAAAAGTTTGATAAGGAGCTGTCACCGTATGGGGATTATTTCGAAAGGAAGCTTTTTGGCAATAAGTATGCAAGGGCAGTGACCGTTCGGGGACTAGCCAATGGCAAGGTAAGATCCCTTTGTGAGACCTTGGGTGAAATGCTGCGTTATGAATCGACTTCGCCGGGGGCTTTGGACGATACAACTGACCCTGTAGAAGCCCGAAGGCACTATTCAGCCTTCGATAGGAGAGTGGAGCGTACTGTGGCAGATCTAAGGGCAGCAGAGGCGGCAGCGCCGCGCGGCCGTTCATTCGAAAGTCGTCTCCAACTACTTTTGCAGAACATAGAAGAAGTCGAAGCAATGTCGGCGCTGTTAGGGGTTGTGAGAGAAAGTTCCCTTAACTCATCCGACGGGCTTTATAAAAGTAAAACCTACTACCAGTCGCCGGAGGTGTTCAAAGGGCTTCGGAAAGCGGCTGGGTTAGATCCACAGATTTGTGAGGCGGTAGTAGTTGGCGGAGGTCCCGGGGGTATTGCCACCGCACATCATCTCGCTCAGCGAGGGGTGGACGTTGTTTTGTTTGAAGCTGGGAGCTTGGGCCAAGCTTTTAGCGATGCAGGAGCGGGGCACACGCACGAGCTTAGGACAAATCAGTATCAAAGTTCTCTGGCCAGGGACAAGGTGGTCTCAAGAAGCGTCCTCTCCGATGCCGGTATGCAGTATGTGGTGCCGGAGCTCGGACTAGATGGCTTTGCCGAGAAGGCAAGGCAGGCGCGTGCTGATTTCTTAGATATGAGCTTGGGGACGGAGCGCATGAGCCCCAAGGAGAGGATGGACCCTCTCTATCCAGTCAATAGGAACCTCTTTTGGAGCTATCTCGCTACTCTGGCTGACAAAGCGGTTGAGGCAGGCTCCGCTACTATAATCGAACATTCGCCGCTATCTCCCCGCTATCCATTGTGGGATGCGAAAAGAAACCTATGGTGCGTTCAGACCGCACAAGGACACGAGATATACGCGCAGAAGTTGGTGCTCGCAACAGGGCTGCAAGGCTCAAGTGTTGAGAACTCAAGGCTGCCGGACATTTTTCAGAAATTTGCGGCGCAGAATGAAGAAAATACATTAACGTTACTTAATCGAAAGCAGTTGCGTGAGAAAGCCGACGAAATCGCAGCTTTGATGTCTAATCAAAGTACGCCTTCGGAAGCTCCGCAAAAGAAGGTTATTCTTCACGACTCAAATCTGGGGCAGCCCGAAATCCAGAGCTATATTCGTGGCCTTAAAGAGGGGACGCGCGCAGTTCTAGTGGGAAGCGGCGAATCTGCAATTAAAGCTGCGCTCGATTTTCTTGACCAGAACCCAGGATGTAATCTGGATTTTTATTGCAAAGGAAAGCTCTATCCCTATCAGGTGCAGTTTCCGATAGTCACAAGGGGAGATGAGCCCTTCGAGCGTGCTGTCTTTGACGAGGAGTTCGCAAAGATAACACTTGCCCAGGTTGGCAAAGTGTTTGGCTCGCCAGTAACTCCGCGAAGCCTGGCGGACCTCCTGAACGCTGTGAAGGACGGGCGGGTCCGGCTCTTTGAAATGGGGGAAAAGTTTGACGATTCGTCAGTTGAGCTGATGCCGGGAGAGGGCGGAAAAGCAGTTATTAGACTCAATCCGAAAAACGATAAGATTTGGACCCAGCTAAAAGAGCAGGAGGTAGAGTTTAAAGCACACGGCATACTCGATTCCGCGCAGACCATGCTTCCTCGAACGAAGTGGCAGCCCCTTACCGAATGTGACGGCCCGATCATAATCGCGACTGGGTATGACCAGGAAAGAGCATCTCAGCGCAATCAATTCGCGCCGTATCTTTTTGATGCGAAGCAGATTGTGGCGCTGAATCGGGACGACTTTCTCCCGGCACAGTACGAAATGGCTGGTGAGGGTAGCGTAGCGTCCAAGTCTAATTCGCATCTATTTACGCTGGGAACAGTAAACCCGCAGTCTGCCTACGATACCAATCTAACAGGCATAGGCACTCGCGCTCATTTTATAGCAGCTGAAATAGCAGCGTCCCTTGGGAAGGGGCTACCGGAAGAGAAATTTGAACCAGGCGTACCTAGAGAACCGGAGGGCAGGTTAATCTATGAACAGATGCAGGCTGATTCACAGCGGAGAAGGGCGGTCTTTCAGCATGCTGACGATCTATACATCGCGCAGCTGGCAGATAAAGAGTCAAAAGGCACCTTGGAGCCGGTAGAGCGGGTTGTGCTGGATCGATTTCGCACCCTGCACGACAAAGTTGACACTGCGCTGATTGATTGGACAATCGACCGCGGGAGCTACACAAAGCCGCTTTTTGAGAACCTGGCCAACGTTTCTGACCGCATAGTTCGTTCGAAGAATTAGGATCAAGTACTTCCTATTGGATTAGAAGCTCGCGGGTGGAACAATGGCCTTAATTATATCCGCCTAGATAGGACTCCAACCGTTTTAAAATTGGGCTTCCAAACCTTTTTTGCCACCGCCGAGAACTGGATCTACTCCCACTCCAAATCCGTCGAAGGAAGACGATTTTTTCGAAGAGCTACGGTCTCCGTCACCATCTGTTTAAAGCGAGATCTCCCCTCCAGCAGAAGTGATACCTTAACCTCCGCGCCTACTTCGTCAAAGGTAATGATGCCGGATTTAGCTAAGACATTGGCAGCTCTGATCTCCTCTGCGGTAAAATCGGTTGCCGGGAGGTCCACTTCAAGCGCATAATCAGTGACCTCGCTGTCTGAAAGTATCGCGTCTCCCACCTATTCAGAAGCTGTCGTGATACTGCGCCGGAATTTACGATCATAGCGGTTACTCCTACCAAATACGAATCTTACGAACTCAATAATTCCTCAAGAAAGAACTTTGTCTTTGCTGCTATTATTTGTTTTGGATAAAACCCCTCTATAATTTCGAAGACCCGATCTACTTTTTTTATTCGCAGCAAGTCAATCAGAAACTCCACATCCTCGCGGTCTTTACTGTCCCATCTCGCACTTATGCACTTCATAGCGAGCATATAACTGGGCTCGGGGGCCCAAACGCGTAAATTTGAGAGTTCAAGAACTTCCTGCCTGTTGAATCCTGCTTGAATGAACCCTTTTGCTCCGTCATTTAACCAATCTTCAGGAAGATTATCTTCCTCGGCAATTTGCGCGGCAATTTTGCGGATTTTGTTGGCCGGCTCAAAGACGGCATCCACATCTTTTGTCGCCTGCCTGGCATTGTATACAAGACACATTACCGCTCCACCAACTATGCCGATCTCTCCAAACTCGCCATCTTGAGCTAACCGTGAGTTGAGCTTTTCGAAAAGGTCTTTAATCTGTTTAGAAGTTAGCATTAGGCTCGAGCTGCAAAATTATTTAAAACAAATATATTATTGTTTCGAAACGGTGTAGGCGATTCAAGAATCGCGCTTGCTTTAAGGGATTCTACTCCGGATACAAACCATGGATTTGGCAAGTAATATCTCTTAACGCTCCATTTAGGAGCACTTATCTCAACTTGCTCACAAAGATATCTCACTAAAGAAGCCATTAGTGCTGCTAGCTTTTTATCGAACGATTTCGGCGGCGGCATGATCACCAAGCGCACATCAAGAGTTCTGTTGAACGCATCAACCAGATCCATAAAGTGAATTTTCCAAGATTCAAAACCGTCTCGCTCAACTTTGTATGCTGTAGCAACGGTACTGAAGTCAGATATAGAGATTGGATCCGACACGATGATTTCAACCTCCTTTCCCAAAGCTTGCGCTGCGGCGGATAGAGACTCGACGGTGCTATTGCCTGTTCCGGCTTTAATGTTTCTGATGCAGCCGCGGGACAGGTCAGCAGCTTCCGCCAAGGCCCTTTCGGAGAGCCTTTTTAACTCTCGAAGTTTCTTAATCGGGAAGAGTATGTGGTATTTCATATTATGCCATTATTGTATGCTATAATATACCAGATGTCTATAGGACTTCAATCAATGAGTGTTTAGAATGGGTTATCCACTCACGCTTGTAGAACGGGAAGGGGTCTGTGAACTGCATCCTTTAAAAACTGTTCGACTTTTCGTACAATCTGTAAATGGTGAGCCTGGCAGATTTCCTTCTAACACAACCGCTCTTCAAGGTGCTCGCATCACTTTTGCGTAATCGGGAGCCCCGTCATTTAAGAGAGATCGCAGCCGATACAGGAGTTTCCCCTGCGGGGCTATCAGATATTCTTCGAAGATTAAAGAAGGTGGGCCTTCTAAACGAGGACCGGCGGGGAAACAGAAGATACCTATCACTTAAAAGCACACCTTTAGAGCAAGATTCGTTTCGCTTTCTAGCGAAGCAATCTGAGGCCGAGTGGCTTGAAAGAAGGTCTTTAGGATTTAGTAAGGTTGCTAAGGAAAGGTTTCAGTGGATGGACGATACGTATCGCGCTTACCGCCGGATTAAAAAATGAGAACTCCTCTTCAAACCTTAAAAAGAGCTGTAAAGGCCTTCGAGAAAAGCGACTGCAGCTATTGTCTAATAGGCGGGCACGCCGCAAGCCTTTATAGAAAGATAGAGAGGGTAACTCGAGATGTCGATTTTGCAATGGTCGCTAACACCAGAGCCGAATCACGCAAGTTAGCGGAGAGCGTCATTAAGCAGCTTGGCTTTCAGCCGGTGGTCGGTTTTATTCCGCCAACTCCCGAGGAGGGGAAACGAAAATCCGTCGTGTTAATAACCTCACGGCCGGAAAAGGGCTCGTCAAAAGGACTAATCGACATTTTGCTGCCCGAGCTGCCTTGGATCGAAGATGCAGTTGAGCGAGCACAACATAATAGAATCGATCTAGGTTTTTCGAAGGTTCCGGTTATTACACCTGAGGATCTGATTGTGGCAAAGTGCTACGCGCTGCGGAATTCAGCGGAAAGATTTCAAGACTTAGATGACCTCAAAGAGATTTTCCAAGCGATTAAGATCTTGGATTGGCCCTATCTTAAATCGCGCCTTAAGCAGCATCGACTTTCGATTCCAGAGCCGATTCAAAAGTACGCGGGTGCTATCGCTGACTCGGGACTTTGACAAGCTGACTTGAAAGCGAAGGTATTGCAGTAGGTATCGCTAAGTGGGCATTTACGGAGCCCAGAGACGGTCATTTTCCACAGTTCGAACTAGATTATTTTTATTTTGAGAGTGCGTTCGGTCAGATTATTTTGAATATCTCGGATGGAAAACTTAACCTTGTGGCTTCCGCTTGGAAGCTCGGCCTCTTTGATGTCGATCCCGATATCGGTCACATATGGCTTCACTCGATCGGTAATATCTATCGAGAAAAGTTTAAGGTAGCTCACCTCAAGTGAACTAATATCTATTGGCGCCTGGTTCTCTTTAAATGAGATACTAATTGCAACCGGCTTTTCCACCTCGCTCTCAGGTCTAGGCGCCACGAATTCTATAACCGGTCCTTCGGACGGTTCTACCCGCTCGGACATACCCTTAATTGGCCTGGCATCCGGCTTACCAGCCTCCTCCAATGTAATTAGCACCACACGCTTCGAAGGCAGTGCATTATCGCTGAGGCTTGCTTCGGGATAGAGAGCAGTATTTAGCGCGAACAAGGCGATAATTGTAATCAGTAACTGTTTTCTCATAGCCGGTGATATCGGCCGGTTAACGCCCCGGCATGAGCCCTCCCTAAATGCAAAATCCAAAAACGGCACCTGAAACTTAATATAAAGGTGCGGGCCCCGTTATCCGATATGGAATCTGAACCAAAAAAAGCATCCCCTTATGCGAAGTCTTCTTCATCCGCTTGCCGGCATCCTTTCACTTCTTTTGCTTTTTTTATCCGCTACTACCACGCATGCTGCCAACCAGGACAAGCGCGGGCAATGGAGAAGTGCTGCAAAGGAAGCGTCTCAAGCCGAAAAAAGGGGAGAAGAGGTTCGCGCTAAGACGGCCGAGTACGTGGGACCAAAGGTCAGCAAAATGCCTGCACCAAAGAAACAGGACACAAATTCGGGAACCGGCCTTGCCATCACATATGTGTACCCGGTTAATGGTAATTACACTGAGATTATGTCAGTTCTAAAAGATTCGGGCGGGATGGAGGAGATTATCGAGGCTATTAACAGTACCTTCAACTTTCCGCGAATTGATGTGGTGCTAGACGAATGCGGACAAGATAATGCCTTTTATGACCCATCCACCCGGCGCATTATTCTATGCTATGAGCTGGTCGTGGCCCTCGCCGAGGGCTTTAGCCAGGATGAAGAGCTTAGTGACGACGACGTCGGCACGCAGGTAATTGCGTCGCTCATATTTACATTTTTCCACGAGCTCGGCCATGCAGCCGTCGATGTATTCGACCTTCCGATCACAGGAAACGAGGAGGACGCGGTGGATCGCTTTGCCACACTCATTCTGCTCTCGAGCTCAGAAGACGACGAGGATGAAGAAACCGATCTTGCACATAGTGCAATCGGTGCATTCGATCTTGATACTATCGAATCGCTTGAAGATCTCGATTTTTCAGACGAGCATCCTGTAGATGAGCAGCGCTGGTACACCATGGCGTGCCTGATGGTCGGCAGTAACCCCGAGAAATACGACTATCTTGTGGGCGACAACGGACTACCCTCAGAGCGCGCAGAGACCTGCCCTGCGGAGTACGAGAGAATCTCAAAGAGTTGGCAGAAGCTGCTTGAACCGCATGTGAAGTAGTAGAAGCCCTGCGGCGACCGCTGCATTTTTAATAAGTTTGCAATATACTTATAAAGCAATTACGCTACCCTTTTATTTGCGCAATGTCCGACCTTCCAAACTGTCCAAAATGCAGCTCCACGTATACCTATGAGGATCAGACACTGTACGTTTGCCCGGAGTGCGCTCACGAGTGGCCGATTCACGCAGAAGAAGTTCCGCTAGAGAATCTTAGGATAGTTAAAGATGCAAACGGCAACCCGCTTCGAGACGGCGATTCAATCACCGTCATAAAAGATCTGAAGGTCAAGGGCGCATCCTCGGTAGTTAAGGTCGGAACGAAAGTAAAAAACATTCGAATCGTTGATGGCGACCATGACATAGACTGCTGGATAGATGGAATTGGCGCCATGAAGCTTAAGTCGCAGTTTGTAAAGAAGATATAATCCCCTAATAGGCGCTTCCTGCTCCGAGATACCGCCCTCAGTAGGTTTAAACTAAAAAGTAATAATTATAAGAAGCTGGGCCTTTAGCCAGAGCCATACTAAGACCGCAAACGGACTACGGCTCATTAGCTAAATTTTTTTTAAGCTGAATTAGCGGGACTTTTACCCGGAGGTGCACTCTTTTCTTGCCACTCCGGACTCGTATCGATAAAGCAGCCCCAATATCGCCATCCTTGTTTCATGATCTGAGGTTGTGCCGAGGAGTTCTTGCAGCCGTTCACGCTGTTTTTTTGCCTGCAAGTCGCATTCTTTCATTGCGCTAAGAGCCGCATAGCGGTGGGTAGGAGATGGGTTTTCTAATAACTTAGTTATAATCTCGACGCGGCCCCCCTCGACTCTGCTGATTTGAATCCCTACCACAGCGGCATTATGCAATTCATCGGGTGGGATAATTCTAAGCACTTCGTCAAAAAGTGTGGTCCACTCTGCAAGATCGGCGTTTGAAGTGCGGAATAGCCCGGTAAGCTTAAAAAGCTCATGCCTCATGAGATTGTAGCCGTCCCGCAATACCGCACGGGTAACAATTTTAAGGTAGGGTCTAGCGGCAGGTCCGAGCTTTTCCAAGGTTATAAGGTTAAAATGGGCAGACTGTTCGCTATCGAATAAAGCCACGATCACTTGCTCGTCAACGTTTCCAACAGCGATGAGATGGCGAAGGATATCTGATTTGAACGAGCCTTTTGCTTTCGACGCTTCAATCCTTAACTGTTCCAACTGCTTTTCAGTACGGACGGGCTCCCGGGCGAGTGCTAAAACAGCTCCCCTACGGCCTTGGGCCAAGGCCTCACGCAGCTTTGATTTTTCATCATCTTTTAGATCGGTCATAAGAAAGACCCAGCCCCCGCAAAGTGAGGCTGCCTTGTCGTCTCCCAATGCGCATTGAAGCAGATTCGCTCTAGCCGAGAGGTCCCTCTTAGCCAGTACCGATAGTCCTTGTACGGCTCTTATCATGCACTGCTCATCATCGCTTGCCACGCCATTCATGATGATCGGAAGGTGTGATGGGCTATAACCTGAAGATTTCAAAAGTGCGAAGTATATATTTTTATTGGGTAGCGGAGACTGAGCAGCCTTTAGCAGCACCAGCTCAACTTCGGGATCCAGGATACCAAGCGACATTATCAAATCAGCCGCGCCCTCCCTACAATCGCGATCATCATCGAAGAGCAGGGAGGTCATGGCTGAAGCTATCTCTTCCTTATAAGTCTGCTGCTCATGAAGCGGCTTTGCATTAATCGCTTTCGAGATCTGAAAATGTGGTAAATGAAGGGCAACGCTGCATGCGAGATTGGAAGATTCTTTCGTTAATGCGGTGCTAAGAAGATCTAAGGCTCTTTTTAGCAACAGATTATAGGAGTCTCTGTTTCCGTCGTCCATGAATGCCGGATGATATCCAGCGAGGAGGAATCCGACGCTACATCCAAAAAGGGACCTATCGAACTTGAAATTCCTTTTAGTTAGGAGCTCTGAAAGCCGGAGCGACAACTCAAGCTTTACATGCACGATCCTGTCTTCCGTCTTTGCTTCAATCGCCTCGCATGCCCTTTCCAGGGCGGCGTTAAGATCTCCATTGTTAAGGTCTTGTTCGATTGCTTGCGTTGTTTTTTCATCTAGCGGCTGCCCATAGATAACTTTGCTTCGTGCGTATGATGGGGTGGTCGAGATTAGGAAGACCAATACCGATAGCGACAATAAGCCTAACACAAAGCGCAATTGCATAATGCCTCTCCCGATTTAGAGCCGAGTGCTGTTTAAAGGTTATGGGCGATTTAGTGCCTGCGGATACATTGGGTGGCAGACGACACTGGCTTACAACGTCAACATTTACGAAATGGAGGCCGATCGCGACTAAAAAAAATTGAAAAGGAAGTGAAGGCGCTAAAGAAAAAGATTGCTTAGCAATGCTATATTGCATTGGAAGCTCTTCGATGGAACTTATTCTCAATTACTTTCGCCATTAAAAAAATTCCCTGCTGCAAGAAATTTTTTCACCCAATCTCCGATAATGACTATACCATACAAATCCATCAAGGTTGGTTCCGCCTAAGACCGCATACGGACTACGGCTCGTGAGGTTCTCCCTCAAAGCTAAGGAATGGTGCGCGAGGCTTTTAAGCTCGAAGGATACTTAAGTCTTCAAAAGATCGATGGCTAGGTCTAGCGATAGCTGCGGTGACGGAGGGGTGTATCTAACGCCTGAAATACTAAAAAGTTAGCTGGAGCCTGAATCAACCAACCGGACTTAACTAGAGAACCTGCTAAGGTCCGTTTTTTTTGCCAAGCGCGTTCTCGCTTCCTGTTCGCTTGTGTAGAATAATAATTTACCAGCACGGGTTCGCACATATATTAGGCAGGAAAGTAAGAAATGGAATGGAAAGATGAGCAGAGAGATTATCAGCCATTTCAGTCCTTTGCGATTAATGCTTTTTGCTTTCTCTACGACATCTTTTTGTTTCGCAACGGCAGTAACTAGAGCTTCATGCTCAAAGTCGAAGAACCGCCCGCAGTGCGGACATGCCCCGGTTTCGAATGCGTGGTCCCAGATGGCATCGGATTCGTTAAAGGAAAAGGAACAGAAAAGGCAATGTATATGTCGCATGTCGGCTTTCCTACCTGCTAAAGCCCGCGCCCAAAGGCGGCGCGGGCTGAAAGTTTTGCTGCCGATAATCTAATTGCAGCAAGTGATCCACCCATACATCCACTGGAAATTCCCCGCCGGTTTACGGCAGGTGACCGTAAATGATGTCGGACTATTGTATAAGGTGAGACCGATTGCATCATTGCCGCAACTGACACCCGCCGCGATCGCCTTAGAGCCGCTCGGGCAAGTCATCTCGCGATCTACCGATCCTGACCACCATGGACCGCCTTCGTTAAAATTACTGCGGTTGGTCCAGCAGGCATCCTTTATGCTGCTAGCCTTATCAGCATTATCGATCCTCCCGTTGAAGTCGCTGTCACAGCTCGTTCCCCAGCTGCCGTTGCATCCAACGTCATATGCTCTGACCCTTCCGTTAACAGCGCTACTGGCAAAGGGCGGCTTATCAGGGATAGCGGCCCACGAACTTGGTCCTGCCGGCCCCATTGGACCCGTTGCACCGGTATCGCCTTTTGGTCCTTGTGGTCCGGCCGCTCCTGTATCGCCTTTAGGCCCTTGGGGACCGGTCGCTCCATTATCTCCTTTTGGCCCTTGCGGACCTGCGGCTCCAGTATCGCCTTTGGCCCCTTGGGGACCGGCAGCTCCAGTGGCTCCCTTCAAACCTTGAGGTCCTTGCGGGCCAGCCGGTCCTTGCTCTCCCTTATCTCCGGCAGGACCAGCCGCGCCTATTGGCCCGGGGTCACCTTGGGGACCGGCAGGACCCTGTGGGCCCGGATCTCCCTTGTCCCCTTTGTCTCCCTTTACTCCCTGTGTTCCCGGTTCTCCCGGCGTGACGGTAATTGTGCCGTTAGGTAAGACGTTTATATTGACACCTAGATTGCTTCCGAGAGCTGCAAGGCCGTTGTAAAGATCGTCGATTCTGCCAGTTTGCGTATCGATGATCTTTTCTGAGGTAACCGATTTAGTTCTGGCTACCTTGGCAATTTTCAAAGCCTTTTTTGCCGTCGCCGCCGTATCGGCATGCGCTTCAAGCGGCCCAAGCGCCATAGCAGCAAGCGCTAAAGGCGCTGCTGCCTGAAGAACAACTTGAGCGCAAAAACCAACTCCATTAACTTTTTTATAACCCATTAGATTACTCCCCCGATAGGTTTGTGCCGTTCGGCAACTCTTTATCCATCAGGGTTATGGGGGTCGTTGAGGTGTGTGTGATTTAATCACATCCTGGAGGTGGGATCTCCATTCAACAGCAAGCGCCGTACTGACACATGCAAATTTACAACCACAACTATCACTAACGCGTTTGCAGTGAAAAATGCTTTAGGTGCGTGGGGGAGGGAATACCCAGCGTGCGTTAATATACTAAATAGCTAGCTGAAACTTGGGGCGGGGTACTAGGAATTCTCAGCATTAGTGCTTTTTCAGTTCCTGACTGAGCCATTTATAAACTAGGTATTTGCTCTCGGTATCGAGGGAGCCGGGAATTCCTTCCGATTGAATTGAGAGATCCATCTCGGCAACCTTTTCGCCAAGCCTCATTCTCAGTAGCTCCAAGCGGATGGTATAATGTCGCTGTTCCGGAGTCATCTCAGGGATAATCCAAAGTTCGAACGGTTGATCATGGGGCTTCTCATCGGCCGCAGCTGATGCGGATTTAAGCCGGCCTCGCATCAGATTTGTAAGGCCGTCTTTCAATCTGTGAAGCCGGATTGTGCACAATGCCGCCGGGCGGGTAACTATTCCCTGGCAGGCTTCTACGGCATTCGAGCCCCCTTCACGGTAAAATACCGCGACGGGGTGCGGGCGCAGCTCGCTAGGCGGGGCACACAGCGATGAGGTTAAACTTGATACAAGCTCCTCCTCTGTAGAGAACCCACCGCTGAGGATACTCGCACCATGAAAACGGCTAAGATACACATAGTGCCGATCGGGAGTCTCCTTAGAAAGGAATTTTATGGTCCCTATGTCTGCAAGTGGTGCTATCTCCCGGTACGGACCGGCGAAGATCTCGGTGGGAGGGGCAGCTCTCTTAGCTTCTTGGTCTCGAAGATAAGGGCAGCTTTCAAGATCGGCTTCTACCTGCGGCACGAAATTATTTGAAAGACGTATTGGTACAATTTTGATACCAAGCTTATCTGAAGTCTGAGCATAAAGGTTGGCCGCCCCCGTGAGGATGGTTGCAGCCGCGATTACAATTCCGCTGACTCTACGGCAATATCGGCCGGAAAGCTTAATCATGTCCATGTTATGGGAATTGCTAAGAGGGGGTGATTTTGTATCATCAGATATTTTTCCCTTCGCTTAGGCAACTTCGAATTGCCTTATAAGTTCGCGGTGGAACTTGTACTCAAATATATGCGCCAATATAAAAATCACTTTTATCAGAAACTTTTCGCCTCAATCCTCGATAATCATCACACCATTGGAATTCACTAAGGCTGGTTCTGCCTGAGACCGCATACGGACTACGGCCCGTGAGGACTACCTCACAGCTAAGGAATGGTGCGCGAGGCTATTAAGCCCGAGGGAAACTTTAGTCTTCGAAAGACCGATGGCTAGGTCTGACTCTGGCCGCGGCGGGGCAGGGGTGTATCTAATTCCTGAAACTTAGAAAAGTTAGTTGGAACCTGGATCTGGGGACTGATATACCCTCGCATTGAAGAGGAAGAGTTATGCCTAAAAAGCGATTTGGAGAGGCACAGATAGCGCTCGTGGTGAAGGAGCTTGAGAATTGAAGCTGGCGGTGCGCACATCAGACCGCCAAATTCTACATCGTACTTGCCCTCTTAGAAAAGTTAGCGGGAATTCGGGTCTCGCCGAAACGTATGCTCAAAAGTTAGGCAACAGTACAAGAGGGCATCATTTTTCCCATTCCGACTCTCGGAAATACGGCACCCCGCTAAAGTCAGCCATTTTCCACGGGCTTGGCTGCGAATAAAAGGCCTCGTGTTCTTTTTGACGTTCCCTTAGCCGGCGGAGCCGTTGCTTCACATCCGGGATTACCACGATGAGCTGCACCTCCTCGCTCTTCACGTAGCCAAGCTCATCGGCGCTAAGTTGTACGGGTATCCACCGTCGAGTAGAATTGCGGTCCTCCTTCGGGAGCCGCTCTGAACTGTATAATTGGACGTATAGTTTGCTATTTGCATAAAGCGTTGCTACGGCTGTGTGATTTACTGCGGGGCCTCTTCGTACTACAACGCTTTCACCTTTCGGCGTTACTTGCATGTCATTGATCCAACACGCGGCTGCCGTATTGGCCTCAGCTAAAGCCCCCAACAGAATAAGAAACGCAGGAAGAAGTGCGCGCACTTTCATGGCTTGAATTCTCTTACTTTTATTATGCAAGGGAGCAGTTAGAAGGTCTCGTAACCATAAATAGTGAGGTTTAGCTGCACTATGTGAAAAGGCCGCCGAAGCTAATCGACTTTGGTATCCGTGGAGAAACATCGACTTCCTAAGCTAGCGCCTGAAACTTAGAAAAATTAGCTGAAACGTGGATCCGGGGGAAAGCCGAACAAATCCATATCGGCTGGCATGACAGTGACTTGAAAGAGTCCTTTGCTACGATCATGCCAGGAGATCTCATATATGGCTGCAACCTCCGCCTCTTTGGTTTTGATCACGCAGGATCCTCGCCTTGCCTGCTTGTTTGGATCGAAGCTAACCTCTTGGTAATTACCGATAGATCTTATCGATACACCCTTGAAGTTGCTCCTGATATAATCATTAACCGCCTTTACCACTTCACTGCTTGTTGCCGAGGGGAGTGGGTAGCCGAAGTGACGGAAGTAAAGTGAAGGGCCACCCATAAAAACAATTAGGGAGAGGAGCCCGGGTGCAGCTAAATTAGGCGCGCCGAAACGCGCACGTCTGAAGAAGGCTAGGGGGTATACGAGAACCCAAACCAGTACAAGCCCTATAAACAGAATGTAGGGTTTTTCTGCTAGGCGGTTCGACCTGTCTTTGCGCCCTAAAAATTTTGCATCAATTGAAATCAATAGTGCGGTAGCCACTACTAGTGTTGCAGAGATAGCAACGGTCCAAGTATTGGATTCGGTAATGATGATAAGCAGAGCGGCAATCAGAGGAAGAATCAGAGCAAGTGAGACGAGCTCTAGTCTTTGCGTACTCCAGTTTAAAGATGATTGTGACTCGCCGGAATCGCGGATTGTATTTGTCATCTCCCCCCTTACTATCCGTCTAAGTTTGTCGGCAGAAGAAATAGGGTACTTCAATTAATTTAGGTAACCAGTTGCGGCCGCTATAAAAATCGAAGAGCTCCCGAACCTACGATGACGTAGAAACTGCCTGAGACGCCTGTAATTGAGGCAGTGCCCGAATCTAGGTCGATTGAATTGAGCAGCATCAATTCAATCGTGTCCAAGGCGAAAAAATTAAGGTCGATATATTGCACTGCCGATATGTCAAGCGAGCTATTTCCGATGAGGGGGACAAGTATGATCAGCAAATTGTCAATTATCGGCACACTTGTGCTCGTTATTTTACAGCTTCCGCTTATTGCTAGCGCCAAAGAATCTGACATCCAATCGGCCTCCCTAACGTCGGAATTTATAGTAAGTGACATTAGGAAGGCCTTCACGAACGGCAATTTTGTTCATCTCGATGAAACTGGTAATCGTTATCTGAGTGAGGATCTTTATACTATAGAGGGTAATTCAGCCTTTGCGCGTTTTCATGTCGGACTTGCTCTTGAAATGCAGACGCGCGACAAGTTCGTAGCAAAATGTAACGAATGGATTAAGGCAAACCCGAAGTCTTCTCACCCTCACGTTGCTCTAGGCACCTACTATTATAAGTTAGCCTGGGTAGCACGAGGGCCCGGCATGGCCGCCGCAGCATCGAAACAGCAATGGAAGCTATATGAGGAATATTTGAGGAAGGCCGAATCGGAGATCGATATAGCTCTATCACTTAATGCAGCTGATCCTGAGGCCAAAAATCGTAAGATACATTTACTTTTTGAGAGTAGCGACCCCATAGCAGAAGAATTTTTCCTAAGCGCGGCAACGCAGCATCCGACCTATATTCGCATCTTTAATTCTCGCGCTCAATATCTGCTGCCACAGTGGCGAGGATCCTGGGAGGCATTAGAGAGATTTGCTGATTGGGCCTCGACTGTCCCAGGCGGTTGGGGTGAAGCGCACTATTCCAGAATTGCAGTGCGTAGTGGTGACCGAAGGCTGTACAAAGCCACTCCTTTCAAGTGGGATAGAGTCAAAGCAGGCTTTGAGGCTCAAATCGAAAGATTCCCCGAAGACATGTATCTTATGCTCGGTTACGCGGAACAGGCGTGGTATGCGGGCGACCCATCTACAGCAAAAAAGTTTTTTGATAAGTATGGCGACAAGTGGGATCCGAAATATGAGCGCGCATTCAGTCAAGCGACCTTCGCAAACATAAAAAAGTTCGCATACGGGAGCGATACTCAAGCGTCAACGCCGGTTCTGGATGCCGTTACGGCAGGAGATCTCGCCAAAGTTAAAATGCTTATTGCAAAGGGAGCGGACGTAAACGCAGCGGACGATAGGGGGGTTACTCCTTTAATGGAGGCGATCTCGACATTGCAGTACGATATTGCAAGGAAATTGATAGACGCAAAATGCGACATAAAAAGGAAGGATAACTTTGGAGATACAGCCGCCAACTATGCGGCTGATGTAGGAGCAGTTCATCTGCTTGAGCCGCTAAAAGATGCAATCGTTGTAGGCTCGCCTATGTCGGTAAGAATTGCGCAAGTTGCGGCTGCGAAGGGACACGTAGAGGTAATGCGCGAAATATTAAGACTTAAACCGTATCTACTGAACCTTGGTAACGGCGACGGGCACACGCCCTTAAGTTTAGCCATCATAAATGGCCGGCTTCCGATGGTGCAATTCCTTATGGCAGAGAAGAACATAGAGCCGTCACTAAGTACTGCCGGAGTTAAGGAGCGAATGTATCCGCTTCACTGGGCAGCGCAAGTAGGGGATCTGAATATTCTTCGCGCTGTTCTTGATGCGCTTACCCCATCTAAAGCGCACAACTTAATGATTAGAAGAAATGCGGCGGGGAAGACTCCTTACGAAGTAGCTATTGCCGAGGGCCATACAGCCGCGGCCGAACTGCTTAAGGTAGTTGACGAGCGTCGACCGCCAGGGAATTAGTGAATGTCCCCCTACGCAGCGCACAAGCAGATTGTCGCTATATTGCATCAGAAGTTCGCGGTGGAACCTATTCTCAATTATATGCGTTAATAAAGAAATTCGCTTTTACAAGAAACTTTTCCTCTCAGTCTTCGATAATGACCATACCATACGAATTCATTAAGGCTGGTTCTGCCTGAGACCGCATGCGGACTACGGCTAGTGAGGTAATCCTGACTGCTAAGGAATGGTGCGCGAGGCTATTAAGCCCGAAGGAAACTTAAGTCTTTGAAAGACTGATGGCTAGGTCTAACTATGGCCGCGGCGGGGGAGGGGTGTATCTAGAGCCTGGAATTTAAGAAAATGTAGCTGGAACTTGGATCTGGGGAAAACCGAACTTTATTCTAGATAAACTATTGACGTAATCAAGAAGAAAGTGGCCGGTATACCTAATCAAGCGGGGTTCCCTACTTAAGTTACACGCCGGAATAACCAGTCCTTCGCCAACGGAAGAAGCTATTGAATTGCATTAAAAGTTCGCGGGGGTTCCCTACCAAAGTTAGACGCCGGAATATGGACCTGGGGGTTTTTGGAGCGAGGAAAAAGTAATTTCCTTCTAGTTCGTAAAGCTGGGCGCCATCAAAAATTTGATTAGAAGTTCCCATATATTTACAATCACCTATACCCTCATGCTCTTTTATAAATCAGTTCAATCACTGGCCTGATTTGATTCCGGTCTTGTCAGGCGAGGCACGCTGTTGTGTTTCCCCAAAAGGTTCCTTTCGTTTTAGGAGAGTGAGATGTTGTACTACGGCGGAGATCAAGTTGCTATTGCGTTGTTGCTTAGCAGTGAAGAAACGTATCGCTTGTTGGTTCCAATTGGCGTTGCTCTTCCCGATAAGCTAAGTGAATGGGAAAAAATGTCCTGCGATCTGCCGATCGTTGAGTTAACTGCCACCCTTTCCGAGGACGATGTTCCCGGAGTTATAGGTGGTCGTGAAATATTCGATCGGTTCAAGAAAAGGTATTCAAGTCTTTTGGCAAAACCTTTTGCGTTTAGTATTGGGACAGAGCTAGGTACCCCTGTTCCACTTATCATTTACAACCGTTCAAAAAGGAAAACAAGGCACATAGGCTTCGTGTACTTGTGGTGTATTGATAGGAATAGATACTTTGTCACGATCAACCCAAAGAACTATAAACTGTCGCGGGAGCCAAAGAGTTTAAATCCGGATTTTGAGAGCCCGGGAATGATCCCACTTTTGTCAGAACTTTCGAGTCTTCCATTCGTATCTAAAGTACTAACTGGTTGGCTCCCGAAGGACCAGATGCCTAGCTGGCGTCCTGAATGGGTCGCTGTTGAAGAAGCCCTAACGGCGCTAGTAGACCTCTGGAAGGACGTGGAGCTAGATCGAAGTCATGAAGGCGATCGATTGTTTGGACGAATGCTGGAAGAACACTCAAATAGGCGCCCCGCGTAAGGCACATCAACTCAGGGGAGGTTTTGTAAGTTTTGGGGCGCAAGGACGTGCCCTTTTGCCGACCGTTTACGCGCGGTCTCTTCTCTTTCCCTTCCTCCAGGCAACTCTGAATTGACTTAGAAGTTCGCGGTGGAACCTATTCTCAATTATATGAGTTAATAAAAAAATTCGCTTTTACAAGAAACTTTTCCCCGCAATCTTCGATAATCATCACACCATACGAATCCATTAAGGCTGGTTCTGCCTGAGACCGCATGCGGACTATGGCCCGTGAGGAGTACCTCACAGCTAAGGAACGGTGCGCGAGGCTTTTAAGCCCGAAGGAAACTTAAGTCTTCGAAAGACCGATGGCTAGGTCTAACTCTAGCTGCGGCGGGGCAGGGGTGTATCTAGCGCCTGAAGTTTAGAAAAGTTAGCTGGAACCTGGATCTGGGATCCAACAATGCTAGAATAATCAAAGGAACGCTAAATAGAACCGCGATCGGCAACAACACAAGGGCGAGGAGTCCGCCGAGAGCAGAAGATCCTTTCGGCGAGAATTTGAATTTCATGCGGTATAACGTTTAGGTTGAAACGGGGCGACGAAGTCGACCTCGTTTCCAACCGTTTGTTATACCGCATTCATAATTCGACTTAAAGACTTAAAAGTTCAGGACTATTTTGCAACTCATAACCAAACTGCCTTAAGGCAACCAAATGTAGATCTTCGCTTAACTGAGTAATCTGCTGGCCGCCGGTAATGTAACTATGCGTGCCGCCAGAGCCATCGCTTGCGAGTGATGCATAGGTGTCTTTCACCGAAGAATCGACATGCGCCCCTCCGTCTTGATTAACAGCAGATAAAACAACATCCTTCCGCGTCAGAATATGGCCGTTGTCTAGTTTGAAAGCCACTTGCTCCCACCAGTGCGGTGCGGGAATAAATTCCTCGGTAGCAGCATTATAAAAGTTAGGAACAAGATATCGGCTTCCGTCTTCGCGCTCACGCGCCATACCAGTGCCATGAAAGAAGGGCATGGCTGGATCCGGTTCAGCCATCGTGGTGAGCAAATTGATTGAGTTTGCATTTAAATGGGTCAGCAACGAAGTGGAATTTCGAGTATCATGCATTAGCACTCTGATACAGGTAGCAATTCGGATCGCTTCGCAAGCACATCCGTCGTCAAATAGCTGACAGGAATTCTGCAAGAATGTTAGTTGCTCCTGGAGCTTTGCTTTGTGATCGATAGTATAGGACATTGCTTAATGCGGTATAACGTTTTGAGCCACTGGGGCTAAACTCTCAAAAAAATGCCACAAATCACCTAGGAAAGCCAGGAGTTTAGCCTCCAGTGCGCTCGTTTGTTATACGCTGTCAGGATACGATCCCAAACATCTAATTTCCAACTCCTTTTCTTTTAGGATATATTCCGGTTCCCGAAACTCAAGTCTGAATTGTCCAGGCCCAGTTCCAACAAATATCGGAATAGTGAATCCATCATGATAGCAAATCTGCGCCTGCTTGGTCCATTTCTCCATGTGTTTAGTTCGGTAGGCGAACCAAAAAACATCGTGATATCTTAATGAAAATCCATGAAGTCCAAGGAAGTCATTCGGAATACTCTCCATCTCATCCACATGTAAATTGAAATTAAAATTAACGCTTAAACCGTGCCTTGGCAGGGCAAAAAAAACCAGAATGAAGGGCTTTAAATCGTCTTTTGATTCCAAAGCATAGTCGCTATCGCGATTAAATGCGGGCGAATTTTCAGGTTTAAAATGAGGCTGCTTCATGAAAATCGAATACAAGTGCCTTGCCCCAATTTGATTTTTCTCTTTGTTAAGTAAGTGATTTCCTCCGATAACTAGTTGATGACCTTTTGGATCATTATGAGGTCGTATCGCTGTCATACCTGAGCCATGCAAGCTAATTTTACCATCTCCCAACGACTCTGTACTTAAAATTTCGGCACTATCACCCGTCCGGCGCATACTGATCCATCGGGCATCGTGGTAGTCCGGGGAAAAACTATAAATGCTTCCGTCATTGTGCTGGTCGAAACTAAAAAGCTGAAAGACATCGTCTTTTGTTTTGATAAATATTCGACGTTTGGATGGATCTGATTTCTTACTCATCGGAAAAACTACAGCGTATAACGGTTGGGTTGAATTGGGCCGCTGTGCGGCCTCAATTCCAACCGTTTGTTATACGGCCAATTGTACTATCCGCCGCCAGCCAAAGCCACCACAGCTATTGCACCCAACATGCCACCCAGTAATAAAGCCTGACTCAAAGTTCTAACGTCGCTTCCACCAGCGGCCCACCAAGTAAGTCCTGCTAAGATACCCGCAACCATACCCATACAGATCATAATAAGAATGACAATCAGTTCAGATGACGATTTGGTTGGGTCAACTAATCGCGGGAACTTTCTGTTAAGAATTGGCATGCCTCGCCGAACGATGAAAAGAAAGACCGAGAAATAAACTATTAGCGCAGGGAGAGTACAATCAACTGGGAACAGGATAGGGTTCAAGTACTGCAACCCAAATGTGCTTAGTGCTGCAAGCCCTAACAATAGGACGTACCCCCAGGCTGGCAGCTTTTTTTGCATATGCCTCATTCAATCTTTCTCAATGGTCGGTGCCGTATAACGTTTAGGTGGACTTCGAAAAACCGCCAGGTTTTTCTGAAGTCGCACCGTTTGTTATGTTTTCTACTTCAAAGCATGCCCAGTTTCGAGGCACGCTTCAACTCCTCCATCTTTCGGATCAAGAGAACAGGACTTTTTATATAGGCGATCAGCTGCGACATCGTCTCCCTCCTTTCTTAAGATAGAGCCCAGACTATAGCAACCGTATGCATCGTTCCCGTCACAAGCCTTCTGAAAAAGCCAGCGAGCGTTGCTGATATCGCCCTCATCTTGAAGAAACGATGCCAACATTGAGCACCGACGCACATCCCCCTTTCTACATTCCTCCGCAATAGGAGCATGCTTGCCATTAATTCCGGGGAATGAGTCGCGTGAAAAAATTAGATAAGCCAACCCAGCTATTACTAGAAGAGGCACGGATATAATTAGTTTCTGTTTCATAACGGATCACTCATGTTCGATTTACCTGCGCCTCCACATTCTGAACACTTCAAATAGGCACCCATCGCATAGCGATACAGCCTCGCTAGAATGAACCAAAGCACAACCGTGATGGCTAAATGAATAATTTTTTCATGACGGAAGATGACTTTCGCGATTAAGTATGCGAGTACAAGAGACAGTAGCTTCTCAAAGAAGAAATCCATTGCCCCCAAAAACAAAACATTTGCATCTCCCTTGAAGGTCCAGCCTCTACCGCGACAATTCCGGCAACAGGTGCTGACAGCTTCCGTCATAAAATCAATACAAAGTGTTTAAAGCCAGAGAAAACATAACGGTCAGAATCTCGCCGAAAAACCCTCTGGGTTTTTCTGGCGAGGATTCGTTTGTTATCCCTCATTTTAAAATTATATAAACTTTCTCGCTAATTTACTTTTTACCCCTCTCTTAAATCGGGAAAACGCCTCCTCCAGCTCTTCAAGCTCCTTCGCTGGTCCGGATTTCCGTACCTCCGAAATGTACTCTTCGAATGACCAATTTGTTTCAGCTAAAAGACTTGAAATCTGTTGATCTGCACCTTTTGCGGACGGCATCTGAGACCAAGCCCAAAAAGATTTTTCCCTGGAGCAAATCACCGATCGCCATAACTTTCGTAACAATTCACGATCTCCAATCCCAATTAGCTCATTGGAAAGGGCACTGATATAGGAGCTACCACCACCCGAATCGAAGTTTTCGATCAACCAGCCAACTAGCTCGTCGTATTTACGAGCTTTCATCCAGCGATCGAAGACAACTCGTGAAGCTTCGTCGATTTGTTGCCGTAGTACTGAATGATCGCAGCCAGGACTAAATTCTCTTCGGCTTAGTTCCTCTTCCAGCTCACGCTTAAAATTGGCATAACTCATTTCTTATCGCTTTGAGGGATAACGTTTAAATTCTGCCGGAATGGGCGCTCGAAATTAATCGCACTATTTCAAGTTTCGCAGCGCCCATTCTCGGCAGGAATTTTTTGTTATGCTCCCTTACTTTCGTTTGGGTTTGGCATGAG
>JAGFJO010000098.1 GCA_024102635.1 Deltaproteobacteria bacterium
CGGCATATGACCTAACCTTCACAAGTTCGAGGTAGTGGTCGCAAAAGGTCCAAAACATCTCTTCGGAGATCTGCAAAGCGCCGGCGTAGTCGAAGTTTTCAAAGCTTTCGGAGGCTTCACGCACCACACCGCGCATCTTTTCTATAAACGCGATATCCAGCGGCTCCGTTATCTGAGACACGGAGGTCTCGTTTATGTTGCCTTTGATGCGCTCAAACTGCGAGAGTACGAACCGGCTCGCATTGAAAAGCTTGGTCGTAAGCTTGCCGCCGATCTTGAAGAGGGAGGCATCAAAGGCAGTATCAACACCGAGCCTTGCTCGTGCCGCCCAGTAACGAACAGCGTCCGACGAATGCTCCTGAAGAAGGCCCTCCGGAGTAACTACATTGCCCTTGGACTTGCTCATTTTCTTCCGGTCGGGGTCGAGTATCCAACCGCTAATCGCAATATGCTTCCAGGGAATCTTATTCTCATGCAGGTAAGCCTTTGCGATCGTGTAAAAGGCCCAGGTCCGAATTATCTCGTGCGACTGCGGCCTCAGATCCATGGGGAACAGCCTATCATGGCGCTGCGCATCGACTGACCAATGGCTCTGAATCTGAGGAGTCAAGGACGAGGTAGCCCAGGTGTCCATGACATCCGGGTCGCCGCAGAATCCTCCTGGGGTATCTCGCTGCTCAGGCTTGTAGCCCGGAGCCGTGTCGCTCAGCGGATCAATCGGGAGCGCATCCTGCGAAGGGAGGATGGGGTTGTCATAGTCGGCTCTTCCATGCTGGTCGACTGGGTACCACACTGGAAATGGTACTCCAAAGAATCTCTGCCTGCTTACGCACCAATCCTGATTAAGCCCCGTCACCCAGTTCTCATAACGAGACGACATATGAGCAGGGTGCCACTGGATCTTTCTCCCTTGCGTTATAAGGGCGTCCTTTTTGTCCATCAGCCGGATGAACCACTGCCGGCTTGTAACGAATTCGAGCGGCCGGTCTCCTTTCTCATAGAATTTCACGGGATGTGTTATAGGCTTGGGCTCTGCTACTAAAGCACTTCCTTTGCCGTCAATTCCGGAATCTGGAGCGGCGAGCATCTCTACGACCTTTCTCTGCGCCTGCTTCACAGTCAGACCATGAAGCTGATCGAAGTTAGACTTGGCAAGGTCTGCGCGGGTCGAGGAGAATTGCTCCTTACCGTACTCAATTCGCATGATGCGGCCGTCGGTTCCGATAATTTGCTTTGCCGGCAGACCCGACTGCCGCCACCACTGAACATCCATCATATCGCCGAAGGTACAAACCATCATTATACCGCTGCCCTTTTCAGGATCGGCGTGTTCGGAAGGGAGAATCGGCACCGAGGCATAATATAAAGGAGTAATCGCCTTCTTGTTGAACAACGTGCGGTAACGCTCATCATCAGGATGAGCAACTACGGCGATGCAGGCCGCCAAAAGTTCAGGCCTGGTAGTGGAGATGACGAACGAGGCGTCGGCTCCTTCAATTGCGAAGCGGATGTCGTGATAGGCTCCCGGAATCTCCCTATCCTCGACCTCCGCTTGAGCAACGGCCGTCCTAAAGTCTGCGTCCCACATCGTCGGCGCTTCGACGGTGTAAGCCAAGCCCTTCTTGTGAAGATCCAAAAATGACGCTTGTGAAACTTTGCGGCAATGCTCGTCTATAGTGGCGTATTGAAGACCCCAGTCCAGCGACAGGGCAAGCCGCCTCCAAACCGATTCGAACGCGGCTTCGTCCTGCACCGTTAATTCGGCACAAGCTGCTATAAAATTTTTGCGCGAAACTAACTTAGCCGGCTCTTTGCTGTTCGGGTTGTGCTCCGGCTTCCAATCAGGATCAAAGGGCAGATGGGGATCGCAGCGAATGTTAAAATAGTTTTGAACACGGCGTTCGGTTGCAAGACCGTTATCATCCCATCCCATCGGATAGAAGATATTATTGCCCTTCATCCTTTTGTAGCGGACGATAACGTCGGTCTGCGTGTAGCTAAAAACATGGCCCATATGCAGCGAGCCGGACACGGTCGGCGGGGGAGTATCAACTACGAATGTCCGTTCACGGGATACCGACGGGTCCCAACGATAAATGCCGGACTCTTCCCAACGGCCCATCCATTTGCTCTCTATCTGCGAGTGATCGTACCTTTCGGGAATTGGAGATGACATAAATTCAAAGGTTAAGGATTGCTGTTGATAAGCGATTGCTGAAACCGCTCCCAGATATCAATCACCTCAACTGCGCTTTCAAACTCCCTATCATCAAAAACTAAATACAGGTGGTTGTCAACAATAGTGGCTGTCCAAGAGCAGCTCGACTTATCTATCTGAGCCAGCGAATTTAATAGCCCGGGGTCAAACTTGAAAAATGAGATGCGTTCCACCCAGTTCGTTCGTGCTCCCCGTAAGTAATGACAAAAACGGAGAACCTCTGATTCCTCAAGAAAGTAAATTGCAAACCTAGCCGAGGGATGAGCCTTCAAAGCGCGGATAATTTTGTCAGAAGAAGGACACCCGATCTGCACCCAGATGCGCGTACCCTCTACCGGATCGACTCTCTGAGCGGTGGGAAATTTTGGTTCGAAAGGTCCGCCCGTCAGCTCAAGACCCTCTTCGTAGCTGTGCATGAACGCAAGCACTCTTGCATAGAGCTGCTGCAAGGATTCATGAGGATGGCGCGCAAGCTTCTTTCGCACCGTCGCATACAAGCCACGGGAGAGATCATTAATGACTAGATTGAAGCTGTAAAAGCCCTGAGCAAACGACATAAGGCCGCAGTATAAACTGCAATCAGGAACAGATGCAAAATTACGGAATTATGGAGGGGAATATGCTGTGGATGTGGGCATCGTACTAGAGAACTTGCCTCCGAATTCCGGGGACAGCTCCGAAGGGCATTTCCCCCGGGATGGTACTAAAATATCTCCTGCTTGCGAATGTCCGGCAGCTCGCCTTTGCTGTTTTTGCTGAGAAGGGCCCGCATGTAATAAGTGGATGTGCCGTAATCTACTTTGGCCAACACTTGAAACCACTGATTGCGATGGGTAAGCAATGGATTAATGTCGCTAAGGATGCTGTCATCCGGGATGAACTCAGCCAGCTTGTTGGTATTCTGAAACGGCCCTTCCTCGCTTGATCTGAATGCAATTATCTGGTCAATCTGCGCCTCCTCCAGATCAGGATGCAAGCTGAGAAGCAGTATCCTAGGAGCAAGATTTAGATTCAGATAAAAATTGTCGTATGCTGTAAGAAACGGCAGCAACCGCTGCACGCGCGCCGGAGTGAATCCGGGCACCGCTGCAAGCTCCTCCAGGCGGCTTATGCGGTTGTTGCTGAAGCCGCTCCGCTCATTCTCGATTCCCCGAAACCCATCGGCATCGTAAGGCTCTTCATCCGGATCCATGTAGTCGATGAGATTGGCAACCATCTCTTTTACCCCGAAGAACTCCCCCTGGGCAGGTCCACTGGCCTGTTCCTCTTCGTCCTGATCGAATTGCAACAGTGTAAAAAGCCTTTCAAAAATTCGACGGTACTTCAAATCGGGCTGACCGTTGAACTGTCGAGGGACTAAATTGTTTACGTTAAGCTTTGCGCCTTCGGGGCGGATCTCCAGTTCAATCAAGACGTTTTGAGCAGCCATCCCCAAAAGCTCGGGGGGAACAGCCAACCCATTTGCAAACCTGCCCCACTCGTCCCGCATCGAATCTTCGTCGGTGATATCTTCTTTGATTAGCACGCGGGCGAAATTGACCGCCGATTTGAGGACATACTCCGCCTGTACGCTCCTTTCGGCGGTAAGGCCGAGTATCGATCCTAGGTAGGTCGAATAAGTCAGATTGACTACGATTATACTAGCCAGGGCGACGATGAACGTTACCAGCAGCAGAGCAAGCCCCTTTTGCGATCCCCTTATCATAAGAGCATTGTAAGGCATTTCTCTCTGATTCACACCACGCCCTTAGAATCATTCTCGGGCCTCATCGCACCTTTTTGGAAAGCCGCTTATTAGCTGCGCCCATGAGCCTTGGGTGGAAGCCGCGAAGTGATTGCACTCATTGAGCAATTCGGAATACCTTTGCATTGCGATGGTGCGCCGGTTAAGAGCGCCGGCAAGCTCGTCCGTTAGGCGGCGCTGGACCGGATTCTCGGCGCTATATGTTTCTAGTGCGTACTGCTGACCAAGAACTTCGAGCGCATCGAAGCTGCTTCGTCTTGAAGCACCGTTAGTAGCAGCTTGATGATTAGCAATTGCGTCTAGAACCTGCGACGGCAGTGCGGCATCTTGCTTAAGCAAATTGGCATAGCGAGTTTCTAATCTTGCGACTTCCTTCTCTGCTTCGCTCAGAGCAGCGAGGGCGCTCTTGTAGCCGCTGATGCTATCAATCGAGAAAGTAACTGCAAAAAGTACTGCTACAACTATAAGTAGTATAAAGATTAACCTGGCTTTCATAGCAGTCCTAGCTTTGGAACTTGGTTCACAATCTCGTCGGGCGCGTCAAAAAAGGCCCTCTCTTTAAAGTTGTGAACGCCCGCAACCATATTAGATGGGAGTGTCAGGCGCATGTTCTGGTAAAGGGTGACAGTCTGATTATACGCGTTGCGTCTTTCGGCAATGCGATCTTCGGTATTTATCAGCTCACGCTGCAGGTCAGCAAAGTGCGAGTCAGCCTTTAGCGCAGGATAATCTTCGGCGAGTGCGAACAGGCGTAGAGTGGCTTGATTCATCTGCTGCTCCGCGTCACGTCCTTCTGCTGCGGTGCTAATGCGGCGGTTGCGCAGCGAAGTCACCTCCTCAAACGTGCTCTTTTCGTGCGAGGCATATCCCTTAACGACCTCCACCATGTTGGAGATAAGATCTACTCTCCTTTTCAATTCGACCTCTATATTGGACCAAGCTTGATCGATCGAGTTCCTTAGGGCCACAAGCGAGTTGAAAGTCATAAACCACCAAGCGAATACGATAAGCAATAAAACTAGTAGCCCGTACGTAAAAAACATCTCACCACCCCCTTGATGCACCGCCACCGCCGCTACTGCCGCCCCCGAAACTTCCGCCTCCGCCAGAGCCCCCCGATGAGGAAGAACTTGTAACGCGGGGAATGACCACGTTCCGCACTGAGCTGTGCTTGCAAGAGGCGCAATTACCGGTAACCCGGGCGAGTCCAGTAGAGTGGCGGGTGGCCGACGTAATGGTTCTGCGCTCCTCTTTATAGGTGCGGTGCGCACATTTCGGACAATCATTAAAGCCTGAAAACCAGCTCACGTAGCGTTCCGTATCCGTACTCAGGCATGAAGGGCAAAACCAAACGTCGTAGTCCACCGCCCCCAATTGCTCTTCTAGACGCTGCACCTCCGTTAATTTTGCGTCATCTTGCTTCTCGTTCATTAGTACCAATTTGGTACCGCATTTTGAGCAATTGTGAGGACCGAAACGGAAGTAGGCGCGCCAGTTATACAATAAGGCGAGGAAGCCGCTGCCGAGATTCCCGGCCAGAAAGCCGGTCGGCTGCTGAATCGAACTGATACTGAAGTATTTATAGGCGGCGATTGCAGTGATCGCCACGACCAAGATATTTCCTACTATAAAAAAAGTGGTCGAGTAGTGCTCTCGTCTTTTGACGAAGAACCCTATAAAGAGAAACAAAGCGGCTGCACCGGTTGCCGCTATAAGGGTAGCCTTGGTAGTTCTAAGAGGTGTCAGGACATAACTCGGGGCCGACCCCGGAACTCCACGCGCCGCCTCAGGGTGGTCCAGTAAGATCCGGGCGATCTGGCGTGTCCCTTGCATCACACCAGTCGAATAATTCCCCTTCTTGAATTCAGGGATCACTGCGCTATCTAAGATTTCACCGGCCAGTCCATCGTCAATAAGGGGCTCCAAGCCGTAACCTACCTCTATTCTTGCCCGCCGTTCATTGGGCGCTATAAGAAAGAGGACACCGTTGTTTACATCCGCCTTGCCGATTCCCCAACGGTTGAACAGCTGATTGGCATACTCGTCAACTGTCATCGAGTCAAGTGAAACTACCGTCACCACTGCCACCTCGGCCGTAGTTTGCCGCTCTACCTCTGCAACGATTTTCTCCAGCTCAGAGACGCTCTCGCTCTTAAGCAATCCTGCCAAATCGTAAATTCGTTGGCCGGGCCGGCTAGCTGGGAAAGCCGCTGTTAAAGCAATTGCAGCAATAAGTAGTATGTAGCGCGGCATGTAAATTAGTTTCAACTTACGGCTTCCGCGCTGTCAATGGTGATAGTATAGCGTGCTCAGTACCACCGTACCCGTTCCGGCCCGAAACAGTGCAGTGGAAGGCCTAGTGCTGCTGACACTCAACGAGCCGGCCGTCAGGGACGGCTATGGCTGATAGTCTGCGCCAAGGTCTAGCAGAAATCTATGTTGTCTTCTTCCCCCGGCGCCTCCGGACGTCCTGAAATTGCGGCGAGGATTGCTCGAGCGTCATCGCGAATCAGGGCAGAGAGGCCGTTAATTAGATTCACGTGCCGCGACACTTCATCCCAGTTGCAATTATTAATATGCTCGCACAGAGACTGGGCAAGATTCCGTTGTTTCAGCAGGATCCCGTCATAGGAGTTAAGACGCTTCATTATATGGTTGGGAATTACATCTCTCTTCGCCAAAGTGTCCTTAGCACTTGCTATGGCCTGCTCCAGCTCTTCAAAGGAAAAGAATAATCTATCAATGATATTTGATTGCATGACTCACCCCACGATTTTTTAGTCCAAGCAAACGTCTGAAAGTGTTATTACTTCCTACTGCTACAGCGTGACATTGCGTCGACTATCCGTGTCCACTCAGGGATTCAACAGGCGCGGCTGACAGAACCTGCCGAAAACTTTGAGTAATACCACCTTTCGCCGATCTGCCTGAAGCCTGCGAGGTGGCTGCAATCCGTGCAGAAATACCTTACAGCAAACTTCCTGCCAATTCTAATTTCTCTAGCGACGTGGCTTAGATCGTAAGGGAAACTGATCTTTTTGACAATAACCGCTTTAGAGACAGGCATCATCATCTTTGAAGTTGTCGCACAGATGGACAGTGATGTTCACATCTCATACAAGGACCATTCCGAAGTTACTTGCTCTCTGGCGCCAGCTTAAAAGCGATGCGGGTGCCGCTTATCGGATAAAGTCTAATTTCTGGTTTAGCATCGACCCTATAGGTCACAGTGAAGCTATACGTACCGTACTGAGTGGAGATCGGGATTTCCAAGGGCTGAATCAGCTTGCCATCCTCAAAGTAGCCCGCATTGCGAAGGCACATACCGCTTATCATAATCTTGGCAACATACCGCCCTTGCTTGAGATATCCGGCATCTTTGTTCGAGTTCAGCTTAATCTGTGGTTTGATCTGATAGCGGGAATGAATCCTTTCACAAGCCACCAGATTCTCCCTCTGCTTAATCTTCTTTAGCTGCTCGGGAGACCATCTCGAAGCCCTCTTCTCTTTACCGGAAGGGGCAGTCGCAACTGGTTTAGGCGTATTCGTTGGCCGAACACTTGGTTCGCTTTGGCGGCCGTCATCGTCAGTAAAAATCCTGACATAGCATCGGTCCCCTGCACGCCACTCATTGCAACTATCGCCTTTCATTCCCACGCTCTGACAGCTGAATGGGCACATCGAAGATATAACCCGGCCCTTGCGATCAGCTAAAAGCTCGTTAGGCAGCAAAGCTTGAGCTACCGCAAAGAAGAGGCCGAATGCCGCCACGCATTTTGCTGTCCTAGCGCGACATTTCGCTGCGCTGATAGAGGAGAGATTCATTGAAGCATTATACCACGGGCGTTAACCTCGGTGCCAGGCAGCTATTATACCGTTTTAGAAAATTTATTGTCCTATCGGTTAACTGGATCGGCAGGCACCGTTCTGCTAAAACCTATCTGCATGCCGCACAACGATGACACCCGTTACCATATCGCAATTATCGGAGGCGGCGTAGCCGGCCTCGGTGCGGCGTTAGAGGCCTCAAGATGGGGTTTCGAAACTGTGCTGCTCGAAAAGGGAACACTGTGCCAAGCGACATCAGCAAACTCACTTAGAATTATACATGGCGGCTTCCGCTATCTTCAAACACTGAACTTGCACCGTGTCAGGAAGTCGCTCAAGGCGAAGCAGGAGCTACTAGAGAAGTATCCGCAGATCGTAAGGCCGCTGGCATGTGTGATGCCGCTAAAGAAACGCGGCCTGAAGAGTAGGGCTCCGGTGCGAGCAGCCAGTCTACTATACAATTTGCTGCATTATTGGGAGACCGGCACGGCAGCAGCCAATCGCTCCCTTACCAGTAGTGAGGTAGATCGAAAGGTCAGGCTTCTGAGCGGTAGAGCGCCGCACGGTGCTTTGCTATGGTACGATGCACACCTTATCGATCCTCAGAGACTCTGTCATTTGCTGAGACAGGAGGCCGTTCAGCATGGAGCAGAAATACTAGAAGGAGCCAATGTAACGAATATCACTAGGAAGCGGGGTGGATTCGAATTGAGTTACTCAATTGAAGCGGCCAGTAAAACCGTTGCTGCGGACGTTGTTATCAATGCAGCGGGTCCCTGGATCGATCAAGTCTCCCGCTTAACTGATTGGGACAATCTCCGACCTTCTCGGCGATGGTGCCTGGCATTCAATATAATCGTGCCGAGAATACTGGAGGAGGAATACGCTGTAGCTTGCGAAGCCGCCGGTCAGGACGGCAAGAACCGGCTCTTTTTTGTGACTAGGAGGGGAAGGGAGACGTCTATCGGCACTGGCTATCTCCCGTTTGATGGAGATCCTGCCCTCGCTGCTATCAGTGAGCAGGAGATCCAGGATTTTGTCGCTGCCTTTAATTCGGCCTTCAAGGAACAGCTTGCAATCGAAGATGTTGCAGGTATCGAAATTGGGGTCCTGCCCCTCGCAGAAAAGACCGGGGCATCCTTGCAGCTAGTAGGTGACGAACAGATATTCGATAACCAGGGCTTCATTGAAATTCTAAGCACAAAGTACACTACTTTTATGCCTCAGGCCCGCGAGGTGCTGCTGAAAGCCTCCAAGTATTTGAAAAGTCGGGCGTAATAAGGTTCCCACGATAAATTACTACATGCACTGGGAAAATTCCGCATTTTAGCGCCTCTTCCTCAAGATATGTCTGAATTGGGCCGTTTTTTTTCACTTGGAAGTAAGCGAAGTGAAAATAAGAACCAGAATTAAATCGCCGGTAATACTTGCAGCAATCTTAATGCTGGCAACGCCTCTTCATTCTAAGGCCCAGCAACTAGATGAGGCCTCAGCGCGCTTGAATTGGACGGTAATTAGCTCTCAGACGCAGCCGCAAAAAGATTCACTTAGCTCCGTCAGATATGTTATACGGGAGGTGGGCTTGCCTGATAGCGCGAATGTTAATAGCGCTTCAAAAGTGGCCCGTTACGGTTATGATTTGGTTGATGTCTCTAAAGGGGATGTTGAACGGCTGCGTGTTCGTGGCGGGCTTTCAAAATTGTCTCCCAATGCGCATTTTGGTGTACAGTTAATCGTTAATTGGTAATTGATTGAATAATTCCCGGCATGCGAGGCTTGCCGGAACAAATCACGTTCGGAGGCGCTAGCAGTATGTACGGTTCCTTCAAATCGCTTGGTTCATTAGCAAGCGCCGCTGTAGAGGCGGTAGCAGTAATACTAATATTATCTTTCCTTCTATCTTTTAGTCTGCCGGTTTTGCCGGCAGCCGCCGAGGGCCAAAGTCCTCTTTTTCATAAGTCGTGCTCAGATTTCAAGTCTCCACGCGAGTTTGTAAAACATGCCAGCATCTTTTGCTTAAAGCAGCAGAATACCAAAAGTTGTCAGCGCGGCGCGCAGCAGTACTTTAAGTCTTGTAAATACGATGGCGATTTCAAAAGAATCAGTCGAGACGTTCACGGTGATCTTCTCTTGATGATCGTATTCTCGAAAACGCCCCGGTTGGGCCAGATAATGGATGGCCAAAGCTGACTAGGAAACTGCAGTCATAGTCACTGATTCGCGAAGGGGCTCGGCTATTGGACAATAATCTTTTAAAACTGTCAGCGCGCTGGCTCATTCGAGGACCAAGAAATTTTGACCGGTAGGGTAATTTTTGCCGGCTAAACTGCATTGCTATCAGTTAAGTACGTCTAAAGCGGAGCGGAAGGAAGGCGAAAACGAGAGCGCCGCGCCATCTACCTGTTGCCTGAGGCTTAACTTAGAGTGCTTGTTGGCTTTTCGATGACGCGCTAATCTTCTATGACGAAGGTGCTTCATGTATCGCTTACTAATTCCCTTGGCTTTATATCTCGTGCTGCTCTTTTCGGCTTCATGCAGCCCCGCCCGGCCGCGCCAATCCGAAAATCCATTGACGGAGCAGGTGCAGCTCACTACCGGGATGTCTCAGGAGGAAGTTGTGCGTTCACTGGGAGATCCGAGTGTTGTAACGCGGGACGGATCTGCAAAAGAAACCTGGGTTTATGACGGAAGAGTGTCGGGTCTTACTGAAGGCGAGGATGCCGGGAGTTACAATTTGACTGTTGTGAGAGACGACGGAGTTGTGAATGCTCTGCATTCCGGAAAAAATCCTTATAAGTTCTATTCAATATCGGTATCATTTGGGGCAGACGATCTAGTAGACAATGTGAGTTATCAACCTTGAGAAAGGATTAACAGTTATGAAAATCATTGCAAAGCATCTGAGCTTCCTGGCGGCTGTCATCCTTATGGCCTTTCCCGCATGTTCAACTGCCGCGGACAAGGCTCCAATCTCATCGTATGAAGAATGCGTCAAGGCAGGATATCCGATAATGAAGTCGTTTCCCGCCCGATGTGCCGTTCCCGGTGGAAAAGTCTTTACTCAGGAGATAAAGCCGGACCCAAGCGGTAAAATTGATCTACATCCTCCCGTAGCACAGCCGCCTCCGGCAGGATCTATCTGCAAAGACTTGTGCGGTGATGGCACATGCCAAGAGATCGTATGTATGGGACAGGGGTGCCCCTGTTCAGAGAGCGCCGAAAGCTGCCCGGCCGATTGTGGAAAATAATATTACCTGAATTCTAAAAAAGCCCCTCAATAGAAAGATAGCGCTCTCCGGTGTCGTAGGAAAATGTCAGGACACGGGATCCTTTTGGAAGTTCCGGCGCTTTCTTGTAAACAGCTGCCAGCGAAGCGCCTGACGAAATGCCGACAAGGAGACCCTCCTCTTTAGCGGCCCTAGCTGCGAAGGCAAACGCTTCCTCTTTTCCTACCGTGATGACCCCGTCAATAAGCTCCATCTTCAGAATGTTAGGCTTGAAACCAGCACCGATGCCCTGCAGAGGGTGGCGTCCCGGCTCCTTACCGCTCAGCACGGCAGAGAGCTCTGGTTCGACGGCATAGATCTTAAGGTTGGGCCAGACGTTTTTAAGTACTTCGGCGCAAGCCGTAATATGACCGCCGGTACCGACACCTGTTATGATGACATCCAATCCCTCAGGGAAATCCTCAAGAACCTCCTTGGCGGTAGTGGTCCTATGCACTTCCACATTCGATTGATTATCAAATTGCATCGGTATCCAGGCATTCTTGTTGGCAGCCGCCAGTTCATGCGCGCGCTCAATTGATCCCTTCATGCCTTTTTCAGCCGGCGTCAGTTCTAGCTCTGCGCCGAAGAGTGTTATAAGCCTCCTCCGCTCAACAGACATCGAGTCCGGCATAACCAAAATCAGTCTGTAACCCTTCACTGCCGCAACCATAGCCAGCCCAACTCCAGTGTTGCCGGAGGTGGGTTCGATTATTACGCTGTCCTGCTTAAGGAGTCCGCGGCGCTCGGCATCTTCAACCATGGAGAGAGCTATGCGGTCCTTAATGCTTCCTGCCGGATTGAAGGCCTCAATCTTTGACCAAACCTTTAGATCGGAGCCATAAAGCCGGTTGATACGGACAGACGGAGTCTTTCCTATGGTCTGTAAAATGTTCTCTACCTTCATTCCGCCTCCTTTTTTAATTTTTGCTGCGCTGCAAATTCTTCACCTTCGGTTCGCTATGGTGATAGACCATTGAGTTAGGAGCGACGCTTGCCGTAATCCAAACGTTGCCGCCAATCACCGAACCTTCTCCGATTACGGTCTCGCCGCCAAGAATGGTAGCGTTTGAATAGATTACAACGTTACTCTCGATGGTAGGGTGACGTTTTTTGTTTGCAAGCTTCTTATCCACACTCAGTGCTCCCAGTGTCACGCCCTGATAAAGCTTGACGTGATCGTGAATAATTGTGGTCTCTCCAACTACGATCCCCGTACCGTGATCGATGCAGAAGTAGCTGCCGATGGTTGCCCCGGGATGGATGTCTATCCCGGTAATTTGGTGCGCATGCTCGGTAAAGATTCGGGGTAGAATCGGAACCCGCATCTTATAGAATTCGTGCGATATGCGATAAACTGCGATGGCATAGAAGCCTGGATAGGCCACCACTACCTCGTCCACGCTGCAAGCTGCAGGGTCGCCAAGCAAGATCGCTTCAGCGTCATTCCAAAGCTTCGAGTGAATCTCGGGGAGGTTATCTATAAATCGCTCCGCAGTAGCTTCCGGGCTGTCCAGAAGCTGCCGCCCGAATGGACGAAGGAGCTGCAGCAGGAACTCTCTCAAACTGTCTATCTCGGCCTTAACGGCTTCTGCGCTCCCGAGAGTCTTAGCAGAGTGCTGAGGGAAGAGGAGGCCCAGAACTTTCTCAACAAAGCTCTTGCCGTCACTTATGCGTGGCAGTCGTTCAGTGAAGGACTGCCAGCTCAGCCATATTTTTTCAACGAATTCGTCCATCGTGATGCCTAGCCGCCCGTGAAGTTTTCCGGGCCAGTTTAGCGGCAGCATATTATAAGCCATACGAAAAATACAGCTTATAGGGGCTCTCTATCATCTCAATGCTAATGAGTAGGTTAAACCAGGGGAAACAAAGGAAGGCCGGGCTCCGCCGCACTGACGCTCGAGTTGATGCATGCCGCAAGGTGAGCAAAGCTCTGAGCATGCTGATAGTGATCAGCTTGGCGGTACTGTTGTTCTCCGGGACCTGCAAAGATCGCCTCCCGGAACCGGAGAAGCTGCTGCCGGCAATCGCTGCCGAACCGGTTCAAGACAATAAGGAGCAGCTGCCGTTCGATTTTAAATATATGGGTACACGCTATGTTGTCTACCCTCAGGCGTCGTATGAACTTTCGGGCCTTTTAGTATCACACAACGACATTACCGCGTGGTGGGATATATATCATGACGAGAACTCGGTTGATATTAAGGATATCTGTGTTGTGTGGGGCGAAAACCTGCAGCCCGGAGTATATAAAGAGGTAGAGTTCTACAATGAATCTGTGAGCTGCCATTATCGCCCGCTCACCCAAAAGAGTCAGCTGGCCTTTAACCCGCGGCAGTTTTCAAACAATCATCTTCTCTCGGGAGATGAAACGGTTCGGGATACAATTCGAAATTTGAAAATCGGTGACCAAATAAAGATAAGAGGGCGGCTAGTCAACTATCATCAGGCCGGGTATTCCGAGCTTGTGCGGAGAACTAGTCTGACGCGCAGCGACACGGCGGGGGGCGCTTGCGAGGTAATTTATGTGGACGAATTGGAGGTGGTGAGCCGTGCGCCGCGCGGGTGGAGCAGGGCATACGATATCTCGAGGAGAGCTCTCTTTTATGGATTGCTTTTGAAACTGTTGCTTTTTCTGCTACTTCCCTGGCTGGAGTACCGTTATAACTAGAGCGCTGCGCAAAAATACCGTTAAACATGCTGCGAGTCATCGCTAAATAGGGCCGCTCTTTGCTCCAGTTTTGATATGCAGCGCACAGACACGGGAAGACTGCTACTACTTTTGGCAGGGGTGACTAAGGAGCTCGTTATAATCTTCCTCGACAAAGAGGGAATCATAACCGAGTGGATGGGAGGGGCCGAGGAGGTTTTCGGTTACTCCAGAGACGAGATAATCGGGCAGTCGATGATTACTCTTTTTTCTCCCGAGGATCTTGAGAAAAATATTCCCCAGTTCGAAAGAGAGGTGGCTGCGCAGGGGTCAGAGGCCGAAGATGATCGGTGGATGCTGAGAAAAGACGGCGCGAGGTTCTGGGCCGCTGGGCTCCTTGTGCCCCTTAGCGATTCATCAGGAGAGCTTCTAGGCTTCGCCAAAATTCTTCGGAACCGCACCGATATAAAAGGGCTAATAGAAGTACTTGAGAGCCAGTCTGAGAGTGGGAAGGAATCTAGCGAAAGAAAAAACCTTTTCATTAGCACCCTGGCACATGAACTGCGAAACCCGCTGGGCTCAATAAAGAGCGCGCTACAACTTCTCGATAAGGTCGGCGCACAAAATGAACAGAGCATTTTTGCCCGCAGCACAATTGGCCGGCAGCTCGACTACCTGACGAGAATGGTCGAGGATCTCATGGATGTAAGCCGGATTGAGAAGGGCAAAGTTAAACTCGAAAAGTGTATAATGCCGCTTAATGATGTACTGAAGGATGCAGCACAGACCTGTTATCCGTATATCAGCACAGGGAATCACGAGTTCCATTTGATTATGACAAATAGTGAGGTGTATGTGGAGGTCGACCCGGCTAGGATTAAGCAGGTCTTCGTAAACCTAATCCATAACGCAACCAAATTCACCGCGGAGAGAGGGAAGATCTGGGTGAAGCTGGATATCGAGGGGAATAGCGCTATGGTGAGGGTTGAGGACACCGGCCATGGGATTGCTCCTGAGCTATTGCCGCTAATCTTTGATCTATTCACGCAGGCCCATGATGGCCAATTGTCCGACGGCCAGGGCCTTGGACTCGGGTTGTCTGTTGTTAAGAACCTGGTCACCATGCATGGCGGTTCGGTCTCAGTTAAAAGCGATGGAATCGGAAAGGGGAGTCAGTTCACTGTGCGGCTCCCCCTGGCAGGCCCGGACCTTCTACGCTCAAACCGCCCTTGTTAACCACCATTTTCGACGCAAATGTTGACTGCGACTTGAAGGTGGTGTAGCAATAAAACATTAGCTCTTATCCAGAGAGGTGGAGGGACCGGCCCTTTGAAACCTCGGCAGCCTGAGTGTGTTTCACGATCTCAAGGTGCCAACTCCGGCAGAATGCATTAGCCCAAGTGGGTTCGAATCTGGAAGATGAGAGTGAAGGAGTTTCCCTTCATCTGTGACTGGCCTAAGCCATTCGCTTCCCATCTACAGTTCGCTTTATTTATGAAGAATTCGCTATATGGCAGAGCGAAGTATTCCCATCTCATTTCCGTCGAGCGGAGAGCCGCGCAATGCGCCCGTTGCCGAGCCGATTGAGCTTTCCACTACATTCTGCTTTCCCGACAGCATGTCCATTGTAGATTTCGCAGAAGGGCGGCTGGCAGGCGCTCACGAGTACCGCCGCTATTCAAGTCCCAACATAGATGCCGTGGAGAAGCGTTTGGCCAAGCTGGAAGGGGCCGAGGCAGCGCTGGTATTTCCCTCAGGTATGTGCGCTGAAGCGATGACCTTTATTGGACTCTTAAAGAAGATCAAAGGGCCGTGTGAAGTCTTGATTGCACAGGATTGTTACCGCCGCACCAGGGAGCTTCTGGACAACGAAATTCCCCATCCAGGAATTACGCGCGTTGTAGTGCCGAATGACGAGCTTAATAACATCGAAAAGTATATTACTCCGAATACTAAAATTGCCTTCTTCGAATCTCCTACAAATCCGTATCTGAGAGTTATCGATTTCGAATACCTCGCCGGACTCGGGAAGATGTTCGGATTCACCACAATAGTGGACTCAACCTTCGGTTCTCCGTCGAATCAACTTCCGCTGGAGGCGGGCATCGACCTAGTCATCCATTCGGCGACCAAGTATCTAGGCGGACACAATGATGTACTGATGGGTCTATTGGCCGGGAAATCGGAGATCGTGGATTCAATACGGCTCTCGCGCGGTACTTGGGGCACTCTCCCTTCTCCGCAAGAGGCGTGGCTTCTCTCCAGGAGCCTTGAGACATTCTTCCCTAGAATGAGAGATCAAAATGCATCGGGCATGGAGGTGGCCAGGTTTTTGGAGTCCCACCCGTTTGTAGAGCGGGTCTGGTATCCGGGGCTGCCGTCGCACCCAGACCATGAGGTGGCGTCGCGCCAGATGAGCGGTTTCGGAGGAGTGATTAGTTTTGAGTACAATGGCGATTGGCGGCAGACTGCCGATTTCGTCGATCGCGTTGTTAGCTCGGGAATAGCCAGCTTAGGAGCGTCCTTCGGAGCATGCCGCGGGCTTATAGAGCAGCCGATGGTAATGTCGTACTGGAACTACACCCCTGAGCAGCGAGAAACGATCGGAATCAAAGATAACCTAGTAAGATATTCGGTCGGAACCGAGTGCGGACCTCAGGAGATAATACCGGTCCTAGAACAGGCCCTTAAGGTATAGGGCGATTCTTATTGCAGCCCTCCTTTTTAAAGTGCTTGAGAGATGGTAATGAAAATCCTAGTCCTATCACGGCTGGCCGGGAATAACTTTGAACTCTATCTTACTTTTAGCACAAGATCTCGAAAGCCCCGCAAGCGCCACACTGAAGGGCGATCGCGCAAGGGCCGTGCAGCTCCGCCATAGTCTCAAGCCGGGAGTGCGGACAAAGGCGGCTCTTCTGAACGGTTTGAGAGGGCATGTTACCGTTATTGAAGCTTCTCCGGACAAAATTTCGCTACAGCTTGAATTGAACCAGCCGCCTCCGCCGAGGCGCAGTATCGACCTGATAGTAGCGGTTCCGCGTCCTCAGACAGTCAAAAAAGTTATCTCTCTTTCGACTATAGCCGGGATTAGATCTCTAACTTTTGTCAGAAGTGAGCATACAGAGAAGAGTTATCTAAGCAGCAAGAGTTTGCGCGAAGAAGAGATTTTCCGCCAAGTCGAGTTGGGATTGGAGCAGGCCTTTGATTCAGTTCCTCCTGAGATCGTCATTTTCGATTCATTCTGGAGTTTTAAAAAGGAGAGATTGGAAAGTTCTATTCCGGGGCGCGCGGGATTTCTTGCGCACGCCGGCGAGAGAAGCAGCGGCTTGCAGGTTTTTACAGCAGCGCTAAAAGGGTGCGCGTCCGCCGCCCTGGCGATCGGTCCTGAATCGGGTTGGTCCCTAAAAGAGCATGAAGTTTTTATCGAGCATGGATTTCATAAGATTTCGCTGGGAGAGCGAATCTTCAGGGTGGAGCAGGCCGCGGCGGTTCTTTTGGGCCAGCTTTTGCTAGCCCTTCCGCGCCAGGCGAGCGAGAGTTCGAACTGACGTTCTTGACGCGGGGATATGAAGAAAGTTCTATTAAGAGTAGTTTGCCTTAATAATGTATTTCTAGATTGACGCTATGAAGATTAATACAGATGGACTTGTAATGCTGAGCGTGGCCGGACAGATTAACTCCGCAGTTTGGCCGGCAAGCCGCGCCTATCGCGTAGGCGGAGATGGAGTGTTGCGGGTGCTCCCGGGCACAGGCGGAATCTGTTACACCCATGTTATCGGCGACAATGCAGTGAGCTTAAAGGGAGACCATGTCGAACCGGGAGTGTCTATCAAGGCCGGTTCCAATGACGAAAATGCCGCACTCAACACCCTTGCATGTGTAGGTAACGAAGCAGCCGTGATTACCGGCTCCGCCAAGGGCGCGCGTGGAACCGTATGCGGAAAGCATGGAGGAGTAGATCACGTAATGGTGGATTTTCCAAACGCTACCATCGAGAGACTCTGCATAGGAGATAAAATTCAGATACGGGCTTTCGGTCAGGGGGCGGAGATAGAGGGGTTTTCGGATCTAAAGGTTATGAATTGCGATCCGGCCCTTCTCAAGAAATGGGGAATAAGCAAATCGAAAGGACGGCTTGAAGTTCCGGTTACTCACCTAGTTCCCTCTAAGATAATGGGGAGCGGACTCGGTGCTACCTCATGCTACAGCGGCGACTACGATATTCAGCTTTTTGACCGGCAAGTGGTGCGCGCCTACAAACTTGATTCGCTAAGATTCGGTGACCTGGTTGCCATAGTAGATGCCGATCATTCATACGGACGCCGGTATTTGCAGGGGGCCGTCTCAGTTGGAGTAGTCGTCCATAGCTGCAGCGACATGAGCGGGCACGGTCCCGGTGTAACCACTCTTTTAACCAGCCCGGAGGGAGTAATTAAGCCAAAAATCGCCAAGTCTGCGAATATCGGAGCTCTTATGGGCCTAGGTAGATGGCGCAAAGGGAAGAGGTGATTTGAGCGTTGACAGCTCGAAGCTATAGGCCCTAATCTTTCGGGCATGCAAGCGTTATATCATTCAATCTTTAGATTCGCCCTTACGTTAACAGCTATTATCACCGGTTCGGTAGCGGCGCCTGCGTTGGTGCGTGCTGAGAGTGAGACGGTTTACTTTGGAATATATACCGCTGTTAAGCCGACCGAGCAGATTGCAAAGTTCACGCCGGTTGCCAAGGCTCTGGCGGCTGCAATGAGTGAGAGCCTGAAGCGCCCTGTTGAGGTGAAGTTCAAGGTAGCTGCAACATATCAGGAGGGGTTAAAGGACATAGTAGAAGGGAAGGTGGATTTCTCCCGGCTTGGACCAGCCACCTATATTGAAGCTACAAATGCGAATCCAAAACTTTCTCTGCTCGCTATTGAGAGTAAAGGAGGCTCCACAACCGATTTCGGGGTGATCTGCATTAAAGATGATAGCCCGGTGAGTGCCGTGACCGATCTAAAAGGGAAAAAATTCGCCTTTGGTGACGAAGCGTCGACTATTGGCCGCTATCTCTCACAACAGTACCTTCTAAAGCATGGCATCAAGGCGGGAGATCTTGCGGGGTTTGAGTATCTAGGGCGGCACGACGCCGTTGCTGCTGCGGTGGGTGCCGGACGGTTCGATGCCGGGGCGGTTAAAGAGGAGACATATAAAAAGCTCAAGGCTTCAGGCACTCCCCTTAAGGAGCTGGCAAGATTTCCGAATGCCTCTCAGGCGTGGGTTGCAAAGAGCGATCTTAATCCGGAAGTACTAGATGCGTTAAAGGCTGGGCTCCTAGGGCTTGAAGATAAAGCTGCTCTCAAGGCGATAGATGCAGATCAGATAGTGCAGGGCAGTGAAGAGGACTTTAAGTTGGTGCGGGAGGCTATTAATACGAATGAGAGCTTCTTTCGCTAAACGATCCCTTTAGTCCCTGATCGAACACCAAGCTGAATGCAGAGGGTGCGGTGGAGTACCTTCACTATTTACGCCTACCCTGCGAGTACGATGCGACGTCACGCCTTGGCGGAGATATGTGCTGTGCTAAAACGACGTCTCTTTACTAAATCGACCTAAAGCAATTTATACACTCCATCTATCCAGAATTACTAGCATATGCTCTTATGAGCTCTTAAGTTCGGCACGAAATTCCCCGAAATTATTAAGAATGAAAATACTAAATCGCATAAGGCGTTCGCCGCTTTGGCTTCAGATCACGGCATTCCTATTTATAGCGATGCTGGTTGTCGGAATTGTTGGAGGGAACATCCTTAAGGGACTGGTAAAGGAGTACCTTACGGAGAGCCTTCTCGAACAGAACCGCAAAACATTTTCGATAGCTTCAGCTCTTACAATTGAAGCCGTCATTAGCCAAGATATTCCGCTATTGGAAACGGTAGCAAAGCAGCTAGGCGAGAAGGCGCCGAGTATTCTCGCTATTAAGATTGAATCACAGAGCGGCCTCACCCTGGTCGAATGGAGCCGAGAAGCTGCCAAAGTGAACAGTGAAAACACGCTCGATCTGAAGGGTGATATCAATCTTGCAGACCAAACCTTCGGCACTATGCAATGGGTAATCGACCTTGGCCCGATTACTAAGCTGGTTGATGACCATGTTCGCAACGTTCAGTTGGTGTTCGCCGGCGTTCTGCTTCTGCTAACAGTCATTCTTATCATCGCATTCCATCGCATGGCGATAAGGCCGGTCAATATCATCAATAGCCGTCTTGTCGCTCTTGCCGCCGGAGACCTGGAATCCAATCTTGAACTTGTGGCTGCCGAAGAGCTGGTGCGCCTTGGGGAATCCGTGAATGACTTGGTGGGCGCTTCCAGGCTGCAGCGGCAGCGGCAAAAGGAGCTGCGTGAAGCGCAACAATCCCTCAAGGAATCACACCAGAAGCTCGCCGAATACAGCCGCACTTTGGAAGATCAAGTTGCGGCACGTACCTCCGAGCTGGCGGCGGCGGTCAAGGAGGCGCAAGAAGCAAAAGGCGCGGCAGAAGATGCCAACCAAGCTAAGAGCAGCTTCCTGGCTAACATGAGCCATGAGCTTCGTACCCCTCTCAATGCAATCATTGGCTACAGCGAGATGTTGATGGAAGAGGCTCAGGGAGATGACGAGGATGTGAGCCCAGGGACGATGATCCCGGATCTTGAAAAAATCAACGTAGCCGGAAAGCACCTGCTGGGAGTGATTAACGACATTCTGGATCTCAGCAAGATTGAGGCCGGCAAGATGGACATTTATCTTGAGAATTTTAGTTTGGCTGAAGTTCTGGGCACTGTCAGCACAATAGTGGAGCCCAAGCTTAAAGAGAGAAACAACAAGATTGCTATCGAGTGTCCGCCGGATCTTGCCGCTATGCACTCGGACCTCACAAAGGTGCGGCAATCGCTGTTGAACCTGATGTCTAACGCCTGCAAGTTCACCGAAAACGGCACTGTCACCGTCAGAGTGGCAGCGCATGTCAACGGCACCGGTGATAAGATTCAGATCTCAGTGTCCGACACGGGAATCGGAATGACGCCTGAGCAGGTCAAGAAACTCTTTCAACCCTTTTCTCAAGCCGATTCATCCACAACTCGCAAGTTCGGCGGCACAGGACTGGGACTTACCATAACCAGGCACTTCGTCGAGATGCTCAAAGGGGAGATCCGGGTAGAGAGCGAGCACGGGAAGGGCTCGACGTTTCACATCACAATGCCGCTAGACTACAACGCGGCGTCGCTTGAGGACCAGAGCGGCGGTGCGGCCGATTGGGTGGCTGCCGCCCCAAGTCAGAAAAGCAAGCCGGGTCAGACCAGCATCCTGGTGATTGATGATGACCCCAATGTTCATGAGTTAATAAGGAGATCCCTGCCGCGGGAAAAGTACCATTTAATTTCAGCCAGCAGCGGTTCCCAGGGGCTTAATCTCGCTCAGGAATTTAAGCCCGATGTAATAGCGCTGGATATAAAGATGCCCGGCAGCGATGGACTTCAAATTCTTAGAACTATCAAGCAGATCCCGGACTTAGCCGATACTCCCGTAGTTGTGGTTTCTGTGGTGGACGAGCGTAACAAGGTGCTTGAGCTTGGCGCCTCGGAATTTCTTCTTAAGCCGTTCAATAAAGAGAGGCTGCTTAAACTGCTGGAGGCGCTGTGCGCAAGAGCGGGCTTATCTGAGGCCTCGGCCAGGACTTCGCAGTAAAGGGCAGCATTGTGACATTTCGGAGCTGGATGAGGGGAGGTAATCATTTCACTAAGAAGTCTGTGCGTTGCATGCGCGCCGTCGCAGCATTCTTTCTTAGCGCCTTATCCGCCATACTCGTTTCTGCATCATTCTGCTATGCGATCCCTTCGCCCGACGTGGTGGTTAACCTTTTCGCCAGCGCGGGGCAGCTCCTCGGGTTAGTATCAGTTCTCTTTGGAACCGCTGCGGTTCGCCGCTCAGGCAAAAACGGCAGCAAAGGAGCCCGATCAGGGCTCAGCAAAAAATGGCTCGTAGCCCTCGGAATTATCTGCGCTGTTTCAGTTTCAGCCAACGTTTTGCAGTACTCATGGCAGCAAGACGAAAAGGTGCGGCGGCTTGAAAGAAACTTAATAAGGCCCTCTACCGAGCAGGGCAAGAAGGTAGGTGACACAAGCCTTAAGACTCTTTCTTACAGCGATCAGCTCCAGCATCCGGCCGCTATCTCTACAGAGGAGCTTGCGCGGCTTAAGAACGCCGAAGATTTCGATAAAAAATACACTGTGCTGGATGTTCGGGCCTCCGAAGAGGTCGAGATGGGGATGATCGGCGGAGCGATAGCCGTGCCGCAGCCCGACCTGCGTATCAGAAGACATGAGTTTTTTACCCCTGACAAAACATTAATTTTAATGTGCGACTCGGGGAACCGCAGCGGCGAGCTATGCGCAGAGTTTTTGGCCGAAGGACAGCCCTGCAGATTCATGATGGGGGGATTTGAGAAGTGGCTCTCTGAAGAACGGCCACTTGAAAATGCACAGGTCCGCGCAAAGGGCGCGATACGCGATATCCCCGACTATCCTAATAAGACCGTACTGCTTGACACCCCCGAGGTAGAGCAGCTTCTTCAAGAGAAAAACGCGATCTTCGTTGACGTACGATACCCAGGCGACTTTGAACTGGGGCATCTGCCGGGCGCTATTAACATCCCGCTAAGAAAGATGACCACAGACGAGATGTGGGAGGCATTGAAGCATCTTCCGAAGAAGCCCGTGATCGCCGCTTGCTATGACAAGCGCAGCTGCTTTTTCTCTATGCTTCTCGGTTTAAGGCTTCATCGCCTAGGATATGAGTACCTGGGGCGCTATACCGTTCCGCATGAATTTATGCAGGCCAAGGAAGAACTTGCCTTTGTGCAGGCATGGCGAGAGGCCAACCAGAAAAGCTTAATGACCTTTATAAGCGCGCCGTTTCTCATGCTGTTCGACTGGCTGCATGAACGGATTACGGGCTTTGCTCTCTGCATCATAGCTTTCGTGGCGCTTCTCCGTCTATTCGCTCTCCCTTTCGGGATAAAATCGGAGCGCGACACCATGGTCGAGAACAAGCATCGCGCCGAACTTGAAACGCTAAAAGACAGTCTCAAGGAAGATCCGGCACGGATGGGAAGGGCAGTGCGCGGATGGTACCGCAAGCACTCTATAAGGCCGGGGATAACCCTTATCGGCTCAATGATTCAGGTGCTACTTTTCATTATTGCATTTGCGGTGGTGCAGAGTGCGTCGAAGCCGCTGGAGGAGAGTTTTCTATGGCTCACCACGCCGCGCGAGGTTGATTTTACCTACATCCTACCGGTTTTAGTTTCGCTTCTCTTTTTCGCATTTATGGTTATCGGTGCTAAGAAAAAGAGCGCACTAGCTTGGACCGGAAGGGCGCTGGCTACCGGCTTCCTTTTCGCCATCACTTTCCAGCTCTGGGCCTCGCTAAATTTCTATCTCGTTGTAAACCTTACCTTGCTGCTGGCACAGACAATCGCTGTTAAGAAACTGCTGCGCTGGCGGGCAGGGGAGGCACTTTTCGGCGCGAAACAGGAGCTTTACCGTGACGGCATATTCCCGCTGTCAATTGCTCATAAGGTAGAGGGAGCGGGCGCAAAGGCGGCAAGGCTCGGGCAGATGCTGGAAGCCGGTATACCGGTGCCCAACGGCTTTGTTATTACCGAGTCGCTATTTAGCCGAAACAATCTTCAGGAAGAGACAGATGAGCTGCGGCTCTCCTCTTCAGACGCTAAACAGCTGGTGGCGCTCCGGACAAAGATGAAGAGCCGCTGCGTAGCCGTGAGAAGCTCAGGTCTTAACGAAGACGGGAGCCAAAACAGCTATGCCGGAGTGTTCGAGAGCATCTTGAACGTCAAGCCTTACGAGTTCGGCGCAGCCGTGCAGGATGTGCGCGCTTCGCTCAGCTCCAACAGGGTGCTGGCCTACAGCGGAATTGAGAGAGAGCGCGGCGGAATTCTAGTTCAGGAGATGATAGATGCCCAATACGCGGGCGTGGTCTTCACGGAACATCCTGCCGAAAGCGGCGCCATACTAGTAGAGCTTGTAGAAGGACTTGGCGATGCGCTTGTTAGCGGAGACAGCGCCGCCAGTGCCTTCAGATTCGGAAGGCTTAGCCATGAGCTTTTAGATAACACTCCTCCTCCGATTGACCTTCAGCCCCTTTTGGAACTTGGCAAACGGATTGAGACGCTATTCGCCCATCCACAGGATATTGAATGGGCATATGCTGATGGCAAGTTCATTATTCTTCAGGCACGCAATATCACAAGACACTCGAGGAGCGGCGCAGCATCTGGAAATGCTAAGGCCGTGCTGGAAGAGGAACGCAGCCGGCTTTTACAGATAGCAGAGAGAGGCAGCTCCGATGAAGCGGTCTTTGTTCAGAACGAGCTATCTGCTTTGCTTCCAAGGCCCACGCCTCTAAGTCTTTCTCTAATGGAGCGCCTAAGGGCTCCGGGGGGCAGCACCGATCTAGCGTGCCGCGAGCTTGGCATACCCTATGGAATGCCCGAAGACGGCAAGCCGCTTTTAGTGTCGGCTTTCGGAGCGCTCTATACCGACCGCCGCCAAGAGGCTAAGCTCGGCATGAGCTCACCAGGTTTTATGTCAGCCTACCGGCTTGGCCGCTCCGCAGGCCGCCTTGAGAGTGAATATCACGAGCAGTTTGTGCCGTCAGTAGAGGAGAGTATGCGGCTGATGCACGCCGTTGATTTTAACCGCCTATCGCTCTCAGACTTGATAGCGCTTCTTAAGGAGTGGGGCGAAAAATTCATAACCCGTACCTATGTTGAAGCTGAAAAGATTAATCTTGCGGCAGAGCTCTACATGCAAACTGCAAAAACTGCTCTTCAAAGAAAAGGGCTCGAGGCCGCTAAATATCTCGCGTCGATACCTCACAATGAAACATTCAAAGCATTTTCACTATTGCCGGAGATCCGTCAGGGGCTAAGGACTGCCGGTGATTTTCTGGCGGCCTATGGCCACCGAAGCCCCTATGACTATGAGCTTAGCTCTTCGCGTTACGAGGAAGATCCGCAGTTGGTTGAGCAGCTGGTGTCACAGAGCAACGGAAGCCATCAGAAGGGCGAGCACTCAGTCACACAATCCTCCGAACTTTCAACCGTGCTCTCGGCGATAGTCGAGCGGGCCTGTAAGTTTCAAGCTCTAAAGGAAGACGCTAAGCACTTTGCGCTCAAGGAGATGGCTCTGATTCGAAAGCTGCTGGTCGCCATAGGCGCACGGATGCAGCTTTTCGATGATGTTTTCTACCTGACTCTTGATGAGCTTACATCTCCTGAGCTTGGAGACTTAGAGAGCCTTAAGAATGAGGCGTCACAGCGCAAGAAAAACATGCAGCTCTTCTGCTCCATCCGGCTGCCGGCCGAGCTTAAGATTTCACATCTTGAGAATCTTGAAGCCAAAGCGGACGGAACGGTGTCGCTAAGCAGATCAAAGAAGGTAGACATTGTAACCGGAGGCACTCTTACCGGCATACTGGTGGCCGGTGACCGTGTAGTTGAGGGAAGCGTGCGGGTTGTTCTGGAAGAGGACGAAATGGTCTTTTTCCGCGCAGGAGAGATCCTGGTCACTCGCTTTACCAACCCCAAATGGACTCCGCTCTTTTCGCAGGCCGGTGGAATTATCACCGAGGTTGGCGGATGGCTAAGTCACGCAGCCATCTTAGCGCGCGAGTTCAATCTTCCAACTATCGTGGGAGTCAGCAACGTACTGGACACGGTTGAAACGGGGGATAAGGTGCGCCTTTGCGCCGACGGCACAGTGGAGGTGCTCTCCAATGAGCACTAACGGAACCACCAATCCCACAGCTAGCGAGAACTCAGCATCCGCCCAAGGAGTCTTCCTCGCGCTTAAGCTGGAGGTACGCCCCTGTTTATCCCATATTTTGGGCTGCGTAGAGTTATTGAAAGCTGAGATCAAACGGCTCGGTATAGAGGAGCTGGCTTCTGACCTTCAAAAGATAGAATCTGCCACACACACGTTCTATTCTAGCTTCGAGCACCTGATTGATGCTAACGGCAATCCTGCGCCGGGGGCCGATGCCCGTACTGTGCGGCATGAGCTGCGCACTCCTGTCGGGCACATGGTAGGTTACGGTGAAATATTATTAGAAGAGCTCACCGACCATGACGGAACAGCAGCGCTGCAATCCGACCTTGAGCGGATGCTTAAAAGCGCTAGGCAGCTTTTAGCAATCGTTAATGACAGCCTCGATTTTTCAAGCAATGGAGATAGATCTCTTCCGGAAGAATCTCAGCAGACCAGCTCTCTAAGCCTAGCCGCTGAGCTCTCCCCCCTAACTGAGGCAGAGATTCTAGTAGTGGATGACAACGAAGCTAACCGGGATCTTCTGGCGCGATACCTTTCATCGCACGGGCTGGTTGTTACCCAGGTTGCAAACGGCAAGCTAGCGCTTGAAAAGATGGAGGGGGCAAACTTCGATCTAGTGCTCCTGGATATTATGATGCCGGAGATGGATGGCTACCAGGTGCTCGAGTATATGAAAAATGACGAGTCCCTTAGGCACATTCCGGTAATCATGATCTCGGCCATCAACGAGCTTGAAAACGTTGTGTCTTGTATCGGTATGGGCGCTACCGATTACCTGACAAAGCCATTCAACCCGGTTCTTCTCCACGCCCGTGTGCAGTCCTCTCTTGAAAGGAAAAAGTGGCGCGATCAAGAGCAGCACTACCTACAGCAGCTCGAAATAGAGCAGGCCAAATCAGAGACCTTGCTGCTTAATATTCTCCCGGCCCCGATTGCTAACCGCCTTAAGAGAAAACAGGGGGTGATAGCCGATAATTTTGAAGAGGCTACCGTGCTCTTTGCGGATGTTATAAGCTTCACCACCACATCTAGCCGCCTGGCCCCATCGACATTGGTTAAGTCTCTTAATATTCTTTTCAGCACCTTCGATTCAATAGCCGACGAATACGGGCTTGAAAAGATTAAAACCATCGGTGATGCCTACATGGCCGCATGCGGGATTCCTATCCCGCGCGAGGATCACGCCCAGGCTGTTGTGGAAGCCGCGCTTGATATGCTTGACGAAACGGAAAGAATCGCCTCGAAACTTGTACATCCATTCAAGATTAGGATCGGCATCAGCTCCGGGCCGGTTACTGCCGGTGTTATCGGGAAAAAGAAGTTCTGCTATGACCTTTGGGGGGACACTGTTAACACTGCAAGCAGAATGTCCGGTATAGGCGAGACTCCCCACGTCCGCATCACAGAGAGCACATTTCAATACGCTAAGGACCATTTTAAGCTAAGCGCGCCGGAGCTGTTCGAAGTTAAAGGGAAGGGCAATATGGCAAGCTTCGTGGTGCTGGGAAGAAAAGAAGATTAGCAATTTAGGTTTGAAATGCGGGAGGACCAATTATGGCAAAGATACTTTTAGTAGAAGACAACGAGATGAACCGAGATATGCTCTCTCGCAGGCTGCAAAAGAAAGGTTACGAGATCGTGATGGCCTTCGACGGCCTTAAAGGGGTCGAGATGGCAGAAAGCGAAAAGCCCGACCTCATACTTATGGATATGAGCCTTCCTGAGATTGACGGATGGGAGGCGACCCGCCGCATTCGGGGCAACGACTCCACTAAAGGTATTCCGATAATCGCTCTTACCGCACATGCAATGGTGGGCGAACGCGAAAAGGCTATCGAGGCGGGATGCAACGATTTCGATACTAAACCTGTAGAGCTGCAGCGCCTGCTTGAAAAGATCCAGCAACTGCTGCCGAAGTAAAGTAACTAATTAAATCGCCAAAGCTGCTAATAGTTTCTGAAGTGCAGTTAGAGCCTTTATTGGTTACTGAGATCGTATAGGTGAAACTGGCATCAGCGCTTACCGGATCTTGAGATTCAATCTTGGAGATCTCAAGATCAATGGATTGTGCTAGGGCGTTCCCACATATTCCCGTCAGAGCAAGAGTGAGAAAAAAGAAGCGGCTGAAAAGATGAATCTTTGTATTCATGGAACCCCCGATTTCGGCCATTAAAAAGTGCCGGGAAGGCTACCACCAAACCACGGCAGGATAAAGAGCTAAATGCGCCGTGCTTCCCTGCGGCCTTAAAATTACAGAAGATTTATAATGTCTTGATTAAACCACCTTGTAGTGCAAGATTTCAACGCGTTACTTAGGGAGTTTTCCGCCGATGGCAGTAAGCAACAGTCACCAGCCGACCGTAATTAGCGGCCCGACAACTAACGGCAGGTCCGTCCAGTCACCCGACAGATCTCAGCAAGAACTTAACACTGGTGGCAGGGTGAACCGCCTATCCCAGTTTGACCCGCCGCCTGACCTGCTTGAGTTTATGATCAATGATAGGCAGGGAAGGATTGCCCTCTCTTATGCCCTAGGGGAGATGGTCTATGACTCGGGCTCACCGCTTGATGATTCAGAATTTCGCATACAGTGCCTCAAAGGGCTGGCGCCCTGGGTCCATGAGCCTGAGGTGGCCCAGGCCATACTTTTTCGGGCAATTTACGGAGATAACGCCATTAAGGAGCATTTCGCCATCGGACATATTATCGATGACCATAAAGACCGGTTTCATCTGACCGAGAGCTTTTCGGACCGCGTCGTGAGTGTAATTGAATCTCTCGCCAAGTATCCTGACATTGGTATCGCGGCAACGCTTGAGCTGATTGAACCGCTACTTGAAAGCCCTAAGCTTCAACTCGCGCCATTTGCGTCACTCTCTCCTCTGCTGGCACGCATCTGGAAGGAGAATGATCAGAGCGCTGCATACCCGCTACTGTCGCTTCCAATAATGACTCGCGAGCCCGCCCTCAGGGCCCACCTATTGAAAATGGCAACTCAAGAAGTGAAGCTGTGGGACATTGACCAGCGAAAGATGGAGCGATGTGTTTACTGGTCAATAATCGGCGGATCCGCTGCGCTATCTGTGACAAGCGGTCTGTTCCCGAATGCAATCGGGATAGGGACAGGGGCAATTGCGGCTGGTTATGTAACTTCCAGGATCTTCAACCGGGCGCTGGCTGAATACGCTCAAGCTCGCGAAGAGATCTCAAAAAGAGCAGCATATGCCCTTCTAGACTGTGAGAATCCCCTTTCTGATGGGGAACTTAAGCAGATTGAGAAGGCCTTAAGAAGGCCACATATATCTAAAGGCGTGAAGGCGCTGCTGACTGAACTGGCCGGCATGCCGGAAACATAATTAGTTCATGCTTCGCCTCATGACATAGCAACTTTTTTCCCTATATAATCATAACCTCTAAGGGCGAATGGGCTTCCGCTTCAGTTCGTCCTTATTTTTTGTTTTATGGATATGAGATCAAGAACTGCGAAAAAGTTATCGATAGCGACTCCGGCCCCTCAAAAGCAGAGTCTTACAGATCTGCCGAAGGGAGGTTCCTCCCTGCCGACACCCTTAAAGTACAAGCTCTATACGGAAGCGGTACAGGCTCCAGGTGATTCTGTTGAAGTAATTGATTCGATATTCGGCTTCACATTTCCGCACAAGGCGCACGCCTTGCGGGAGGACTTCTGCGGCACATTTCGAGTTGGTTGTTCCTGGATTAAGAGCGACCCGGCAAGGAGCGCTTTGGGAGTTGATCTCGGCCAGGAGCCGCTTCGGTTCGCAAAGAAGAATATCGCATCAGTTCTTACCCCGGAAGAGAGGAAGAGGGCGGCTGTTTATAGACAAGATGTTAGAGTGCCCACAATCCCGAGAGTGGACGTTATCGCAGCTGAGAATTTCTCGTTTTATATATTCAAAAGAAGAGCAGAGCTGGTTTCTTACTTCCGCTCTGCCTATTCATCGCTCAACAAAAAGGGGCTGCTGACACTTGATATGGTGGGAGGCCGCGGCTTCATTGACACACCGAATGATTCACGCCGGACTTTAAAAGTCAAAGACACTGGACTCCCGTCTTCCGCAGTTTACCGCTGGAGGCAGCGAAGGTTTAATGCAGTTACCAACGAGGCCATGTACTACATCGATTTCCAGATTAACGGGCATTGGTACAATGAAGTATTCAGTTATGATTGGCGGGTTTGGTCAATTGCTGAGGTCACTGAGGCGTTAAAAGAGGCCGGCTTTGATGATGTAGTAATCTACTGGGACGAGGAAAGAGGCAAAGAATCGGTGATTAAACCGGTGACCCGCATCGCCAGCCACTGGGAGACTTGGATGTGTGTTGTTGCGGGCATTAAAAGCGCTACATAGCTTAGCCGCCGGGCAGAAGGCTTTCCTCTATTCCAATTGAGGGATGCTGCAACACTCTAAAGTTGAAGCACATTTTTATCGGGACATCAGCAAAGTAATTAATTAAAGAAGGGAAACTCGCAGGTATCGTCACGAGAGAGGATATATATAGCGCAATTATCCGTCACTATCTGACGTAAAAGACATATTAACCTAACACTGCGACGTGCATTCCTTCGCCCCCCATAACGTTGGGAAAAGAAGCGGCTATAATATGCGTCTAACGGAACAAGGCCAAAGGGCCCGGCAGGATATCCCTGCGATACCACAGCTTCACGCCGACATACGTGAAAGGATAAATGAAGCCTCTTTCGCCCTTGCCCAGAAGGTAGAGCTTCACAAGCCCAATGACAGCTTCGGCATGCGGGTATTCC
>JAGFJO010000007.1 GCA_024102635.1 Deltaproteobacteria bacterium
GACGAAGTTCTTCGGGAGGAGATCATTAAAAAGGGGCCCTGCCTAGCATGTCGGCGGAAGATGCTGCCCGTGCCAGACAATTGTTGCAGTAGTTCAAACTAAACCGCATTACTGGAAGGAGGTTAAGGGTGCAAGGACGTCCCCTAGTTTCATCCAATCAAGCTCGGCTTTAGTGAATTAGGGCTTTTACGCGAAAGCTGCATTACGCTGTATGCGTTTTCACGTGCGCCTGACTAATGAAGTTTCAGCCCGAAAATAGGGAAGGTCGCAACTGTCCGAGCAGTTTTCATTTCCAAATAAGGGAGCAATCTTTTATCCACCAAGGATTAAGGGGCAACATACAGAAAAATTGTATAGTTCGCCATCGTCTAACTTCTCCAATGCCCCTCGAGACAAACAAATATTGCCTTTACCTAGAGCAAATCCATTTATCTCATCCTCCTCCGCAACGAACAATCGCACAGGTTTATAATTACAGGTGAGAACTACCTGATCAATGAGCGGTGCTAACCTCGTCAATTCACGCTTTGAAGCCGGTCGGCATTTCTGATAGAGCATTAGAAGATTTGCGGGAATCTCTTCCTTCCCTTACTATGCCGCTGCTAATAGCTGAGTCGCGAATAGGCACGCGGTGCTGTTGCAGGGCTGCCCGAGCACTAACTAGTCCGGGGACTTTGATGGATCCACCTTCATCGGCGATAGAGGGGGCGCTCCTCGAAGCGCCGAACTCTGGTCCGGCAACATAATCGGCCGGATGCCTCACCTTGCCGGCTTCGATCGAATTTCGTTTTTCGGTCCCGGAGAAAAAAGGAAAGTCGTAACTGTCACGATTATTGTTTATCGATTAGCTCAGCTAGCTCCGAATCAGGCACCAGCAAGCGGCGATCAATCAAGCTCACATCGGCCCCATGGTTTAGGAGGAGAGTAACCAAACTAACGCTGCTACGCTGAAGGGCTAGATCAAGTGGCAGGGTCGGCGCACGGTGATTTGGGTCGGCTCCGGCTTCAAGCAGTATCTTTACCGACTCAATCTTCCCGCGATTGATTGCAAATACAAGCGCAGATGACCCGTAATAGGTTGGATAGGTAGCTTCTAAATTGGCCCCTCGGCTTAACGCCCCTTTGAGCAGCTTCGTATCACCAGCCTCAATCGCCTTAATTACGGAGAGATCCTCTGCCCTTAGCTCAAAAGGTGCGCATAACAATAGGAACATTCCCACTATAACACCTAAAAATTGGGCCAAATAGTTTTTGTCAGCCGTCATCATTGTCCTGGGATACAATTGTTAGCGCCAAAGTTAGAGAGTGTACATCCCCCGTCCTGAGGCGCCCCGCCACTGCCGCTGACTCCACCTCCGCCAGCGACACGACACCCCATGGCTCGCAATTGGTCACGGTACATCTGAATAATCTGTGGATTGCCCTGACTTTCCGCTACCCGCAGCATCCCTTCGGTAAGCACACAATCAGTGCGCGGCTGCTGTGCGGCTGGTGGTGGCGGTGCTGCCGGCTGCCGCTGCGGATAAACGCAGCGATTGCCGCTCCAGACAGTACCTCCGATACAGTTACAATCAAAAAGGCCGGTGGCCTGATTCCAAACCGCGGTCGTCCCGGGGAATCGTCGCCCACAGTCACTCTGCGCCCACTCCTGATTGGAGATACAACGACCCCCGCTCCAGGTTTGACCGCGAGGACAGTTACAGTCGTACGCCCCCGTTGCTGCGTTAAATACCGGCACAGTGCCAGGATATTGATAGCAGTTTGCCTGCGCGGTTACACAAGCGGTTTTGCCTTTATTCCAGACATAACCGGATAAGCAGTTGCATATTATCATTCCGTTTGAGGGATCGAAGTTTTCAAAGACAGAGTTCGGATAATCACGCTGACACTTCTCATTGGCCGCAGCGCCTACAGGTACGCACGCCGTCCGAGCAACGTTCCAAGCATATCCCGCTAAACAATCACACTCAGAGTCAATTTCGTTGGCCTTAAACCGGCCATGCGCGGAGTTAGGATACGCCTTGGCACATCGTTCGCTTGAAACCTGAACCCGATCGCGGCAGCGAGACTCTTCCGCAACCCAGGTCATGGAACTCGGACAGATACACTCAAACTTTCCCTTCGCGGCTAGCCAGGTTGAAACTGTTCCGGGATAGGTTGAGCAATCAAGTTGCGGGGTGTCATTACCGGGCCGGTCTAAAGCAGCCCCACCCGCTTGCCCGTTATACCACACCGTAAAGCTCTCCCCCTCCATCGCCCAACGATTAGCCTCGGGCTTCTGCAGGACAATGAGTGAACGCTGGGCCGGGTTAAAGGCTCCGCCGGCCAACTCCTTTCTAAACGGCAACCCCCTTATATCAGCGTAGTGCTTGGCCTCCTCCCAGCTCGCCCCAACAAGATCGGAGAGGTTATAGATCGGGATTAGCCTGCCATCCTTTGCAGGCCCTAAAAAGCGTTGGTCCAGCCGTGCCGGTTTTATGTTTTCTCCAACTCCGTCCCTTAAGGCATAACGCAGCTCCAGGGACTTGCCTCCTAAATTACCCACCCGAATCCGTAACACTGCTGGGGCCTCTGGCGCGGCCCCGTCCATGAGCAGCCGTTCGAAACTGGTTGTTAGCGGCTCAGAGGATTCACGGATCAACTTGCCATCCGAGCTGAGCGAAACTTTGAATAGTATCCCGCCTTTCTCAGGCTCTCTTTCGGGTGTGAAATTGAGCACCAGAGCAACCGCAGCTTGGCGCTCGGTTTTACCCTTTACAAACTTAACCTCTTCGGGCGAGATCTCAGCTGCGATCCGCGGCCTAGGTAAGCAGCGCGAGATCAGATCGGATTTTGAATCGATACGGGCTACATACCGGCCCGATCCGAGATCTGAGGTAACAGCTACCTCTACTGCCGCCAAGTCCCCCTCGGCAGCGCTCTCAGATTCACTGCGACAATAATGCTTCTCCGGATGGGATCTCACCCGAGCAACACCGATCTCGATTGAGAAGGGCTTATCTAAATCAAGCGCGGTCGGAAACTTAGTTACTGCTACCGCAGTTTCCGTGACCATGTCATCCCAGTCTTCACTGCCTCCCCCTTTGTAGGCCATGGTCTTTTCCCGTTGCCGTGCAACAAATCCGGCCTGATTGCTTAAACGTTCAAGGGAGATGTAATCCTCGCGATAGCTCTCGGGCAGATTGACTGAAGCTAGCCTAAGGTTGCGGGGAAGCGTCGGCTGAGCAGAAAGCTCAAGGATCATGCGCTCAGGTGAGACCTCAGCGGGGCTGCTAGAGGTTATCCCAAACACCATCGAGGACGACACCGGGCGAACGAGGTCTGCAGCCACGTCGAATGACACCGTAAATTCTCCCAGTTTGCCTGGAGCAATTTGATCGATCACTTCAGGAGAAACTTTTAGGTTCTTAATCCAAGCCGGTAAATCAAGCACCTTCAAACTTACCTCACGGGTAATCGCTTTCTTATCCTTAGAACGAACCTTAAAGCTAACCGTATACCCGAGCGAACCCGCCTCTACTGAAGCGCTGCGAATTACCTGCTCCTCACTTAAGCAAAGTGGTGCCATCATAAAACTAGAGAGTAGTGCCAAGAGGATAACGAATCGTGCCGCAAGAAAGAGAAAGCTGCGACTCTCCGTCCCACGAAGAAAGGGCGCAGCGGCAAGTTCGGTGCTTGATGAGCTTGGGAAAGGGGTCATACTTTTCATAACCTTCCCCTAATCATACGGCCTGTAAGCGTTTCCAGATTCGGGGTCGATGTAACTCGGTAATCTAGAGGGCGGGAAACCCTCAATACTGGAGAAATCCCGCATCCCTCCCTTTAGCAGTTCAATGATCCGGTTCTGAATATCGCGATGGCGCGGTTCGTATCCGTGCAGGACGCCGTAGCGAACAGAGTTGCAACTCGCACTGGAAAGGGTGCTGCTACACTCCTTCGGAAAGGTGCTTACAAAACTAGGAGCGAGCCCCCCCATAGCGGACTCTCTGCTGGTGGTAAAATCCGTAAAATCATTCCAGAATCCGGCAGCGGCATAGCGCTGAAAAAGCTTCTCTTTTGGAGAGTTCGTCGCCGATTCGGTGCTAGGCGCACGCTGACTACCCGGGCTAACCTGCACCTCATCTCTTTGATCATTGAACAGTGCGGCGATTACATCGGGATCACGCACCCCAGCCGGCATAAATTGGCCCAGCACCAACCCAATCATTCCATCCGGTGTTTTGTCATAGACCGACTTTAATCGCTCCCTGTAGGTTGGAACCGGGTTCCCTTGCGGATCACGCAACCCTGCAAAGAGATCCATATCACGTTTGGTTGCAACTCCTACGATCGCGTGGGCCCGCACAGGAGTTTGTCCAAGTGCTAGTAGTGCTGTACTTCCAGGGATCTGATCGGTAAAGGCGCCGGCTGCAAACTGCCCCTGCATGTACCAATTTCCAAGATGCCAGCCCCGCTGGTACATATCTCTAACTTCAGGCAGAGGAATAGAGGTAATAATCTCAGGCGCGAAGAACTGCGCGTAGGCTTTTACTAAACCGGGCACGTGGCTTCCGAAATGAGTCGATCCAACCGTAATTAAACGGTTAACGTCCCCCTGATGCCAGTTATCTATTCGCTGATACCAGCCCAAATCACCATCAGCCGGAGGCGAAAGCGGATCTGGATAGTCTTTACATGGGAGTTCCCAGCCCAATTCGCGCGCCTTAAATTCTGGGGGCGGGAGCCGCTTCCCGCGAATATAAGCCCGCGCCAAAACGCCACCCAAGCTATGCCCAATCACATCGGCCTGCGTGAGGGCAACTTGGAGCCGCTCACGGTAGTACGTTAAGGCGTGCTTGATCCCCTCGCCGGGCCGCTCATAAGGCTGGTAAACGTCAGCGTGGTCTAGCCTACCGCCGTGCCAGACAACCGTTGAGTTAAACAAGATGTCACTTCGGCGCTGACACCGCTCTTTACGCAGCATCACCGCGAGATCCGAAAAGAATAGATCATTTTGGCCATTTGAACGGGCGTAGTTTACAAGGAATACGGCAAAACCACTGAAGCGCAAAGTGTCTGCAAAACTCTGCGTATCATAAGGGGAGTCTCCTTCAAAAATTCCCGCCTCCCTCTTGGCTACCTGACGGGTTGGATCGTCGATTGGCCAGTCCCAGCACACGGCAGCTTGGTCATAAGTTCCGTGCACCAAAACTACCGGCGGAGGCACCAAATATAGATAACTGCGATCCTCTACCTTTTGATTAGTCAATTGTAGTGTTGATTGAACCTCGATCTTACGAAACGCAAGCAGACCGGGGCGGCGCTTGACTACCTCAACTTCATCGTAAATATCGTTCTCTGCGCCTCTAAAATCGAAATACTCGGGCGGCGTGTAAAGTCCGATGGCGATATTCTTCCCTGCGTACCTTAACGAGTTCTGAGTAAGCACCCGCACAGCGCCAACAAAAGCGGGATCGACCGGCTCGTCAAATGCGAGGCTTAAAGCAAAAGGCTCCTCGGATTCGGCTACTATAAACACCTTACTTAACCCGTCAGCGGAGGAGCCGCGCCTAATGAGCTTATTAAACTCCTTGTCTTTGGTAGCCAGTTCAACAACTGCTTTCTTTACCTCACTTAGATCATCGGGATTAATGGAGAGGTGGCGCAAGTACGGGGCGAACTGGAGCAACCCCGGATTGGCATCGAAGAATTTGATTTTCACCTCAACCGCCTTAACCTCAACCTCAAAAGTTGCCAGCGGTTTTTTAGCCCTGCTCGTCGATTGGGCCAATGAGTGCGAGGATAAGCCGCAAAGAATAATTGCCCATAGGGCAGTTGCCCGTATGACACCTGGGACGTAGAACCGGCGAATCGGTGCCATGCCGGTCTGAGTCAAGCAGTCAAACTTAACAACTTTATCAATCAAATATAGCCTGCTCTATACATTGCTTCTGGCGCTTAGGTGCATTTGTTGGGTCTGAACCGAACAGTGCCAAAGCCCGCCAAGACGGTAACAAATTATCACGGGAGGTAAGTGCCGGAGAAGGAGAAAGTCACTCTCGCGCTGCCCTATCGCATCAGGACTTTCGCGTGAAAGTTGCAGCTAAATATATGCATTTTCATGCTTAAGTCCCGGCATAGGCATGGTTGCCTGAAGGGCGCAATACCACTGTTCTTTGAGGCGTAAGAGAAATATTCGAGTCTCCCCTTGCCTTCTTACTGAGCGAGCGAAGCGAGTCGAAGGGCCCGCTCTGAGTAAGGGCGCGAAGCGCCCCGCATCGAAGGGAGGGAGCCGCGCAAGCAAGGAAGAGTCCTACCGAAGGGCCTCTGGCCGGCTTCTATCTCCAGCGCCCCCTATTGCATTAGAGCTTTCGCGCGAAAGTTAGATTACGTTGTATGCGAATTCCCTCCCAGCTTAGTTGCGGCGAAACTTTCTGACACCGGCGTCGATCGGATTTCGTTTTTCGGCCCCGTCGGGAAAGGTGGAAAGTCGTAACTGTCACTATTATCTCTCTGGCTCAAAGGCCGAGACTCTCTAATTCATCGAGCACAGCCTTGTCGAAGATGTGATGCAGCATCACCTTCATCATGAAGCCGGAGCTTGGAAGGCCGCGCTTTGGCGATTCGGATGTGATGATCGACACCACTTCTTTTCCAATCTTGATAAACTTAGCTTTATCGCGAACCTCAATCCCCTCATCCTTCGGAGTATAAGTTTGGTTAAACTCCTCTGCATATCGGCCGGTGATCTCATCAGCCAGGGCCTGAGCGGGTTCATTATAGGCGTAACGGGCCAAAACCAGAAGATGAGGTTCGTAATCGGGAAGTTTAGCACCGACGAACCTCTCTTTCGACGCAGGATCCTTTCCTGAAAAAACCGCTTTTAGATCCTTAGCGAAGCGCTCGCTCTTCGAATCGCTTCCAACTTCCTTCTTTAAAAACTTTTTGACTGACGCGTTTATATTATGGGCGCCATCTAGGGCCTCTACTACGTCGGCCGAGCTGTATTTGATCATGATTCAAG
>JAGFJO010000020.1 GCA_024102635.1 Deltaproteobacteria bacterium
ACTTTGCCTGCCTGCTTGGATTTGGAGCAGACGCGGTTCATCCTTATCTTTTGCTTGATCAGCTGAAGGAGTATGCCGATTTTGCAGGTAACGACCCGGAGAAAGCGCAGTACAACGGAATAAAAGCGCTCAACAAAGGTCTTCTTAAGACGATGGCGAAGATGGGGATATCGCCGGTCGCAAGCTACAGGGGAGCGCTTCTTTTCGAGGCTGTTGGAATCTCAAAGGAGCTGGCCGACCGTCACTTCGGGCATGTTACTTCGAGAGTGGGTGGAATTAATTTAATTGATATCGAGCGTGATGTTCTGTTTCATCATGAGAACGCCACCCGTCCTCGCGCCTCATTGGAATCAGAACTGCTCGCGGGAGGTAAGTATCAGCAGCACCGCCACGGAGAAGACCATGCAATATCTGATCCGCTGATAAGATCGCTACAAAAAGCTGTGCGCATCGGTCCTGATAAATGGGAGGGGATTCAGGAGTGGATAAAATTTAAATCGTATGCTGATGCGGAGCAGTCGCGCCCACGCCATCTGCGCGATTGTCTAAGTTTTAAATTTGCTGATAGTCCATTGGATCTCTCTCAAGTCGAGCCGGTTGAGAGCATCTTAAGGCGTTTTACCTCCGGAGCGATGTCTCTGGGATCCATAAGTGCAGTAGCTCATGAGACTCTAGCGCGCGCGATGAACAGGATCGGTGGACGCTCGAACAGCGGCGAAGGGGGAGAGCCGGTAGAGCGCCGCACAGATGCTGAGAGAAAGTCCAAAATAAGGCAGGTAGCTTCTGGCCGCTTCGGAGTATCGACGCATTACTTGGCCACAGCCGAAGAGATACAGATTAAGATCGCGCAAGGGGCAAAGCCGGGTGAGGGCGGGGAGCTTCGCGGCGGAAAGGTGACCGCCTTTATCGCGGCTACCCGTAACACAACGCCGGGAGTCACTCTTATATCTCCGCCGCCGCACCATGATATCTACTCAATTGAGGACCTCAAGCAGCTGATTCATGATCTTCGCCAGGTAAATCCGAAAGCGGTAATCTCGGTGAAGCTGGTTTCCGCGCCGGGAGTGGGAACTGTTGCTGCCGGTGTCGCTAAAGCGGGGGCAGATAGGATAATAGTTTCCGGCAGCGAGGGAGGCACGGGCGCCTCGCCGCTATCCTCGGTTAAGCACGCCGGTTCGCCCCAGGAGCTTGGTATCGCCGAAGCTCACCAAGTGCTTATTCATGAGGGATTCAGACCAAAGGTTTCGCTGCAAACAGATGGGCAGATATTGACGGGGCGGGACGCAGTGGTTGCCTTTGCCCTCGGTGCAGATGAGGTGGCTTTCTCTACCGCTCCGCTGGTTTCGATGGGGTGCGATATGATGCGGGTCTGCCATACAGGCACCTGCCCGGTCGGAATAGCCACCCAGGACGCCGAGCTCATAAAGAAGTTCCAGGGGGAGGTGGAGCAGGTAATAAATTATTTTAGGCTTGTTGCAGAAGAAGTCAGAAGCTATCTCGCCAAGCTCGGTCTGAAGAGCGTTGATGAGCTGGTTGGGCGCACCGAGCTGCTAGTGCAGAATCCGCCGACTGAGAATTCAAAACATGGAAAGCTTGACCTGGGGCCGCTCTTACATAAGCCCGCTTCTGAACATCTCAGCTTTGAGGAGTTTAGAAGGCAATCAGCCGAGTCGGACCATAGCCGCCACATTGCGCGCGCGGCAAGGCCGCTTTTGGAAAGGCAGTCCGGCAGAACAGTGGAGTACGACCTTGGAGAGGTATCTAACGCGGATCTTGCAATTGGCTCGCAAGTTTCAGGCCAGATATCTCAGACATATGGAGAGTTCGGTTTGCCGGAGGGGGCAGAGCTTAGAGTTAAAATGCACGGTGAGGCCGGGCAGTCGTTTGGCGCATGGCTTGCAGGCGGCGTAACGCTTGAGCTTTCCGGGGTGGCGAATGACTATGTCGGCAAGGGGTTAAGCGGCGGATGTATAGTTGTTAAGCCGCAGCAGGAAGCCTCATCGATTGCTGCTGCGCCTCACGATCACGCTATTGCCGGTAATACAACTTTCTATGGCGCTATCCGTGGCAAGGCATTTTTAAACGGGAAGGTAGGGGAGCGTTTTGCTATTAGAAATTCGGGCGCTACTCTGGTGTGCGAAGGTACCGGCGGTAACGCATGTGAGTATATGACAGGCGGAGTGGCCGTTGTTCTGGGTGATACGGGCCCTAATCCTTTTGCAGGAATGTCGGGGGGAATGGCTTATCTCCTTGCAGAAGATAAAAGTAAGGTGGAGAAGCTTTGGCAGGTAGGACAGAAGCGATCAATGGTTGTGCGGCAGATTGCACTGAGCGATGACCCGGTTCTAAGACAGATAGTTGAAGAACATGCAGAACGAACCGGCAGCCCCCGTGCTAAGACTCTACTTTCGAATATGGAGCAGCCGGTATTTTTGCAGTTTGTGCCGGAAGCGATAACTGCTGTTAAGAGAAGCGAGCAGAGCGATAGCAGGACGCTTCCTGTATTAGGGAGCGCACATTGATTAGTTTGTTAAGGCCGAAAAGAGGATTGCATGCCGAGTAGATTACGACCAGCCCAGGACGGTGACCGCTTTAGCCGGGAGCCTCGCACACATCTACTTGAATACAACGATGTCGAGTCGCGAACTAAGAGCTCATTAGCGGAGCTTTACGCCCTTCCAAGTGTCAGCCAGCTTGAAAGATGGCTGCTGAACGCATCGGCCAGGTGCACAGATTGCGCTGTTCCGACCTGTGTGCGCGATCGCCGTATGCCGACAACGCATGAGCAGGGGTGCTCGCTTAACAACCCGCATGAGTGGCTCGACCTAGTGGCTCAAGGAAAGCTCCCGGAGGCGGTATTTAAACATAATGAAACTACTCTTCTTTGGGGAATGTATGGATTTCTATGCTACGCGCCCTGCGAGCTGGGGTGCATGCACAGCGACAACGATTCGACGCAGGGCGTAAGAAGCCGCTCCGGAGCGGTATCGATAAAAGATGTGGAGCTGGGATTATTTTTGTGGGCGCATGACCAGGGGCTTCTGACACCGGCTGTTTGTAAGAGCGATACCGGGAAGAGCGTTGCAGTAATAGGGGCGGGACCTGCAGGACTTGAAGCGGCGCACCGCCTGCGGCTCCAGGGACATGATGTTACTGTTTTTGATGCGCTCGATAAAGCCGGCGGCCTTATGCGCTATGAGATCCCATCATACAAAATGCCTAAGACTTACCTTGATTTCACAATCGATCTCTACCGCGGAGAGGGGATAAACTTCTCACTCGGGCAGCGCATCACGCGTCCTGACCAGGCTGAAGATCTGATGCGCGACTTCGACGCTGTTATTCTCGCCACAGGCGCTCCGCGCGCCCGTTATGAGATGCGCGGCAG
>JAGFJO010000030.1 GCA_024102635.1 Deltaproteobacteria bacterium
AAGCCTCGCTATGAGCCTTTCAAGCCGATGGAACTGACCTAAATTTCCGCTCCAACGCTACACGTGTATCTAAAGTTCGGTAATCGAACGTAGCTTCAAGAAGTTACGCTTCGCTAAGCTCCGCACGTCGCTAAAACGCAGCGAACAATTCGATGCTTCGAAGCCATCGCCAAAGGCTAATGCAAAGTTAGCTGGAACTTGGGGTTATGGCATAGGGGTTGCAGATTGGAGGGTAGGGCCTTGTGAGGGGGGAAAATTTTTCCTCTTGGGCTTTTGCCGGGACAGTTAAATGACCAATTTCGGTGCAAAAATCCTAAATAACGCCACAACGGCACTAGCTGCGCAGCAGGCAGTTCTTGCTACTATCGGCAATAATATCGCAAATGCGAATACGGCCGGTTATGCGCGCCGGGTGCTCGATCTTCAGACCAGGCTATCGACAAACGGCGGCGGGCTGAATGTAGGAAACGGCGTTGATGTCGGTGCTTTAATTCGTGTGGCAGATCAATATGTGCAGAAGGCGCTGCAGGATAGTGCCAGCGCCCAAGGTTCATCGGAGATAGAGCTTGAGTTTTTAAGCCGATTGGAAGGACTTTTTAGTTTAACCGGCGATAAGCCAACTATCGGAAGCTCGCTTACACAGTTTTTTAATGCGGTCAATGATCTGACTGTTGATCCTGCAAGCATCGAGCTTCGAACCAACGTGATGGAGCGCGCCCAAGATCTGGTAACAGTAATCCGAAATACCTATAACGGCATAGCAGCCCTGCAGAAGGAAGCGGACACGCGAGTCGGCACTGAGATTGATATCGTTAATTCCATTACCGGGAAGATAGCCGAGCTTAACGGTATTATCTCTCAATCGGAGGCTTTGGGAATAACGGCCGCAGATGAGCGCGACAGGCGCGATGTGCTCTTAAAGCAGCTCTCAGAAAAGCTATCTTTTAGTCAGGTAGAAACATCCGACGGCAGCGTAACAGTAAGCTTGGCGAACGGATTCTCCCTTGTGAGCGGAACCACCTCACGGCGTCTTGAGATGACCGAGAATCCTAGCTTCGGGATAGCTCCGATTCCGAACGCACTGGACGGCAGCATTTCGCGTTATGTGGTTTATGATTTTGATGCCGGCGTGGGTCAGGCGCATATCGATCTTACTCAGTTCCTTAAGAATGGAGAGGGAAGCATAGCGGGGCTTTTGAGGGTAAGGGGATACAATGCTCCTGATGGTGTCAATCAAACCTTCGACTCCGATGGCATACTGGTTGAAATGGCGTCGAGGGTTGAAGCCGTCACTCGTGTACTTCTGACTCAAGTAAATCGAACTTATTTGGGTCCTGATGAAGATGCAGGAACACCAGGTCATCAGCCATCTTCTGTCGATCTTGATGGTAATACCGCAGGCTCCGTTGCCAACCCTTACGCTTTGTTCGACTTTAGTCACACAGGGGCGAAAGACCCGAATGGTAATCGCCTCCCTGACGATCTCACTAATCCGGCCCTTGGGATTTCGAATTTCTCAAGTATTCTACAATTGAACTTTACCGATCCTAGGAGATTCGCGGCAGCGCTTGAGAGTGATCCTGGAAATCCGATGACTACCCCTTTCCAAACTGGCAATGGCGCCAATGCCCTCGCAATAGCCAACCTTCAAACCGATAACACCCTTATCTTCACTGTCGGAGGTCCCTACTCCCTCACCGGCACCTTCGACGAAGCCTACAACGAATCAGTAAGCCATGTCGGCGCCGCAAAGAGCCGCGCCGAGATTAACGCGACAATCGCGGACGCCAACTTGGTGTCGGCACAAAGCCGGAGAGATTCTATATCGGGTGTAAGCTTGGACGAAGAGTTTTCGGATCTTATCCGTTTTCAACGTGCTTATCAGGCCTCGGCACGTATGGTGCGTGTTGCCGATGAGCTTCTTGAACAGATCGTGAGCTTAATATGACGAGAATATCCGAGACACAACTTCAGGGACAGCTCCTTCTGGGAATCACCCGAAACCGCAATCAGGTCGCGAAGTTTAGCAACGAGATCTCGACCGGTCTTAAGGTTCAAAATCCGGGCGATTCTAATCTCTCAGGTACTATCTCCAGTTTCCGCGAGTCGCTTACAAAGATTGAAGGTTACAAGGACCGGGTGGCGAATGTAAGAAGTTTGCTGGTGTTTCAAGATGACATAATGGCGGAGATGAACGATCTTCTGACTCGCGCAAAGGAGATCGCCACTCAGGCGGCCAACGAAACAAACAGCACTACCTCGCGGGATCAGATGGCCGCCGAGGTCTTTCAAATTCGCGATCACATAGCACAGCTTGCAAATTCAACTTACCAAGGAAGATACATTTATGGCGGCACTGATGATGATGACCCTCCTTTTGACCCTGCTACTTACGTTAACCCCGGCACCGGTCCTGAATCGGTGCGGTATGTTCACGATGCAGAAGCGGGGACCGGGACGACAAAGACGGTAAACATAACTGATGATCTAACTATTGATGTCGTTACTCCGGGCTCCCAGCTCTTTCTCAATGCGCTAAATGCATTAGAGCGGCTCGGAAGAGCAATGAAAGGATATGAGACATTACCGGCTACCGGAGTGCCTGATGGCACCGGCGCCGCATACACTTTTCCGGCTGACTACGGAACGCAGACCACCGCAATACAAAATTCGATAGATCTCTTAGACCAAGCCCGCGAAAACGACATTATCCCAGAGCGCACCGCTCTGGGCGGAAAGATGCGCCGCCTCGACACGGCCGATTCCCTCTTAGAGCTAGGCCGGGTTAACGCCGAGGAGCTGCTTGCTAAGCTCCAGAACGCCGATATCATCGAATCAGCCAGCAGCCTTACCCAGGCAGAGACGGCACTTCAGGCATCGTTCGCAGTTACAACTCGGGTGCTGAACCTAAGTATTCTCGACTTCATATAGAATCCGGCACTTACATCAGAGCTAAAACGCTATTTCGTGAGTTTGAGGCTTCCCTCAATGTTTCTAAATCCTTATCATTGCTCCGTTAATCTAAAGACACAGAGTGCAAGTTTGGAATCTGTGCTGTCGCACGGTGTGCGGGCATGGCCACGGATGGCGAGGTGTAAGAGATGCTGATACTGACGAGAAAGCCCGGCGAGAGCCTCTACATTGGTGACAATATCAAGATCACCATCGTAGAGATCAAAGGGCATCAGATTCGTGTTGGTATCGATGCTCCACAGGAGCTTCGAATCTACCGCGAAGAGATTTATCTCCAGATTCTAGAAGAGAACAAGAAAGCTGCTGAAGCCGCTTCTGTTACCGAGGCAGGGCTCGAAAGCCTGACTCAGGCATGGCAGGGAAGAGGTTCCGCGGAGGGGAGCTTGGAGGTTAAGCCGCTGCGGCCTAAAACTTCAGCGCTTCAACCTGTAAGCAGCAAGGTGAGCACACCGGAAGTAATGGTTAAAAGAAAGAAGCCGCGCTCAAATGAGTGAAGATAGTAAGCAAGACGAGAATGCAGAGCCGATGATGGCGGTTCAGAGCACGCGCTTTGGCGAACTCAGCGTGCCCGCGAGCAGTCTTATCCAATTTCCCTCCGGATTGATCGGTTTTCCGCGGCACCAGAACTATGTGCTGCTCGAGCATAAGCAGCCTTTCTCCTGGCTTCATTCAGTAGATGACGCGGGTCTGGCGTTCGTCGTGGTCGATGGCGCGGAGTTCGGAGAGAAGTACAATTTGAAACCTCCAATGGGCGATCCGCAGTGTGATTTTAAGCCTGAAGATGAGTATGCGATCTTGGTGATTGTAACGGTGCGCCCTGACCCCAGCATGACAACCGCAAACCTAAAAGCTCCGCTTTTTGTAAATATTCGTAACCGCAAGGGAGTGCAGGTTATCTTCGACGATTCCAGGTACTCAACACGCCACCCGCTCTGGAGCCCCTCGGAAGAGCAGGAGGGAGAGCAGGCTTCCGGTGAAGGCGAGAAGAAAGAGTAGCTGATCGATCTAAAAACTACCTTTAAAAGCGCTACCACAGAACATAATAAAGGTTGCGGGCCGATAGACCATTTCCAAAACCTCGCAAATGCAGCAACAACTAACGCGAGCCATGGAAGGCGCGCTCAAGCATTGAGCCCGGCGTAGCAGCGCGGAAGTACTTGGTACGACGCGCAACCGGCGACAATTTAGCGCGGGTTGAAGCTTGGAGCACTCCTGAAAAAGTCTTCCTGACTTTTTCAGGAGAAATTATTCGTAAACGTGCTTCTCCATCTCAAACTGCTTCTGAGTCTCCTCAATTATCTCGGCGATCTCGTCCTGCAGCCCCTGCTCTTTAAAGCCCAGATACTTGGCTAACTCGTAGATCTTCTCCATCTCTTTTGGATACCCATCAGGGCTGCCGACGCCCGCAGCATGCGATATCAGATCCGAAAGCTGAACTATTGTTGTTTTCTCTTCCAATTCTGTCTCGGGCTTATCGTTATCGATAGGATCTTTGTAGTGTAGAATCACCTGGCATGTTTCAGGCGAGAAGTTCCACTTCTTGGCGACAAGCGCTCCCAATAGCGCGTGGGAAAAGCCGATAATCTCCGCTTCGGCGCTCACGTAGTCTATGCTTTTCTCTTTTATTGTCTTGATGACCTTTGGATAATCTTTTGAGGTGTCGGCCTGCACCAGCAAAACGATCTGCCCCAAGCTATGAAGCAGTCCGAGCAAAAATATCTCCTCTACGTACCGTTTCTTCAGCCTCTTTGAGAGCACTGTCGAGCACATGGCGGTGCACATTGAATTCTCCCAGATCATCTTCTCAAGCCGGCCGAAGCTCTTGCTAATCTGGCGCAGCGTTGCCGCCACGATAATGCCTTTTAGGGCTTTGAACCCTATCACCATGATGGCCTGGTTAAGTGTGGTTATCTCCCGCTGGCGCGAAAACATGGCCGAGTTGGCGATCTTCAGCACTCGCGCGGCGAGCGCTGTGTCGCTTGAGAGCAGATCGGTCAGCTCTTGAGCGGTAGTGTCAGGATTTTCAACCATGCTGATTGCACGGGACGCCACATGCGGCATGGGAGGAAGATCCCCGACCCACGCAACTATCTCCCGCCAGTCACGATTGTTCGATAGGCGGCCTTCAAATTCCTTGGGTGCATTCTCCTGCGTGGTCATAGTCGAAAAGTCCCTTCTCAAAGGTCAAAAAATCGCAGCAAAGCCCGAAAAAAAACCGGGCAGAATAAATATCGTCACTGCTGGGTTCAGGCATAACAGTATCAATAACGCAAAACGCTCTGAGGGCCTAGCCTGAAGGGCGTTACCGTTAGTCCGGCGCGTGTATAATATCGTTTGCCTTCCAGCCGTATCTGGCAAAAGAATGCGGGCCTTCCCAGGGTAGCGCTCGCGCAGCTAAAACTGTCCGCCGTATTGCATAAGTTACTGCAAGCAAAACGATTTTAACAGTTTAGTTTAATTGCGCCGGTACCGATAGTCACTTTATGGGATGCGCTCAGTGTCAGTGGGGCATGGGGCGCGGCTGCTGACGTATTAAAACTGCAAAACACATTTGGAGGAGGGTTTGAATATGGAGTTTCCATGTCAAATCGTTGGGGAAAAGGGATACATCACGATTCAAGGGGATCTCGACTCCGAGCAATCGGGCGAAGCTCTGCGCCAGGCATTCAATCAGCTCTTTGATCAGGGCAAACGCACTATAGTGCTTGATCTTAACAGCGTGCAGATCATCAACAGCTACGGAATCGGCAAGGTGCTTATGTGCTACAAGCGCCTTAAGGCCGAAAACGGTGTGCTCATGGTAAAGCCTTTGCAGGGCTTTGTTAAAGAGACCTTCGAGCTTTTGATGCTTGATAAGCTTCTGCCGGTAGAAGGCTAGTTCCGTTGAGCTGGAGAGATCCGGTTCGAGGATAAAGCATGGAAAAAGAGAGCGCTCCTTTCAATGTTCTATTCGCCAAACTAGGCGATGAGGACGATGAGGGCCTACAGCAGTGCCTCGGCCGCCTTGGTTGGCAGTGTACCAGGGTGGATGGCATTGAGGCTTCCATCTCCGAGGCGGCCAGCAGCAAAAGCTATGACTTGATAGTCACGGACTTTCAGTTGCCGACCGAGCAATGCCTAAGCTGGCTGCGCAACGTTAAAGGTCAAAATCCCTATCAACCCGTAATCGTCGTGGCGAAGGTCCCCACGCTTGACGAGGCGTTGCAGTTTTTAAGAGCCGGCGCTACTGACTTCGTTGCAAAACCTCTCGATGTTGCGCTCTTTGAACAAATAGCCAGCCGTGTCTTAAAAAGTGTAAGCGAAGACGTCGCCGAAAGGCGCTATGGCAACCTGCTTGAATACGAGAAGCGAATATATAAGGCCCGGACAAGAGATCTCGAGTCCGGCGGATTTAGGCTGGAGATATTAAGGCGGCTGCGAGCGACCGGGAGAATCGACGCCGCGTCGAGTTATCAGTTCGGGCTTGCGTTCCAGGAAGCGCTTACAAATGGAGTCGAGCACGGCAACCTTGAATTGGAATCCGCTCTTAAGGATCAGTTCGATGCCGATGGCTGGGACATGTACACCAAGTTGCGTAGAGAAAGACTTCACATGCCTCAATATGCCGATCGCCTGATTACGATCATATCTGAGTATGACGGCAAAAGGCTCATAGTTGAGATAGAGGACAGCGGAATGGGATTTGATCCTAAGCAAAAGGAACAAGAGATAAGACAGCACTTGAACGTTCACGGGCGAGGGCTGCCAATTATGTACGGAGTGCTTGATAAGGTGGAGTATGAGAAAGGCGGCCGTTTAGTAAGGCTGGTTAAAGATTTGAAGTAAAGTTACCTACGAGGTTTATATGGCGCTAAAATTCAGATTAAAAGGGCTGGCCGAAACTTTCCTCGATTCGATCAGCTGCCCGTGCTGCGGTACCTCGGGCACCGATGACCAATATTTCACCACTGAACTAACCCGCGTTACGTATGAAGGAATAATAGTAGTCGTACAGTGCCGCGGCTGCGGTGAGATCTTCGTTCCCAATGCGCAGCGGCTAGGGGTGCTTGATCCTGAGGAGCTAAAGCACGCCGTTGAGAAAGACCACAAAGAAACCGGAGAGCCGGTTATGCCGAGCTTAGAGGCAGTGAGGCTCAACGCCGAAAAACTAAACGCGATGCGCAAAGGGGTCATGCACTAGCCCGGGTTTTTTATATCAGCAAACGGTTTGGCTGGCCTACTAAGTGCATTTGCAAGCAGATCTAAGTATTCATCCCGCTCGATCTCCTCTGCTCCTAGCTGTTTTAAATGCGGAGTCATAACCTGGCAATCAATCCACTCGACCCCATGCTGCTCCAGATGCTGCATCAACGTCACCAGAGCGGCCTTGGACGCATTAGACTCTAGATAAAACATGGACTCTCCGGCAAAAAAACTCTCTATAGAGACGCCGTATAATCCGCCCACTAGCTGTTCATCGAGATAGGTTTCAACGCTATGTGCAATTCCTGCCCCATTAAGAGCTATATAGGCCGATATCAGTTCATCGGTAATCCAGGTGCCGCGCTGGCCCTTGCGATTCTTGGCCGCGGCGCAGTGATTTATAACGGCCGGGAAGTCGGCATCGAAGCGATTGGTGAACCCCGCCTTCTTTAATGCCTTCTTTAGGCTTATTGGAATTCTAAAATTTGCCAGGCGCAATATAGCTCGCCGAGGCGGCGAGAACCACGCAAGAATCTTCTCATTTAGCGGCCAGGGGAAAATTCCTGAACGGTAAGCCAGTAGCAGTGATTCAATCTCCAGATCTCCGCCAATAGCTAAAAGGCCTTGCTCATCGGAGGCTTCGACCGGCGGAAACTGTTTTATTACCATACAACTGGCTGATAGTTCTCATAATCTAACTTGTCCATTATAATAGGGGTGTAGAGCTTGAACTTCAATAAGACTTCGCGGGACAGCGGATATGCCGAAAGATAACAACCAGGGCGGAGTGGAAACGATCTCGCGGGAGAAGATCTCCACTAAAGAGCCTAAGATGTATAAGGTGATACTGTTGAACGACGATTTCACCAGCATGGATTTTGTGGTCTCTATATTAGAGACGATCTTTAAGAAAAGCCCGGCCGAGGCGGTTCAGATAATGTTGCAGGTGCATAATCATGGACAAGGGCTATGCGGGGTGTACGCTAAACAGATCGCCGAGGCTAAAGTTGAACAGGTGCATAGGCGCGCGCGCAGTGAAGGGTTTCCACTTAGGTGCACCTTTGAAGAGGATTCATGATGTTTAGTACCGAATTGGCATTTACCTTAGAGGCCGCTTTCCGCGAGGCGGTAAAGCGCCAGCATGCCTTTTTCTGCATAGAGCATCTCCTTTATGCTCTTTTGTTCGACGAGCAAGTTATAGACATTCTCACAAATTGCGGCGCCGATATTCCTAGCCTGCGCCGCGACCTGGAGAAATTTTTTGAAACCAAGGTTGAAAAGGAAACGGCAGATTCGCAAAGCACCCCTATTGAGCCGCAACAAACTCCGGCGGTGCAGCGGGTATTGCAGCGCGCCATCTTGCATGCGCACTCCGCTAAAAAAGAGGTGGTGACGGCTAATGAGATGCTGGTGGCGGTTTTTTCGGAGGAGGATTCCGATGCGGTGCACTACCTCGCCCGGCAAGGTGTCACGCGGCTTGATGTAATGCAGTACGTCTCCCACGGCGTCTCAAAACTTACCTCTACGGATACGGACTCTGGGGAGCCTGCGGTTGAGATGGATGAGGAAGGGGACGGAGAGCCTCCTGCAAGGCGGATGGGGCTGCAGCATTTCACGGAAAATCTGACCGAGATGGCAAAAAAAGGGGAGCTGGACCCTGTTATCGGCCGTGAAAAGGAGCTTGAACGGGCGCTCAAGATTCTATCGCGCCGGCAGAAAAACAGCCCGCTGTTTCTTGGCGACCCGGGGGTAGGCAAGAGCGCTATGGCGAACGCCGTGGCTCAAAAGATAGCGGACGGCGAAGTGCCCGCGAGCCTGGAGGATGCTACAGTTCTATCACTGAATATCGGATCTCTAATTGCCGGCACTAAATTTCGCGGGGAATTCGAGGAGCGAATCAAGCTGATTCTAAGCGAGTTGGCCAAGATTAAGAATCCGATCCTGTTCATTGATGAGATTCATACAATCGTCGGCGCTGGCGCCACGGGCACCGGCTCGATGGACGTAGCTAATCTGCTAAAGCCGGCTCTCGCCGGTGGCAAGCTGCGTTGTATCGGCAGCACTACGCACGAGGATTTCAA
>JAGFJO010000032.1 GCA_024102635.1 Deltaproteobacteria bacterium
GGTATCTCCATCTGTTCATTGTTAACCAGCACAAAAGAAACGGAACATGCGCTAATAGGAATATTAAAGAAGTGCCCCACGTACGTAGCCGAAAGGCATACTGTACAGGTATTTTCTTCTTCGGCCGTCGGAACAGGGGCAGGGCAGCGCGCAAGCGTTTCAGCGCTATTATAAACTCCGATATACTGAGACTTGATTGTAGGGAAGTTTTCCCGGCCGGAAACTTCGTTTACCTTCCTCCCGGTACCGTCAGGAATCAATTCATCGCTCGTTATGCTCCAACCTTTTGGGTTGATGTAAAAAATAGCGGCCACTCGGTCGTGTATTAACTTGTGAAATTCGAAAATAGCTTTATCTTCCGGGTCGGAAGGAGCAGCAGCTCCCCAAAGAGACAGATTAGTAGTGTAAGGCGGCGGACCGCCGCGGAAGTCGAAACATTGAGTAACTGGCGAGAGAAGAGAGGCGCAAAAGCGGGCGCCTTCGAATGCGGCCCCGCTCAAACGGAAATAGGTATAAAAAAGCCGGCCGCCCTCTAACATTACCGCCAAAAATATCAGCAGTAACGGAAGCGCTATTGCAAGTTCGACAAGGGCAGCGCCCCGCCTAAGTCTTTTTAAAAAATCTCTTCTCGGCACAGTGTTGTGGTTCCTCGCATATACATAACCTTTACGCAATAAAAGCGCACCGCGTCAATTAGATTAAATATTATGGCTGCCTGTAACGAAGGGTGGCTTTTTTCTCTAAAAAGATCATTAGCAGCCCCGGCGATGCCATATAAACCGTCCTGCCATCCTCTGCCGACCACCCCTCTGCATAGGAATAGTTAATCAGAACGGGGCCTTCTCCTGAAACAATCATCTCTCGGTCTCCTTTCCACTTAATGTACCTTCTGGCGCCACCAGTTTCCAGCCTTGGGGCCTCTAGCAGAATCTTTCCTAATGCCGCCCTGGAGCTCTTTGCATGGGGGAATTTGGGAATTACCGAGACCTGTTCCGGCATATTTATTTCACCGGCCGCCAAAGGCTTCAGAATCACTACTCGGAGGCCCAGGGTGAGCGCTTCCTGCACGTCTGGATCCTTCGCGAACTCCGCTCCGATAGGAGGAGAGCCGATAATAATTCCGGCCATTCGACGCTTTTCTTCGATTGGAAGCTCGCTGAAGCTCTTCTTAGTAAAGATCACCGGAGTTGATAGTAGGTGCGATTCCTTGTACCACTCTTCCGAGAAGCGTCTGAATGAGAGCCCTCCTCGTTTCTCAAGGTAGAGAAAGGGCGCGGAAGACAGCTTACGGTTCCATCCAGTAGGTCTTTTGATCCTAAAGATGGCAAACGGGCCGGAGCGCTTTAAAAGCAGCGCAGATCTGCGGGCTCTTCTCCTCAAATTCTCACGATACCGTCTGCTCGTTGTTACTATGTATTCGACATTGAAAAGAGCAAGGCGCTTTATCATTGAGTTAAGGGAGTCGGTAGTAAAGCGCCAATCTTTGATGAGCTCGGTTCTACCCCAAGGAAGCTGTTCACTGCCTACCGCCATTGTGGGAATGAAAAATCCGGCGGTATAGCTCGACTCTGCCAGAAGGCCTGGAAGCACAGGCACTTTGCACTCCAGCGGCAGCCGTACGGCAAAATAATGCGGTGTTCCTAGCTGGCCTGTTCCCATAACGGTATTTTCAGTCGCCACTCGCCCCTTTGGGGAGCGGCGGCAAATCTCGCGTACGATCCTCTCTGCATCGCTGTTCAGGGCGTAGTCTTTCAGTTTGGGGTAGAAAACATTCGGTACTACGTGTCCCTGCCAATTTATGGTTCGCCCATATGCACGGTACTGAACAAACGGCACCACAAAAAGAATGGTAGCGCCGAAAGCGTAGTAACATGGCAACGAAAGAATTTTAAAGATGGGCCGTGAGGAGGAGAGGGCTTCCCTCAAACGGGTTAGGGCAAAGGCGGCTATTAACGCGTTCAGCAGCATTACAAATAGAGCAAACCTGTAGTAGTGAACTCCGAATGAAGTGAACTCGATTAGAAAATTGCGTGGTAGAAATATGAATGACAGAACAAACAACAGCAGCAAGAATACCTTCCCCGATCTCATTAGTGCGGCGGTTCCCGTTATTCCGAATACAATCAAAACTGCTGCAGGATATGGAAACAGGAAAACCCCCTCTGGCAAGAAGACAGAGCTGTTGATAAGCGGGATCGCAAGTGAGACGTACCCCGGTCTGAAGATGGTGCTAAAAGCCGTTCCGCCGTACCACGGCAAGCCGTATACTGCGAATGCCGGATCCGGAACCTGCACCTGTACTCCCCAAGCGTCGCTCGAACTAAGCCATAGATTACTTACAAAGGGTATCAGCCAGAACGAAGCGAGCAGCGCCGCGCCAATCCCAACGGCAGCCACGACCCCTAGCGTTCTGGCCCGCGGAGAGGCGACGAAGAGAACAAACAAACAGAAATTCGCAAAAAGATACGTGATGCTGTGAGTAAGACAGATTGCGGTGAGAAGTAATATGGCGCGAAGGAACTTGCTGAAGCGCGGCTCTCTCCCCAGCTCGATTATTGCCGCAAGGAATAGCAGCAAAAGAACGCTACCCAGAAATGAGGGCAGCAAACCGAAATTAGCAAGGCCACCCAGTCCGATGGCAAAATTGCCGAATTCGCCCGGTATGCATAGCGTAAGGACGCCTAGCAACAGCGCGTGCAGCCGGTACTTCACACCGAATGCGGTGGCTGCAAGATGCGCAAACGCGGCCAGATATGCGAACGGAAGCAGGAAGAGAAGTAAGTTGTAGGAGGCTAATATGGGAAAAGCTCCGAGGCTGACCAGATGCAAAAAAGAGGTGTACGCATAGGTCAGCGGCGGGTAGAGTACAAACTCGGCATATCCGGCGAGCCAAAGCGGGTCGTACCCGCTAATCCTGCCGCTTTTTAAATTCTCTACAAAACGTGTCGTAAGATAGTAATGAGGGGTTGTGTCCCATCCCGCCGTCAATCCTTCCGAGAGTACCGGACCGAGCTGGTAGGTGATCACGAAAGCTGCGTAGAACCAGCCAAGTATTTCGGCAGCGTGGAGCTGCAAGCGCATTGACGTGTTCATCTGCATCGTTTGGTTAGTTACACAGGATACCGAGGCGGCTTATCAAGTTCCCCACCTGCGAAGAATATGCAGGCAAGATGGCTTAATATAAAAAAAATGAGTGAGAAAAAGTCGTAAAATCAGCTGCCGCACATCCCCGCAGAGCAAGTTAATCTAATTAAGGTGCGAGATAAAGTATTTAGCGTTGTGAAGGGATGTGATACACCAGATATAAAGTGCTGGTCGGTGCTGCAAGCTGCGGTAGTATAATTAGAGAAGCGCTAGATTTGGCGGTTTTTATGCCATTCGTGCAGCCGCCTACCTGGTAGCCCTTTACGATCAGCTTCATGATCCTGTTGGCGATATCGTTTATATGAAATTCAACTACAAGTGGCGCATTGCAGGTAGGCAGAGTTTCTCCCGCCAATTAAGCGGAGCAGCCATTCCGGAGTTCGTACTTGTCTTTCCGATCTTCTTGATGGTTATCATCGGTTTGATCGATATAGGGCATTACTGGACAAAGAAAATGGTGGTGCAGTTCGGTGTCAACGAGGGCATGAGGCGTGCGGTTAAGCTGCCGGCCTTTAGAGATGATATGTCAATCCTCGATCCTAATACGGCCCTGCCTGAGGAACTTGAGCTAATCAGTAGTTTTAAGGATGCGCGTGATGCAATCATCGATGCTGCACTCGAGTTGCCGACAAATACGTTAATATCTGTGGAGCCCAGCCCGCCTGCAGAATGTATTCATAATGGGATCAACCGCTGCCTTAAAAACTTCGAGAAGTTTTATATGCCGAATGTTGCCGGCAGTCCACAGCCTCCGTCAGACCACATTCTAACTTCTATTATTCCGGTGCGGCCCGGCGAGTCGTTCACTAGGTTAAGCGACGGAACCACCTATACATACGAAGATCTTAAGGTCGATACTAGTATTCCGATGTACGACAGGTTAAGGGACATGCCGATTATAGTTTATGCGGAGTACCAGCATAACTGGTTCCTTCCCTTCCTATCGACCACCACCGTCCCTATTCGAGCTATCGGTTATAGTGAGCAGAGGCAGCGGGGAGCAATACCGGAAGAGTACAATCCTGCTCAAGGGCCGGCTACCGCCACCCCAACCATAACGCTTACTCCGACAATCACGGAGACCCCAGTACCTCTGACCCCAACTCATACGGCTACCGTTACCCAGACCCGAACTCAAACCGCCACACCTACAACGACCAATACAGCTACGATAACGAGTACACCAACGATTACCCCGACACCGACTATAACGATGACCCCAACAGTAACACCTACCGCAACCAACACGGCAACGATCACAAATACCCCGACGATAACCCAGACGCCCACGCAGACGGCGACTTATACTCCGACGCCAACACGAACGAATACACTGACTCCGACGATAACTTTAACCCCAAGCGTGACGTATACTCCAAGCCAGACCGCCACTCCAACAGCTACTGCAACTATTACGGCGACGCCAACCATTACCCATACGCCTACGATTACTAATACGCCAACTGCCACGGCCACCCGTACGGCGACTAGAACCCGTACAAACACCAGGACACCGACTAATACCGGGACTGCGACAAGCACCCCGACTCAGACCGGGACCGCGACAAGCACCCCAACTCAGACCAGCAGCGCGACGGTCACGGCAACCGCTACTGCGCCGCAGCCCGATGATCCTATTGAATTTGAATAGATTTTTAGGGGTCCTTCGTAGTGGATGTTCTTAGCAGGTAGGAGGAACTAAGGCTAATCTTTAAGGCGTGATAGTCCGATAAATTAATAACATGAATCTTTTAGCCAACATTAAAATTCGGTAGCGAATCGGGTTGATATCTTACTATGCGTACCGGAAGCTCGAAGGACATTAACGCAGTTCGAGATGATCGCGGCGCGGTGCTGCCACTGCTGGCGATCTTGTGCCTTCCGCTGCTTGCCATTCTCGGGCTGGCGATAGATACCGGAATGGTATTAAGCGCTAGAAATAATCTTTCATTGGTAACTCAAAACGCTGCGCTTGCGGCGCTTTCGGAGTACATGGGAAAAATTCTGCTTAAGCCGGGCGATGTTGGATGCACACTAGGCAGCTGTGTTAACGATAAGGCGGTTGATGCCGCAATAGCCAGAGCTCAGAACATCGCAAAAATGAATGTTAGTTCCCCGCTCTCCGGTTATGCATCCTCTCCGATAAAATCCTCGCTGGTAACTAATCGCCTTAGTGACCCCAGTGATCCGATAGACTCCTTTACAAAGAACCAAAGCGGGACCCAAACCATGGACCCTTCAAGTGAGGGATTCCTGGAGATCGGAAAGTACTTCTTCGAGAATGTGGACTACGAGTGGGACGGGGTTAGTACCTCTATCGTTACAGGGAAACCGAGCTACTGTGTCGTCAACGGGACGGTCTGGAGATGCCGGCCTTGCGGTGATACGGCCCCCGACTCAAAGAGCTGTTTTGTGCCGACTGCGTCAACCTCTACTAAGAACACGGCGGTGCGCTTTACCGCCCAGGTTACTCCTAATAACCGCCTTAGGACCTTTTTTATCAGGCTACTGGGAATAAAGTACGCTACCTTCAAGGTATCTTCGGTAGCCACTTTGATCCCTCGAAACGATGTGTTCCTCGTCGATCTATCGCGCTCTATGTATCTGGACACCCACTACTCTAAAGGTTACTACGTCCCGCCTGCACCTTTGGCTCCACCCTCCGATCCTTATCCCGTTGGGGCGGTGCCTGTCCCCGGCTCCCGAAGCGAATTTGTATATGCAGCCGAGAATACCAATGACCCGACTCTATATACGAACATTCATAACTACAGGTTCATAAACGCGTTCTGTCCGATAATAAACCTGGCAGGGAAGCCCCATTACGACTGCAAGATTGACAGCATTCTTAGTAATCCTCAGAAAACGGCAGACGATACCAAAACCCCTGAGAACGACATAGAAACAACCGGAGATGCGGCCTCTTGGAACGATATGATAGCCACTTACCCGGGGAATGTCCCTAATTACATGCACTACCAGTACGAATACAAATTCGTAATAGTTCCCTTTGTAAACCAAGCTTTAGGAGTGACTCTACCCACCGAATTCTTTATACATTGGGGAAGAAGAGCGAGCAGCGTTGGTCCCTATGCTGAACCGCTCTTCTCGGTTTTAGCAGCTGTCCACACCGGGATGCGGATCCTCGAGGACCGTAGGCTGGGATCTGATTCCCTTGCCTTCTACGGCTTCGATAGCCAGGGAACATTTCCGTCCGGCGATGGTTTGGAGGTCTCGGCCGCTCCGCGACGCATGGATCCAGTTCCTCCCACAATTAACAACTCTACTTTTAAGGAGTTTTACGATGCAACAGATCTGTTCGGACAGCCTGGCAAATTCGTCACTAAAGGACTATTTCCGATCCCAAGAATGTTTAGCGATATTCAGGCGGCTTTGGTTCTCGGACTAGATAAAATTTCCAACTCTTCAACCTACCAAAACGGGAAAAATTCTATATTTATGTTTACTGACGGGCTTGCTAACTGCCCGCACGATGTAGTGATAAACAGCAATTCAGTTACGTTTCCGATGTCGTATTATAAAAACCCTCCTGTGGTGTATGACGACTATCCATGCAGCCATGATGGCCACAGAATATATGAATCGATCTCTTCTATTATCAGTCCGGAATTCACAGACCAGTTTGCAAAGCGTAAGATAGCCGTAAGCATTGCGCTGGTAGGCCAGGGGATAGGTGCTCACTATCTGGCGCGTGCTAGCGGGCGTCACTTTGGATGCATAAATCAGAGCGAGGCGGCCCAGGTAAACACCGATGACTATTTCGTCCTCTCGGGCACCGATGATGGCAGTATCGATGCCAACTGCGGCACAGCATATATTAATGGAACGGGCCCTTGCCAATCAGGTTACGGCTGGAGCCAGTATATGGGAATGACTCCACAGCAACGAAGAATTGCATTAAAAAGTCCTAACTACCGCGCACCGAATGAGCTTTACAAGATAGTTAGGGACACTCAGGGACTGTGGATTCCGATTCTGCCGGTGGCCTCGAACGGAGGCGCAGTAATCAACTTTGAAGATGAATTACACGATGCCTGTGAGGCGCTTAAGGGACCGAACAACTCCGGGGGCGGCAAGCTGGTCCAGGGTCTGACCGTTAACGGAGTACAGGTTGTCGATATGCAGGGGCGCGTCATATATGATCCAAAAGGCCGCACGCCGGGCGTGCAGATGCAAGATGCGATGAACCAAGTTCTATCAAGCCCGTTTATGCTGGTCGATATAGTTGAATAGCAGATTCGCGGCGATATAAACTGCCCTTAAAGCGATACCGCCCCATTTGCACTGCTGGACGTATTAACCCTTCTAAATTACGGAAATTCAAGCGGTAATTACCTTAGGGCTCTGCTGCAACGTTGCAGTCAGCCCCAAAAAGTGCTATCTTTTTCCAGTTGCCGGTGACTAACTGGCCCCTTCCCCTGAATCGATAGAGGACTCGACCAAATTAACACCTCCCGGTCGGGCTTCTAGTGAAATCCTTACAGGAGAGTTTTCTGTTGTGCTTGTTTTCTAAGCAGGTGCTAACGGCTGCTGATGAGGCGGAGATCAGGAAAAAGGGATAAGCAGGTTTAACCGTGAGCTCGGTTTTGGGGGTAATAGTAACAGAACGTTATGTCTTTAGATAGGGAACTGTGGCGTGCGATTGAGCCCCTGGCAAGGCGTCACGGGGTCGAGATCTTCGATATAGAGGCGCCCAAGAGCAGCTCAGGGGCAATGCGTGTCTTTATTCACCGCCCAAAGAGTAGCGGGGAGGGCCAGGACGCGGGTGTTAATATCTCCGATTGTGCGGCGCTCAGCCGCGAGATTTTGGAGCTTGAGAATATTGAAACTCTCCTGCCGGGTGATATGACCCTTGAGGTCTCCAGCCCGGGTGTGAATCGCAAGTTGCGGCGGGCTGAGCATTTTTCTCAGGCTGTGGGTGAGCGGGTGAAGATCAAGTATTCAAGGGAAGAGGGCGGCCGGGAAGTGGCGATAGGGATACTCTCGGCGTTTGACGGCGAAACGTTGACACTAAATGACGAGACCCAAAAGCGTACGGTAATTATTCCGGCGGCGCTCGTGGCTGAGGCCAGAGTAGATTTTGTATTTGAATGATTTATTTATTGATAGTGAGGCCTTTGCGATGAGCCATGGCCGAACGGAAGAGGGATAGGAGATATGTCAGTTGATTTGAATGCAATCATAAGCCAGATCGGCAGGGATAAAGGTATTGATCGCAAGATTTTGATTGAAGCCGTTGAGTCGGCCATGATCTCTGCGGCGCGCAAGCACTACGGCCATAATCTAAACCTGGAAGCGAAGTACAACGAGGATACCGGGGAGATTGAACTGGTGCAGTTCAAGACGGTGGTCGAAAGAGTCGAGGATTCGGCCACACAGATCTCAGTTCAAGAAGCGCGAAGCGAGTTTGACGCTGAAGCTATGTTGGGCGATGAGCTCGGTAAAAAGCTAGACACTGAGGCCCTTGGACGCATATCTGCCCAGACCGCCAAGCAAGTTATTATTCAGAAGGTTCGTGATGCCGAGCGTGGGGTAATCTATGAAGAATACAAGAACTCCAAGGGCGAGCTGATCAACGGCATCGTGCAGCGTTATGATCGCGGCAACGTTATCGTCAATCTGGGCCGGACGGAGGCTATTCTTCCTAAGCGGGAACAGATCTCGCGTGAGCGTTACCGCCAGGGCGACAGGGTGCGATGCATGATATTGGATATCGACCGCTCTGCTCGCGGACCTCAAATAGTGCTCACCCGAAGTCATCCGGATTTTCTCAAAAAGCTTTTCGAGCTGGAGGTTCCGGAGATTGTTGAGGGCGTTATAGAAATTAAGGGAGTAGCCAGGGAGCCGGGAGAGAGAGCTAAGATCGCGGTTTACTCCAGTGACCCTGGAGTAGATCCTGTCGGAGCATGTGTCGGAATAAAAGGCTCTCGCGTGCAAGCAGTTGTGCAAGAGCTGCGGGGCGAGCGCATCGATATTATCACGTGGACTCCTGACGAGCCTTCATTCGTGGCTAGGGCGCTGTCGCCTGCTGAGGTGGCGCGCGTGGTTGTGGATGAAGAAGAGCATGCCATGGAGGTTATCGTGGCCGACGATCAGCTTTCGCTCGCTATCGGACGAAAGGGACAGAACGTCAAGCTGGCAAGCAAGCTTACGGGATGGAAGATCGACGTTCGAAGCGTCAGTGTGGCCGAGGAAGAAGCTAAGAGGGCGAGGGCGGCGATTGAGAGCATACCGGGGATTGAGTTTACCGTTGCTGAGCTGCTCTTCCAGTCAGGCTATAGAAGCGTGCGCGACGTGGCAGAAGCGAGCCTTGAAGAGCTTTTGGAAATTGAGGGAATTGCCGCTGAGACCGGCTCTAAGGTTCTGCGTGAGGCGCAGGAGTTATGGAACCGGATGGAGGCTGAGGAGATGGGCGCATTTGCCTCAGATGGAGTTCCAACCGATCTCGATAAGCTCGGGATCTCGGCCGAACTAAGAGAGCGGCTAATCGGTGGTGGATTTAGAACGATTCAGAGCCTCGTTGTAGCCGAGCCTGAGGCGCTGCTTGCCTTGGACGGTGTAAGTGAAAGCGAGCTCGAGTCGATAAAGGAGGCAACGGACGCATTCTTCAAGAGCGGACACAGCCGGGTATCGAGTTAGCGGAGGCCCTCGGCGTAATAGGAGGCCCAGTTGGCTGGAGAGCCACAAAGAAGATGCGTAGCGTGCCGTAAAAGCTCTGACAGGAGCGAGCTGCTCCGCATAGTAGTTTGTGACGGTAATTTAAGGTTAGATGTGGAAGGGCGCTCGCCGGGGCGCGGGGCTTATATTCACCGGCGTAGCTCATGCTGGCGAAACGCTAGCGACAAAGGGCGGTGGGAGCATGCGCTTCGCATCCCTAAGAACTCGCTTGCTGCCGCCGGCTTTGCAGAGTTCTTACAGAGTTTGGCACCGTATGTACTGGGTGAGGTAGACGGCGAGGCAAGCGGAAAAATAGGCAGGAAGATTCGCTTATAAGTTCGGATCTATCATGCGGAAGTTATTAGGGAATTGAAATTGAAAGGGTTTTATGTAAGCGTGCCAAGTGCGGCTTATGTATCGATTCGGACTTTGGTGCATGACGTTCGGCGTCAGTTATTTGAATTTTTATAAGCGCGCTGGGGCTCGCATTTATTCTTTTGTTGGAGCCGGTATCCCCTGTGTAGGGGAATCAGCCGTTGGTGGCGATAGAGCAAATTTTTTTGAATAGGATCTGATGAGAATTTACGAGTTAGCAAAAGAACTGGGTGTCGAGAACAAAGTGGTTCTCTCCAAGGCAGCGGAACTGGGAATGGCGGATAAGACATCGCACTCCAATTCATTGCGCCCTGATGAGGCCGATCGAATCAGACGGGCGATTATTCGGCAAGCTGTTGGTGCTCCCGGAACGCAAGAGACAGTTACTCAGCGCGTTGATAGAGTAACCGGTGCCACAGATACACTGGTTGAACGCCGTGTCGGTAATGTAATTAGGAGACGCAGGCAAGCAGCGCCTTCAGAAGGTGGCGAAGCGGCTGAGGAGCAGCCGCCGCAGGAGGCAGCAGCAGTAGAGGCCGAGAAGAGCCAGGCTGTTATATCTGAAGTTGCTCCGGAGATACTGGAGACACCGCATGCAGTTGAAGAGGTACAGCAAGAGGTAGCCGATGAGCCTCAGCGCGAGGTTCCTGAAGCCAGCCAAGAGGCCGGCGAGATAGAGGTCACCATCGAGGCAGCTCCCAGTGCCGTGCCCGAGGCCGAGGTAGTCGACGAGGATAAGAAGGAGCCACGTACGGCAGGGCTCGGACCCAGGGTACTGGGCAAAATGGAACTTCCACAGAAGAAAGCGGCGCGGCCGGAGACGAAGCGGTCGTCCAATGGGGTGGGACAGGTGGCTCATGCCGAGCCTACTGCCGCTATCGAAGAAGAGGAGGAAGATGACAGCGACAGGCGTAAGCCCGGGCAGAAGCGAAAGAGCCGCAAACGCGAGATAAGCCGCTTGGATCTTGTCGATTATGAGGGCCGCGAAATGCGGCGGGCCGGAAAAGGCGCGGGCAAGGGCGGCCGTTCACGCTCCCATGAACTAGAAAAGAAGCTGGCACAAACTGAGATCACCAAACCCAAAGCTTCGAAACGCGTTGTCCGCATGGCCGACATGATCACGGTCGGTGAGCTTGCAAAGCAGTTGAGTTTGAAGTCGGGTGAGATAATCGCAAAGTTGATAGAACTCGGTATAATGGCGAATATCAACCAATCAATCGACAAGGATACCGCTTCCATCATTTCGGAGGAGTTCGGTTATCAGATCGAGTCGACCGAGTTCGATGAAGCCGAGGCGTTGAAAGAGGACATAGTTGATTCTCCGGAGAATCTTAAGCCGAGGCCCCCAGTGGTTACGGTTATGGGGCATGTCGACCACGGTAAGACTTCGCTGCTGGATAGCATTAGAAGCGCCTCGGTCGCCAGTCGAGAGCATGGTGGAATTACCCAGCATATTGGCGCCTATAACGTTAGGCTTGAAGACGGCAGGAATATAACTTTCATAGATACTCCCGGCCACGCAGCCTTCACAACAATGAGAGCTCGCGGAGCTCAAATTACCGATATCGTGGTGTTGGTGGTTGCAGCCGATGATGGTGTAATGCCGCAGACAATAGAGGCGCTTAATCATGCTAAAGCAGCCGGCGTTCCGATCGTCGTAGCGGTCAATAAAATCGATAAGCCCGACGCTAAGCCGGATCGCGTTAAGACCCAACTAGCAGAGCACGGTCTCTCTCCCGAAGAGTGGGGAGGGGATACCATGTACTATAGTGTTTCTGCATTAAAAGGCACCGGCATCAAAGAGTTGTTGGAAGGAATTCTGCTTCAAGCTGAGGTCAAAGAGCTTAGGGCCAATCCCGATCGCCGCGCTCGCGGCCGGATTGTGGAATCGAAACAGGATAAAGGCCGAGGCACAGTGGCTACAGTGTTGGTGCAGTCAGGCACTCTCCGGGTGGGCGACGTCTTCGTTACCGGCCCCTGCTACGGACGTGTGCGTGCCATGGTCGATGGCGACGGCAGTCGCATTGAAGAAGCTGGTCCCTCATATCCAGTAGAGATAACGGGCTTAACAGGAATGCCGGAGGCCGGCGACGACTTTTTCGTCGTGGAAGCCGAATCGGTTGCCAGAGAAGTAAGCTCTCAGCGGCTGCAGAAGAAGCAGGCATTGGAACGCTCTTTGGCGAGCGGACCGATTAGCCTTGAAGAATTTGCCCGCCGTGCCAATAATCTCGCGGCTGAAGAGCTGAATATCATACTAAAAGCTGATGTGGCCGGTTCGGTTGAGGCAGTGAAGGATGCAATCGAGAAGCTTTCGACTGCCAAGGTGAAGGTTAGAGTGCTTCATGCCGCGGTAGGAGCGGTAATTGAAAGCGATGTTCAGCTTGCAATCGCTTCCAAGGCTATTATCGTCGGCTTCGGAGTCAGAGCCGAACCTCGGGCTGTGACTGAGGCCGAAAAGGCCGGAGTCGAGATTCGCTTTTACCGGGTAATTTACGAAGTACTGGAAGATGTGCAGAAGGCTATGGTTGGCTTACTCGAGCCGGTCAAAAGCGAAGTTCCTCTGGGAAGGGCTGAGGTTCGTGATACATTCTCGGTCTCGAAGATCGGTACTGTCGCAGGCTGCTATGTAGCCGACGGGCTGATACGGCGCGGGGCTAACATTAGAGTATTGCGGGACAATAGAGTGGTCTTTGAAGGAAAGATGTCGAGTTTAAGGCGCTTCAAAGATGACACCCGCGAGGTTGCCTCCGGCTTTGAATGCGGCATAGCAATAGATCGCTTCAATGATGTTAAGGTCGGTGACGTGCTCGAGGTGTATGACATCAAGGAATCGGCGCCAACGCTGGATTGATCGGAATCGCCTTATATTGTCATTTCGGCTGTCCCATCAGGTTGGACCAAAGTCTAAGTTGCTATAATCGAATCATGTCGGAGAGACGCAGAACTTTTAGGGTGGCAGAGCGCATACGTGAGGTCGTTGCATGGGAACTTCAGCGTGCCGCGGACCCGCGCTTCGAGCTGGTCACCGTGACATCCGTGATGGTGAGTCCCGATCTCAGGCAGGCTAAAGTTTATTGGACCGTGTCGGGTGGCGAGGGTAGACGCGCCGAGGCTCAGGAAGCGTTGGATAGCGCCGGCAGCCTGTTTCGCAGAGCTCTTGGGAAGGACCTAGGGGCGCGTTTTGTGCCGGAAATCAAGTTCTTCTATGACGATACTCTCGATGTTTCAGAGAACGTGGCGCGCTTGATGGAGAAGGTTAAGTGAGTGTTCAAGAAGCGGCGATTACCGAAGTGTGTCTGGAGATATCCAAAGCTTCGAGCTTTCTGGTGGTCAGTCACTTCAATCCTGATGCTGATGCTTACGGATCAAGCTGCGCGATGGCAGCTGCGCTGCGTGCGCGCGGGGCTCAGGTAGCCTTGGTGAATGAGTCGGCTTTTAGCGAGCGGTTCGATTTTATCTCGGGCGCGAGAGAGACGCTGACGTCCGTGCCGGCAGGAGTGTTTGATGCCGCGATAGTGTTGGACTGCGGGGCGATTGATCGCGTGGGCGACCGTATAAGGCAGCGGCTGGCTGGTTGCTCTGTAGTTCTAAATATCGATCATCACGCATCAAATGGGATGTTCGGCACAGTCAACTACGTCGATGAGAAGTCCAGCTCAACATGCGAACTTGTTTACCGGATTCTAAAAAGACTCAATCAGGAGATTACCCCTCCTATTGCAGGTGCACTTTTAGCCGGAATTGTCGGAGATACCGGGTCGTTCCGCTATCCTTCTACCAGCGCCGAAACCTTCAGTGTGGCCGAGAATCTCGTTCGGTGTGGAGCATCTCCCTCCGCAATTGCGAACGCAATGTTCGGCAATACAACGGCAGCGAGCGTAATGCTTCAGGCCGAAGCATTACGTGCCATACATTTTTTTAACCGAGGCCAGGCTGCTGAAATCGTTGTAACGAATGAAATGTATAAGCGCTTCGGCGCTACGGCCGAGGACACAGAGGATCTGGTCGAACGGGCAAGAGACATTCAGGGCGTCAATGTATCCGTACTGATTAAGCAGGATGGTGATATCTGGCGCATTAGCTTGCGCTCCGTAAGCGAGCGTTTCAATGTGGCTGCCGTTGCGGCCAAGTTTGGAGGCGGAGGGCACAAAATGGCTGCCGGATTCCGCTTCAAGCGCGGGCTCGAGGAGCTTCAAAGCGCGCTTAGACGGGAGTTATCAAGCTTAGAAGAGTAGCCATGAGAAGTGGAATTATATTACTTGATAAGGCAGCCGGTAAGAGTTCGGCCAAGTGCATTGCGGAGCTTAAACGTAAACTATCGCTTGAGAAGATCGGACATGCAGGGACGCTCGATCCTATGGCCACCGGACTGCTAGTCTGTCTTTGCGGCCGCGCGACACGGTTTGCCGACTATGCTCAGAAGGGCAGAAAGCGCTATTCAGGAGTGATGCGGTTCGGTATAACAACCGACAGCGATGATATTACCGGGAAAGCCGTCGCTGTTAGCGACTATCTTCCCGAGGCGGACAAGGTGCAGGAAGCAACAAAGCATTTCATCGGTGCATTAAATCAGCTGCCTCCGCAGATTAGCGCTATCAAGATATCCGGAAAGGCGGCCTACAGACGTGTGCGCGAGGGAGAGAGAGTTGAGTTGCAGTCCCGTCGCGTCGAAGTTTATTCATTTTCATTGTCGCCACTCGCGCCCGGGGATTTTGCGTTTGATATCGAGTGCTCAAGCGGCACCTACATTCGATCGATAGCCAGAGACCTTGGTGCAATGATGGGGTGCGGAGCAGTGCTATCCTCTTTAAGAAGAGAATCCTCGGCGCCTTTTGATATTACTCAGGCCTCGACTTTGGAAGAGATTAGCGAGCACGACTTGCTTGCCTGGGATCTAATTTTTCCCGAAGCGCAGCGCGTTGTATTAAGCGAGATCGGGCGGAGATGTCTTATAAACGGCCAAAAGGCAACACTTAGCCGGATAGTCGAGAGGGAAATGGGTAATTCAAGCGGGATGCTGGTCTGCATCGATGAGAAGTCAAAGGCCGCCATCGGACTGTTGCAGGCGGCAGGCGGCGACGGGAGCTGGGAGATAAAAGCGACCTGCGCCGCGTAGAGTATTTAATCCAGGGGGTGCTATGTCCAGTTTGGTGGTTGTCGGAGCTCAGTGGGGCGACGAGGGAAAGGGAAAGTTAGTCGACTTTTTGACAGCCAAAGCGCAATGGGTAGTGCGATTTCAGGGCGGGAACAACGCCGGGCATACATTGGTCGTAGATGGAAGAAAGTTCAAACTTAGTCTCGTTCCTTCCGGAGTGTTAAGGAGCGGGTGCCGGTGTGTTATTGCGGCGGGAGTGGTGATTGATCCGGCTGTGCTGCTTGAGGAGATCGCCACTCTGCGCGCCGCCGGCATTGAGGTGTCACCTGATAAACTGCTGATAGATCGCGACACCCATCTAATCATGCCGTATCACAAGGCGATCGACTTGGCACGGGAGAGCCGCCGCGGAGAGAACAAGATCGGCACTACCGGGCGCGGCATAGGTCCCGCTTACGAGGACCGCGCGCATCGTGTGGGCATTAGAGCAGCAGAGCTGTTTGATTTGGGGCGATTGAAGCGGCGTTATGGCGAGAATGTAGAGCTTGCCAATAGCTATCTGAAAAATGTTTTGGGAAGCGCGGAAGTGGTGGACGGAGAAAAGGAATGGGAGCAGCTCTCTTCTTCCGCCGCAGCGATTGCTCCACATATTGGAAACGCCAGCAAAGTTCTTTACGAGGCATTAAAGAGAGGCGAGCGCATGATGTTCGAAGGTGCGCAGGGCACTCTGCTGGACCAAACTTTTGGAACTGTCCCCTTTGTGACCTCCTCTCATACCTTGGCGGGCGCTGTAACCATCGGTTGCGGGCTCGGACCGCGGGCGGTTGATTACGTCCTTGGTGTAGCCAAAAGCTACTCGACAAGAGTGGGGGCGGGACCATTCCCTACAGAACTGACGGATTCAGTCGGGGATACCATTCGGACAAACGGGCATGAGTTCGGTACCGTCACCGGGCGCCCGCGGCGCTGTGGGTGGATGGACGCGGTAGCGCTACGCAGAGCCGTGAGGCTTAACGGAATTGATAGTCTAGCGGTTACTAAGTTGGACGTTCTGGCTGGCTTGGATACGGTAAAGATCTGTCATGCATATCGGCTGGACGGTAAGGAGATAGACGACATGCCGGCCCTAAGCGAGGAGATAGAGCGGGTCGAACCGATTTATACCGAGTTTTCAGGGTGGGGAAGTGAGATAGTTGATGCGAAGAGCTGGAGCGATCTTCCCGAGTCAGCCAAGAGCTATCTAGCTGCACTTTCAGATCTAACAGCGTGCTCAATCTCTATTGTAAGCCTTGGGCCAGAGCGAGAAGCCACAGTTTTTTCCAAGGATGCCGCCTTTGTATCGAAATTCATTCAGTAAGTTTGCGTAGTTAGCCATTTTGTCGTACCATCCTAGGGATGACATCATTAGCACCAGCTGCACAAGCGGATAAGATTACGGTTCTTGTTATCGACGACGAAGGAAGCATTCGCCGCACTCTGGAGGGAGTGTTGAGCGATGAGGGTTTTACTACCCTGCTTGCTGAAAACGGCGAAGAGGGCATCCGCATTTTGAACGAAATACGTCCATCACTTGTTGTTCTGGATATATGGATGCCGGGGCTGGATGGAATCGAAACTTTGAAGAGGATAAAGCAACTGCATCCGAACATTCCGGTAATAATGATCAGCGGCCATGCAACGATTGCCACCGCTATCACGGCAACACGCCTCGGGGCCGCTGACTTTGTCGAAAAGCCGCTTGATCTTCACTCTTTCATAAAGACGATACGGAAAGCGCTCGCGCTTGAAGGAGACGCGGTTACCGAGACTGACGCGCCAAGCTCTGAAAAAGCGAGTAATTTACAGCTATCACTAGGTGCCACGACTGAAACCACCGGTATCAATCCGATCGCTTTTTCTAATATGAAGATGCGCGGGGAGTCATACCCGCAAAAAACTCTCGCTCATAGCGCAATTCTTTATGGCCAGGGGCTGCACTCCGGGAAGAAAAGCGGATTGATTCTAGAGCCGCTTCCGCCATTCTCGGGAATCCATTTTGTAGGGGTTTCAGACAGTAGCCCGCTTCCTGCTCACGTTGATTTTGTCGAGTCTACCGGTTTTGCAACTACGCTGCGGCTTGGCAGCACTCAGGCAGGCACAATAGAGCATGTAATGTCCGCCCTGCATGCTTACGGGATTACAAACCTGCTGATTAAGTGCAATGGAGAGGTTCCGGTAATGGACGGTTCCGCCCTAGAATTCTGCTCCTTGATAGATGAGATCGGCGTAGAGGAGCAGGGCGAGAAATGCTATGAGATTTTAATCGACAAGCCCATACGGGTAGGCGGAGAACAAGAGTACATTCAGGTCGAGCCCGCCGATAACTTTATCATCGACTATACTCTCAACTATCCGGAACCGATTGGTCACCAGAATCTAGTCTTCGTACTGGATGACATTGAGACATATAAGCGCGAGATCGCTCCGGCGCGCACCTTCGGCTTTGTAAAAGATGTAGGAGCTCTTCAAAGCCGCGGGCTTGCCCTAGGGGGGAGGTTCGATAATTTCGTTCTAATCGGACCAAAGGGACCGATAAATGACGAGCTTCGCTTTTCTGACGAGCCGGTGCGGCACAAGATATTGGATGCAATCGGAGATCTCTATCTGCTGGGTAGACGCATCAGAGGCAAGATTACTGCCCGTATGACCGGCCATTCCGATAACATACTTCTTCTAAAATCAATTCTTTCAGAATTGAAAACTAGATCCGAGTAAATCTCCGCATAAACATGACTCCTCGGATTATTGCGCATAGGGGCTCAAGAATTAATTTTCCTGAGAATTCCGTTGAGGCTATAAATGCCGCCTTTGAATCGGGTGCTGAAGGAGTAGAGGTCGATGTAGACCTTACATTAGACGGTAAAGCCCTCCTGATCCATCAGGAGGGCTTTGAGTTCGATGTAGTGAGCAATCGGCTCATAACTGCCCCCTCCGGTCCCGAGGCCGGCTGGCTCGGATGCTTGCCGTACAGCTCTGCAAAAACTATTGATTGTGCCTCCTGGTACTATGGGGAAGGTTCGAAAGGGTCTATGCCACCCGGCGACCTTAAAGATTTAATCGTATGTGCAGCTAAAGGAAGGAGCTTTTATTTGGAGCTGAAAGATCCAGATTATTGGGCCGGTCAGGCCTCGAAGCGAGCTGCAGAGATGGCTCAAGAGGCAGCGCAAACAGCCTTGAGACTTTGTAAGCAAAGTTCTGAGGTATATATCCTTTCATTTAGTCCTGCAATGCTTAGAGAGGCGCAGGCTGTTATCCCGAATGTGCCAAGACTAATGTTAATAGACGGTCAATTTGGCCCGCTGCATTCTCAATCGGCACGAGAGCAGGGGTGCGTAGGTGTGGTCTTTCCTCTATCGGAGTTTTCAGCGGGCGGATATTCACTTCAGGCGGCTGCGCACGGCTTTGAGATTTACGTGTACGAGGATGGGCTTCCTCACATTAAGAGAGGCTTCCAAATCGACGCGAGGCTTGAAGAGATGAAACGTCACTGGCGCCAACTTACGACCGGCGTGCATGGCATTATCACTGATTTTCCCGAGCAGCTTAAGAGCTTCCTCTCGTCGAACTAATGGCAACTACCGGCTGCTAACTGTAGGTGTAAAAGCCGCGGCCGGTTTTCTTTCCATGCCAGCCCGCCTCAACGTACTTTATAAGCAGCGGGCAGGGTCTGTATTTGTCGTCGCCCAGTTCACGATGAAGAATCTGCAAAATAAACAGTAGAGTATCCAGTCCGACGAAATCTGCTAGCGCAAGCGGTCCCATAGGCTGATTGGTTCCGAGCTTCATGGCGTTATCTATGTCTTCCGGTCTTACGCCCTCCTGCAATAGAAAGATCGCTTCGTTGACCATCGGCACCAATATCCTATTAACGATAAATCCCGGACTGTCGATCGCTAGAACACAGGTCTTGCCCATACGTTCGGCAACTTGAGAGGACGCTTCATAGGTTTCTTGGCTGGTCTGCAGCCCGCGGATAATCTCGAGCAGCTTCATTACCGGCACCGGATTCATAAAATGCATCCCGATGAATCTTTCCGGACGGCCCGATGCAGCGGCCAGCCGTGTAATAGAAATCGATGAGGTATTGCTGGCGAAGATAGCGTCCGGCTGGACGAGATTTGAAAGTTCACCCAAAAGGGCGGCCTTAACTTCGAATTTTTCGACTATAGCTTCAATTACCAGGTCGGCTTTAGCAAACTCCGAGAGGGAGCCGGCGGCCTTCAGGCGATCCAGCGCCGATGCCGCGTCCTTATCGGTAATCTTTCCTTTTTCCTTCATCTTCTGAATCTGGCTCCGAATAGAGGCCGTCCCGCTTTCAAGTGCGGCGCCGTTCGCATCCCAGAGCAGCGTCTGATAGCCGCTTTGGGCGCTTACTTGGGCAATTCCGGCCCCCATCTGTCCGGCCCCTACGACACCGATTGTTTCTATACGCGCCATATATCTCTCCCTTTGTTAGTTTCTTAAGGAGAATAACGGAAGATTTGAAAAGAGTGAAAGCATCGAATAGCATGCTGGGCGGCAAGGGGCGTCTAGAACGGCGTCTCTTAATCAATCCTATTGCCTTTTGGCGGTCGAGGTTCTAGCTTGTTAATTCGATCCAGTTTTTATCTTTAATGCTATTAGGTTAGCCTCCTTCCTATATGTTGCGTCTGGTTGCTCGAGATTTAGCCATCGACTTAGGGACAGCGAATACCCTTATTTACGAGAAGGGCAAGGGCATAGTGCTGAATGAGCCCTCTATTGTGGCCTTAAGATACGAGGGGAGCCGCAAGGAGCCGGTCGCATTCGGTGCTGAAGCGAAGGTCATGTTGGGACGTACTCCCGAGGGAGTAAAAGTGATTCGCCCTGTTCGCACTGGGGTTATCGCTGATTTCGAAGTAGCCGCTATGATGCTCGGACATTTCCTCTCGCGAGTGCGGCGAAAGTCGCTCGGACTAATGCGGCCACGGGTGATGGTAGGCGTTCCCAGCGGCATAACCGAGGTCGAAAAGCGCGCGATCAGAGAATCTATCGAGGGACAGGTGCGTGAGGTGCGCCTTATAGACGAGGCCATGGCGGCAGCCATCGGCTGCGATCTTCCCGTCACTGAAGCCGTTGCGAGCCTAATAGTCGACATCGGCGGAGGAACTACAGATATCGCCGTAATCAGTTTAAAGGATATCGTTTACTCGGTTTCAGTGCGCCAGGGCGGCGATGCAATGGACGAGGCAATCATCAACCACCTTAGACGCCGGCATCACCTGCTGGTCGGTGAGTCGACCGCCGAGCTGATAAAGAAAACAGTTGGGAGCGCACACCGCGATTACGACAGGCAGGAGATGGAGGTACGCGGGCGAAGTTTAACCAGCGGAGCCCCCTCGTCGCTGATCGTCACTGGCGAAGAGATCCGTGAGGCGATCAATGAAGTAGTCTCCAATATTATCGGGGCAATCCGCCAGGCATTAGAGAACACGCCGCCTGAGTTGGCGGGGGATATTATCTCTACTGGAATTGCGCTTGCCGGAGGCGGCGCACTGCTGCGTGGTTTTGATAGAAGAATAAGCGAGGAGCTGCAGATCCCTACCTTTGTTGCCGACGATCCCCTTGCAGCGGTGGTTCAGGGTGCGGGCAAATGTCTTGACAACGTTGAGTTGTATCAGGATGTTTGGTTGTGATGACTTTGCTTTAATATTACTTGAAACTGAATTAATTACTTTTCTTCATCCTAATCAGGTGCAAGTGCAGGATGAAGAGGAGGAATAGGAAGATGAGGTTGCTTCGTCCTGCACCTCATCTTCCTGATTTTTTCCCGATCCTTTATTCCCCTCTAAGCCGGCAACATATTCTGGAAGCGCTCGACAACTTCCTCGCCCGCAGCCGGAACTTGACTATCGAAGACATCGGCCTCTGTATAGCTCTGACCGTAAAAGTCGCGCATCTCTTCTTTATCTATACTTATATTCAGTCCACTCACTGAGACGCCGGCGAATGCCCCTTTGCTGATGCTGTAGGCTACCACGCCTGATTTTGGGACATCGAACCCCTCATCGAATGAGCCTGCAACTACGCCCATCTCGCCTCCAAGTTCGAACTTCCCTTTTTGCAGGGCGTTCTGAGCATTCTCGCCCGTCATATACAGCACCAGGTCAGCTGTTTTCATGCCGGCTTGAACACCGAGGCTGCCGCCTGTGGCATTAATGAACACGGGATTGCTCCAGTCCCCGTCCGGTGTTTTGCAGGCAGCTACCCCGTCTCCATGGGTTCCGCCGATTCCTAAAGCTGCTGTTCTTGTATTCGGAATTACTGCGATACACCTCGCTTCATTGCGAACAGACGAAGGGACCTGCTTATCCCCTTGCGCAACATTACGATACACGTCAATAGCACTGCCTAAATGGGCCACCCCTTCGCTCACGTCACGTTGCCCCTCAATGCGTTGGGATGCCCTGGGATCCTGCTCTTGTTGCGCCTCTACTGAAGCGCCGTAGCCTATCACGCTAGAACACAGCACTGCGCTTACTGCTAATCTTACATTTATACTCATTATACCCTCTCTAAAATTAAACGCCCTCTGAAGTTAGCCCACGATAATTAAGCCCCCGGTATCAATCCATGACTTCAGTCATATACCTCCCGCATCTTTTACCTGATGCTTGGCGAGGAGTGATTGATTTTAAGCATTCAGAGGGGAGCTTGATATGGAGACCATCTCAACCGAGGAGCTGCAGGAGCGGCTTTCAGTGGAAGCACCTGATAACGATGATCCTAGAGAAGGATATGCGCTAGTTAATGTACTCTCCAATGAGGCTTTCTTGGAAGAACATATTCCCGAATCTATCAATATCGCAAAGGGAGAAGAGTGGAAATTCACCGAACGCTTCGACCGCTCAAAGGAAATTATCGTGTACTGCGCCTCTCATGACTGCCCCGCCTCCACTCAGGTAGCACAGGAACTGGTCGAGTTAGGCTTTTCGAGGGTCGCAGACTATGAAGGTGGAATCGCTGAATGGAAGGCGGCCGGCAATACCGTAGGGCGAGGGGAGTCAACCCTACATGAACTTCGAATGGCTTAGAGAGGGCCGGTGCAGCTGGTCCTATTTCTAAAGTCTACGGTTGCGCTGCTGGCAGCTTGGCAGGTGGTCACCCCAGAGTCCGGTAAAGAGATTTTGCTTGAAGATAGACGAGGCACACCGATTCCAGTCACGCCGTTCCCGGCGCCCACGCCAGGCGCAACTATTACACCAGGGCCATCCCCAACCCCGATGAAGATAGCGCGAGGTGGCTCTTTCGAGAAAAAAGATTCTGTATGTCTGAATAAATAGAAGGAGAAAAAATGATGAATAGAATTAGCAATTTTTGCAAGAGCGGGTTTGTCACTTTAGCAGTGGCGGCGGTCCTTGCTACAGTCCCGGCTGCTGCCGAACAAGAAGAAGGAAGAGCAGCGCTGCGGCGCGATCAGGATGTGGCTGTGGTGCCGGCAGAGGCTGCTGAAGATATGCGCCACGTGTTGGGAGATGCAATTGAGGCGGCTCTAGATGGAGACTACGAGGATTTCGTCGACTATCTCTCCGAGCAGGACAGGGAGAGAATCGGCCGGTTCAGTGAAGAAGACATCACTGCCGCCCGCGATTATGCCACCGATTACAGCCGCTTCTGGGATGAACGGTATGGTGAGGAGATTGATTGGGACGATAATGATGACCTTGATAGAGTCTTCAATTATCCTATTCGTGCAGTAGGAGCGGAAATGGAACGAGTAACGGTAGAACTACCAACCGAGAACAAAGTTCTCCGTCTCGTCAACGAGGGTGATATGGTGGATAGCTGGCGAATCGATGCGCCAAACAATCTGTCTGGCCCGCAGCTGCGCATGCGGCTAGAAGAGGCGATGCGCAACATAAACGCCAATAGGAGTTTATGGCCGGATGAGTCGGTATCTGCCGCTCGCAACGCTGCGAGCGAGATCCTGAAGACCGTTGCGCACGATCAGTAAGCGTCCGCTGAAAAGTGTAGGCGGGACCGGCTGGCATGATTGCCGGCCAGCCCGCCTTATTTATTTATCGCCAGCGGTAATCATCAATCGCAAGCAGCCTAATTTTAGAATTGCTCTTTTATGACCGAAAGATCATCCGGCGAGAGGTATACTTCCCGAACAAGAACTAATGTAACGGCGAGAAGGGGTGTGGCAAACAGTAAACCGAGGACACCATATACCGCTCCGAGCATTAGTTGTGCCGTTATTAGAAGAGCAGGGGGCACAGCAACGGCTCTCTGTTGAATGGCAGGAGTGATCAAAAAACTCTCAACTGTTTGAATGATGATGTAGATAACTCCGACCCACAGCGCTTTGCTGCTGCTTTGTTGAAGCGCAAGCAGCACCGAGGGCGCGGCCGCGATGAAGGGCCCGAAGTTAGGAATCCATCCGAGCACGGCGGCCAGAAGCCCGAGACTTAATGAAAAAGGGATGCCGATAGCTGCCAGCGAGAGCCAGGTTAGCAAGCCCACCGCAATCATTGCGCTGATCCTGCCAATAAGCCACCATTGCAGCGTGCTGGCAAGTCTCTCAAGAAGCCTCGTTGCACGATCGCGCTCGGTTGCAGGAAGGAGAGCGATGAATCCGGCGCAGTAAAGCTCAGGCTGTAGAGCAAGATAAGTGCCGATCACAATAACCAGCAACGCTCCAGCTACGCCGCCTAGCAGAGTATAGCCGAAGGAGAGAAGGCGCGGAACAGCTCTGGAAAGATAGTCTCCCGCCGAGCCCTCTACAACGACGCCCTTCAATATTGGGAACTCCGCAATCCTCTTTTCGAGCCAGTTAAGTGCCGTTGCCAGATCGCTTCGAAGTCTCGGAATCTGCCAGCTTAGGTCCGGCATCAAGCTCCACAGCAGCAAGGCGGCCGCTGAAGCGGTAAGGGCAATCGCAAGGTATAGACTCCTCTTGCGCGAAACTGCGCTAATGCCCGAGATGAGGTAGGCCAATCCCTTGAGGTAGATCGCGAATAGAATTGAAGCGAACGCCAAAAAGAAGACCCACGAGGCCGTCCAAAGCAGGAAAAGCAACAGGAATGTACCCGTGACAGAGATGAGTGCAAAGGCAATAGTCTCTTGAGCCTGGGGGTGCATAACGATGGAAGGCGGAGAAGGCGGCGGCCGGTGAGGTACGGCCTCCGGCTTGCTCCGGAGGCCGTTAATCCTTCTCAGGATTGATATGATTGGGCTGCTTTATGTGCTTAGATTCGCTATCTGTTGCCACCAATCGTTAATCTGCTGAGTAGCAAGCTGCTGCTCTCCCTGTAGCTCTTGTCCCGTGTTCTCGATCTCATCCCGCAAGGACTTCACCTCCTTCTCCTTCGCAGAGTCGGCGTTTTTGGCGTACTGTTCGAGAGAGTCGGCAACAGACTGTAGCAGGCGTTTGACATCCTGAGTACGGCCATCTTGCGCATAGGCCTCCGCAAGCATGAGGTTTTGGCGCGCCTGAACCAGCGGAAGGTCTACGGCCACGTAGCTCATTGCCACACTCTGTTGTATTCTTTCTAACGCTTGATCGGCTTCCTCGAGGTTGCCCTGCCGGATAGCGCTTTCAGCTTGTTTAAGCTGTTGGTTCGCAGTGGCAACATCGAGTTGTATACTGGTGGCCGCCAAGTTTACATCCGTCACTTTCGCTGCCGGCTCACGCTGTAGCTTTGCGGAGTCCTTCCTGGCTTGCTCACTCTGCTTGGCAGCGGCGATAGGCGCAATAATTGACACCCTCTCGAGCTCTGTATAGATCGGGATAAGGAGAGACCTTACCCTTTCATCCGTTGAATATTTCAGATCGCCGGAGCTAATAGAGGTAGTCACCCTATAGACACTGGCATTGTTCTCGACGATTTTCGCTAAGGTTTTTCCCTGGTTTATGTTTCTGAGGGCATCATCGCTGTTCTCTTGATTGAGAGCCGTCCGCGCTCTATCCACATGCACCAAGAGCCTTCCTGCAGCGTATGATATGGCCCGCATGTCCTTAGCAGAGGCTGTGCGCTCTATGGATGTCTGCGTGTCCATGGAGATGCCGGACCGCGCCCCTTCTTCCTGTAGACTTTCACTTCGCGCTCTTGCGCGCGGCTCGTCCCGCTGCTCAACGCTTTCCTGCCTCCCAGCATCAAACCCTCGCTGCGGTTGCTCGGCTGCGGGCTGATCTTGTTGCCGCGCACGCTGGCCGTCCTGAGGCGAGGCGGACAAAGTGGCCGCGCTTAAGTTAATCGAGGCTATCAATGTAAGAGCGGTTGCTAATTTATCAATTTTCATATCCCTCCTAATGGTCAATTTTGTAGAATCACGCCACTTTAGGGGGTGTGCGCGTGAAGTACTGAAAGGCTACCAGAGTCACCTCTGAGGTGACGTGACGGGGGTCATGGCGCTCAGGGCATCACTGCCGGTAGCGGTGCTAATGGCTCTTGCCTTCCATCCATAAGAGTTGAAGAGCCTTCCTCCGGCTGACGCGAATGACTTGCCTGCGTAGCTATTTCGTCTGCATCGCTACTCAAACCTCCCTCCGCGCTGCTCATTGTTGGTTCCACATCGGGCACGACGTGTTTGACGGCATCACGTTTAGGGCGAGCATCCTGCTTGGCGCGATGCACCGGAACACCCTCCGGAAAGATTATCTCCCTTGCCTCGTCAGGAAGTGTTATTCCGTTCTCTTGGAAAGCTCGCTTGGTCAAGCGTATAACCGAGGATCGGACCTTAAGCCAGCTGTGAACACTTCCGTTCAGCCAAAAGTATATTTTTAGATTGACAGTGGAACTTCCAAGATTATCAACAAGCACGGATGGCTCTGGTGACTCTAAAACGCTTGGGTGTTCAGAAAGGGTTTGTAATGCGACCTTCTGAGCGAGTGGAATCGAGTCACCGTAGCCGATGCCAATGGAGAACTGCTCTCTACGGTTCGGGTTGGTGGAATAGTTCTCTATTACTTCCCTGAAGACTTTAGAGTTCGGGAGCTGAACATGGTTTCCGTCTAGGGTCATTAGGACAGTGGCTCTTGTTGTGATTCTCTGTACGTAGCCGAGCACTTTCTCGATCTGAACCAGGTCTCCCGGGCGGAACGGGCGCTGAATACTTAGGAGAATGCTCGCCAGAAAGTTCTCGGTGATATTATGGAAGGCTACTCCTATCACTACGCCGATTAGGCCGGTACCGCCGAGAATAGTGACCGCTAACCTGGTGAGGCCGGCGATGCGAAGGACCAGGTATATTCCGAGAATAATTACCAGCGCCTGTACTGCACGTGCCCCGACTGACACGAGAAGCCGGCTTGGCATCTTTCGGTGTAGAAGGGCAGCTGTGATCCTCTTTGCTCCCAAAGAGAGAAGATAAGATAAAACTAGTATTATTAGCCCCGCAATTGTCCAGGGCAAACCGCGCACTACCGCATTACCGAGTTTTGTCACCTCCTCTTTGGCCGGAGAGAGGTCCCAAACACTTCTTTGGAGAACCTGTAGCCGATTAATGACTGCTACGACGTCCTGAGTGCGCCTGGCTAAATCTCCCGCCCACTCCTTATGCGATTCATCCGCGGTTCCTCCAGCTATGCTTACAACACCATCGTTAGCCTCTATAGAGAGGTTCGTGAACCATCCGGTAGCAGAGAAAATGCGCAGCAAACGCTGCTCTATTTCAGAATCGGAAGCGCGAGGCTCAACTGCGACCAGCGGGACAGCCGTGGAGTCTTCTTTCTCCCCGTTTGGGGAACTCGGCGGTGCTATTTCGCTTCCCAAGCGAGGCTGAGAGGAGACTTGTGGAATAAGGAGGTAGGCAGCCAAAAAGGATAAGGAAAACGCAAGAACGATCTTTATAAGCAGAGTGAGAATGCGCGAGATTCGCTCAATTCGGGACCCGCTCGCATGATATAGGCCGAGGAACATGGGACATGAGACTAATCATAATGAGAGAATTTCTTTATGACGCGAGTCATTCCACTCCCGCCTATGGCCTGCTTTTCAGGGGCTCCGGCGGACAAGCCCGGGCAAAAATGACTTCTCGGCGGGTTGTCGTCCGCGTCAGCGGACGAAACTAAGAATTGAGCCGAGAAAAGGTTCTCGGCGGGTTGTCGTCCGCG
>JAGFJO010000094.1 GCA_024102635.1 Deltaproteobacteria bacterium
CTCTCGGGGTAGGCTTTTGGAGACCTTTCAGGCTTGAAACTACCGTCCTGATAAACTGCGCTCATAAGCGCCATAATATAATGCAACCGTCGGCTTCCTTTCAATGATTAACAATGGCCGTGTTATCAGCAAAAAATGTGTCTAGAGCCGCTGCCTTCTTTGCTTGCAGCGTCATATCGCAGCAACTTCGTTTATATTTGTGCCTTTCGGGAGCTGGGTAAAGGTGCAACTATCGAACTATGGCAGAGGCGGATTATGAGAAGCTTTTGAGTGAGCTTGATGGAGCTTTGGGGATGTACCCCGAAGAGAACCTTGAGCTACTTGAGGAATACAAAGCGCTGGCAGATCTAGCGGTAAAAGGTGCTTCCATCGAGGCCGCAAACGCTCTGCTGACTATTGCCTATACCATCAATGAACGTATCAGCGCTGCGGAGGACCTGGCCCCCTATTACACCGCAGCGGCATCAATTTTCGAACGGCACAATCTTACAGAAGAGAGATACGGCGCGCTTGAACAGCTGGCTTGGCATCTATCCGGTCGTGGAGAGAAAGAGAAAGGGGTTAAAATTCTCGAAGAGGTTTATAACGAGCAGCAGGAATCGCGGGAAGGTGCTTCATTATTACTTCTTGAAAGCCTCGCCTCTCTTAAAAGAGACGCAGGCGATATAAAAGGCGCACTCGCTCTTAGAGAGCGGGCACTTAAAATGTGGGCAGAAGAAGATGTTGAACCTGGCACCCCATCGGTCGCTATTTACGATGCCTCAAGGCTTGAGACTGCGAACTTGTATTCTCTCCTTGAACGCCACACTGATGCGGAACCGCTTTTGCGCGCGGTACTTGAGCATAAACGATCATCCTTCATCAAGCTTCATCCCGAAGGACGATGGCATACGGATGTAGTCGGAACCGCTATTGAGCTATCTCGATGCCTTTTTCGGCAGGCACGCACCGAAGAGGCCATTAAGGTAATTGTCGATGAGATGCCTGAAGAAACCGATATAAAACCGGAATCCGTATTTGCCCCCTTCGCTCGGAGCTGTTTTCAAATGGCTCTTCGAGACCTCACCAACGGTCGAGAACCCTCGCAGGAATGCGATCCACAGGAACAGATCTCAAAGGGATTTGTTAAAGACGAAAATTGAGGCCCTAATAGGATATAATCGCCATTATTCGCGGCTAGACTAGAACGGTATTTTTTTGCCCGATTTTGGATTTCTAAATATTCTCTTTAGCTTCCCCTAACCTCTTCCGACTATCCCGGACACGCCGCGAGCGGCGCATAAGCACCGCTCTCCGGCCCGGTTATCAACCTTGGAGGAACTTGAAATATGAGAAAATCAGCTGCGCTTTTAATTATCTCGACTTTATTGATTGCTTCGCCGGTGTATGCCCTCTCGCTAAAATTCCAAAACAATAGCAGCTGGGAGATTCACGAGCTTTACTTCTCACCGACAGATGAACAGGAATGGGGCCCCGACCAGCTTGCAGACGAGATCATAGAAGCAAAGGGAGTTTTTACCCTCACCAAGATCCCGAAAGGAAACTACGATGTTAAGATCGTCGATGAGGACGGTGATGAATGTGTTATTGCAGATGTCAATTTCACTTCATCCGAGCACTTTGTTTTAAATGACAAACTACTTATCGGATGCCAGGTGCAAACAGCAGAGGACGAGGAGGAATAGATCATTTCCTTCTCGTTAAGAGCCCCGCTAGGAAGAGATTTCCGCAGCGGGGCACCTTCACCTGCCAATGACCTTATGGTCCTGCCGTTCGATAAACTTACTTCCTGCTTAGCTGAGTGCCCTCCAAAGAGGCTACTAACCTGTATAAGTCCGAAGCGACATGCAGCTCGCGCTGCTCTTGGATAATGGAGAACGCCATTTCTGGCGTATATCCATGCCGAAGCATAAGGTAGGCAGCTACAACAGCCGGCGAGCGGCTTCTTCCCGCATGACAACAGACAAGCACCGGCGGCGAATACTTAACCATCTCAGCAAGGTCGTTCACTACCCTTAAGAATGTATCACGATCGTTGCCGGGACCGTCCTCAAGATTCGCCCGGCTATGGGCAGTAAGGGTTGTCAGGATCTCTTTTGTTGGATGAGCGCTAGGAGCAAGGGAGATGATGCTTTTCGCCCCCAAAGCCTTTACAAAATCACCGTCGGTCGAGCATGCAAAGTTTCCGATTATTATTTCAGGGGTTATTCGGCTGCAGCTATATACCACGTCAAGCCCATGGGCTGGATGATGCTCACTTAGATCGGGAACCGAGCTCTGATTAGCGGCTCTATCGCGCATACTGGCTGCCTCTGGGGCTATAAGGAAGATAATTGGGGGTAGATACTCCCCAATCGAGCTGACCGTCAGGCATACGCACCTGGGTCACGCGGTATGAGAATATCTCTTCGAAAGTCTCCTTGCCTAGCTTTACACAAAGTAGAGGATGTTCATATTGCTCGTCGCTGCTGTTCTGAGTAAGGATTTTATAAGTGCGGTGGTTGCCGTTCATAACAATTAGCCGTCCATCATCCAACTCAACAAACACAATAGGTTTCTTCCCGCACTCCACCGGATCGAGTGGAAGTTTGACGCTTGCTAGCACCGGCCCGAAAATATTTGGCTCTCTAAATAGAAGTAAGTGAGCCTCGTAAAGATCTTTTAGCACTTTAGCGTCCAAACTTTCGGCCTGAATTCTTCCATCGTCTAATGCATTAAGAAACCTTGTGCTTTCGTCCAGTTCCGATAAGGGGTCCGCTTCCAGCCTTTTCACAAAATTCGCTCTCAGGGAGGTCAGCATCGCCGCAATCTCCTCGCGATGAGTGGTTAAGCCGCTACCTGGAGCGTCACTAATAGCCAGCTCCTCCAGTTCAAGTCCGCTGCCAGAAGCCGGTCTGCTTGGTGCTTTAAGTACTACCGCCACGCCTATGTTATTGCGAGCTTGGGCGCACCGGTGATTCAGCTAGAGGCCGAGCCAACGGGTACAAGTGGCCGATATTTATAGAAGCAGATAACTAATCGCCAAAAGAAGCACTTAAGCTATCCAGCCGAGCTTATGGGCGAGACCGTCGGAGAGGGCGTTTGCGAAGCCCACCCTTCTGGAGAAACAGTGGGAGAAATTGTAGTTGTTGTTTCCGGGGTGCTAGTTTCGGCCGGAGTATAGGTGTACTGCGGCGTATTGGTAGCTGTCGGATCTGCGGGAACAGAGAATGTAGGGAGCGGCGTTAGAGTCGGCTGAAATGGGGTGAATGTCGCAAGTGGTGTGCTTGTTGGAACACCGAGCGTACTGGTTGGAAGCGGGGTAGCGGTTGGTTCCACGGTCAATGTTGGGAGAGGCGTTGCCGTAAATATTGCTGTCTCTATAATCTCAGGCGTAATGCTTGCCTCGGGGGTGAATGACGCCGACGATGTTTCCTTCGGAGTAGAAGTTGGAGTGGGCGTAGGAGTAGGCTCGGGCAGGCACTCCTTAACAGCCATAAACAGGTCTATAAACAGCTCCCTTGTCTTTGCGTCCTGATTTCTAAGCCAATCCGGGACCTCATCTCCGCCGATCTTATTGTCATCATTTGCGTCGACTTCTTGCAGCAGCTTAACTAGGTCCTGCTTTTTCGCGCCTTTAGGAAACAGTTCCTTCCAGAGCTTGGGCGCAATCTTAATTATCTTTTTGAGGCAGGCTATTGTGCGATTTACCTCCTTATCAAGCCCAAGGGTAATGAGCTGGCCCAACCCCGCCGCGTCTATGCCCTTTTGTATCGAGCGTTGAACCTCCTTATCGGTGATGGTTCCATCTTTGTTGCTGTCAAGATGTTCGAACGCAGCATCTACAATCTTATCAATTGAAAATCCAGATCCACTCTCTTCAAAAGCTGTTCGCCCCTTTACGGTCGTGGCCGAGGGCAATTTCTTATACTGCTCCTCCGGCATTAAAATGAACGTCGGCCGAATTCCTCGCATTACTCTATCAATTTTGGCCTTCATTAAGGGGTGGTCTTCGTAAAAGCGCAGACACTGCGCGGCCTTCTTCTTCGAGACTTTGGTGTGGAAGCAGATCTTTTGAGAGATTGCCCCTTGAGTTTGCTTTCCCTTCCGCTCCGCCCAAGCAAGAGAAACGGATAGAAGCATAAGGAACAGAATAAGCAGCGAAAGAGACCTAATTACCATTAAAAAAACCTCTTCAACTGTCCGGAATACCGGGAAACTTGCTTCAGCTAAAAAGACAAAATGCAGATCCGATGAGTTAGGAGGGGCCGAGACTGAATAGTTTTCTTAAAAGCCGGATACTCTGAGTTTATAGGAATTTTTACTAGATATTCAGATGGGAACAGAAACGGGCCACCAAAGCGACAGGCCAGGCAATAGCTCCGGCAAGCAGCCTCAACCAAGCCTTCAGCCTTCTGTGAAATAAGTGATTTTCATTTAGGCAGCACTACTGGGAAAGAAGTAATACAACAGGTGCTTCAGCTAGTTCCAGAGATGGGCTCGGGAGATCCCTTGCATGTTGTGATCACATCGGGACAGAGTGAAATGGCGCGCAGAGAAGCGGGAAGTCCCCCTCCCCTGCCGGCTGACGTGGTTTCTAAAGATTTAGATAAGCAGCGCCCCGGACTTCTAAAAAACCATCAGTAATTTTATCACTTCACTGCCGGCTTTCAGGCAGCCGCCAAGTGGCCCGAAATCGCCGCCTGATGTTCCGCCCTCAAAAGCCGCTTAAATACTACTCGTGAGCGCCGCTTCTCTTAAGCAGCTCCGCAATCTCATTGTTTGAGTAGTTCATAGCCACCTTAAGCGGGGTGTTTCCGTAAGGATCGGGCGAATTAACGTCGGCCCCACCCTTCACTAACAGGGCTGCGATCTCAGCCGACCCGCTCTCAATAGCCGTAATAAGCGGCGGCACTCCGCTTGAATTCGGTTCGTTCGGGTTAGCTTTCGCATTAAGGAGAAGCTCCACTATCTCCTTATTGTCAGTAGAGTGCAGCGCTGTTCTTCCATTCTCGGCTTTCTTGTTCGGATCCGCTCCCGCTTCAAGCAGAACCTTGACCATCTCGACATTTCCCTGGCCGGCTGCGTAGGTAAGCGGAGTATACAGCAGATTGGAGGCGTTAAGATCCGCGCCAGCCTTCCCGAGGACTCTGACTACATCCACGCTTTCGTCCATCCCATCCATGACTGCTCTTAAGACTGGGGTATCTCCGTCGGCCGAAACCTCTTTGATGTTGGCTCCTGCCGCAACAACCGCTTCAACAATCTCAGGCTTTTTGCTAACCACAGCTAGATCAAGTACCGTCTCTCCGTTTGCAGTCTTAGCATTAGGATCGGCCTTTGCTTGCAGCAGCACTTTGACAATCTCCGTATGCTGCATATCGATGGCTCTCATCAAAGGGGTTTGCCCAAGCCCTTCGTCGGCTCCGTTCACATCGGCTTTAGCATCGATAAGAATCTGAACGATCTCAGCATTGCCGCTCTGTGCAGCCCAAACGAGGATAGGACGCCCGTTCTCTTTATGATTAACATCCGCTCCGGCCGCAATAAGCTCTTTCATCTTTGCGCCGTCCTGGAACAACATGGCTTGGTATAGCTCCGCGCCGCTTGGAGCAGCAATGGCAGGTTGCAGCGATACCACTAAGCCCAAGAATATTAGGGAGATTATCAATAATTTTTTCATATAGGAGCCTTAAAGATAGCCAGTCGGACTTTCATACAACGAAAACGTTGAGGTTGATAGCAAAAAATCGCCTTAGATATCATTCAATTGAAAGCATCTGATTTTTGATATAAAAGAAATCTGCCCTGAGAAGAATCTGCACTATACTTCCCTTAGGTGTGAACAATGTCAGTTGAAGTTTCCCTACTCCCCCGTGGAAGCCTATTCTCCCGACCTCCTCTTAGACTCGAAGATTTAAGAGGAGCGAACTTCGCTGCGCCGCAGCAAGAAGTAGATCCGCTTATCTCACGCCAGAGATCCGAGATCTTACAACAGATGTACGGCTTGGCCAGCGGCTTCTCACCCCAGGACCAATCTCTTATAAATGCTGCCGCCGATGTTAGCGCAGTATGCCATGCGAACCATCTAAGGCGTGGAGATCCGCCGCTCCATTATATGAGCCATCTTCTAGAGGTAGCCAAGCGAGTTAAGGAGAACTTTCGCGATTTTGGCGAAACATTCAAAAACCCGGAGGGAAGGGAGATCTCGGCCCTCGCAGTTACGATTGTTGTAGCTCTGCTACATGATAGCGCAGAGGATATACATAAAACCTTTTCCGCCAACCGCAGCCGAAGCGAAAGGTTCAGCGCAGTTGAAGGTTTTATTGAAGCACGCCTTGCAGAGCACATCCATAGACCGGGCATTCAAAGAATAATCGAAGCAATTAGCAGATTATCGATTGATAACGATTTTGACATCCCCACCTCTGCCTATGTGCATGCTATTGAAGAAGATCCTCTTACCCTTCAGGTGAAGCAAGCAGACATTTCGCATAATATGCTTACTATGCACGAGATAGCCCCTATCAGCGGAGTCTTTACCTTTGCGGGCCAGTTCGCGCATCTGATGTCGGCCTCCCCTTATGCTGATGACTTCATACGGGGTATCTGCCGCTGCGCTTTAAAGACCAAGCAGAGCTACGATCTTTCCCGCCCTCCGCAGAATGGAACGGAGAAGCGGCTTGCAAAGTTCTTGCAGTTGGACGGAGAGCTTATAGGCCCGAGGCTTACTGAGTTCTACGCTAATCTGCTTGCTGTTATCCCCGACAAGGATGAGCCGAGGTTTATAGAGGAAGCGACTAATTATGCTCTCCGCCGGGCACTTGGGTTTCATCTCGAGAGCTATGCGCCTATTGGATCCCATAGTTGGGAAACTTTGATGACACCGCTAAAGGATGTCTCTGTCGACGGAGTGCTTGCGAGTCTTTGTGGCCCTATAAGAGGATGGAGCGGTGAGCTTACCGCACACTGCAATCATGAACAGCTCGAAAAGGCTGTAGCGGCGGCAGCTCGCAATATAGGCAGCCGAGTGTCGGGATTTATCACCAGCAATGACGACGGCTCCCTTACTTTTACAACCACGAGGTGGCCGCGCCGCATCGGTGAAGCTGTGCCCTCTTGTGCTCACTTTGCAGCTGCATTGAACGAGGTTAAAAACGTCCTTTCATCATGGGGAGTCGTTGCTTCAGATCGAGTCAACAGGAATGCCGGTTCGGACTCCTATCGCGTTTTGCTGGGGCTGCAAGAGGGTTACTCGGAAGGATGCAAGAACGCTCTCCTTCACCGCCCCGATATAAGAAGCGGACAAGAACTGCTGCAAGAGTTCCGGCGCACGATTGGAGAGCCGGAGAATTCCGGTATCGCGCGCCAACTGTTCGAAGATCTCTTCGAGGCAAAAGCGCTGCTTGCAAGTATAAACCTAACCCGCGTTCACTCCCTTTCCGAGGTAAGAGAGCGGATCGGCGGCAGCGCATCAATTGATACATATCCTGCACAGATCTTCGCGGCAGACCCGATTTTAAACTTAGTCTACCGTGAACCGGCCGCGCTCTTACTAGGGGCACCTGGCAGCGGGCTTCCGCGAGAGGCGCTCCTTCTTGCATATGAGATGGGCCAAGAAAGGTTCTCGATTGAGTGGATGAGAGACATTCCGGAGTGCTATTCAGTTCATTTTAGAAGTGTCTAGCAGCTCGAGTGATAACTTTCCATAACCCCTAATGACCTTAGGGAGCCGCAGTTGGGGTTAAAATCGATAGAAAGAGTAAGGCTTGGCCCACCCCCTGAATATCGATGCTCTGGAAGCGCGGAGGGCTACATAAGGGCGTGACAACATTGTCATGGAGGTAGTGGAGAATGAATGTGAGCCAATACCCGCCAAAGGCAAAAGCTCATTTTGCAGCGGCCGCTTTGCAACACTCTCGCCCAAGCAGACCATAACCGTGTTAGTTAGAAGGTTATTGGGGGAGAGGTATGAAGGGTTTTATTGTCGCGGACTTAGCGGCTGCTATTTTCTTAATTAATACTGATGCGCAAGCTCAGTTCAGTTTCAACGAGAACAACACCACTCCGATAGCAACGGTCGAACCGACCGTTCCGGCCGAACCGACGCCTGAAGATCCGATACCGACGGCCACTCCCACTCCGGAGGTAGTTCCACCTTCAAATCCAGGCAATCCAGGTCTACCGCCTATTACTTTGGAGCAGCCGATTATCTACCAACTTCCCGAATCTGGTGAAAATGGCAACACCTTCCAGGTTCTTGGCCGCAGCAAGCATAAGAACCGAAACAGGCTTACCGTGTCCTGGAAGCAAACAAGTGGTTCCGACCCGGTGACGCTCAAAGCGTGCATACCTATCAAGAAACGCCGTGCCGTTTCTTACTCATGCTTCCAATCCAAAAAGGGAAAGTTTAATGCCGTCATGCGTTCCAAAAAACTGCCGAAGCTTCATAGTTCAGAGCCGACTTGGATCTCCTTTTATCACCCCGACACGGGCTCCCTTTATGAGCATGAAGTTTATGGTGCCTTCACACGCAAGCAGAATAAGCTCAACTTAGTCATCACAATCCCGCATATCCCCGAAGCTCGCATTCTCCCTTCCGACATTGAGAGCGGAAAACCGATTGAGGTGAGAGCTACCGACGGAAGCACTCTAACCTTCACGCCCGGAACTCTACCTAGCGGAAGTACAATATGCGTGTACCTCAAGAACTATTGGCCGAATACATTCCCGGCCGGCATGAATGCATCAGCGGGAGGTGAGTTTATATCTCTCCTGACCTATGGAGTAGTGGATACGAACTGGAGGCTCTGTGATTCCACCGGATGGCTTAACTTGGATGGAAAGGAGCCGCGCCTCCAAGTTCCTTCTCTCACTCCACGCAATTCAAATCCTATTCTTTACTGGAGCCTGATAGAAGCAGGGAAAGTTCCTGGAAGCAACTCAGAAAACCTTCCGCCAAACTCAGGCGTATGGACACTACCTGAGCCAACACCGAATCCCGAGTCCAGCCCTGTGCCCGAGGTCATACCTACACCATTCGTCGTTGAGAATACTCAGCCCGGCTCAACCAACTTCGATGCTAAGACTCCGACCGTGTCCGGCGCAGTAATACCGGTAATCTCTTCGAACTCTGCGTCTGTGGCGCTAGATCTCTCTGTATATGAGGTCAATCCGGGTGGGGGGCATATTAAGACTAGGGGGAAAACGGTAAGCGTGCTCACACCGTGCAAGCCGGTCGCCGGGTTAAACAGCGGTGAGAACGCCCCCTATCCGGCCGGCACCTGCTTTGCCAAGCTGATTAATATGCCGGCTGATACAGTACTAGGCGTAACAGCACGGACACTGTCAACTCAAGGCGAAATAACAGGCAGCATTGCACGCGGCACTGAATCGGATGTAGAGGCCAACTCACATCACAAGACCGTGCTTACCACCTCTGTGCCTCGGCAAGTGCAGGGCAGCAATCCTGATGTTGTGAAGCTTTATGATATGCCGACAACCGCAGTAGTTGACCTAACAGTTAAGTAAATCGGTAATATTTTACTCGGGGCGAACCGGCAGAGGACGGTTCGCCCTTTTTTTACGAAGCATTTTTTATCAAGACCTATGGCCGCCTAGGAGCTGCCGCAATGAACGTTCAAATATTCCTAATTTTGAGACTAAAAAGAGCCAGAACATTAAGTAACAATATAAAGTGCCGAATTCATCTGTAGTGCCGAACCTTTTTCGGCCTCATAACTCGCTAAATTTTTAGTGCCTTTCAGCGCCTAGAATAGGCCTTCCCCGAAATTTTAGAAATTTCTATAACTTGCCGACTCGTCTACTGGGTGTAGTTTTTATTCGGTTTAATACCGCATATATCGCCCATAAAAGACCCAATCGCAGAATTAGCTGCGCGGGTAATAGGCAAGGATGCCCAAGTAGTGTCACGCATTACTCTAGGAACCAACATAAGCTCGCTATTCGTGCAGCGTCAGCTTGCAAATGCAAGCAGCGCAGCCTCGTCTAGCTATGAGCGGCTCTCCTCCGGAATGCGCATCAATAGAGCATCCGATGACCCTGCTGGCCTATCTGTTGCTGACCAGCTCTCGGTCCAAGCGCGCATTGCAAAGCAGGGAATAAGAAATATCAACGATGCAATCAGCGCAGTCAGCATTGCTGAAGGGGCATTAAAGGAGCTCAGTACCATCACGCAGCGGCAGATTGAACTAGCGCAGCAGGCGGCAAACGGCGCTTACTCTATTTCCCAGCGCAAGGCGCTGCAGAACGAGATGACTGCGCTTGCAAACGAATTCAACAGGATAATAGGCAGCACTGAGTACAACGGCAAAAATCTTTTCGGACTTACTTCAGATTCTATCTCGGTACAGGCGGGAGTTGGAGCTGAGAATTCAATCGCGATACAGCTCGCCAGCGAACTTAACCGTACTGTGGCTGACGGAACCTTTGCCAGCAGCTCCAACTTTGTCCTATCGGCCGCTTCAGTCAATCCAATCGTGGCAGATTTCACAGGAGACGGAATCGCGGACATTGTTACGTTCGAAGATGCCGGCGCTATGTCGCAGTCCGGTATCAGAATTGGTCGAGGCGACGGAACTTTTTCTGCCTTGCAGATCTTTAATTCTGGCGAATACAGCCTAGGCGGTGGAATGGCCGGGGACTTTGATAATGACGGGGACCTCGATCTTGCCGCGGCAGAGGGATTCATGACAAAGGTCTATCTTAATGATGGCAACGGAAACTTCTCAGAAGCATTAAGTGTGCCCACTGGCGCCGATCCCTCAAAGGCTGCCGTCGGCGACTTTAACGGCGATGGCAATCTAGACATACTAACGACTGATTTAACCGCAGCCACCGGTTCCATCTTCTTCGGAAACGGTGACGGCACTTTCCGAGCCAAAGGCACCGCAATTTTTCCCTCTTCCCAGTCACCCGATCAGCGCCACATCGGGGACGTAAACGGTGATGGTAAGGACGATCTGGTTTATAGTGATAAACTATACATAAGTAATGGAGATGGCACTTTTGCTGTTAGCAATCTGCCGGTAGGAGCAGGAAGTGCCGTACTTGGCGACGTGAACGGCGACGGAAATCTTGATATAGCTGCTGTTGGAACCGGAGCTATATATCTCGGTAATGGTGATGGAACATTTAAAGCCGGAATTGATATCGGCATTGTGGCCACAAATATCGCGCTTATCGATTTGAATGAGGACGGCCGGGCTGACATCGTAGGAGCCCATGATGCAACTTACATTGGAGAAGTATACCTTTCACAGGACGACGGAACTTTCGCATTGACGTCAACATTTACTTCGATTGCACTTCCTTTTAACTTCTTCGCAGTAGACGCTAATGGGGACGGCGCTTCCGACCTATTCTCGGTGGCTCCCTACCAGGATGTCACAGTATTTTATTCCAATTCGACCGGAAGCCCCTTTGCGCCGCTTCTAAATATTTTAACGCAGTCAAAGGCAAAAACCGCTCTCACTGAGCTTAACAGCCAGCTTACGCGGGTTACCGCCGAAATCGGAGCCATGGGAGCCTTCAGAAGCAGATTGGAAGTGGCTGTGTCGAATCTTGCGGCATCGCACCTGGAATTTGAGGCTGCCGCATCGCGTATTAGAGACGCTGACATAGCCGGTGAGGCGGCCGATGTCATAAGGCAGCAGCTACTACAGCGCGCCGCCGCCTCTGTGCTGGCGCAGGCCAACCAGCTGCCGCTTCTGGCTCTTGAATTGCTAAGAGACTAACGGTATCAAGCCTGCACTCGCCCGTCGACAATCCGTATAGTGCGATCAGCATTCTCCGCAAGCCGCGCTTCGTGAGTTACCACCATTACTGCCCGGCCATGCTTTTCGGAAAGCTCCCTCAAGATTCCTTCGACGTTCTTGCTGGATGCGGTGTCGAGATTGCCGGTCGGCTCATCGGCAAGAATAATCGATGGATCATTTGCTAATGCACGTGCTATTGCCACTCTCTGGCTCTGTCCACCAGAGAGCTGCTTAGGAAGATTGTTAAGCTGCTTTTCTAGGCCAAGGTCCACGAGGAGGCTTCGAGCTCTATCCTCTACCTCACTCTCAGGCAGCTTATTCAGCCTCCGCATAGGAAGCATAACGTTCTCCAGCGCTGAGAATTCAGGAAGTAGAAAGTGAAACTGGAACACAAATCCGATCTTGGAGAGCCGCACATCTGCAAGCTGATCTTCATCGAAGGAAGAGGTGTCCTGCCCCATAAGCCAAATTTTACCGCTCGTGGGAGTATCTAGCAGCCCAAGAAGATAAAGAAGCGACGACTTGCCCGAGCCGGACGGTCCTGAAATTACAACAAACTCGCTGCGCTTTATCTCTACATCAACATCCCGCACAAGCGTCACCGGGACCTCGCCACTTAAAATGCGGGTAACCTTCTCAGTTCTAATTACTACCTCACTCACGTGCCACCTCTTAAGATATCGACCGGCTTTACCCTCGCGGCCTTTCGTGCCGGAAGCAGCGAAGCTACGGTTGCAGCTCCTATTGCAAAGGCAGCCGCGATTGCAAACTGCGGCCAGCTCCAATCCATAGGCATATTAACGGGCTCGGACGCTCCCGGTGGATTGAACCGGATCTGCATAAGCCCAGCCATAATCGCAGCTCCCAGCGGAATGCCCATCACACAGCCGAGCAGTCCCAGGATAAGTCCTTCCCCCAGAAAAATCCGTTGCACGTCTCGCCCATGAAAACCCATTGATTTCAGGATTGCGATGTCGCGGTGCTTTTCCATCACCACAGTAGAGATCACATTATAAATTCCGAATGCGGCCACAATTAGAACCGTGCTCACGACCGTATACATTATTATATTGCGGATCGTTAAGGTGCTTAAAAGGTCTTCGGAGGCTTCCTGCCAACTGACGCTCTTGTATAGATAACGCTCCTCTAGCTGCTCCGCTACTTGGTAAGCATCGTTCGGATCATCAAGTTTAATAATAATACTGTTGGCACGGTTGGGCCGATTCAGCAGCGCCTGCACTCTTTTTAGACTAACATACGTCTGCCTCTCGTCGTAATCAGAGCGGCCTGTGCGAAAAAGCCCAAGTATCTTGAAGGTCCGCACCTGTCCGGTACTTGCCACAATCGTGATATTGTCACCCATCTGAAGCGAGAGCCGCTTAGCGAGCTCCGTTCCGATCACAATTCCATCAGGGTCGATAATAAGGTCATCTATCGAGCCCTGCTTCATATAGTTTTCAATAGTGGTAATTCCCTTAATCTCTTCCGGGTTCATACCGTTAAGAACGACGCTAAAATCCCGCCCGGCATAGCTCACAAGCGCCTGGCCAGTTAGAACAGCAGCCGCGCGCGTACCGGGTGTGCGATGAAGGTCGGAGAGGATCTGTTCATACCCGCGTATTCCGCGTGTCTCCGTAAGCGGTTGAACATTTCGTAGCTCCAAGGCAGCTCGAGGGAATACCTCTTCCACCGGCTGCTTTCTCGGAGTGCGGTACTCGTCCGACATTGTGATATGCGGCGCATTATCCACAAGCCGCGTTATGAAATCCTTCTCAGAGCCCTGCATCAGGGCTGCGATCGCCAGGAAAAATGCCACACCGAGTACGATTCCAAGAAGCGAGACAAGGCTCTGCCTCTTTCTAAAAAGTAAGTGCTTAAGCGCAATTCCGACAAGCAGCCGCATTACGGCCTCACAATCCTAGTTCGGACAGACGTTCCAGCTTCAGGCGCCTCCGAGGGGTTCAGGACCACCTCATCTTCTTCGGAAAGGCCCTTGATGATCTCTGTTTCTTCCGGCCCCCGAGCGCCGACCTCAACCTGCCTTACCGCTATCGCACCACTCTCTACTACCTTAACCTTCCCCTGCCACACAGACTGCGAGGGTATAAGCAACGCGTTCTCGCTCTCCCGCACAACAATATTAGTTTCAGCTGTCATACCGATTAGAAGCGGAGTCTCCTCAGTAAAGCCCACTCTCACCCTATAACTTCGCGCTACAGGATCGCCCTTCGGCGTAATCGCCTGAACAACCCCGTTGAAGACCTTTCCCGGAAAAGCATCGGAACTTATAAGAACCCTCTGTCCCGGCTTTACAAGAGCTATATCCTCTTCATCTACCTCCGTTGAGATCCGCAGCGGTTGGCAACAAGTGAACCAAAAAATTGCCTGATTCGCTGGAATCTGCTGGCCTATCTCCCCGTCTCTCCGTATTATTCTCCCCTTCTCTGGAGCGATAAGGGTAAGGTAGCTAACCTGGGCTTCAGCAGCCGCCACCGCAGCCTCTGCTGCCTTAAGATTTGAACGGGCAAGTTCGTACTCTTCCCGTGAAACCGCGCGCTGCTTGGAGAGGGCTTCCTTTCTTTCAAGATCTTTCCTGGCAAACTCTTCCTTCGCCTTAAGCTCAGCCAAGGACTGCCTAAGGTCCTCGTCCTCAAGACGGGCCAGCACCTGCCCCTTTTCAACTTCGCTGCCTTCGTCGACATGAAGTTCAATCAGCCTGGCGCCGGTTCGTGCCGCTATCGGCAGCATTACAGTTGCTTCTACGCTCCCCGTAGCGTACACAGCTTGCACGGCAGTTCCGCGCTTAGGCAGCACGGCGTCAACCCGAGGCTTGGAGATGCGAAAGGTGAAAAACAGCGTGATCACTAAGATGACCGCTATCAATGCAACAAGGCGAGGGCGGGATAGATTCATATAAGGCTTCGAAACGATAGTCTGGGTTATGATATTAGTCTGCCAGGAAAAGGCAAAGGGGTTATGGCAGTGTTAGACAGCCCCGCTAACTGATGCCCTGAAGTATCCTACAAAGCCTTATTTACCGGCTCAGTCAGCCCATGCCGGCTTATCATCTTATAAAGAGTAGTTCTGTCAACACCGAGAAGCTGTGCAGCTTCGTTCTTACTCCCACTCCTTTCGAGCGCCGCCCGCACACTAGCGGCCTCAAGGGCTGCCATGCTATCGGAGAGCCGCAATGACCCGGAGAGATCGATTGAGAATTTGTCTAGGTGCGAATCTCCCTTTTCATAGGACGATTGGCTGCGGTCGGACTCGCCGTCCATCGTCCCTTCTATAGGCGGAGCAAAGCGAAGATCTCTTACGTTGATGGTGCTCCCTTCGCACAAAAGCACAGCCAGCCCTAAAGTCAGCTGCAGCTCTCGAATATTGCCTAGCCGAGAAGGTCTCCATCCATAGCGCCGCAGTTTAACAGTTTAAATGGTTTGCTCCGGCGCTCGGATGACGCGTGAATAAGCTTGGCAAGAACCCCCTTGCCGGTGCCAGTCTCTCCAAACAGTAGAATAGGTTGATGGCCGGCAATTTTTTTTAAATCGGAAAGTAGTGACTTCATTTGGCGGCTCGACGAGCAGAATTCATCAAGAGATTGCGGAATTCTGAAGGGCTCGATACCAGCAAGCGATACTTCAGTACGAGGGAATATGGCAAGAGATGGATTAACTCCTTCTTTATCCTTCCTTTCGGTACTTGTATGGGCTCCGTTACTACTACGCATCACAGGCGATGATTCTCGTATAACGCGTGAGTTAATCAAGTTGCTGAAGTTGATAGGCCTAGCTCCTTTACTCTATGGGAACACCAGCTGAGGGCATCCTTCATACTGGTGCTGCCTAACCCGCTAAACGCTTCATGCAAACTCGACCCACATGCCCTATCCTATCTGAATAGTTAAAAATAATATGCAACGTAATACTGCAGAAAGGCTATAACCTTTGAATAAACACGCAGGTTTTAGACTCAATTACGGTTTCCCGACCGCTGGGAAGGGTGCTGAATAGGCAATCTATAGCATAGCGGCCAAGGTTCATCACTGTGAAGTTAAAACTTATACTTTCTCTAGTACTTATTTCGCCATTTTTCTATGAGCGCTCCCTAAGGGCGGAATATAATCCCAAACGATTTGTCGTTACACTAAGAAGTCCTGCCACAGCTGCATCGGCGGCTGCGCTTCAAATTCACAGCAGCATGCAAGGAGCACGATTGTCCTATCGCTTAATCGCGATAGAAGACGATTCCCTCGATGATGTATTATCGCGGCTTAATAAGGCAGGTCTCGCAAGCTCGGAAATTGAATCGATTGAGCCTGACATTGAGGTTCAAGCGCATGCGGAGCCCAATGATTCTCATTGGTCACTTCAGTGGGGGCTGCACAATATCGGCCAGAACGGGGGCCTGACCAATCTTGATATCGACGCGCCGCAAGCTTGGGACTTCACTGATGGTAGCGATAACACTATAGTGGGCGTGCTCGATACGGGCTTGGATATAAATCACCCTGATTTGATAGATAATGTGTATCGTAACCCGGCTGAGATCCCCGGGAATAGCCAGGATGATGACGGCAACGGATTTGTCGACGATGTCAACGGATGGAATTTTTATAGCGGTACTCGCAATATTTTCGACGACGAAGGTCACGGCACGCATGTGGCAGGGATTATCGGAGCGCGTGGTAACAACAATAGAGGTATTGCAGGCGTCAATTGGCGCGTAAGGCTGCTTCCTTTGAAGGTGCTGGGAAGTGACGGAAGTGGCTCCTTGGCGCTTGTTGCCGGTGCCATAAACTACGCAGTAGATCTCAGAAACCGTGGCCACAACATAATAGCGCTGAATCTCTCCCTCGGCGCTCCCTCTTCTTGCCCCAACTATATGAGGACCGCAATTGAGAATGCGCTTGTAAACGGGATAGTGGTTGTCGTGTCCGCCGGAAACGATGGCCGAAACCTCGATTCTTCCAGCTTCAATGCTACTCCCGCCGAGTGCCCGGGCGTTATAGCGGTAGCTTCGTTGGACAGGACTGGATATCTTAGCAGCTTTTCAAACTACGGACCGAATACCGTGCACATTGCTGCTCCAGGGCGGGATATTTATAGTACATATCCGAGCAATAGGTACATAAATATGAGCGGCACCTCCATGGCTGCTCCTATGGTGAGCGGTGCCGTCGCGCTGCTGCACAGCTTTGATCCCGCACTTAGCAGAAGCGCTCTTACAGATCGGATTCTTAATAACGGCAAAGGAGTGTCAACTCTACCGTCGAGGGTGATCTCCGGAAGCATGGTGAGCGCTGAGCGTGCGATTCGGAACGGCAATACTGGTAATCCACCGCCACCACCGACCGCAACGCCCACACCAACTGCGACACCTACACGCACAAAAACTGCTACTCCTTCGCCCACTAGAACAGCAACACCCACGGCAACAAAAACTGCGACACCTTCGGATGTAGAGGAGCCTGAAACAGGCGCCACACCCACACCGACTGTCACTCCCACCGGAACGGAGTTTTTTACGCCGACACCGATTGTAAGACTGCCGCCACTAAGAACTGTGGTTCCCACAAGGCTCTATACGGTTGTAGGAACACTTCCGAAAGAGTTCAAGGCATTAACAGCGAAAAGCGCTGCCAAGAAGATCTCAGTTAGCGCCGTGAGCGGAACGAACCCCAAAACAACATATAACGGTGCCGTAAAGGGACGGAAATACACAATTGAAGGGTTGCCGGCCGGCAAGTACGTTGTAAAGCTAAAGGGCGCCAAAAATGCCCCAGTAAGATTGTGCGCAACCAAATTTACTATCAATCTCGACGGCGATCTTAAGAAGCTTAATTTTATTCCTATTTCTCATAAAAAATGTAGTAACAGCAAATCAAAATGAAACAGTATTGCTTTATCTCCTCATAATATTTCAAAGACTCACAAAGGTTGTACGGGGGAGGAGTTATGAGGGTTTTTGCAGCCATTGCAGCTGCACTATTAATCTTTTGGTGCGGTGACGCCAATGCACAGTTTATTTCTAGTGAATTTAGCGGGACACCGACTATAGTCCCGCCGGAAGAGACACCGGCTTTGCCGCCGGAGAACTCTCCGACGGCCACACCAACACCCGTCCCAACTGATCCTGTTTCCCCGGTATTTCCAGTCGAGCCTACAATTGAGCCGCCTCCAACTTCGAATACTCCAGTGCCACCTTCAATTTCAGAAGAAATAGCTTACTACTTTCTTCCAACCAGCTCCGGCAGCAACCGTTACGAGACTCCGGTTTTTACCTTTAAAAAGGGAGGCAGGCATAATAATGGGCCTAACCGTCGTTATTTCACTTTCGAGTTCGATCCCCAAGATCTTCATCCGCTGTCTCCAAAAGGGCTTTCCCTTTCAGTTTGCACCGATGTAAAAAAGGCGAAATCAAGAAAGCTCGGATGGAAATGCTCCGAAAAAATCAATCATCGCGACAAGCGCAAAGTTACTGTTAACCTGCGCAAGCGTCCGAATGAGACGTTTGCGGATAACACCACTATAGTTGTGACTACCGTTGGCGGTCCATCATACCAAACCTCCTACCTTGGAAAGTTTTCTGACAAAAGAAAGATAGTAGTTCGTTTCTCTCCGCCTAAGCTACCGAGTGTCAGAATTTTGCCAAAAGACGTGTTGAATAGGGAGATTCACGTGGTATCAAATGATGGGGGCATTCTGAAGTTTCCCCGGAACTCACTATCTAAGTATCCTTGTGTTGATGTCGCATACGATCATTCTTTTCCGAATGAAATGCCAGTCGGGCTCGATGCTGTTGATACCGATCCAACGAGCGGCTCAATGCAGACCTATCCGTTACTTACATACGGAGTTACAAGCTTGGCACTTGCCGATTGCAGCAATGGAAAGCCGATTACGCCTGAAGAGCTCCCCTCGCTCTTACCTCCTGAAGTGGCAACCAAACCCCGCGACAACAACCCAATTGCTCTATGGAGAATCGGCCCAATAAAGGAGTGGAAGAGCTCTAAAGGCCCGTTGGACAGCAGCGTACCGCCAAACCACCTAGTGTGGTCGCCTATTGAGCCGACTATCACACCGATTAGCTCAATCACGCCCTTTCCTACGCCAACACCTGGGGGCCCATCACTAGTTGATATTACACCGACGCCACAACCTACTCCGGATCTCTCCGTGGTGCCCAATATTCAGCCCGGCATACTCAACTTCGATGCCAAAACAGACACCATATCGCAAGCTTTAGTAATTGTTGAGGCGCCAAAGAGTGTCGATGGAGTTTATATCCGTATTACCCGCTTCGAGATTGATCAGGAATCAGGAAAGCCCGTTAGAACGGGGCATATGAAGTACCCTGTCGGCTCAAACTGCGAGGACATCCCGGGGATTACAGGCGTAAAGGGGGTGCCAAAGGGAGCCTGCGTACTTCGCGTGACAAGATTACCGCCAACCGGTTTCATTGGCTTGGGCCTAGTAGACAATGGGCTCAATGCGGCAGGGATGAAAAAGTCTATCTTTGTAGAACGAGGCGAAAAAGCTCAGATAAAAAGCTCGTATCTTGAGAACATAGTTGTCGATGAGGTTGTGGCAGTGCATGCTAATCCGCTTCCATTTGAGGAACAGGGATTAGATAATCCAGGGCCGATGATACCGCCATACACGGCAATGTTCGAGCACGAGAAGACCTTGATCTTCAGAGTAAAGGTCGAAAGGGCGGCAAGCATGGAATAGTGTACGAATTGAGCGCCGAGCTAGGACTGCGAATGGACCGGCTCAAGCGCACCAGCTCCATCGCAACCTGGCGCTACCAATTTTGACGCAAAAAATCCAACCGTAAGGGGTTACCGTGATGAGACCACAAAGGCCCCGGTGCTCAGATTCCTCCAGTCAAAACATCGTTCTCAGCGTTTTGTAGTGATATATGACGCCGCCCGTAGTACTGCCGCATCATATCAGTGCCATACCTTCTTGGAGGATCACCGATGCGTCGTCTAACTTTGCTTTTCATATCAGTCATATTACTCCACAGTTCAGTCTCGTTAACTCACGCTCAAACTACCATTACTTCAGCGTTTTCGGACTTTTCTGGCAGCAACATTAATGCCTTCGAGCTTGGGGGCGACACTGCTTTAAATGGAACAGAACTTCGTTTAACGCGGGCGGTGAACAACCTTTTTGGCACAGCCTACTACAAAAAAAAGGTGAACTTAGCTAACGACCGCTCGTTTAGTGCTCATTTCTCATTTAAAATGACAAATCCTACATGTTTTATCGGGGACGGCGCAGACGGTCTTGCATTTGTTATTCAGCAAACCAGCAATACAGCCGGCAGCGCGGGCGGCGGCCTCGGTTATCAAGGCGTGACGCCGTCATTCGTTGTTGAATTTGACACCTTTGACAATGCGTCCGCGCCGGTCACTGAACCTAACAACAATCACATTGGAATTAATATAAACGGCAGTACCAACTCTGTAGCCAGCTTTACTCCCGGCAATACCCTTAACGATGGGGCCACTTACTATGCGTGGATCGATTACAACGGAGCAAACGATCTCATCGAGGTGAGATTTAATACTAATAACACTAGACCGGCCGGAGCCTCTCTCACACACAATTTTGACTTAGCAACCAACCTTAGCAGCGACGTCTTCGTTGGGTTCAGCGCAGCCACTGGAGGCTGCAATGAGACACACGATATTCTCTCCTTCTATTTCAATAACGATATTGTTCCGGGCGGCATTACACCAGGCACGGTTACCTACTCCTCGGCGCCCACGGATGTCTCGCTGGCATTAAGCACAGATTCAATTCCCTCGAATGGCACGGATTCCACCACTCTTACAGCAACAGTACTAAAAGTCGACGGAAGCGCAGCCGCAGGAGTTACAGTCGCCTTTACATCAAGCCTCGGTGAGCTCAGCGCTGCTTCGGCAGTTACCGACGCTCAAGGTAAAGCACAGGTGCAGCTTACCTCTACTACTGCCGGCTCGGCCTCTATAAGAGCGCAGGCCACGGGCGGGGCTTTCGACTTAAAGACGGTAACGGTGGTACAAGCTCCAACACCGACTCCTACACCTACGGTCACACCCACTGCAACATCCACCCCGCTTCCCACTATTCCTTCGAATCAGATTGAAGGAAGGATTGTTGTAGCCGGTAACCCGGTGTCAAATGCCTTAGTATATATACCGGGTGTAGGTACAGCTCTGACCGATTCAAACGGGCGGTTTGTCTTTAGGAACGTTACGGCAAGCGGACCGTTGACTGCTTATGTGCAGAAAACCGGGGTATCTTTCGGTTTCTCGAGCCTCTCTATTTCACCTGGTCAATTTGCAGAGGTCGAAGGTAGCGCACTCAGCTACAATCCGTTCGACTGCCCCGAAAATGATATCAGTTCCAGCCTCCATAATGCAGCCACTCGAATGAGGACCCTTATGGAAACAGGCTCAAGCTCGACGCGCAAACTTCCGGCCAATTTTAGCGCCGGCCAAAATAAGAATGTCACTAGAAAGAAATTGCTGCGCCGACTCCAGACGCAGTTTACGTTTTACTTGGAGAAGAGCCGCCGCATACCTGAGATAGTTCTAACTTCATGTGAGGCAAACTGTACTGAGCGGGCACATAAATCCGCGCTCAAAGGGATGCGGCGTGCCCTTGGTAATCTGCGGCGCGGGGGTTTGCTTGCCACCCGACTGCGTTCCGCGGTCGATGGCTTACCTGCGGCAAAAAAGAGTATATTGCAGAAAAAGATTCGCCGTCTTAGCTCAAAGGCGCAAAAAATAATAAAGTCATTACCAAAGAAGAGCTTTCGCTGTTAAACCTTCTAGATTGGGCGCGACCTAATCGGATTTTAAGCCGTTAAGTTAGGGGCACAGCAGCTAAGGCGATCCTCTCTTGAAAATCACATTGTGAGCAGAGGTCGTGCCATTATTGTCAAAGGCTTGAATCGGAACCATCAGGTATTCGCCCGAATCCCAGCCGGTAACACCGCCGCTGCCGGTTAGATTTACGGTAAAGGTCATAGGCTGCGAGTCATCTACCGAGCTGTCAGTAGTATTGCTTCTTACTCCGTCGTTGGAAACTGTCCACCCTGTGCTTGGATTACTAAATAACGTGCCTGGGAGTAGCCCTGGCCCGCTTCCCCCGCCGGTGCACATCTTGGTTCCTGGATCGTAAGTACATGGACCGTTAGGAAGCTGAAGGCCGATAGTCATGATTCCCGGCACTACCTCCCCTGCCGATGTATTGTAAACCGGAGGATAGAGAGTAATCGTTACCTCAGCATCTCCTGCGGCCGGAACGATTACCGGATCCTCGTAAGTTCCGATAGAGGTTAAGGACGCGGGATAGTCGAATGTGTTTGTAGTTCCACCTCCGACGCTGGTCACAATCTGTACTATCCCTGGAACTGTTAACACCACCGAGTTAAGTACTCCGACGTACTTGGTAACATTGCCATCTGCGTCGGCAACCTCTTCAATAAAGGTATCTCCAGGGCGGATCTCCGAGGAGGTAGCACCCGGCGCCAGCTGAAAGTCGCCTGTTCCTCCGGCCGAGATCTCTCCTTTGCCATCCCCGTCCGCGTCATATTCATCCGGAAATGCTTTATTGTCGGGCTCTCTTGTTCTACCGGTGCCGCCCTTACTGCACCAAGGGAGTCCTTCTGCTCCGATGGTTTCGTCTCCTCCGCAGTTAAGTTCAACTGTTGTCCCGGATTTGACTTCAAGCGCCAGTCCGCCATGCGACTTGAGCGCGTTATCAATCATCTCTGTGGTGACTGTTTGCAGTTTCGGATGAAAGCTATCCTGCCGATCAAGATGCAGCTGCTGGAAGTAGAAAAGCTGAGCCGCGGCATTTTTATCGTTATTGTCCGGGTCGGCGTCATCAATTATCCCATCGCCGTCGTTATCCGGATCAAAGGCATCAGTGATGCCGTCATCATCATCATCGATATCTTCCTCCTGCTGCTGACCGTCGCCGTCGGAATCCTCTAGTGTCCCGACTTTTTCATGCCTGGCGCTGAGGGACTGACTTCCTGCCCCCCCCAAGCCTGAAGGAAGGCAACTAGTAGTGGCTTCTGCTGTTGCTCCCTTGGTTATGTTTTTAAGCTCACTCTTTTTAAGCTTTTTAAGGTAAGCCACCCCCTGCTCCGGATCTACCTCCAGATTAAGAGCCCCTTTGACCTTTTTCTTCCCGGCTAAGATGACTCGAGCATCGCCGCTGCTGCAAAATCCGCTCTTCTGAGCGGCGCTGAAAAGTTTTACTGTTTTTCCCTTCTTTACTCCAAGAACAACGGGGGCGTAAAAATTGGACTTATAAAGAACAGATAGCCGGTCGTTTGTAGTGACCTTGCTAAGCGTGAATTTTTCATCGGATGCTACAGATGCGCTCTGAATCTTGGAGTCCTTTGTTTGCGCTACAATGGAGAAGTCTGCGGCGCTTAAAGTCCCGCCTTTTACCTTCAGTTTGCCCTTCTGGGTTTGCGCAGCTGCGCTCTGAGATAGAAATAAAAGAAGTGTAAATGCTAGAAATGCCTTGAGTTTCATAGTCCTGTCCCCGAATCGCATCTGAATTGCGGGGATACAATCGGAGCTTCTAATGAAAAGGTTTAGGAATGAAGGCAACTTTATAAGCTCTACTTGAGCCCCTTCGGACCGTAACGAATATATGAACTTTGGCTGACCTCCCTAAGGAGTAGTCGATCGTGTCTGGAATTAGAGTAGTATCAGTTTCCCGCCGGCCTTTACTGCCGTTGTTTCCAGGACACTCGCTTCGTTCTCGACACGCACACGGATGGAGCCGGCTTCCTCATCACCGAAGACAATTGTGCAGCGACCGCCCTGTCCTTCTGTCAATTCGACCTTTTGCTCCTCCTTGATGAACTCACTACAATGCCATGACCGGGAAATCCCACGGCTGTCGGAGATTTTTACATAGAAATTTAGCCGATCATCTGTGACAATCACGATCTCTTTAATTAATCCCTCGGAGTGAGAAGCGCTGTGGGCGAGCGGCACAAACTTCGCGGCGCTCAGCATTATTTCAGCTGCCTCCACTATCTGTGTTTCATGAATGGCAAGCGTATCTTCTTGAAAGTACGGAAAGGTGGTAGGCGTCATCTTTTTTCTTTCGAAATGCATTCCAAAAAGAAGATACCCGTGTGAACGCAAAAGCTCTTCAGTGCGCTTTATTTTGGCCTTATCAAAATCATCAATTAGCGTTTCGAATACAATTACAGGGCGGTCTCTTTCTAACAACCCCTCAGCCCCCATCAGTACCTCCAGCTCCATGCCCTCAACATCTATCTTAAGAAAGTGCGCGGACTCGGCTCCCATATATGTGTCAAGTCGTATGACATCGCATACCTGGTAATCCTCCGGTCCTCCGCCGTTCCATAGCTTCTCGTTGTACTCAGCGCTAACGTAGGCGTTGCTCGGCTCGTTGCCGGCTTGGAATACCTTCAATTCCCCCGGCTCATAGGAGAGAGCCTTCTTCTCGCAGGTTGTGACCTTGGCCAAATCAGGATTAAGGCTAAGATTATCCAGAAGACGATTGTAAGTAAGATCATTTGGCTCAAAAGCTATTACTCGCCCGAGTGGCCCCACGCGACCTGCCATCGGAAGGGTGTGATATCCCGAGTTCGCTCCAACGTCGATGCAGGTTTGTCCGGGTTTTACGAAGTAGTTAATGAATAGTACTACATGGCTCTCCCACACCCCCTTTTCAAGGACATGCCGGTCGAGCACGAATTGCGGATCCAGTTTAATGCGGTAGGACCCGAGGTAGTTGTCGTAGATCTCTGCGGTCATATAGTGCTCCTTCGGATAGATTTAGATTGTATTTTGAAGGAGATGGGTTCAATTGCTCGTTCGGGAGGCCGTGCTCAAATATAAGCACTTTAAGAGGGTTTCCAAGCATGGGCATTCGGCGTCGACGAGTCTGGGATAACTTGCATTGAAATAAACTGAGGAAGATATATAAATGCGCCATTGCCTACGTAGCGAGTGCCACACTCGGCGCTTGAACCATGTATCTGAAGAGATTAGGATATTTCGAGTAAGCACCGCCCCATTAAGCTCTGTCCCACCGCAACCGATATCCTACCTGCTCTCCAGTCAGCTCTTAAGCCTCTGGTGGCAAGATTAGCCTAACCTTAATCAAAATAATTTATGACCATAAAAAAACTACTTCTTATTCCGTTAGCTGCAGCAGCGCTATTTTTTGTAACCCCAGTCTCTGCGGATCCTCACTGCCGGGCCTGTCCTTATGATTGCTCGGATCTCGGATTGGGTAAGAAGGATTGCAGCTTTGTCAGCAACGCTCGCGGCATATGCTGCGTTGACCTTACGAAAAAGGGAATGGCAATTGCTTTAGCTCAGGAACGCGCGCTTGGAAGTTCCGGTCATGCTCCGGCGCCAGCCGCCCAAAACAATCACCGCTGCCCTCCAGGATTTCAGCAAAGTGAGCAAAAGTGCTCGCAAAAAGAGCGTAAGCATGGCTGCAAAGATATCAGGCTGCCAAACGGTATCGGTTGCGTAAAGCGCTAAAGTGCTTACAGTATCAGATTAGAAAGGAGCTTCAGGCGCGGGCTTGAAGCTCCTTTTTTATGGGACAAAAGGGCCGGAATAGATCCAAGCTAGCTTAAGAAGTATCGAAACAGTATGCTAGTAATAGCAATCTGTGCAGAAGGGGTGCAATGAAAAGACTAGTGTTTTCGGCTGGCTTGTGGCCACTCATCCTTTTATCTCCGGTTTTAGCCCAAACACCTGCCGCCTCGCCTTACTACACCGCGGCTCCTAGTTATACGGTTACCGCTTCGCCTTATTATTCTTCGACGCCATACGCGACCGTAAGCCCGGCCTATTCTCTCACGCCCAATCCTGTACCGTCACTTGAGGGTGCCGTCAGCCGTTCGACTCTGTTTCCATGCCTAACGGACCTGAGTTCGTTCTCTTCGGACATAGCTTCCAGCTTCACAATGGAGACATTGGAAGGGTGTCATAAGAAAACCGGGATAAGTCTCTCGCAGCCGGTAAGCAGCGCCTTAAATATTCTGAGCCGTCTAAATGCGGACGAACTAGCAAGGGAGTTGGAGCCCCTATTAGAGGGAGGGAGCTTACAGCAGGCCACTCCTTCATCGTTCGAAAGCACCACTGCCCCAACACCGCTCCCCTCACCGACGGCTGTTATTATGGGAAGTGTACAGCTTCCGCAACCGCTGGTCTCTGCGCCCGATACATTGATTCCGCGCCTAAGAAGAAGCGGCAAAAAGATTCCTCCATATGACTTGGAGAAACCGTGGGTTTGCCGCCATATCGCAGGTTATATGGAGACGATGAATAAAGATCTTACCTACTTCGGATTCCGTTGTGTGGACATCAAAAAACTCCCCGGTATTCCGTTTCTTATTGGATTAAAAAGCCAGGTGCAGAAGGCAATCGAGGCATCCAAAAGGAATGACCCAGAAGCACTGATGAAGCTAGGCGTAGTCTCGCATGCAATTAACGACTACCATTCAAAGGAGGGCATCTCTCTCATTGAACCACAAGCGTTTATGGAAGGTGGAGACCCTGAGCAAGCGGAATACTGGGGCGAGTACTTGGATCTTGATGGAGACGGACAGATCGAACCGATCGAGAAGAAAAGGATTAGCCCATTTAAAATTAGAGTTTGCTGGTCCTATTCCTATAACAGCTTCAAGGAGTCCCAAGAGGCAGGCCATGAGCCGGAAGGCGAAAGCTGCGTCCCTGAATGAAGTCACCGGACTTTTATTACCTAAAGACAGCTATACTTGAACGCGCTAATATAGCAAGCGGTAGGTTGTACCTAGAATGAAACTTGCTACAGGGAGGACTTTATGAGGGGGCTTGAAAGACATTCCGGCACTGCCTATGCGCTTTTGCGGATAATGACCGGCTTTCTTTTCCTATTTCACGGGCTGCAGAAGATTGTTGGGGTGTTAACTGAAAATCCTCAGCCGGAGATGGGAACTCAGCTATGGTTCGGGGGAATGCTTGAACTTATAGGAGGCACAGCGGTAATGCTCGGGCTGCAAACACGCCTCTTTGCATTCCTTTGCAGCGGCATGATGGCAGTTGCTTACTTTCAGTTCCACTGGAAGTTTCAGATGGACTCGAACTTCTTTCCGATAATCAACAAAGGCGAGATGGCCGCGCTCTATTGTTTCGTGTTCCTCTATATCGCTACGCGAGGAGCCGGCAAGTGGGGAATTGATAAAAGCTAGTTTTAAGTACCAATGAATGCCGTTCCAAAGCTGGCGGCGCCGGGAGCAGGTCTCCCGGCGCTTGAGCTATGCTTTTCCAAAATTCTTCTAAAGTTATTCCTGCTCGGGAATTCTAACAAAGCATTTATAGTAAAGGCGCTGCGGGAAAAAGCGCTCACTCTCCATCTCTTGGAAGGCGTCCTGCCAGCGCAGCGAAATGTTCAGGTTCTTATCCCGCGCTTAATGGGCATGGAAGATAGCAGCAGAAACTGGTCGGTAGCAATGACCTTGCAGCATCTTGTAACCACAACAGAAGGAATGGTGGCGATCGCCAAGGAGCTTACTCAAGGCAAGCAGCCGAAGATTGAGGTTAAGATAGAGAATGTAAAGCCTGCTGACTCTATTGAGTCTGGAGTTGAAAGGAGGTACAGCGAATCGGTTGATCGTCTCGTTAGTTTTGCAGGAGAGCGCGATTCACTTAAAACAACTCTCACTCACCCCCACCCTTGGTTCGGTCCCCTTGATGGGCATGGATGGATTGGACTTGCTTGCCTCCATCTAGGAATACATCGCAGGCAGATAGCCTCCACTTTGGCTCTGCTGCCCCGTCACCAATGAGTATCGTTTAGAGATGAGACCCGGTGTAGATCCGTACTCGCAAGAAGTTTGTACGCTTGTTCATCGGCAACGCCAATTGGCGGCGGATCATTTCACGGAGTTCCTGCTCGTGAAGCTCCCGTTTGCGCTTAGTTGACGATCTTAGTGGCTTACTTTTCTTTCTCTTCAAGAGTAATCTCCAGCAATCTTAACACTGCTTTATCTTGGGGCCGGCCGGCGGCTCGCTTGCTTTTTATTATATCACGTAGATCAGCAAGCAATATATTATGGCTGCCGAACCTAACAGCAGTCGCGCGAGATCTCAATCCCGCAAAAGATCTAATACCTTCAATTCTCGGCATAAAATCCAATTGAAGTCCTATTCTAGGGTTAGTTAGCCGGTAAAGGGCTGACGCCGGATAATAGGGTCTTACAATTTCACCTTTGAAATGATCAGCCAAGGCTCTGAGCTTTTTTAAATTTACTGCTGTTTCTCTGAACACAAAATCGAAATCGACGGTCGTCACGGGGGAACCGTGCAGTGCTGCCGCAGCGTTTCCAACCATCACAGCCTCAAGACGCACCTTATGCATGGCCGCGGCGATCTTTGCCAAAAGTGAGGATGCATTCATATGGCAAAGTATCGCATGAACGATAAGTTATAAGAAGGTATCGAATTAGCTGCGCCGCCCGGGGCTTCAGCCTTGTGCTGATCGCTGCGCTCAGGCAAAAATGGAGTCATGGACGAAGAAACCGGAGCCAAAGGACCGACTAATACAGCGCGCGAGATACAGCGTATAAAAAAAGCGGTAATCACTGCGGCCGACAAAAGGCAGCGGCTCCCTCAACCGCTTTTCTGGTCGTTATTTCATAATGCATTAAAGGACGTGCGCAGGTCCAAGGAGAGAGAACGCGCGCTGGCGGAGCTACTTGAGCGCTAGACTGATTCTCATTCATGCTTGATCTAAATTTTCTGCCTAGTTAGCAGGCCGCTCTTCCGCAATTACCTTTTTTCCTCCTCCCCTGCTAGAATACCTGAATCGGTTACCTACTTTTTTGGCAACGCCAGAAAGGAGTGCAGTATGAGAGCTTGGACCCTTGTCCGGTCGTTCATCTCTCTTCTGAAGGGCGTTCCTACAAAGAAGAGGTGGAATGAGAGCTCTAGGCAAGAGGCTTTAAGGCAGCTCGATCTGCTCTGTCCGAACTGCAAGTACTGCCTTTGGGGACAGCTCACTGATCCCTGCCGCCAGGCAAAGTATGCGGTTTGGTACAGCTTCTGCTGCTCTATCACTCTGATGGGTGATCAGCGTGGAGTGAAGCTGCTTGAGGCTATCAGCGGCATGTGTCCTCAGATGCGATGCCCCGAGTGCGGCACTGACGTGACATTCTACGGATATCTTAATCCCTGGAAAGTCGCTTTCAAGGCCGATAACTTTGGATACCGCTGGGAAGATCTAGGGCTCGAATGGCCTAAAGATCTGGACGGGACAACAAGCGAACTTGTGCCCTCCGCAATCATTCCGCTGCTTAGAGCCGCTATCGGGCCAAGTGCGGTAAGCGACGAAGGCGACCTGCTTGCATCACATTGGGGAAAGCAGATCGAAGAGATTCGCAAACGCCGCGAATGGTACCGGAGCCACTTTAGCTTCGACTAGGTTTTATTCCGCATCTGTGCGCGGAGAAGGAGAAAACAACAGCGCAGACGGGTAGTGCGGCCGAGATCGCACTTATATCTCTATTGACGTACCGGCAGATCTCCTTCTCCTAGCTTCCGCTTAAAAAGTTCTATCGCCATACTATAGCAGCGCAACGCAAGTACCGGGTCGTAGCGGTGGCCTTCATCACGTATAAAAGCATGCGCCCCGTTAAACTCGTGCCAGGTAAAATTAACTCCCGACTTGCTCATAGCATTGTATATTATCTCCCGGCCTTCAGGCGGAATATGGGGGTCCTGCCTTCCCCAGATCATAAGCATCTCTCCCTTTATCTCGCCCATCCTGTCGAGTGAATTGTCGTTCATACCGGCACCTAGGCTTCGCTTATGAATATCCGTGGCATAGAGACAAACTCCCGCCAGAATCTCCTCATTCATGCTGGCACGAAAAGAAAGATGACCGCCAATGCAGATACCGAAAGAACCCAATTTGCCGGTGCATCCGGGATCTGACTGCAAAAACTTTATCACCGCTCGAGCGTCATCGTCATAAGATTTGATTGTCTTGGTGACCTTGTCATAATTGCCTCTGTCGGCACCCGCTTGATCGTAGGCTAGGATTGTTCCAATCGGTTCTAGTTCATGAAAGATCTCCGGCACCGCAACAACAAAGCCGTGTCCTGCAAGGATCATGGCCGTACGCTTAATAGGACCGGTTTGCTGGAAGATCTCGGAAAATAACAGAATCCCAGGATATTTACCGGGAGCCACAGGCCGATACACGTATGTGCGCATCACTCCTGCGGGTGTTTCCAAATCAACGATTTCGTCTTTGATGATCATTTAAAACTCCAAAAATCACTACAAGGGCATAGCATTGAAAATATGAGCCCGCCAGTCAATTCATATTTTCCTTCAACTGTTTGTGGCTCAGAGATTTTATGACTAATTTTGTAGATAAGGCGGCTTAAGAAAGCTATGGAGTTGTGAAGTAAGCCATCCGGCCATTAACGCAATTAGAGATCACTCCTTAGCCGCCCAGCAGCCCACCATCTTTGACATGAATTGAAACAATAGATATAAGTTCCTCGGCTTCAATCGGCTTGGCAATATGCGCATCAAATCCGGCAAGGGCGGCTTTGGTTTGATCTTCTGTGCGCGCAAAAGCTGTTAGTGCAATTGCAGGCACTGCGGGACAGAGCACTCCGGAGCCGTGCCGCATCTGCCTAAGAAACTCATATCCATCCTCTTCAGGCATTCCTATGTCCGTCAGCACCACGTTGTAACACTTACTACGTAGAAGACGCATTGCTTCGCGCACTGATGCGGCGACATCCACCGACGCATCACGCTTCTCCAGCACATGCTTTACCAGCAATCTCGAATCTTGCTCATCATCTACCGCGAGGACCTTTATTCCTTTGAGAGATACTTCTCTACGATCCACTTCTCGCTTAATTGCCTGGGAATCGGCTCCGGCGCTCTCAACCTCCTTCAATGCGGCAGCGGGAAGTCTTACGATGAAAGAGCTTCCCTTATTCTCACCTTCGCTCTCTACGTGGACACTGCCTCCGTGTAACTCAACTAGATGCTTTACTATAGAGAGCCCTAACCCAAGGCCGCCATGGGAGCGGGTTGTTGAAGCATCGGCCTGCCTGAATCGATCGAAGACATGCGGAAAGAACTCTTTTGCTATTCCTATGCCGGTATCTTTAACTGTAATTTGCGCTTGGCTTTCATGCTCTTCAAGAGCTACCGAGATGCTGCCCCCTCTCTTGGTAAACTTAACGGCATTGGTCAGAAGATTCCAGACAACTTGCTGAATTCTAGCAGCGTCCCCTCTGACGCTTCCCGAGATATCATTTAATGTTGTTGCAAGATAGATTCCTTTCGCCTGGGCGCTCGGACGGATCGTGCTTACAGCGGCATTTATGACTCCCGGCAAGTCCAAAAGTTCCATCTCAATCCGGATCTTACCCGATATGATACGATTCATATCAAGCAGATCTTCTATTAGCTGGGCCTGCAGCTTTGCATTTCGCTCGATTGTTTCAACGGCAGAATCCAGCTCCGGCCCTTTCACTTTCGACATTCGTATCAAAGTCGAATAACCAAGAATCGCATTCAAAGGCGTGCGAAGTTCATGAGAAAGAGTAGCGAGAAAATCGTCCTTCATTCGTCCCGCTCTTTCAGCTTCGGCGCGTGCCTGACGCTCCCTCTCAAGCAGCTGCTGGCGCTCCTCTACCATCCGGCGGGTCTCTGTCACATCGGTATTGGTTCCGAACCAAAGAGTGACCTTCCCTTTAGAATCCTTAAGTGGAACAGCGCGAGTCAAGTGCCACCTGAACGCTCCGTCATGCCGGCGAATCGGGAATTCATCCTGCCACTGCTGCCCACTCTCAAGTGCTGCCTGCCAGCTCTTCATTATGCGCGGAAGCTCCTTTGGATCGTGCACCCGCTGCCATCCCCATCCCTGCATCTCCTGTGGGGTCGAGCCTGTGTACTCGTACCAGCGATTGTTGTACCAAAAAATCCACCCCGTGGGATCAGCCATCCATGCAAGCTGAGGAATTGAGTTGGCAAGTAAGCGGAAGCGCGCTTCGCTCTGCCGCAGGTCTCGCGAAACACGGGCCCGCTCTATTGATTCCCAGCACCGATTCACCGCGTATCTTAGCAGCTCCACCTCCTCGCTGCGCCACTCACGCGGAGTCTTTTGGTGGACCGCAATGCATGCCGCTAGACGTCCGCCTTTATGAAGAGGTACGCAAATAGCCGCACGTATCTCCGCCTGCCGGTAGGCGGAGAGATCCCGGGGCGGCGGCTCATGACTTTCAACATCATTCATCACGAATGGTCTATTCTCGCGCATACGTTTCAGCACTTCGTCACCGAACTGCTCCAGTGTGTAGCGCCCTACGATGCTTCTTACTCCTTGGTTATAGTCGCCAAGTACATTATTTGTATTCTCATCAGCTTCGACGTCCGCATACGCGCAGCGATTTACCTTTAAGTGCTGGCCTAGCATTCGAGAGGTCATCTCCATAATCTCAACCGGGTCACTTAATGGGCGCACTGCATCATCCAATCGGATCAAGAACTCCTGTCGCTCTGCAAATTTTGAGCGTTCGGTTATGTCAACGAACGCTCCCACTGATCCACGGACCTCTCCTTTTGAGTTGAATAAAGGGGCGGCATACTCCAGCAATCTAAGCCGCGACCCGTCCTCACGCTCCAAAACAAGCTCCCAATCCTTGATTGAGACGCCCTCCCCGGCTGCACGCTGCATGGGCAACTGATGACTGGGAACTTCAGACCCGTCATCGAACAAACAGCGAAACGTTGTGGGGCTCTCCTCAGGCGGAGCACTTTTGGATGCGTTGGAGTCAGAAGGAATTTGAAGCATTTCAGAGAAGGCAGCATTTACCTGAATGCGTCTGCACTCCGGATCGGACGCGATACCGATGCCGACGGGAATAACGTTTAGAAGCGTCTCCAACTCACTTACCTTCTCTTGAAGAGTTTTATTTAAACTCTCTATTTCAACCGCAGCCTGTTTACTTTCGGTGATATCCCTGATTACCCTCGATATACCAATCAGTTTGCCTTGCTCATCCTTCAAAGGCGACAAACTCAACGACACATCGAACGATGTGCCATCCTTTTTTAACCTTTTTGTGTCGAATGGCTTGATCGCTTTCCCAGATCTGATGCGGCGCACGATAAATTGCAGCTCCGAAAGCCTATCGGCCGGCACGAGAAACTCCATCGTCTTGCCTATTACCTCATCGGCCTTGTATCCAAAAAGCTTCTCAGCTCCGATATTCCAGTTGAGAATAGTGTTCTCCATATCCGAGACCAGAATCGCGTCATTGGATGACTGTACGATTGCAGCAAGCCGGGCATGTTGAATCGCCGCTCGATGACGCTCGGTTACATCGAGCATAAGCGCATAAAAGCCGATTATCCTGCCAGAACCATCTCTATCAGGTATATAGTGCGCCTCCACCCAGCGCCCTCGTCCGCTGGGGAGTTGAAGCTCTGACTCGAATCGCACCCGCTCACCCTCGAGGGCCCGCGATATGTAACTCCGAATGCAATTATAAACCTCATCACCTATGACCTCGCTAAGTTTTCTTCCTATTACCATTTCTTTCGAACATTCGAACCACTTCTCCCATTCACCGTTTATAAATTGGTAGCGCTCTTCGGCATCGATATATCCGATCAGCGCGGGGACTACATCGGTAATGGTTCTAAGTTTCTCTCGGCTTCGTGCCAGTGACGCGCTGGCCTCTTTAAGCTCCGTCACGTCAATTACATTGCCGGTGTATCCAAGGAACTTATTATCCTCTGCGAAGCGCGGGTTACCGGCGGCCATAACCCAGCCGTAGCTTCCGTCGCTGCGGCGAACTCGATATTCCATGTAGAAGGGAGATCTCGCTTTGTTCGATCGGCGGAAGGTCTGCTCAACCTGAGTCCGGTCATCCGGATGGATGACATCCAGCCATCCAAACCCGAGGGCCTCTTCCGGAGTTTGACCAGTAAACTCGAACCATGATCGGCTCACAAACGAGCATTTTCCGTTCGCTTCGGTCACCCATACCATGAAAGGGGTCGATTCGGCGATCTTCCGAAAGCGATCGTTTGCGGTATTCATTTCGAGTTTTCCAGCGGTCAGCACGGCTACGGATAATAGCACTATTTCGAGATTATTGCGGCTCGAATCTGAATGGGAGTGGAAGAAAAACTCCCATTTCGAGTCGTGCACCGATCCATTTCGGACTGACCCTGATAATGTTGAGAAGGTGACGTAATATGATTTTGATCAGCTTTTATACGCTGAAAAACGGTTTTAGCTGAGTAAAATCAACACTAGCCTCTTCGCTTTCAATCAGAATTCAGACTTCGATCTTCGGATTCACGATTCTTGCAGTGCCGGCGGCTCATTCCTATAACTTAGCCTTTAAGGCTACCCAATCAAATAGCGCAATCGGTCGTTATTGTGATATGACCTTGAGACCTGTATGAAACGCATAGCAATCACCGGTGCCACCGGCTTCTTGGGACGATACATAGTGAGGGAACTTATCCCCTGCTATAGCTTGCAGTGCTGGTATAGGAGGGAGAGCGACCGCAGCGGATTTGAAGGGCTGGAGGGCGACATTCAGTGGATTGAAGGACAGCTTGGCGATAATGCCTCCTCTGAGAAGTTGATCGATGGGTGCGACGCTCTCATTCACAGCGCTCTATACCATCCTGGCGGCGGATTCCGGGGAGGACATGGCGATCTGTTAGATTTTGCGAAGAGAAATATTATCGGCTCTCTTATGCTCTTCGAAGCTGCTCAAAAAGCGTCCCTTTCCAGAGTTGTCTTTGTGTCGACGTGCGCGGTTCATGAAAAAATTCTCCCGGACCGCCCGCTCGATGAAGCTCATCCGCTATGGGCCACCAGCCACTACGGCGCTCATAAGGCTGCGATTGAAAAATTTGTGCATAGCTACGGCTTTGGAGCGGGGCTTCCAATCTGCGCTATTAGGCCCACCGGCATCTATGGGATGGCATCCGATCCTAAGAAGTCGAAATGGTATGAGCTGATCCAACAGATTGTAAATGGAAAGGAGGTTACTTGCAGCAGCGGCGGCAAAGAGGTGCACGCAGCAGATGTTGCAAAAGCTATTAGGCTTCTTCTGGAAGCTGATACGGCCCACATAACAGGGGAAGCCTTCAGCTGTTATGATCGTTATATCTCGGAGTTTGAGGTGGCAGAGCTTGCAAAACATATCGCGGGAAGCAGCTCCCGAATCGACGGCATGAAGACTTCACCAAAAAATCAGATCGAGACAGCTAAGATTACAAAGCTCGGTATGACCTTCGGGGGCGAAGAACTTTTGAAAGAAACGATCACTGCAATAGTTGATAGCATTCGGCGCTCTGACAGGTGATCACATAAAAGAAGAGGCAGCGTTCCCACTTACCCGCGGTGTGCTGTCAGAGGCGAATCGGACAGGTACCTCTTTCTTACCTCTCGAAAACTTATCAAGCGCTGCTGCTCCTCATCCCACAGTGCGAGAGACAAAGCCCTGAATCCGCTTAACAGAGTGATGGTATGAGTCTCTTCCTGAAAATGGGGATTGTTGTCGGCACAAGGACGAAGATTATAGTTCGGAATTGAAGGCATAAGATGGTGAATATGGTGGTAGCCTATGCTGGCTGTAATCCAATCCAGAATCCGAGGAAGCTTGTAGAACGTGCTTCCCTTTATCGCCGCTTCAAAGTAATCCCAATCTTGATCTTTCTGCCAGTAAGTATGTTCGAACTGATGCTGCATGTAAAAGAGCCAGATTCCAACAGCCGAAGCAACCAAAAAAACCGGGGCGGCAACCAAGAACACCTTCCAAAAGCCGAATAAAAGCCCTAATAGAACGAAAACCGTCAGGGCAAATGCGTTTGTAATGTAAACACTTCTCTGTTCCCGTTTAGAGGTTTTCTTTTTATCGAAGACGAACCTGTTCATGCCGAAAAGGAGCCAAAACGGCCCGAATAACAGGAATAGCAGGGGGTTGCGAGCCACCCTGAACTTTAATCGCGCCCACTTTGAGAGCCCTAAATACTCCCTAACCGTGTAGAGGTCCACATCACCATGCCCACGGTGGTCGAGATTGCCGTTAGAGGAGTGGTGAATTGCATGCTGCCGCCGCCAATAATGGTATGGAATGAGGGTAAACAGACTGCAAAGCGTACCTACTGCTTCATTCGCCTTGCGAGACTTAAAAAACGACCCGTGACCGCAGTCATGCTGGATCATAAAGATGCGCAGCATAAATCCGCCGGCCAGCGACGACAAAAGCAGTGAGAGAAGCAGAGAATAATCTAGCGACAGGTATGCGGCCACCAAAAGCAGAAAGAATGGGAGGAAGGTGTTCAACAACTGCCGTGTGCTAACCGCTGCATCCGGCTCTTGAAACACGGCACACTCTTTAACGGCTTTTTTGAAGTCCGTTTTATTCCTTTCAACGCTTTCACTTCCGGATAACTCTAATTCTGCCGACATAATTCGCTTGCCATCCTGCCACGATAGCCTATTTCCATTTATCTCTCGCATATTATCGTAAGCCGATGCGATTGTTCAACCTATCAAGGTCAAGCCCCTGTTGCATGAAAGGCCTGCCCCCCTCTTCGGGCAAAATGCCGTCCCCTGGACCGGCCACCCGGCCCTTGCCGCCTGGCAGCGCCATTACGCCTGTTTCCTGCATTACCGCCTAAACCCGCAGCGCTCGGCTGATCTTTGCCGCCCATCAACCTTTCGATGCTGGCCCACAGGCTATAATCGCCCGGCGTAATCATACAAACGGACTCTCCGCTCCGGCCCGCCCGTCCAGTGCGGCCAATGCGGTGCAAATAATCCTCGGCAGCCATCGGCAAGTCAAAGTTAATTACGTGCTCGATTCTAGGGATGTCGATTCCCCTAGCGGCGATATCAGTAGCTACCATTACCCGATACTTTGCCGAGCGGAAGCCGCTAATGGCTGCCCTGCGCTGTCCCTGGTTGCGGCCGCCGTGCATTCTACAAACAGAGACTCCCTTTGCCTCAAGAAACAGAGCCAGCCTGTCGGTACGATGCTTTGTGCGAGCAAAGATCAATATTGAACCGGATCTACTGTTAACCTCGTGCATCAACTTATCGCGCTTGTCGGCGTCTTTGACTTTGATCACAGACTGCGTGACTGTAGCAATGGGTTCGGTTGTCGGCCCCGCGGAAACTCTATGCGGTGTGCGCATCCACTTTTTGGTTAGATCGTTGATGTTTGAGGGAAATGTCGCGCTGAATAGCAAGGTCTGCCGCTGCGAAGGAAGAGCGGCACGAATCGCCTCAAGTTGAGGCGCAAAGCCCATGTCCATCATTCGGTCTGCCTCATCAAGAACAACAAAGACAGTGCGGCTAAGCAGGGACTTGTTGTGCCGCAGATGGTCGACCAGCCTTCCCGGGGTAGCAACGATAAGCTGCGGACGACGGCTTAGTGCACGGTGCTGCTGCTGCATTGAAAGGCCTCCTACAACTAGAGCCGAACTCACTCGCGAAAAGGACGCCAGCTCACGCAGCACTCCCTCAATCTGAATCGCGAGCTCACGGGTTGGCGCGATTACTAACGCTTGCGCAGAAGAATCTGCAATCAGCGTCTGCATCAGTGGAATACCGAAGGCACAGGTTTTGCCTGTCCCGGTTTGCGAGGATGCAATCAGATCGCTTCCATTCAGCAGCAGGGGGATGGCCTGTTCCTGGATCGGTGTAGGCGCTGCGTATTTCATCTTGCTAAGTGCCCGCAGCAGTTCGCTGCAGATCTTAAAATCTTCAAATTTTGACATGTTTTTCCTATTGCGATCTTCAAGATCGCTATTTCTGATAGATTACGCTTGGTGTTTCCGGCCGGGTGTTTTGGAGCCTACGGCAGCAACAATATTCGTAATGAGCCTTAATTAAGCTCAGTCCAACACCACCGGTAGATCGAATTATCTGGCAGGGATGGGCGGTCTATCGCCGCATAACAATAAACATAGTATCACGCAGCGACACTTTGTGAAAGCTGTTGGTAAATAATCCCTCATTTAGCCAATCACACGAAATCACATACTTATATTTCGCGTGAGAGGCGTCATGAACGCACTAACAAAGAGAGTGTATCCTGAGCGTCGAGTTTTTAAAGGAGCACCCACAATGAGATTCGGATCAACTTTCAATGTTGTTTTGGCAGCCGCCTTTTTTTGCATTACACATTATCCAGCACCGGCAGAAGCGCAGCGCGAAGGAAAGGTAACCAGCCGCCCCTGCCCGCATAGCTGCAAAACTGCCGGATTGGCTGACAAGGATTGCCGCGATTGGCGCGAAGGTAATACCTGTTTCGTAGAGGATCTGACTAAGAGTTCTATCTCTGACTCAAGAGCTCAGCTGCGACGCGAGAGGCAAGCGGCCTCGGGGCCCGGATGTGAAGATGTAAGACGTTCGGAGGTTCGGCAGCCTAGCATAAAAATTGAGGATACCAGCCGGAGCAGCGGAGGCTTTTTCGATGCAGGCGAAAGAAAGATCTTCGGTGCCGTGGAAGGCAGCTGCTTATCGGAAACCGGGCTATACGAAGATGGACGTAAAGTAGAAGACATCCCAGTTTCAACCGACCCCACTTTTCACCGCTTTGAATTTGAGGTTGAGGCGGATGCTGATAGTGAGTACGAGGTAAGGGCATATAACATATTTGGGGAACGCGATATCGTAGCGTTTGGGAATGAAGCAAGAGCGAGATTCTCGGACCGCTACTATAACGATCGATCATACGATAGACGATCTGATTCCTACGACTACTACGATGAGCCAAGGCGCAGTAGGGACGATGACTACTATCGGCGTTAGACCAGAGCGTTAACGCTGCGCTGGAAATTTCTTCGGCATCGCGCATGAAGGGCACAGCGCTAACGACCTACAGGCAGTGGACTAACGGCCCCCGTGCATATCACTCTGAATTTCAGGGCAAAGGAGTTGAGCTTCTCGGTTACTACCTCTACGCTTCGGGGGACACTCCCGCAGGAGTCGCCGGGATATACCGACTTGAAGGAGAGCCGGATAGGGTATGGATGGGGTGGTTCGGAGTGAAGCCGGAGTTTCGCAAGAGCACACTCGAAAAAGAATCTTGAAAGAACCTATGAGTTGCCGCTGGCCGGCGGCGGGGCCTAATGACCGGCCATAAAAAGAGAAACGCGTTACCCTTGCCCCACGGCAGAGAGTAACGCGGCTATTGGGAGCAGTGGATAAACTATGATTCTTTATTTTTCCCTTTGCCTTTACCCTTGCCTTTCCCCTTCTCTCCGCTATTTCGGCGGTCTTTAATCGCGTCGCGGCAAGTTTTGTTGTCGCTTTCGATCGCGAGCCTAGCTGCTTCATCTACTAATGAAAACTTCTTAAGGGCGTTTATAAGATGGGCAACGCAGGAACGATACTTACCGTAATTGCGCGCATCATCGCAGCTGCATTCTTCCGCGATTGCAGCTCGAAGCTCTTCAAGCGAAATTGGAGTTTTAGTGCAGCCAGGATTTGCCGCCTCGCAGGTGGTCTTACATTCGGATACGCAAGTTTCAAGCGCTGTTTTCTGTTCATCTGTGCAGGTCTCCTGAGCGGAGGCCGCCGCAGGCAATGTCAGAAACGCCGCAGCCATAAGGCTAAGTGTGACCTTGTTCATACCAACTCCCTAAAAGTTTCTTGATGCCAAATTGCTCACTTCCTTTATTCTCGCCATCAACGGCGTTGCCGCCAAGACGGTAATACTACTCAAACTAAGCAACCATGCAAAGCATTGAAACAAGGTGGTATTTAAACCCAATTGGTGTCAATGCGCAGGGCCTCTATAGACGATGCAAAATCCGTTCCGGCCACCGTTTAAACGTTATGTAGCTATTGTCCCCGATTTTGGGGATTAGGGAGGCATGGCGTCCGTTCAACTTAAAAATCCCCTAGATGCTGAGCAGCAACCACTCAGCAATCTTAAAACCAATTCCTATCAGCAATCCGAATCCACTTGCATAGAAGTAGATATACACTCCTCCGCCGGTCACAAGGATGCCTGCTACCTCAGTCTATACATCGAAACAGAGGTAACCTAATGCTTTTTGATCTCGCCAATCTCTGCTTACTAGCGGGGATCACTGTGAAAGAATGTGGCACGATTGATGATACTTCAATTTATTGGAAATTTATTAGACGAGGCAAATCATAAATTCTCGGGATTGAAGCGGGAAGCCAAGTTCATCGTTCCGCCCGATAGCATGAATCTTCCCTCACCTCGGTAATGAATGGTTTGTGGATATTTCGGTGAAATGGCAACCTCGGCATGTACTACTTCGAAGAGAAAAAAATTGTACTCGTCTATCAGCCTAGAGTCGTAAAGCTTGCATTCAAAATTCGCAAAACACTCCTTTATTCCCGGCGCTGCAACCTTCTTTGATCTCTGCGGGGTCAACCCGAACTTTTCAAACTTATTAATCTCTCGCCCCGTACAGTTTCCAATATCAACCACCTGTGCCGCCAATTTTTTAGCCGGGAGATTAATTACACAGCTCTTACTTTTCCTTATCAGCTCGAAGCTATAGTTCAATGAACTAATGACACACCCGATTAAGGAAGGCGTAAACTCCATCGGCGTGTACCAGCCCATGGTCATAATGTTGCGAACTCCTTTCCACTTGCTGCTGACTAAGACAGCGGGCCCAGGTTCTAGGTAGCGGCGAATTTCTGCAGTCGGGAAGGATCTTTTTATTATAGCGGCCATAAAGCATGTTTATTTGAGGGCTCAGGGATCCAATAGACCAGGATCAATTTATAGTATACCTTCGACTACCTAAGAGCCTTGGAGATAACGCTATGAATAAAAAACGCTTCTATTTGCCCTGCTCCCTCTAGCAAGCTTAATAATTGCACCATATTCCGATTATGCGAGTGCCGAAACGATCTGCCTTAAATCACGGCCAAAAAACAATAAGATAGTAAACAAAAGTGCAACTGTAGCAGACGGTGCCAAGTGCCCGAAAGGATTTAAGCCTCTCTTTAGTTCTTCCTCTTTGACTACTACCTTGAGCGGTCCGGTCGGGCCACAAGGACCTCAAGGACAAGCCGGCGCTACAGGTCCGCAGGGACCTCAAGGACCAGCCGGCGCTACCGGGGCAACTGGCGCACAAGGTCCAGTTGGACCTTCAGGAGTTGCAAACCTTGTCGTGGCAACAGGTCAGTCAGCTGCTACAAATTCAACTTCACCTAAGAATGCCAGAGCGGACTGCCCCCCCAATACATCGTTGATTACCGGCTCGGGAGGCGTATACGGCGGTCTTGCAGAGATCTTCGACGGACCGGTGGCAATCAGCTACGCAGCACCCGTTGTATTCTCAAACAGTTTTCATGTGCGCGCCTATGAAACTACTGCAACGTCATCTAACTGGTTCATCATAGCATTCGCACTTTGCAGACCTAATTGAAGGGATAGTCCTAGTCATTTTTGCGGACCTATATCGCGCGTGCCACATACTCGCTGCTAAAAGGTGGAGTTTCGGATCCATAGCGCCTCTATAACCACTGGTTTCTACAGGTAAGATCTTGAACTCACTACCGACTCGCTCACAGTAGCTCGAAGCTACATTTGGCCTCTGCCAATTTCAGTATAAGTACCGTGTAAGAATTCAATAAGTTAAGTTCGGGGACACATAGCTCCGAATCGGCAACAAAGCCAGGAACACTTCTTGCCTCTCCCAACAAGCCTACCACGAAAGCAGGAGATGTCATGGTTTCCAAAAGGTTTTCACTATTGCGAACAACCTGCTGCCTCGTTGCAGCTCTCCTTTATATGGTGACTCCAGTCTCCGCGCATGAGGGTGAGGACCATAGCGGAGATTCCAAAGCTAAGAGAGGTAAAAAGACCAAGGTTACAGGCTATATCGATATCTTACAGGCCGATGACTTTGCCAACGGGAAATCTCTGCTCCACTACTACCTGAAAGCAGAAAAAGGCCGCAAAAAATTTCGCATCTACTTCAAAGAACCGCCTCCAGGCACTATGAAGAGCGGCGACAAGATCGCCGTTAATGCTCGGATCTCAAGTGACGGCAACAAACTTTATGTCCCGGCACAAGAAGACGGTGGGAATACCACAATAGTTGCTTCAGGAGAAGCAGCTGCTGTTTCGGGTGCGCGTAAACTTCTTCTTATGCGAGTCACAATGAATGACGGCAGCCCATCGTGTTCTACAACTTCAATCGCAAATTTAATGTGGAACAATAGCCAAAACATAAACGGATTATTTCAATCAAGCTCATATGGGGCGCTCTGGTTTCCATCCGACAACAACAACGATGGCGCTCCTGATGTTGTGGACGTAGCCATCCCGTACAACGCATCCGGCTCTTGCGACTACTACAGCTGGGCTTCGGCAGCCGAATCGGAGGCGGCAAAAAAGGGCTATAATATTTCGAACTATCAGCACAGAGGATTAGTTCTCCCTGGAAATACAGGATGCGGTTGGGCGGGTCTCGGAAACCTTGGCGGCAGCTCGGCTCGCATCTGGATCGAGGGATCTTACTGCGGCACAGCTGATATCTATGCACATGAGCTCGGGCACAATCTCTCGATGCATCATGCCGCCCAGGTTGGTGCGGGTGAATACAGCGACAAGTCTTGCATCATGGGATACGGAGGTGTCGGTATGCGGCACTTTAATGCCCCTCACGCCGATCAGATGGGCTGGCTGCCGTCATATGAGATTGCCCTGGCCGGAGGCGGCGGTTCTCAGACATTTACTCTCTCGGCTCTCGAAACTATCCCAGAGGATGACGGCAAGCCGAAGGTAGTCAAAATTCTAAAAGCTGACACCGGCGACACCTATTACATCTCTTATCGGAGACGCTCCGGCAACTACTCTAGCGGACTGGGGAGTAGCTACGATGCGCGTACCAACATTCACTATTATCGCGGCGGCGCAAGCTTCACTTATCTTGTCGGAACACTTGGCGACGGGCAAAGCCTAGTTGATTCCGCAAATGGAATCACGTTCTCTCAAGTTTCGCACAATGACGCCGATCTAACGGCCCAGGTAACATTGTCATACGTATGCTCGGCTGGTACTCCGGCTATAAGTCTTTCGCCGGCAACGAATAGTACTTCTACCCCTGGCGCCCCACTAAGCTACACCGTGACGGTCAAAAACAATGACGCCCCTTCATGTGGTAGCAGTACCTTCTCGCTTTCCAGTTCGGTTCCGAGCGGTTGGAGCGCTTCATTTGCGTCCTCTACGATGTCACTCGGTGCAGGAGCGAGCGGCTCGACTACACTTACGATTGCTCCACCCGCTACGGTGGGGGACGGACAGTATTCGTTCTCATTGCAAGTGTCGGCAGCCGGACATAGCAGCGCCACCGGCAGCGGAACATACGTGCTTGATGGCGCAGCGCCCTCTGTCCCTTCGAACTTAAGCGCAAGTACCCAGACCTCAAAGAAGCGCACTAACGTGTCTCTCAGCTGGAGTGCGGCAAACGACAGCGGCTCAGGTATCGCAGGATACGATATCTTAAGAAACGGCGCCGTTATCGGTCAAACTTCCGGAACTGGCACATCGTATACAGACTCCAACGTTGCCTCCGGCACTCACTCTTACAATGTTCGGGCCCGCGATGCCGCCGGCAACACGTCGGCTCTAAGCAACACGGCGCAGGTCACCGTAGGTTCAACGAAGGGCGGGGGCGGCGGCAATGGAGGAGGAGGCCCGAAAGGCCGAAGTAAGTAGGTAGCCCGAATTCATTAATACGATGGGCCAATACAATTCATCGACCGGCGCACTGATTTCTCCTTGATAGCGAGCCTTATTCGGTTAATATTAAGCTTGATTTCAGTCAAAGGGCACCGGTATGCGACGGATTCTATTAGCATTGGGTTTAACTCCTATTATTTTTGTAACTAATCTGTCGGCCCAAACTCCGTCACCCGCGCCTAGCGGTGCTGCATACTCAAGTAGCCCGGCTCCTTTGGTTGTGTATTCTCCCCAATATTCCCCGACTGCTTATTTCGCGCCGACATCGATTCCTGCCAAGCAGCAGACGCCCTACCCCACTGCGTCACCGGCTAGTACAAGTGTAGTCAAAACTCCGGCTGCCGTGTCAACTGAAGAGTCGGCTGAGGTTTGCATCGTGCCGGATTCAAGTGAAGTGGTAATCACGGCTGATCAGCTTTTTTCAGCGCCGCCTGATCATCTGCTTGAATCATACGAAGAATTCGTTAGCACCCCTTATGCTGCTACGCCTATGCCAGGCTGCGAAGAAACGCCGAGCAGCTTCGAAGGCAATGTGACATGCGCGGTTCCAACACCTGAGGCAGCGTGCCGTTATAGTACCAAAGCAAAGTATGATGAGTGCGGCATATCAGGCACGGGCAATGTTTGCCGTAAGGGCGCTAAACGAACAGATGACTTATGCTGTGATTGGACGGTGACTGCCGATGGCAAGCGAAACAAGTGCGAATGCAATACTAAGGTTATTCCATATACTGATGAAACTGCTTGCGTCACATGCATGCTTAGAGCCGAAGCGAGCACAGAAAAGGATCCATGGTGCGTTGGCATGGTGCTTTGCACTATGAAAGAACGGATGGATTGGGCTGGGATCACGTCCTATTGTGAGCTTAATGCCACTAAGACCAAAGATGCGGCGTGGTTCACACCCGATAAGTGCACATGTGATCGCACGGCTCCAAATAAAGAGAAGGTAAGGGGCGTTTACACTAATCAGTATTGCGAGTGTGTTGAAGAGGTAGCGCGCGGAGAAAAACCTGCACGCTATGATGAGTTTAAGAATGCGCTCGAGTTTCAATGCCCCAAAGAAAGGCCTAATTTCTACAATGGATGTGACTTCGATCCGTGCGGCGGAAAGGGTGTTGAGATCAAACCGCCTGCGGGAGTAAAGTGCAAACATAAGTTTTACCGCTGTAATGGTCGCGCTTAACGGAGAGTGAATTGGACAGCATGGCTCGCAGCCTCTTTTGTATACTCACTTGTTTCGCTCTCGCCTCCTTCTCTTTAGGCTGTGCACATAGGCATCACCCTCTCCATTGGAGCTATGAGGGAATGGGCTCGCCGGAATTTTGGGGAACTCTTTCGCCCGAGTACGCAAGTTGCAATGGCCGCAACCAGTCCCCGATTAATATAGAAAAAACAGTCCGGGCCGAGCTTTCACCGATAGAATTCAAATACACGCCCGGAGCATATGAGCTCGTGAATAACGGGCATACGCTTCAAGTTAATTTTCGGCAGGGAAGCACAATAAAAATTGAGGGCGAGGAGTTTGCTCTAAAACAATTTCATCTCCATGCGCCGAGTGAGAACAAAATTAAAGGGGCTACTTTCCCTATGGAAGCACACCTAGTGCACGCCAATAGCGCCGGCGATCTGGCCGTTATAGGTGTGATGTTCAAGATAGGAGATGCAAACCCCACGCTCGAAAAGGCTTGGGATGAGCTGCCGCTACTTAAGGGGCAAACCGCCTCTATCGCCGGGCATTTCTCGGCTAATGGGCTTCTGCCGCGCAGCGGGGAGTACTATCGCTTCAACGGCTCATTAACCACTCCGCCTTGCAGCGAAGGAGTACGATGGTTTGTTATGAAAGAGAGCATGACGGCATCGCACGACCAGATTGAGATGTTCTCTGCAGCGCTCGGCGGCCATCACAACAACCGACCGGTTCAGCCGCTTCATGCCAGGCTGGTGCTTGAGTAGCTGCTGGCGGCTTCCTGCCCTTTGAAGATCCATACATCGGCATGATCACGCTCCGGGGTTCAAGGGGGCGTCATTTGATGTCTCGCTATACAATTGGAACATGGGCCGCCCCCTAAACAAAAGTAACGCATTACAAGACCGGGTTCTAATCGGAACCTCAGGTTGGAAGTACAGATCTTGGCGGGGTGTTTTCTATCCTGAGAACCTCCCTCATTCTCAAGAACTTGAGTTTATAAGCAGCATTTTCCCCTCGCTTGAAATCAACGGCACATTCTACTCGCTTAAGCGGCCCCATATATTCGAGAGGTGGTTCGAAGAAACTCCTGACAATTTCATCTTCTCGATAAAGGGGGGAAGATTTATAACTCACATGAAGAAGCTGCTGCATATCAAAAAGCCGCTTGCAAACTTCTTCGCGTCAGGAGTTCTTGCTCTGGGACACAAACTGGGTCCAATATTGTGGCAATTTCCAACCAGTCTTCGTTTTGAATTCGAACGATTCAGCTCCTTTTTCAGTGAACTCCCGGCCTCGATGGAAGAGGCGTCGGTTCTTGCAAAGAAACATGATTACCGGGTGAGCGGCAGGAGCAAGTTGAAGCAAATATGGGATGGTCCGGTGCGGCATGCCGTCGAGGTGAGGCATGAGTCGTTTCACTGCCAAGAGTTTCTCGGACTGCTTAAAAAGCATTCAATCGCGCTGGTGGCGTCCGACGGAGCCAAGAGGTGGCGGCTCTTCAAGGAACGCACCACTGATTTTATTTATCTCAAATTTCATGGGGAAGGCGCGCTTTATACGGGAAACTACAGGCGCTCTACTCTGGTAAGATGGACAGATTACATCCGAAGCGAGTTAAAGAGAGCTGCAACGGCTTATGTATACTTTGACAACGACGCCAAGGTATTTGCACCATTCAATGCGCATACTCTCTCTACAATTTTGGGAAACGAACGAGTTACCAAGTCGTGGGAAAATGCGTATCTACCCGCTAGCCCAAACTAGCTAAGAAGATTTATTGCCCCTGATTTGCTCGGGCCTCGGCCTTTTTGCCGGCGGGCTCATCTACTATTTTTTGCTCCCGCGAAGTCGCGCCGCGAGCAGCTCTGCTTTCGTCATGGCTCTGCACGTCAATCGCTTTATTGCGCGAGATATCAGAAGACTGCACCGGAATCTTTCGGATACGGGTGCGCCCCTCCTCCGATTTGGGAAGGACGATCTTCAGCACACCTTTCTCGAACGTCGCGCTGGTCTTCTCTTGATCCACCTCCGAATAGAGAGGAATGAAACGTTGGAAGCTTCCATAAGTAAACTCGTAGTAACCGCTGCGCTCATCATCCGCTCGCTCCTCTCTCTTTTCACCGCGAAGCAGCAGGCCATCATAGCTTAAACTTATCTCTACATCGTCAGCGTCCATGCCGGGAAGTTCGACCCGAACTGTTATCTCTTTTTCGCCATCAGAAATATTTACGCTTGGGATAAAGCCTTGTTCTTGCGGCTGAAACGGTTCGCTGAAAAATTCGTCAAACATCCGATCTACCGGGAATCGATAGTTGTAACCACTCTCTCGCCGTCGCGTGTCAGGATAGTCATCACTAAATGGCATACGGGCCTCCAAAAATTAAGCTAATAAGCTAAAATGTCGCCACTGACGTTTCACCATTCGGCTGCGAGACCTCACGCACAACTTCTGCCGCCAATTTCTCGGGACCCTGTAGAGCGAGATCAGCCTGCGCTATCACGCCACAGCAGCGGCCCTCTTTATCGATGACCGGTATGCGCCTTACCATGTTGTTCTCCATCACAGCGCAGCACTCCTGTAGCGAAGTGTCCGGTGTAACGGTTGCTAATGCTGTTGTCATACACTCTCCCGCCGTTTGCTGCTGCGGGTTTTTTCCCTGCGCTACAGATCGGCATGTTATATCGCGATCCGTAATTATTCCCACCAGCCTCATTGACTCTTCATTATCCACTACCGGAATAGCTCCACAATCATTACGGAGCATCATGCCGGCAACTTCTTTAAGCGAGGTGCTCGGTGTACAGCAAACGGGATCGGTAGACATTAGTTCTCGAACTTTCATAAGTATGTCCTTGTTGCTTTGCCAGTTGTGCAGCCATGTTCTCTAATTCTGATTGAGAGCGGTATGATTTCACTCAGCTGTATTTGCTGCATCTCCGCGGCTAGAGTGCCTAGCCGATTGAGCTTTCTCCGCATCTCTTAACAGCTCGACAACCTCATCGTCGCTGGTCTGCGAGAAGTCTTCATACCAAGCGCCAACGCCTAGAAAGGGACGCGGAGTTAGAGCGCATATTACTCTGTCAGCCACCTGAGCCAGCAAGCTACAGGTCTCTTTAGGGGCAACCGGTACAGCCACAACGATGCTTGCCGGAGCGTGCTGACGAAGGGCCTTTACGGCCACTCTCATCGAGGCTCCGGTTGCCAGCCCGTCGTCAACAAGTATCACCGTACGATCTGTAATTCGGGGGAATTCGCGCCCGCTACGGTACTTTACTTCCCGCTCGTGGAGCTCTTCGCGCTCGCGCTCAATCACCCTAGCAAGCTGATACTCGGAAGTATGCGCCGCAACTTCCTCATTGAGAATCAAAGCTCCGCCGCTTGCTAGAGCTCCCATAGCAAGCTCCTCGTGACCCGGCATCCCGAGCTTACGCACTAGAAACACGTCGAGCGGCGCATTAAGTTTGCGCGCCACCTCGAATGCGACCGGTACCCCACCGCGTGCAAGTCCGAGCACGAGCACCTCAGGAGCATCTCTATATTCCACAAGTTTCCTGGCAAGATGCCTTCCTGCTTCCCGCCGATTTCGATAAACAGCGTCTCCT
>JAGFJO010000119.1 GCA_024102635.1 Deltaproteobacteria bacterium
TCACAGCGAAGGATTAGCGGAGTGGTGTTCGACCGGGATGGCTACCCGCTGCCGAGCGCTAAGATTTTTAACGGCGGCATGCAGGTCGCGACGACCGACACTAACGGCAGATATAATGTATTTTTCAACAGCTTATCGACGCCGAAGCTAATTCCGGTTTCAGCTGATCTGGTATTCGATCCTTCCGCACTCTCCATCGCCGAGATTGATAGAGACTATGATGAGATCAACTTTTATGCCGTGGCTCCGGACCCCGGCGGAGAGGTTATTCCTCCCGTTGGCGGTAACTGCCCAGCCAAGGAGCGCTACACAGTGAGCGGCATGGTGTTCGATCAAAACGGATCTCCTCTTCCTGGAGCGAAGATCTACAGCAATGGGGTGGAAGTAGCCGAGACCAGTCCTTTCGGCGTCTACTCGTTTGATAGCGAGCCTTTTGCAGACATGTGGATTACGGCCGAGTATTTCCCAGCAGGCGACTTAGACGCCTTGTGGTTCGATCCGGCGGCATGGTCTTTTCCGCGCAACATCTGCGATAAAGAGAATGTCAACTTCCGCGCCATCGCAGAGACAAGCCACCTTCTTTTCGGCAAGGTTACGGACAGCAGCGGCCAATATGCAATTCCGGGAGCGATAGTAGCACTTAGGTACAAGCGCGAGGGATCCACTAACTTTCAGATTCGCGAAGTGTTATCCGATTCCAAAGGCGAGTACATGCATACAGTGCCAGAAGGCGCAGAATATACGGTAGCTGCGTTTTCGACCGATTATGTTTTTACTCCGCAAGAGTATGCAAGCGATTCCGCCGACAGAAGCTACTTCAATTATAATTTCTTCGCCGACATTTCCCTTGCTCCAACGCCAACCCCGACTCTGACTCCGACGGTAACTAGGACACCGACAAACACCGCTACTCCTACTAACACGCCGACGGCAACCCGCACATATACGCCCACAAGGACACCGACGGTAACGGCTACCTTTACAGTGACCAATACCCCGACACGAACCTTTACCCCGACAGTCACGCCGACTGCTACTAAGACAGCCACCGCGACAAGCACTTTTACCGCAACCAAGACGCCGACTATTACCTCAACGCCGACGAACACCGCCACATTTACCGTGACGCATACCCCCACTAAAACTGCCACCGCAACCAACACTGCAACGGCAACACGCACCTTTACTCCAAGCCATACCGCCACCGTTACTCACACATATACGGTGACACATACGCCTACAAAAACGTCTACGCCTACCAAGACTGCTACGCCGACTAACACTTTTACGGCAACCGCAACCGCAACTGCCACTGCCACCCCGGTATTGAATCACTCATTGTATGAAGAGTGCTCACACAACCCTTCAGAGACTTTGAACTGGAGAGTGACAAGTCCGTTCGGCACGGACACAAAAGTCAAATGGACTGTATGGGGCACTAATCAAAAGGGCACTGTGAATGTTCCGGCATATGGCGAGGCCTTTTTCTCTACCAATACAGTGGCCTTCAGCTCTAACACCGTGATCATCTCCTATTTGGATAGGCAGGCTGACGTCAAATCTGCGGTTTATATAAAGTGTCCAACACCAACTCCGACTGCAACTTCGACTCCTGAAGAAGAACGCCGCGAGATCTGTCACATTCCGGTCGGAAACCCGGACGGCAAGATTACTATGCTTGTCGGCATCTCAATGATTCCAGCGCACCTTGGCCATGGCGACTGCTTGGGCCGCTGCGGCGAATGCGATGTTACGCCATCACCAACACCGACCGCGAGCGCTACACCGACCGCGACACCGATTCCCGCCTTTGGCGCAACCGGCTCACTAAGAGGAATTAATGGCCGGCCGCTCAGCAACTCGGAGAAGCGCAACCTGGGCAATATGTCTCTCAGTGTTGTAGCGAAAAAACTTAACAATCCGAAACAGACCTTTACGACCACTGTTGATGGAGAGTTCAACTATCGATTCGACAATCTGCCTGAAGGCTACTACTCCTTTGATCTTGAAAGCGAAGGCCGCCTAACTGTCACGTCAATTCCGAAGACCTACAAGGTTTGGATAGTAAGTATGCAGCAAGGTTTACATTTTGCCGTGCGGCTTAAGAATCAGCTGCTGCCGGGTAATCAGGGCAGTTCAGGAAGTTCAAAGAAGAAAAAGAAAACTAAGAAAAAGGCGCGCCCAAAGTCAAAAGCAGCAGGAGTTAAGAGAGCTGGGATGGCAGGTTAACAGCGAGAGAACTACTTTTTATGGAAAGATTGGCATATCAAATCCGGCAAAAAGTGACGAGCACCGTCCGATGCCTGCTTGCTATGGCCGCGGCGATAGCCGTCATAAGCGTCGCTGACCGAGTATCAGCCGAAGAACATGAGTGCATCAAAGGCCAATATGTAATGTCGCTGCCTGTGAGAGGGCTGAAGAAGCAGGCTGAGCAGACGCTTGAAGAGGTCAGCAGCGATGGGCTCTTGGTTGTAAAGGAATCCACTCAAAGACCGGTAATTCTGCTTGAAACAGAAGAAGAGTTTCACGACAACGACAATGTCGAGATTGAAGCAGTTCCGTTCAGCAAGAAGCAAGATCTATGCGAGCGGCTCGAGAAGAAGCGCCGGAATGATCTGCGGATCGAGAAGGCCAGCGGGCGAGTAAGCGTCAAGAGCCGCCGGCGCTGGGATTGTTCTTGCAACACCGTGATGTACGTAAATGACACCCTACCCAACGATCAATATTTCCCCTACTTATGGGGACTGAGCCAGAGCAACGATATCGACATTGATGCGCCCGAAGCATGGGATCTCTGGAAGGGCAACTCCTCCACTATAATCGCAGTAATCGATTCAGGAGTCGACTACAACCATCCGGATCTCAAAGACAATATGTGGGTCAACCCGAATGAAATTGCGGGCAACGGAATAGACGATGACGGCAACGGATACGTAGACGACGTCCATGGCATTAACACGATCAACGGCAGTGGCGATCCGATGGACGATCATAATCACGGCACGCATTGCGCAGGAACTATTGCCGGCCGCGGCAATAATAGTACGGGCGTAACCGGTGTTAACTGGTATGCCAAAATAATCGGGGTGAAATTTATAACTTCTAGCGGGAGCGGCTCGCTGTACGATGCCATAGAAGCCATTCACTATGTAACGAATCTTAAGATTGCGGGAGTAGATGTCGCCCTATCAAGCAACTCCTGGGGCGGCGGTCCCTATGTCTCCTCCATGTATAGCGCCATTCAGCGGGCCCGAGACCACGGCATTCTATTTGTTGCAGCCGCCGGAAACGCCTCCAATAATAATGACGGATACGCTTTCTATCCTGCTAATTACAATGTCGACAACGTCATATCTGTAGCTGCGCATGATAGTAGCGGCAACCTGGCTTCATTCTCTAACTATGGAGCAAATACCGTTCACCTTGCGGCCCCGGGCGTAAGCATACTTAGTACCATTCGAGGGGGATACAGCTATTACAACGGCACGTCTATGGCTACGCCGCATGTGAGCGGAGCGCTGGCATTACTGCATTCATTCAGACCGGATCTAACATACTTTCAGCTCAAGACCATTCTGCTGCAAAATACAGTGCCGTTGGCTAGCCTTACCGGACGCGTTCAGACCAACGGAATACTGAATCTCAATAACATGCTGCGCAACGCGCCGCCGCCAAACGGCGGGCCGACGCCCGTTCCTACCTACTCCCCTTCACCTACGTCCGTACCGACTTATGCGCCAACAGCGTCCCCCACACCTCAGCCGAGCGCCACACCGACCTCCACTCCAACGTCGACCCCGACACCTGGCTGGTACGACATCAGCGGAAGGATCTCGGCACCGGACGGAAGCGGCATATCAGGTGCAAAGATAACTATTACCGGAGATGGCAATCAGCATGTGACCTATAGCGGTGCAAATGGGCAGTACTCTCTAAGCGGACTCGTCGGTCCGCGTCTATACAACGTCAAGACCGAAATGAGTGGGTATACCTTCGAGGAGCGTTATATATATTTAACTGGGAACATGACCGTCAACATCGAAGGGCTAGCAAATCAATTCACCTTGAGTGGCCGGGTGATTACTAACGATAAAAGCCCGCTTGCCGGCGCCGAGATCGTTCTGAACAATAAAACTGCAAGTGCGGTGTATACCGACAGCAACGGCTACTTTAGCTTCGGGGTCCCGGCCGGATTGAACTATTCCCTTACCGCACGGATGAACGGATACGATTTCAATCTCTCTGACTTGAGCGGCACTATTTTGGGGGATGTCTCTCGAACCTTTGTAGCAAAAGAAAGGTGATGGCCACCCAACCGGGCACTCCTGTAGCCTCCAAAAATTACCCATAACCTTTTCAAACTCTTGCTGAAGCAACCTCTCCTCCGAGCCCGATCAGGGTTAAGAGGTATTCATGCCAGTACGGTTTTTCCCTGTTATAATTCAGATACTTACCATTCTTTTGCTTGGTCAAGCAGCTTATGCCCTGCCTCGCACATGCCCCATTACCGTCGAGCAAAACAGCCAAATTACAGAATTATCTTTACCTGGCGGAATCGCCATCAAGCTCGAAGAGCCCTGGGCGAAAATTCAGGCTACCGGAGCATTTGAGGAAAAGGAGTGGACCTTCGCCCGCTACGACGGCGGTTTTGCCAGATTGACGGCCCACTACCGTACGTCCAACGGCATAAGGACAGTCACGGATCTATACGCTCTTAAAAAAGACGGCCGCATCCTATGGTACGTCGTATCAAAGATCGACCCGTCATCAGAGAAAGGCGCCTGGCTGGTTGCATCTAATGCAGGCGGCAGCTACGAGTGCGAAGTTATCTCCAACTCTAAGATGCCGGGACTTTCCGCCAGCGAGATCGGACCAGCTGTGGTGAACTGGTCACGGGTTGAGATAAGCAATCCGCACGATGTTTATACCCGTATGGGCCTGTGAGAACCTGAATCCCGGATCGGTTATCGGCCGGCTTTACCCTTCTTACTAAGCGGTTCAACTTCATAACCCTCCCGGGCTTCGAGCGGCACGCCGAGATGAGAAGCGTAAACCTGGGTGAATTCAGCGCTTAAAAGTAAGATCTGACTTGAGTAATAGGACCATACCTATCGCTTCAATAATCCTAGAAACTGATTGATACGCATATTCTAAAGAGTTCTGTAGGCAAGTCATGGGATCGATGATTGCGATCATAATTGGCTCGCTCTGCGGCATGCTATTCAGTATGAAATGCCGCTTCAAAGAGATTATCCATCGCCTTCGCACTACCAAACATTGAGTGATCTGATCGAGCGCCTTCAATCGCGCGGTTACTCCCTCACTTTTACGCCCGCCGAGGGACGCATATTCTGCTTTGAAACCAAGGAGGCATTTCAACCGAGTGATCTGGCCATCAACGAGGTGTACCGCTTTGAGGGAGCCTCGGACCCCGAGGACATGGCAGTTGTTTACGGCATAGAAACCAGCAGCGGAGAACGAGGCACAATTGTCGATGCCTTCGGTACTTATGGCGATCCTCAGTTGGGAGAATTGATTAAATCCATTCCCTATAAGGCCGGGCGTGAGTAGATTCCGGCCGCCTGCCTAAACCCAGCTGAAAAATCAATAAGTTCAATGAATTTGCTACTGCTTCCGGCCCGCCATTACTGTGTTTGAACCTCTATCTTCGCTCCCTCCGATTGTGCTATATCAATGCTGCTTTACCAGAGCCTGATATTATGAGACGCACAACTATCTCCATAAAAGATCTATTGCGAGTTGCACGGGTTATTGCAGTTACAATGCTGCTAACGGCCACTCCCGCCTATTCGGCGGACATTACCGTAGACTCCTCTGCCGATGACTCTCTTGCCAATCTTGATAATAACGGCTCGTGCAGTCTGCGTGAAGCGATTCAAAACGCCAATACCGACAACAACAGTTATTCGGACTGTGACGGCGGATCAGGCGCCGATAAGATCGTTTTTGACAGCGTATCGTCGATTACGTTAGGCGACGAGATCTCCGTCATCACCGACATTACCATTCAAGGAACTGTAACTCTGTCCGGTGGAGATAGTACCCGTATATTCACGGTCGCAACCAGCAACGGCAAGCTGCGCCTGAATGATGTGACGTTGCAGAATGGCAGCGATGCCAGCGGAGGCGCGATTCTGCAGAATGTAAGTTCGCTTGTCGTATGCAGCGGCAGTACTTTCAAGAATAACAAAGCTGAGAATAACGGAGGCGCTATCAATAGTAGCGGCACGTTGGATATTGACGGCTGCAGCTTTGAGAATAATGAAGCTGGAAGTGACGGCGGCGCAATCTATAAGGACAGCGGCTTTGGATTGACGGTAAATGGAAGTAATTTCTCCGAAAATAAAGCAGGGACCGATCCGGCAAATCAAACCAATGGAGGGTCGGGAGGAGCAATCTACTTCACATCCTCTCTAGTTGACGGAGCAAACATCACCGGCAGCCGCTTCAATAAGAACTCGGCTGCTTCCGGCAACAGCACTAACTCGGGCGGAGGAGCGATATTCAATAATGGTTTCATGAATATTACCGCTACCGTCTTCGCCGGAAATCAGGTAACCGGAGATGAGTGGCATGGCGGAGCCGTTTTCAACTCTTCCTCCGGCAAGCTCGCTGTGAATTACTCTCATTTCGGGACCACTCCCCTCCCACTCCCCCCTCCGTTCAACACATTAACGGATCCTAATGAAGTGAAAGGAAACGCAGGAATCGGCGGAGCACTTTATAATTTCGGGGAGCTTTTGGTTCTCGGAACATCTTTCATCGGAAACCTAAGCGCGAACCATGGCGGCGCCTTGGGTAACGCTCGCACCTCGGATGACGTCATTGTGGCCAACAGCACCTTCAGCGATAACATGGCGGTCAACAACGGCGGCGCCATCTATCACTTACGCGACGACGCCCTCCTCACTCTCACTAATGTGACGATTGCAAATAATAGCGCGGCCACCGGCGGCGGGATTTTCAATGAGGGCGACGGCGATAACGTCGGAACGATAAACGACGAGATACTTCTGAACAACACCATAGTTGCCGACAATGGCGCATTGAGCGGTATGAACTGCGGAGGGGGCACAGTCTCATCCGAGAGCGTTAACAGCATAGTGTTCCCCGCTGCGGCCAGCTGTCCAAATTCTGCGGCCATCACCAGCTCTCCTGTGTTGTCGCCTGCTGAACTTACATTCAGCATTCCCAACATCGTAACCTATACACGTCCCCTTGGAGCGGGCAGCTCTGCGCTGGGGGCCGGCGCTCAAGCCGTATGCGCCGCCATTCCAGTTATCAATTTGGATCAGAGGGCTTTTCCACGGCCGCAAGGCGACCCCGTTTGTGATATAGGAGCCTATGAGTCGAGTCTTGTTGGGGCAACTCCTACCCCGACCGCCACACCTACCCAAACCGCTACCGCTACGTCCACTAGCACCTCTACTGCTACCTTTACAGCCACCATGACTGCCACATCGACCCCGACCGGGACGCCGACATCAACCCCCACCATTACCGCAACCCCTACCGTTACGGCGACCTTCACCGCTACTCCTACTTTTACCGCCACTCCCACTGCGACTGCTACTTTTACCGCAACTGGAAGCGCTACTTTTACGCCAACGGCCACTTCTACAGCGACGGCCACTGCAACTTCAACCTCTACGGCTACCGCTAGCGCCACGGTTACTAACACGCCGACTGCGACTCATACGGCTGAAAACACGGCCACTCCGACAGTTACGCCTACTCCGACTTCTACCGCCACATTTACGGCAACTGCTGCGATATCACCCACCGGAACACCGATCGACAGCAGCGGAATGATTGACTGTAACGGCGTTGTCGGAGGAAGTGCGGTGGTGGATCGTTGTGGAGTCTGCGGCGGAGATGGTCTCTCTTGCCTAGGATGCAAGCAGATAGATATTCGCGAAACTCAGTTCTCGATTGACGGCCAGGGTGCTCAGCAGGTAAGGCTTTTAAGACGTGCTCGTGCCGCAATAATGAAATCAGGCGCTAGCCGTCAACAGAGAGCGGAGGCGCGCCGCATTGTATTGGCAGCCCAACGCGCCTATTCCGATCTGTGGAGAGGAGTTTGGAGTTATGACGGCAAAATTCTGGCGTGCGACAATACCAACTTCTGCAAAACCTCCGATATCTCTGCTTCGAGCGGCTCACTTAAAGCCGCATCAAAAACCTTGCTTGATCTGGTGAGAAACGCCGGTGCTTTATTGTCCAAGGTCAAGAAAAGCACTGCTGCCAGCCGCAAACTGATATTGCGTGGTGAGCGTCTAGACAAGATGAATGAACAAGCAATAGCCTCGATTCCTATTTTCCAGAGCGAGTGCTCGGAGCCTTAGCCCCTTGTTTGCCGGCTTTATAATTAGCTGCATAACTGCCCGATATAATAGGAATTTATCGCTCTTGTCTTAGTCTGCCTAAGGCACGAAGGCCGTCATAATATAGGTAAATACTGCAAAGTCATTTGTGTGCTCGCCCACGGTCGAGTAAGCATGGTAAGGAGTTCGGTATGGTTAAATCGAAAAGACCGCTAATAGTCCCAAAAGATGAGCTGTCGAAGCTGCAATACGATTACGTCACTAACGGATGCGTGACAAGCAAAGCGCTCCGGGCCGCACTGGAACGTGACTTAGAACAGGCTCTACCAATAAGCGAGGTGTGTCTTTTCAAATTCGTAAGTTGTAACGCAGCAATCACGGCTAAGGAGATTGGAGCTCTGCTGGATCTCATTCGCACAGCTAGCGAAATGGCCCTGCATTCGGACCATGATCTCTTCATGAATTACTGTAAGGCTATGACTTTATGCTCTAAAGAGATGGCTCGGCGCGCCGAATTTAGCGAGGAATGGCCTGAGTTTAGAGGGGACGGAGAGAAAAAGTATAAATTAGCCAGTTAGCCCGCGCAAATCCGCCCGGCAGCATCACTTTTGCTTTTCTATCTAAACTATTAGCATATCTGAATGCTGCTGCGCCGCGGCATACGGTTGAATTATCGCCGAGTCTTTGAATTGATGGCGAACTTTAAATAGATAGCCCCCTGCTTTCGTCAAAGTCATGAACCTATACATTCGGTCCCATTTATATTATTAAATACTGGATTTAACCCATGAACCCGGTTATGAAAATTGCAACACTAGTTTTGGCTCTCGCTTTCTCCGTTACACATCTGATCCCGTCACCGGTTAGAGCCGAAAGCGCTGAAGGGATTCAGCATGCGAGAGAATTGTCGGCGGCATTCGAAGCGGTGGCCGGAATAATCACCCCCTCGGTGGTAAACATTAGTGCAGTCAAGAAGGCGCGGCGGATAGCAAACCCTAACCGGCAAGTGCCGAATGATCCCTTTTTCGAGCATTTCCGTGACTTTTTTGGCGAAGATCTCTTCGAACGGTTTTCACCCGAAGGCGGAAATAATGAAGCACAGCAGGGATTGGGCACCGGGGTCATCATAGATAGCGCGGGCCATGTTCTCACAAATAATCATGTCATCAATAATGCCGATGAAATTAAGGTGCGGCTGCATGACAAACGCACGCTTAATGCAAAGCTAATCGGCAGCGACCCGCGCAGCGACGTTGCTGTGATTAAGATTGAGGCCGACAATCTGGTTCCTGCTAAGCTTGGAAATTCTGATACGCTCAAAATCGGCGAATGGGTGGTTGCGGCCGGAAATCCCTTCGGTCTAGACAATACCATTACTGCCGGAATCGTCAGCGCAAAAGGAAGGGCGCTGATGGGAGGATCGCAATATGAAGATTTTATTCAGACCGACGCGGCCATCAATCCCGGCAACAGCGGAGGCCCGCTAGTTAATATTAACGGCGAAGTGGTCGGAATTAACACCGCTATCCTTTCGAGAAGCGGAGGCTATATGGGCGTAGGCTTTGCAATTCCGATTAATATGGCGCGCAAAGTCATGGAGAGCCTTATCACCAAAGGAAAAGTCGTTCGGGGATGGCTCGGTATCGGCATCCAGAATCTTACTGAGGACTTGGCGCGCTCCTTTAACTTCGCCGGCGCTGACGGGGCGTTGGTCGGTCACATTGAAAAGGGCGGACCGGCCGACAAAGCCGGCATTAAACAAGGCGATATTATCGTTAAGGTTGGGGGCGACAAGATCGAGGATGTTAATCAACTGCGGAACGTAGTAGCCGGTATCGAACCGGGACGTCAGGTCGATATCGATCTTGTGCGCGACGGCCGGAAGAAAACCGTTGCCGTAAAAATCGGGGAGCTGCCGGCCAGTATCGGCGCCGAAGAGCAGCAGAGCGAAAGTCCGTCCGAATCTGATCTGGGAATTTCGGTGGAAACCCTGACCTCTGATATGGCGCGCCGCCTTAAAACGACCGCCACCCAAGGGGTCTTAGTTACCGCGGTTCGTCCCGATAGCGTGGCGGCAGCCGCCGGCATGCAAAGCGGTGATATAATCCTGAGTATTAACGGAAAGGGCATAGAAAGTGCCGAAGAATTCCTTACTGCTATCAAAGAGAGCGACCTTGAAAAGGGAGTGCGCCTGGTGGTGGAGAATCGAGGAATGGAGAGGTTCGTCTTCCTGCGCTCGAACGAGTAAAAAGCGGGAAGGATCCGCGTGGTTCATCACTCGTGGCTAGATAATGGGCTTACCGAGCGAAGCGTAACGAAGTTCGTGCGGGTAAACGGGCGACGAAGATTATGCTAAGAACGTAACGATTAAATTTGAATCGTGTGCCAGCGAGGGACTTTTCCTCGTTTTTTGAGCAAAAAATTTTCTGAGCAAAAAATCTATATTGCGGGAAAGCGCTTACTTGCAGTGAGAATCTCGCAGCCTTTCTCAGTCACCAGTACTGTGTGCTCCCATTGTGCCGACAGCGAACCATCCTTAGTGCGGACAGTCCAACCGTCGATCTTTGAAAGATCCGTTTCGCGCGTGCCGGCGTTAATCATCGGCTCTATGGTGAATGTCATTCCAGGCCGCATTATCTCGCCAGAGCCTCTTCTGCCGACATGCACCACTTGAGGCGGCTCATGAAATTCCCGGCCGATGCCATGGCCGGTATATTCACGAACCACTCCGTAGCCTTTGCCCTGCTCTTTTATGTAGTCCTGAATAGCCGCTCCGATATCTCCGATGCGCTTACCGGGAGCAACTTCCTTAATACCGATATGCAAACAGTGGTGAGTCGTCTCTACTAATTCAACCGCCTCTTTAGAGCATGCTTCTTTGCCTCCGACAAAATACATCCTGCTCGAATCGCCGTGAAACCCCGATTTAAAAGAGGTAACGTCAACATTGATGATATCTCCCTCCTTCAACACCACAAAAGGACTTGGAACGCCATGGCATACTACGTCATTAATCGAAGTGCAGACCGACTTTGGGAAACCCTTATAGTTCAATGGGGAGGGTGATGCACCCAGCTCAAGCGTCATCTGATGAACGAAGCTATTTATATCCTCCGTACGCACCCCCGGCTTTATAATATCACCTACCGCATCTAGAATATCAGCAGTCGCCTGGCATGCCTGACGCATTAGCTCGATGTCAGCCGGGGATTTGATTGGAATCTTGCTCAACATAATACCATAATCACTATTGCTTATTGCGCCGCCGCGCTATTTCTAGAATAGCCGAAAATTCACTCTCCTGCACGGGCTGCACGCTCAACCTAGAACCGGGCCGGAGAAGCCACATATTTTTTAATCGGACATCCCGGCGGATCTCCTTTAAATCAATTATCTTATTGAAGCGCTTCAACAGCTTAATGTCAGGCGCGAACCAACGAGGCGACTCGGCAGAAGACTTTTCATCATAATAACCGCTTGAGCGTTCGAACTGCAACCTGTCCGGATAGGCCGTTTTTGCGACCTCGGCAATCCCTACAATTCCGGTCGGCTTATCAACCGAGTGATAGATCAAAACCTTCTCGCCGCGCTTCATTTGGCGAAGAAAATTTCTAGCTTGATAGTTTCTAACTCCATCCCATTGGGTCACACCATCGGCAGCCAACTGATCGACCGAATAGAGTGACGCCTCGGTTTTTACAAGCCACTTGGCCATCTGATAGCCTACCCTTTCAAGTGATTTTACGCTTTTATATTTTTAATCATAACCGGATACATAATGCAAAAGACAGCATCGCTGCCCGCCAGTCTCCCCTCCTCTATTGAATATAAAGAACAAAACGGTGATACTGCAGCGCCTATGGGAAGTGAGATGTTCGATTTAAACATTGTGGGAGAGACTCTTCTACCCACTCCTTGGCAGGTTAAAAGCGCTTTGCCGCTTTCTCCGTCAGCGCGTAATACAGTATTAAATGCCAGAGCCGCGCTCAAAAACATTCTTGACCGGCGCGATAATCGTCTGTTTATAGTTGCGGGCCCATGCTCAATTCATGACGCCGAATCCGCTCTAGAGTACGCGCACCGGATTGCGGAACTGCAGCCGAAAGTCCGTGATATTTTTTGCCTTCTAATGCGTACCTACTTTGAGAAGCCGCGCACGTCAGTCGGCTGGAAGGGCTACATTAATGATCCCGATCTAAACGATTCCTTTCATATTGAGCGAGGGTTGCATCTCGCTCGCAAGCTTCTACTTTCGATAAATGAGCTGGGGGTGCCCGCGGCCAATGAGGCTCTCGATCCTATAACCCCGCAGTACATAGACGATCTGATATCATGGAGCGCAATTGGCGCCCGCACGACCGAATCGCAGACTCATCGCGAGATGGCGAGCGGACTTTCAACCCCCGTGGGCTTCAAAAATGGCACCGATGGTAATGTCGGCGTAGCGGTGAACGCCATGCTTTCTTCACGTCAGGCGCATCACTTCCTAGGAATTAACAAGCAGGGACAGTGCGCTGTAATGCAGACTCGAGGAAACCGCTATGGACATGTTGTGCTGCGCGGCGGCGCCAAGCCGAATTACGATGAGGCCAGCATAAAGTCCTGCGAGACCTCTCTAAAAGCAGCAAACCTGCCCGTCAATATCATGATTGATTGCAGCCATGGCAACTCACTGAAGGACCACAACCGTCAAAAGCCAGTGTTCGAAGAATGCATACGCCAGATCGAGCAGGGAAACCTTTCTATAGTGGGATTCATGCTCGAAAGCCACTTGAAGGCCGGTAAGCAGCTGCTCGAGCGCGGACGCGATAAACTCGAGTACGGAATGTCCATCACCGATGCCTGTATTGACTGGGAAACAACACAGGACATTATTCTTTCCGCAGCTTCGAGATTGAAATCAGGCCCTCGAACAGCGTGAGTTGGCCTTTCGCCGGCTCACAAGCGGACGGCTGCGAGTCGAGCAGCGCTACTTCGGCTTAGCCGCCGCCAAATCGGCCTGCAGCAACCGGGCGCTCATCTCCTGCTCAAGCTCGAGACATCGCACAATAACCGCATGCACCTCGCCGTTACTCACTGAGGAGGGCTCCGGAACTGCGGCCATATCGAGCAGAAACATTTTAAGTGGCAGCTTGGCGTTTAAAATAGCAGCGCGCGCCTCCAAGGTCCTTTCCCTTCCTGCAGATAGCTCATCGAAGAGGTTTTCTAAGTTATCGACCGCCTTCTCAACCTTGATGAGAACAGGGCGAAGATCTGCATTTTGAGCCGGAGCCTGGGTAAATCCTATAAGAGGGCGCCGGGCTGTATATTGGGCCGCGAAATCGCGCACTGTCACCCGCACATCATCTACGATCTCTCTAAGAACATCCGAAAAGGAGAGCGGCGCAAGCCGTCCACCCAGATGGCGGTATTGTCCGGTAACATCGAATGACTGTCCGTTGAGCTGAGAAGAGTCGCGGGCAACTATGGTTTCCTTTCCCACGCGCCGTTCTTCTCCCTGTTTGAGCGCAATATTATGCTCCATAAATTTCCTCCAGAACCTTTGGCTCTAAATCGTTAAGAGATTCCCCGGAGAAAAAACCAACTACAGCCCGCCGCAGTGTTTGGCGTAGCGAAGCTCCTGCGCTAAGATCGACAGCACTTTGGATGCCGGCATTTGTCCAGTGATGCAATGTCGAAGAACAAACATTCGCCTAGCTGATTTGTTGCCAATAGAACCGGGCACTTACGAGGTGAATCGAAGGGCTTAGCGGCTTGCCGCACCGCGCCATTTTACTTACTATCAAGTGGTTTGCTGGCTGCCTGAAGGAGGTGGGCAGTATTTCTTAACGCAATGATTGAGGTTGGATTTGAACATGAGGAAACTTCACCGTTTGTTGTTTCTTTTCACAGCATCTCTTCTCTTGGGCGCCCTTATCTCTACCGCGCCGGCGTATGCTTGCCCGGCTGTAAACGGGATACCGGACTTCAATTGCGACGGCAAGGTCGAGATATCGGTGATAGGAGATAGCTTAGTAGCCGGATTTGGGGACACTAAGAATCAGAATAAGGGAGGATATATTACCCGCGCTCAAACCAAGCTGCGTGCTGTGAAGTTTAACAATCTCGGCGTGCTCGGACTTCGAACTCGGGAACTTTTGCTCTTGCTGCGCGACTCGTTCAAGAGAAGTAAGAATCCCGAATTGAGCGCTTCCTTGAAACGCTCAGACATAATCATCCTCGACTTGGGAAGAAATGACCGGTGGTTATTCGGTCCCCCGATAGAGACTTTTCGTAACCTTAAACGGGCTGCCACGCAGCTTAAGAGGTACACTAAAGATGCTACCGGTCTTTCGCCGCTTGTTGTAACTGCGGTTCTGATGCTTCCTAATAGGGGATCTCAGGGGCCGTGGGTCAAAGAGCTAAACGGCTACATCCTAAGAGGGAATACTTTACAAGATCCTTCCGACCTCCGGTTTGACCTGGTCAGCAAACGGCTGCTTTCAAAGGATCAGATCCATCCCACCTCGCAAGGTTACACTGCGCTATCGCAGACCTTCACAACTTATCTTACCAAGAAACTTCCCAAGCGCATGCGGCAGTTGCGCCCCGACTCCGATAAGGACGGATTGAGCGATGTATACGAATCGCTGCGATTCGGCACGGACCCCTCGCTGCCCGATACCGACGGCGACGGAAAACTGGATGGAGAGGAGGTTTTCGAGACCGGAACAGACCCGCTCTCCTTCGATTAGCGCACCAGCAATTAACGTCGTTTTATTATCTCATTAGGGACAATATATCACTTCCCAATGAGGCCAGCTGTCGGTTCCGGCGGCTTCGGGTTATTGTAGCTGACGTTCGGTCAATTCGTGCGCGTAATCAGGGCCCTGCGCCACATCTAAGGATGACAAGAATGAAGATCGCCAGCAACTTGAACACGGAGGACGCCACTTTTCGCGAGAACCGCGCCCGGTTCGAAGCGGCACTTAGCAGTTACAGAGACACTCTCTCTGCGGCCGTCGCTCCGGAAGAAGATATAGCCATTAAACGCCACCGTGAACGGGGGAAATTGACGGCTCGTGAACGGGTGCAGACACTCCTCGATCCAGGTTCTCCGTTCCTTGAGATAGCCCCTCTTGCGGGACTGAAGCTGTACGAGGGCGTGCGCGCAGGAGCCGGACTGGTGTCCGGAATAGGCCGAGTGAGCGGCCGTGAGTGCGTTGTAATAGCAAACGACGCCACCGTAAAAGGCGGCACATACTTTCCGATGACCGTAAAAAAGCACCTGCGCTCTCAAGAGATCGCACTTGAAAACAATCTGCCATGTGTCTACCTGGTTGATTCAGGCGGAGCCTTTTTGCCGATGCAGGAAGACGTATTTCCGGATAGGGAGCATTTTGGCCGCATCTTCTTTAATCAGGCGCGAATGAGTTCGCGGGGTATTCCTCAGATCTCGGTTGTAATGGGCTCATGCACCGCCGGCGGCGCTTACGTTCCTGCCATGAGCGACGAGACAGTTATGGTATCTGGTCAGGCCACCATTTTTCTGGGAGGGCCGCCGCTTGTAAAGGCCGCTACCGGCGAAGAGATCTCCGCTGAAGAGCTTGGCGGGGCAGACGTGCACTGCCGCATAAGCGGTGTCTCCGACTACTATGCCGAGGATGACCGCTCCGCTCTCGCCACGGCGCGTCGCATAGTGGGAAACCTTGGGCATCACGACAAGCAGTCTCATAACCGCGAGAGGCCGAGGCAGCCGCTATACGATCCGCTTGAGATCAACGGCCTAATCCCATCGGATCCAAAAAGTTATTTTCCTATACGGGAGATTCTTGCACGGTTGCTGGATGGTAGCGAGCTGGATGAGTTTAAGAAAAATTACGGTACCACTTTAATCTGCGGCTTTGCTAGGATTGAGGGTTATCTTGCCGGCATTATTGCGAATGATGGCATCCTATTCTCAGAAAGCGCACTTAAGGCAACCCACTTTATCCAGCTCTGTAACCAACGGCGAATACCACTCATATTTCTGCAAAACGTTGTGGGCTTCATGGTAGGCCGGCAATATGAACACGGCGGGATCGCAAAAGATGGAGCTAAGATGGTAACCGCGGTAGCGTGCTCTTCGGTTCCGAAATTTACCGTCATTATCGGTTCTTCCTACGGCGCTGGAAACTATGCCATGGCCGGACGGGCTTATGGTCCTCGATTTCTCTACACCTGGCCTAACTCACGTATAGCCGTAATGGGGGCAGAACAAGCCGCAAATGTACTTGGTCAGATTAAACTGGATTCAAGCGCTACAAGAAAAAGCGGCTCGCGAGCCGCCCTTGAAGACTACAAAGAGAAGATCCGCCGAAACTATCTGGAGCAATCGGACGCGTTATATGCAACCGCCCGGCTTTGGGACGACGGAATCATCACTCCAGCCGACACCCGCACAGTTCTTGGTCTCTCAATCTCCGCCGCGCTGAATTCACCGATACAATGCACCCAATATGGCATCTTCCGCACGTAAAATTCGCACTCTCTTGATTGCCAATCGCGGAGAGATTGCATGCCGCATAGTTAAGACGGCGCGCAGCATGGGGCTCAAAACCGTGGCCGTTTATTCCGAGGCCGACAAGGACGCTCTGCATGTAGCATTGGCGGACTCTGCTTATAAAATAGGCAAAGCGGAGACCGCGGAGTCCTATCTGAACAGCGCTGCGATCCTGAAAGCTGCCGGCCGAGCCAAGGCTGATGCCGTGCATCCCGGATATGGATTCCTTTCTGAAAATGCCTCCTTTGCTGAAGCCGTGAAAAAGGCCGGACTGCACTTTATCGGCCCCTCTCCAAAGGCTATCCGGCTATGCGGCGATAAACTTGCCTCTAAAGCACTTGCCAGGCGCCTCTCTATTCCCACGGTTCCCGGCATTGAAGTGAAAGCCGCTGGCTGCGCGTCTTCGAAAGCGCAGCACAGAATGATTGACGCCCTCGTAAAGCGAGCCGGGTTCCCTATTCTCATTAAGTCGGCCGCTGGCGGAGGGGGGCGCGGCATGCGCATTGTCCGCAGCTATAAGGAGCTTGATGAGGCCCTTTCAGGGGCGGCGCGTGAAGCACAAACCTTTTTTGGAAGCGCTGATTTATTCATCGAAAAATTGGTAGAGAAGGCACGTCATGTCGAGGTGCAAATTATAGGCGACAGACGCAGGAACGTAACCCACCTGTTTGACCGTGACTGCTCACTGCAGCGGAACTATCAAAAAATTATTGAGGAAGCCCCGGCACCCGCCCTGCAAAAAGGAGTTTCCGAGGCAATGCGTTCTGCTGCGGTTAGGCTGGCAAGTGCGGCTGCTTACGACAGCGTAGGTACCGTAGAATTTTTGGTCGAGGATGATAGATTTTACTTTTTGGAAGTTAATAGCCGTCTTCAGGTTGAACATACGGTAACGGAAGCGGTTACCGCACTAGATCTTGTCGAGTTGCAGATCCGCATCGCCGAGGGCCGCTCCCTTCCTGAACTTTTGCCGGAGAATCCGCAATGCAGCGGGCACGCCATCGAAGTCAGGCTGTGCGCCGAAATGCCGGAGCTCGGTTATAGGCCGTCAACCGGCTTGTTGCACACACTTGAATTTCTTGAACCGTCGCTTCTCAAAGAAACCCGTTTTGACACCGGGTACCGCGCAGGTGACAGATTGACACACTACTATGACTCCCTAATCGCTAAACTGATCGTGAGCGCAGACACGCGTCAGGCCGCAATCTCCAAGGCGATTGGCGCGCTTTCGAACTTGGCAGTGGGCGGTGTTAGAACTAATCAGCGGCTACTGCTGGAACTTTTACATTCTTCGCACTTTGCTGCATCGCAAATGACTACCGGCACAGTTGAAGAATTGCGCAGCGGCTTGAATAATCATAAGGCGGCAGCTTTTTTATCTGCGGCAAAAGTAATCGCCTCTTCGATCTACGTGGGTAGCCGCGACGATATTTGGGATAGCGCGTCAGGTTACGGAATTAGCGGCTCCTGCCTGAATCAACGAAAGTTCATCGTCTCCGGCGAAACGATCCCGATTAAATTGCGATTTTTGGACTCCGCGCGAATGGAGATCATCGCCGGCAATAAAAAGTACCGGGCCTTAAACTGGCGCCGGGAAGGGGTAAAAGTGATAATGACATTTGAGGGGTGCGTCCATTGGGCGGCATTTTTTGAGGGACGCTGCGGCTCATGGGCCGCTAGCTCGTTTGGCAGTTTCGAGATTGCCGAAGTAGACGGGGCTGCGCTGCGGCAGAGCAATGAAGGCGGCGCCCTGTCGCCAGTTCTTACCTCGGCTCTGCCCGGAAAGGTAGTGCGCATTCGAACGCGCAAAGGTGCTGCTGTTAAAGAGGGTCAGGCCTTAATGGTAATTGAATCGATGAAGATGGAGCACCCTATCTCGGCTCCCGGGGATGCAATGGTAGAAAAGATTTCGGTCGCCGAGGGGGAAAGCATAGAGGCAGGCGAACCTTTGATCACCCTGAGTTTCAAGGAGCAGAGCAGTGACTGAACCGGATCATTTCGAGGCAAAAGTACGCGATCTTGGGGCCGATATCTTTAGGATTATGGGCCGTGAGCAGCCCTCTGCCTTCAATCGCCGGGGAATAAGCGGAAAGCTGATGGAATGGTCGATGGGCAAGCCTGAACTAAAGGTAAATATGTTCAGATTGGTGGATGTGCTGCCTACACTTAAGAGCGCCAAGTCGGTGGCGCGCCATGTCTCTGAATACCTTGAGAAACCGATTGCTGATCTGAGCCCGGCACTAGCCGTCGGACTCAAAGGTAAGCCTGGAATTCTCCGTTCCGCCCTGACGTCATCCATCGTCAAATTCTCTGTCCATGAGATGGCGCGGCAGTTTATTGCGGGAGAATCGCCGGCCAAAGCTCTAAAGGCCCTGCGTCAGCTTAGAGACGAGGGAATGTGCTTCACCGTAGATCTCTTGGGGGAATATTGCGTCAGTGAAAAAGAGGCAGCAGCGTATCTTCACCGCTACCTAGAGGCGCTTGAAGTGTTCGGGCGGGAGGTGCCTAAGTGGGGATCGAGTAAGCCGCTTATGCCTGGGCATCCCGGGGAGATTAGCCCTGTTTGTATCTCAGTTAAGCTCAGCGCCCTTTATTCTCAATGCGGCCCGCTCAATTTTGAAAAAAGTGTTGCTATTCTGGGTGAACGGCTGGCTGCTATTGCGCGCGAGGCTCTTAAGCTCAACGCTCTGCTCTACGTGGACGCCGAAGACAGCGCGACGAATCCTATCATCTATACGGTCTTTAAGAATGTGTTTTCCAAGGACGAGTTCGCCGCCTTTCCCTACCCCGGCATCGTTGTTCAAGCGTACGCTAAGAATTCGGAAGCTGTCTTGATGGATCTGCTTAAGTTTTCGAAAGAACGCGGCGCACCTATCGCGGTTCGGCTGGTAAAAGGAGCGTATTGGGACTTCGAGACAATTCTCAGCGCGCAAAACAACTGGCCGTCTCCCCTCTTTGCCGATAAAGAGAGCACCGATGCCAACTTCGAGAAACTTTCAAGGGTCTTGATCGACAATATCGATCTTTGCCTTCCCGCTTTCGGCTCGCACAATATCCGTTCCCTTTCCCACGCCTGCTGCTATGCTGAAGAGAGCCGTGTTGATAAAAAACGGTACGAACTTCAGATGCTGTACGGCATGGCTCAGCCGATAGCTTCCGCATTTAGTTCTAAAGGATATCTTGTAAGGCTCTACGTGCCATTGGGTGAAATACTGCCGGGCATGGGCTATCTTGTGCGCCGCTTACTAGAGAACACTTCCAATGAGTCCTTTCTGCGGCATACCTTTTTCGAAGAGAGCCAGATTGAGACCCTTTTACAAAGGCCGATTTCGAATGGATTGATTGATTCCGATAGCGCGTAATCAAAGGCGGGAAAAGAAAATTTTCCGCAGAGGCCGGCGAGTTCAGCGCGAGGGAGAAAGTCCCTTCCCGTTCTGCGTGTTCTGAAACTTTGCGGTTGAAAGGCCTTCTGTGGGCTCCACCCTATATCTCAAAAGTGCTCACAGAGAGGTTGCGTATATTCTCCGCTCCCGGCGCTCTCTTCATGAAATTTTCTCTATGTAATTGCGCCGGGCTATATTATCCTCTTTGATGATTATGCAGCGGCATTCTCATACTTCCAGGTTCAATCTTCAGGAACCACTTCAGGGGCCGGCGGACTTCTCATCCCTCATGATTAGGCGATTGTGGAATCGATCTCATGAGCTGAACGTAGATCTTGGCCTGCACTATGCAGCAATTGAAAATCTGGCCCATTATGCCGGGTTTTGCGATATAGCTCTGCAGAACATTACCGGATCGGATAAACAGAACTTCGGCGGAGGACTGCTCGGCCAAACGAGATTGTCTGCTCGCCTCTGCCTTATGGGAGTTGACCCGCTGAGACGCTCAATCGTAGCGCTTCAGCGTTCCTGCAGTTTTGACAGCGATTTATCGGCAGCTCCTAGCAGCTGGGACGAGATCTATCAAATTCAGCTCAATGCTTGGAAGAAACTCGGCCCTCTCTCGGCCACCCGAGCGCGCGAGCTGTTGGTGGATCGAATCAAAATGTTCGATTGCGAAGTAATCTCTGAGGCCGCACGGACAATTGTTACAGTCCAAAGGATTTTCGAGCGCGATTTGGAGCTCCTATCTTCAAGCAGAGACTCCGCCGTCATCGGACGCGCCAAAGAACGGCTGAATTCCGTTGCTGGAGCCGATGCATCAATAAACCAGTTCAATAGGCACATTCCCTTGGCAGCCAGGGAGCTCGGCCTTGAAAAGATTCCGGGCGAATAAGCTATTCATTGCTCTCAATTGGTTTTTCTAAGTGTCTTGCTCTTGTCGTTGCGAATGCGTAGATTCTTTTCATCGGTGCGGTAGACAGCATGAAATTTCACTTATTAACCTTTCTAATTGCAACACAAATACTCGCTACCGGCTGTTCCTCGTTATTGACCTCCGAATCTGAGCCGATGCTTCTTCAGGAGGGGCTAGTCGACTCAAATCTTATTCAGCTGCAGGAGACCGACAAGGATGAATGCTTACAAGCCGCCGATATTCAAGTCACAGCCCGCAAGCCGTGGCCCTTCATTCTTGAACACGCAGCTCTGGGAGCGGTTATTGGCTCGGCGACCGGTGCCGTCAGCGGCTCGATCTTCGGTGAGGTCGGCGAAAGTGTCGCATCGGGAGCTGCCGTCGGAACTCTGGTCGGAACAGTGCAAAGCATCATGGACTTGAATCGCCGGACCCCTTCTTATGAGAGATTCGTGGAGCATTGTTTGCATCAGAAAGGATATCAAGTTATCGGCTGGCAAGACCCGGAGTAACAATTCGCTCCCCTTATCTGCTGCTACATGACCAGTGTCCGCTAGTCCCAACTTGCGGTGAGTCCAAATTTGGTTGATGATCATAGTGTCGCTATGAGTCCACAATTCAAAAACGAACCTGCTTTAGACTTTAGTGTCGAAGCCAACCGCAGAAAATTTGCGCTTGCTCTGGAGTCCGTTCAGAAACATCTGGAGGGGGGGCGCTACTGCGCCATGCCGATCATTAGTGGCGCCGAGATCGCAACAACTAGAAGCGTGAAAAGCATCGATCCTTCAGAGGTTGATTGCATCCTCGGGCAGGTACAGTTTGCATCGCCCGATCACGTAGATCAGACGCTCCATGTTTTGAGCACGGAGGGGCGCCGTTGGCAGTTAACTCCGTGGCAGGATCGAATAGCAATCATACGAAAGGCCGCGTCACTTATTTCGCAAAGACGCTTGGAATTGGCGGCGCTAATCGTGAGGGAGGTCGGGAAGCCATGGCGGGAGGCGGATGCCGACGTCACGGAAGCGATAGATTTTTGCAATTACTATAGCGCCGAGGCGGAGCTTGCCGCTCATCCTCGTGAGCTGATGCAGATTCCCGGAGAGAATAACATCTATTTCTATAAGCCGCGCGGGCTGGCTGCTGTCATTGCACCTTGGAACTTTCCGCTGGCGATTGCATGCGGAATGACGGTGGCTTCACTTATCTGTGGCAATCCGACTATCCTGAAGCCGGCCGAGCAGTCTAGTTTGGTAGCGTTTAAATTCGCCCACATTTTGCTGGAGTCCGGCGTGCCGCCCTATGCATTTGCATTCCTGCCGGGCTATGGGGAGGAGATTGGGGCGCAACTAGTTTCCGATCCAAGAGTTTCGCTAATCTGCTTTACCGGCTCTAAGGCGGTAGGACTAGAGATTCTGAAAACAAGTTCACAGGTACTGCCTAATCAGTCGCTCATCAAACGCGCAATAGTGGAGCTTGGCGGCAAGAACTGCATCATCGTGGATGAAGATGCCGACCTTGATGAAGCTATAAAGGGTGTTCTTTATTCGGCATTCGGATATTCCGGCCAGAAGTGTTCCGCCTGTTCAAGAGTGGTGGCTGTCGGAGCTATTTATAAGCCCTTTTTAGAGCGGCTTCGCGAAGCGGCTTCGGACATTATTATCGGCAAGGCCAAAGATCCCGCAACGTTTGTCGGGCCGGTAATAGACAGTGAAGCGCAGCAACGGATCAATGCGGTAATAGAGCGTGCCGATCATGAATGTGTGCTGCACTATAAAACAGATTCCCTTCCTACCGGCGGCTGCTTCGTAGCGCCCACGATTTACCGTGATGTAAGCTTAAGCAGTTCGATTTGGAAAGAGGAGATATTCGGTCCGGTTTTAGCATGCCGCCATGCCGCGAGTTTCGATGAAGCATTGAGTGTCGCCAATGATTCGCAGTATGCACTTACCGGCGGCCTATACAGCCGCAGTCCCGGAAACATCCGGCGGGCATACAGCGAACTTGAAGCGGGCAATATCTATATCAATCGAGGCTGCACTGGAGCGCTTGTATGCAGGCAGCCCTTCGGCGGTTATAAACTCTCGGGGGTTGGTTCGAAGGCAGGCGGACCAGACTATCTGCTTCAATTTATGGAGCCAGTCGTAGTAACGGAAAACACCATGCGCAGAGGCTTTGCGCCCGATCAAGTTTAGGTTGCGGGATAAGAGCCCGGTATCTTTTGATTTGTTTCCCCACCCCCCTACTTCGGCGACCGCAATCAGGAGTTGGTGGTTTTGCTTCGCATTGCTCTTGTAAACCCACCAAGCGCTGGTAAAATCTAGCTCATACATGCACAGAAACTTACCCAATCCACAAGGTCATAACTTTGATCCCTCGAACGACCCGGACTTGTCTATGCCGCAGTTGTCACAGTCTGGATTGACACCCGCACTTCCCGCTCTTCGCCGCGCGTTATCCCTTGAGACTATCTTAGAAACATCCGATCTACTTGACTCTCAAAAATTTGAAACCGCGCATTACTTTGGCAGCGATTGCACACTCGAGGTTGAGGATGATCCGGACTTGGCTCTGCAATCAGATGCCCTTTACTATGAGATCTTCCGCGGATCGCTGCGCGACGCCATCGAGCAAAATTCCCATATTATAAACCGTCCTGGAACCGATAGAGCGGAACCTTTGGTGGTGTTACTGAGAGACGCTTTTGAACATTGGGTTGAGCGGCCTACATTCGTTATTGAATATTGCCGGCAGATTCTTGAGGCGTTTTCATCGACATCCGCCCTTATTCGCGAGCAGATATCAGACGTCGCGGAAAGAGCCTTTTTCGAAGCCGGAGAGCTTCAGGATCCGGCGAATATAGTACAGTTAGTGCCTTATTGTGAGCGCGGGTTCTTCATCCGCAACGATGTGTGCTCCGTGTTGCACAGCGTTGCCACGGCGCAGCTCTCCAGCGGGGAAGAACTTACCTCTTTAGTAAGGATGCTGGAACATCCGGCCTTTGTATGGTTCAAGAAGCAATTTGCATTGGATAGCGATTTCAAAGAGCACTACAAATCGGAGCTGATTAGGAACTTAGGGCTGCTGACTCATGACGGGATTTGCAATCGGCCGGAGCAGATCGGATATTTTGCCGAGCTTTTCGGGCTAGATAGATTTATGGAAAGCGAGCAGTTCCTTGACGAGCTTGGAAGCGCAATAGGCCTGAAACTCGAGTACGGCCGTTTCGCCGACCTCGACCGCTGGATCGCTCTACTACCAAGGGAGGAACACAACCCGGAGGAGTTTACCAAAGGAGCGCAGGCTCTGCTTAGGCAGTTGCGAGGACCAGCCGAAGATGCGGTACTTAGCGCAGCGAGCGCTGGAAGGGTCGAGCTGTTTAAAGCCGCAGATCTGGTTATAGATCTTTGCTGTGATCCTCAATTTCGCAGTGATTCCAGACTGCGAGAAGCGGTGATAGACGGCACTCTTGAAATCCTTGATCGCCGTAACGGAGTGATTGATGCAGATCTCCCCGCTACGCTCCTTAATCCAAAGATGCGTTCAGTAGTATTTCAGAACGCAGAAATCGCCGCTGCCGTTCGCTCACAATTAATGCGTATGGTCCACCAGAACAATCGTCATATCAGGGAATGTCTGCACCGGTTCAATCGAAATCCGGTGCTTCTTTCGCGGGAGGAGGAGTCGGCAGTTTACTCTCAGCTTAAGAGCATAAGCAGAGCGCATAATGGCTTGAATTCGGTTGCTAAGGCGTTCGGCATGAGCGACCTACTGTCGAAAAGTGAACCTATCACTCCGCTTCGCACACGGTTGTTAGCACTCGGATATAGTGATCCCTTCGCGCCAATTGATCACAATCAAAGGAAGCCGGTTTCGCGTCTTGCTTGGAACCAGTATTTCAAACTTGCTCAGCTTCTATTATCCGGCAATGAAACGACCGAGGCCTCGCAGATGGCGGTTCAACTCAGGCATTTGTTAACCCGAGTACCACTAGACAACCTGGATTTTATGCGCAAGCTTAGCGCCGTTGAGCGAATTCATGCTTCAATCAAGCCGGAGGGCAGTGACAAAGCAGAGCATTTCGAGAGAATCTTGGCCTATCGGCTGGGGTTGGGAATTTTGGATCCGTTGGTACTTGAATCTGCTATAGACGTAGCGACCGTTAGGGAATACTGCGGGGATGTGTTGAAGGCGCAACCCTTCAAAAATCTGGCGCGCGCGCTTATGCGCGGCATGGAATTGTTTCGCTTACCGCGCAGCTCGCCATCGGCTCTTTCAACAGCGTCATTTAACATCCGGGTGGCCTTATCGGAGTGCGCAAAGTTTTTGAAGGTCGAAAGTGAGGAGCTTGATAAGAGCACCGCTTTATGTGGAATGTGACCCCGCCTCGAGATCTAGTGTCCTGTCGAGCCAGTCCCGACACTAACTAAAATACCGTTTGCAGTAGAACCGCGGGCCGCCGTGCGGCTATGCCATTATTTTCACTTAGTCTTTAGGGGGCCGGTATGAAATTTAGTTATAGATTATCCCCTTCAAATAACTCGGTTTTTCGCAATTCAGGGGTAAAGGAATCTGGCAGAAATGTCGACTCTTCATTTGGGAAGGACTGCCCTTCAAACTAAAAAAAGCGACGTGCGAATATGACAGGTAAGAAGTCTCGCATTACTCAGGTAATGGAGCGATTCTCTCTCGGCATCCCCGCGCCGACCGGTGACGGTGTAGAAAGAGTGGTGCGGATGATAGAGAACGGTGACGAGGCCCGGCGCATCTACTCAGCCATTGCGGAGTGTGCCGCTAATACACCAGGTGTGGCTGGCGCCGCACTATACCTGCCATCGGATAGACTCAACAATGAGCAGGAGATTATTGCGTCAGTCGGCGATTTCAATGCCGAAAGCGATGAATCAAGGGCGCGAATAACGTCGAGTCTTTCGCTGCAGTCTGCTTCCTCGCAGATGCATAAATCAGTATCCGGCGACTACAACTACTTCGATATTATTTGCCTGGGCGCTGCCATGGGAACTCTCGCGGTCATCGCACCAAAAAGCTTGTCAAACGAAGCATCGCAAAAGTTAACACAGCTTGCGTTCTACGGCGGCATTGTGTTCGAGAGGACGCGCTTGTCCAGCACACTGCAGCACTTTTTAGACCGCGTTCAGATATTGAACGAACTTAATCAGCTCATTGCAAGCAACGTCGGCCTACAAAGAATCGTAAAGAGCCTGGCAAAAGAGAGCGCTTTTCGTTTCGCAGCCGATCTCTCCATCACCTTCCTTCTGGATGAAGAGAGAAAAGCTTTAGAGACAAAAGGCGGCTACGGTTGTGCTCCAAATTTGATCCCGAAGGCCATCCCGCTGGGACCAGGTATCCTAGGACAGGTCATGCAGCTGGGCGGCCACCTTTCGATGTCCAACCTGTCGAATCACTCCAACCACGGCTTGGCTTTTTTGGAAGATCTGGGAATCCGGGCCATCGATGTATGTAGCCTGGAGGTTCGCGGAGAGCCGTTAGGGGCTATCTTGATCGGGTTCAAGCGCGATCACACTATTTCGAAGGACGATCTAACCAAATTCGAAGAGTTCTGTCAGGGCGCGGCAGTGGCGATTCTGAATGCCCGTACTCAGGAACAGGTTGCCGCATACACGGAAAAATTGGAGGACCTGGTAAATCAGAGAACCGCCGATCTTGCGGTTCAAACGGCTCGCGCTGAGGAAGCAAATCAGGCAAAATCACAGTTTCTGGCCAACATGAGTCATGAGCTCAGGACACCACTGACAGCGATCGTCGGCTACTCCAGTGTTTTATCGGATGGGATATTCGGTCCACTCAATGACAAACAACTTGATGCGCTCAACGCCGTCACCCGCTCCAGTGAACACCTCAAAAATCTCATTGATGACGTTCTTAATCTGGCCCGTATCGAGTCAGGGAAAGAGGAGCCGGAACCCACAAAGGTGCCTCTAAAGGATCTTCTTGCACAGGCACATAAATTGATGCTGCAAACCGCAATTGGCAAGTCCATCTCATTGGAACCGGTCAAACTGGCTGACGAGGTAGCCAAGGCCCATCTCTATTGTGACCATAAGCACATTCATCAGATCATAATAAACCTGATGTCAAATGCGGTTAAGTACACACCCAAAGGCGGCAAGGTGTGGATTAACGCGGAGCTTCTGGTCGACAAGGCCAAGATCTCTATAAGCGATTCGGGTGTGGGCGTCCCGCCGCACAAGCTGGCAAAACTATTCGAACGCTTCGAACGGGGAGAAGACGCATACAGCAAAAGCCAAGAAGGTACGGGAATCGGGCTCAACTTGACGCAGCGGCTTGTTGAGCTGAACGGCGGCAAAATAGGTGTAGAAAGCCGGGTGGGCCAAGGGTCCACATTCTGGATAATGATGCCGCTTGCCAGCAATGATTCCGTGTCTATTACTCAAAGCGATACAGCTGAACTGCGGTTCAGGCTCGACGGGCTCACCACGCTAGTGGTGGATGACAACTTTGACACCTGCGAGGTATTGAAGCACATTTTGGCTTCAGCGGGTGCAAGCGTTAAGGTAGCTCACTCGGTAAAAGAAGGTATTAAAGAGCTTGGTGAAGCTCTTCCTGACCTAGTCCTTACAGACCTCGCCATGCCGGGAGAGAACGGGCTCTCGCTTATAAAGCATATAAGAGGGAATTCCGAGGATGTGAGGAGGATCCCTATAATAGTTCTTAGTGCCTGCGCTTTTGACAGCGATAAGCAGGCGGCATTACAAGCAGGGGCCTCGCTTTTTATGCCGAAGCCTTTTAAGCCTAATGAAATTGTAAAGAATGTTCGACAACTTACATTGAACAATGCGATGCAAGGATAAGCGCAAGGTAACCGTTACTTAAGGGGAGATTGTGGAAGATACAGCCGCATCAGAAAACGTTACTTATACGGCGGATCAGTTTTTGGAGAAGTTAACTACTGCCTTGAGTAAGGATGGGGATTTCCCTGCAAGCGCCCGCATCGTCAATGAATTGAGGGCGTTGATTACCAATCCTAAGACTACCGCGAACCAAGTTGCCGAAGTTATTTTAAAGGAACCTTCACTTGGAATCCGGGTTCTACATCTGGTTAATAGTACCTTTTACCGCCGCGCCAAACCGATAATGACCGTCTCTCAAGCCGTTATTCAGGTGGGAATGCGTCCGCTCGCCGAACTTTGTGCAGGACTGGTGCTGCTGCAAAAATTCGTGCCGGCAGCAAGAAGCGGCGGACCCTTTGCAAGCTGCCTGCAAAAAATGCTGCTCTCCTCTCTGGTATCGAGCACACTTAACGCCGAGGTAACGAGGGACGATGCCGCCGGCAAAAATTCGGAATCCGGATATCTGGCGGGCTCATTTGCTGAAATCGGCACACTGTTGCTTGCGTATTATTTTCCGCCGATATACGAAAATGCCCTTAAAAGAGCTCAGTCAAAGCGGCAAGATATCGACACCAGCATTTACGAGATAGTCGGTATGACCACCACGGATTTGAGCCAGGCGGTAATAAAGGCTTTGAATCTCCCCGAGTTTTACACTGAGATCCTGCAAGGCTCACAGGATTTAGAAAAGCCGGCTAAAATTAAAAAAGCCCTTCCCAACGAGCAGAGCGAGATTGCTAAGCTGGCAACCAGCGTCCATGCCGCGAAAAAGATCTCCTCCGTTCTGGTTTTTTCAAAGGACAAAGCGGAACTGGATAAAGTCATTTCAACGTTGGGTACCCGGCTGAATTTGGATAATAAAACCGTGGGGAAAGTATTAGGCGACCTGCCAAAGATATTTCAAAGCCACTGTTTGGAGATAGATCTTCATCTTCCACCCCTCCCCGAGTTCGTTTCAAGCTACTCGAGCGAGGTTCCTATCGTATCGGCTGCGGCAAAGTCGGATGATAACGAAGACTTTTCTAAATTCGTTGAAGAGATTCGCGAAGCTGTTGAGAACGGTGAACCTACCGCCTCAGTAATAACGACGGTAATGGAAACTCTAAGCTGGGGCCTTAAGTTTGACCGGGTTTTACTGATGCTCGTGGCACCCGGCAGGAAAAAGTTAATCGGCAGAATGATGCTCGGCAGCAGCGGTCAAATGGACGCGCAAAAAATCGAGCGAAGTCTCGGCAACGATCTTGGTCCTTACGCACCGGACGTGCGTGCATTCAAAGAGGGACATCCCGTATTCCAGGGCGACTCACTTTTTAAGGATGGCTGGCCGCTGGCGGCAACTCCAATAGGCTTCGGTCAACGATGTATTGGAATAATATATAGCGATAGGGTTTCCTCGCAGTCTACGGAGCTATCAGGAAGGGAACAAGCAGCGATTGGCGTGCTTGCGGAGCTGCTGGACCGTTCAGTAAGTCTAAATAAGTAAGGGAACATTTATGGCCAAACGAGTACTGGTAATTGACGACGACCCCATGATTCGGGCCCTGGTAAAAAGCATCCTGGAGCCGGAAGGTTTAGATGTTGCTCTAGCCGAGGACGGATTAAGCGCCATCCAGATCTTGGATGACGAGCCGAAACCGATAGGTATATCGCTCATTATTTTAGACGTCGTAATGCCCGGCATGAATGGCCTGGATGTGTTGACGCGCCTTAAAATCGGCGAAGCAACACAAAACATTCCGGTGCTAATGCTTACCGGCGAATCAAAGGCGGAGGATATAATGTCCGGATACAGCGGGGGGGCAGATTACTATATTACCAAGCCGTTCACACGGCAGCAGCTATTATACGGACTTAATCTTTTATTCCAATCCGATCAGTCAAATAACGATAAAGAATAAGTCTGTTCGGCGCAGCGCTTTACTCATGCTTGCTATATAGTTTGATCCCAATTCATACATTCCTCCATTAATGTAATTTCATTCTAAAATGGAGTGGTGTGAATTGACATGATCGTTGTCAGTGCCGCAGAAGGGTCAGCCCTGTTGCAGAAAGGCAAAACGGAGCGCAAGAAAGGAGAGCACTAAGATAAGAAAAGTCTGAGCTAGTTCAGGCGACCGTGGCGGAAGCATTAGAACAAGAACGCTTACCACTATCGCGGCGAGTATAATTGACACTGTTTCAACCATTGGAAATCTACGCTCTCGCTCCGGGACTCTGATATCGGCCATCGCCATCTCTTCAAATTACGCAATTTTTAAACATTCTAGTCCCCCGGTTCTACCTAGCACCACAACCGCCATCATGAGCGGCGATGGTTTTGTAAAAAGCAAGCATTTGATGCTCAATTAGTAGTACCGGCGATCATGTCTCTCCAGCGCCATAGGCATCTGCTCTCGCAGATTTTCGATACGCGTCTGGCTTGAGGGATGACTGGAAAGAAATTCAAGCGGCCCCTCTCCGCCCGCAAGAGTTCCTCTACGCCAAAATTCAAGAGCAGAGCGAGGATCGTACCCTGCTTCCGCCATAAGATGGAGACCGATGATGTCCGCCTCGAGCTCTTTGCGTTGAGATTCCGGGTTGATGAAGCCGGCTCGAAACGCCTGCTGCGCCAACACCTGCGCGATGCTTGCGACCGAACCGATTGACCCTTGACGCAGCAGCGCCCTACGCGCCGCCTCACCCGATAAGCCGCTCAATACCTCATTAAGCTGCTCGTCCGGGGTGGCAATCGTGTGCTGAGCGAGGATGTGTCCCATTTCGTGAGCCATGACAGTGGCGAGTTCTTCTTCGCTTCGCACTGCCTGAAGCATTCCGCTCCAAACAAAGATGTAGTTACCACGCGTGGCCCCGGCATTGGCTATATTAGGAGCATTCAGTAGAACGGTTCTCCAGCTTCCGCTACCGGCGGCTCTGCCCAGCCTCTCCACCACCCGGGCCACTTCGGCCTTTGCCTCGCGGTCGCGAAGTACCGGATATTGGGAGGTTATTTTACGGAAGGCTTGCTCTCCAAGTGCTCGCTCCTGAGCCGTCAAGGGTTGTGGATCGGGAATCGTGCCGGGAGATACCGGACTCCGCATCGGAGCGCAGCTAAGTAGCGTAAGACAAGCGTAAGCTTCTAATAACACTAGAGATGGAGGTTTCATTGGTATAAGCTCAATCATCCGAGGCAGGCCCTCGGAATTGAATGACTGCAATCATGCCGAGGGGGAAGACGGTTAACGATTATGTGATAGAGCTTATAACATTTTTGCTTAGCCGATAAGCCGAGGTTAGAATACCGGTGGGAGAGGTTCCTTCCCGTCCAGGTTTTTTCCGGTTCCCCGGGGGTTCACCAATAGTTTCACCATGCTGCTTCGAGATTCCGGAGCAGAGTGGCGCGCTAGACGCCGCTAAGAGTTGGATAGCTTTTAGATCAACGTTCAAAAAAGTTTGCAGCCGTGGCCTCACGAGATGTCATGAATTCATTCGCCCGTAAACGCAGGATACTAAAAATCTTTAAGTTAATGATGGCTTTCTATCAACCGCGCGTTTATCGCCCGATACTGTTCCTTTCTGTCGTTATCGCCCTAATCTCATGCACCAATTCTTCGGACAATGACAACCCGCCGCCCGGCACGGCGCCCTCCTCGTTGGGAGCATTGCAAGAACGCGAGGTTTCGGAGAATCGTACCGTGGACTTTGAGTTCGACCTCGGCGGTGAAATTGCTGCCTTCCAACTAGTGGCACGTAATGAGAATGAGCAGCTTAGACTGGTTGAAATTGAGGACCCAGAAGGCAATCTAGTTTTTGACTCGACTCGGGCGCTCGATAACCGGCTAAGCGGCGCGGGTTCGTTGCAAAATTCTCCAGTTACCTATAATTATCCTCAACTATCTTCGCAGCCCTTGCTAGTTCCCGGAACTTATAGAGCACGGTTTGAGCTTGAACCTGCGGAGTTTAACTCCGACTCGGATGAGGTTATTATCAGCTCTGTCTCATTGGATCTCCTTACAAAAAGTGACGGTGACCTTTTAACCGGGACCGTCAATGTCAACGCGGTACTCTCGGCAAGCGCAGCCGGTTCTCGCAACATTCGTGACGCGGTGGAGGAGGCTTTCCGCATCTCCCAGAAGATGCTGTCCCGTTTTGGAGTGCAGCTTCACATCGAATTTTTCAATTTGCCGGAACTTCCTGAGACCCTTCCGGACCCGATGGCAGGAGATCTTCTATTTGAGGAACTTGCCGCTGCAACAGAAGGTGGGATTAATATCTACATTGCCAGTTCGGTACCATCTCTGGGCGGCCAGCGAGAATATGTCTCAGCAATAGAAGGCGCTTCACCCGGTGCGCTTATCCCTTCCCCGCGCAGCGCGATAGTCGTCGACATAAATCGAGCTGCCGGAGAAGATGGTCTATTTGACCATTCCGACGAAGAGGATGATTCCGATATAGATGATTCGGAGGTTCGCCTGCTCGCTGAAAACGTTACCCATTCCCTTCTAAGTTATCTTGGTCTCTCCGATACGGTGAACTTCTCGGGTTCTACTGTTGCCAGCTCGGATGCTTTGGATAGTGAGAAATGCACCTCCCTTGATGCTTGCCAAGAGAACAAAGGCGCAAATGGCAATCTGATGTTCCCTTTTCCTCTCGAGGACGAGGATTCCGACCAAGATAAATTTTTCCCTCGTGATCGGCTCAGCCCACAGCAAATTGAATTGCTGCAACGTTCGGTAGCATTAGACTAGCTGGCCTCACTAGCGGCATATCCCGGATGGTGCTATAGCAGTAGACTGCGCACTTTACTAATGGGCTGGAACTATTGCCTTGAGCCTTTGTACGACAGATATTAGCTACTAATGGAAGATTGGCTGCTCATACAAGACGGTGTGTTTCTCTATTTCGCGCTATTCCTCATGTTAATGGGCGGCGCCGTAGGCCTCCCTATACCGGAGGATTTGCCGCTTATTTTGGCCGGCATAATCGCCCATAACGGCAATGGGGAGATACACCTGCTTTTCATCGTTTGCTATGTCTCCATCCTGCTCGGAGATCTTTTGATTTATTCGGTTGGCTGGAAGTTCGGACCTTCGCTGCACAAACACAAATGGTTCAAAGCACGTCTAAGCCCGGAAAGGTTAGCAAAAATACGCAGGAACCTGGAAAAGCGCAGTGTACTGATGATTTTTATTGCGCGCCATCTTTTCTATTTTCGGACAGTTACCTTTCTGACCTGCGGAGCAGTAGGTATGAGCTTTAAAAGATTTATCTTGGCCGATGCTGCCGCTGCGCTAGTAAGTGTTCCGCTAATGATGTGGCTTGGGTATACAGGCGCCGATCAATATGCCGCGCTTACGTCCTCGCGTAAAGAAACCAACATTATCTCGCTGCTGTTGGTAATTGTAATTGTAGCCACTCTCCTCTATTTCTACATCAAACGCAGAGCCGGATTGGAGACGGGGGAAGATTCGGAAGTCGCAGCAGAAAAATAGTGGTCCAACCGGCACCAAAACGTGATTTTCGGATAAACTAGTGTACCGAGCCGGCGCTGAGCAAAAGATCTCGCAATGCAATTCCAACCGATATTCGCAGCGACTCGGCGCGGGTCTCGATATGGCCCACTGGCGATTGAATTACTGTTTTATAGCAAAGTGAGCGGGTAGAGAGCTCAAGGCCGGCGTGAAATAGAATAGCCTGGCGTGCTTCAAGCTGCTCAACCATCTGTTCGACTGTAGGGAGCCAAAGGTAAGCCCCGCGAAGTTGTTCGGGAGTTAAACCCTGAGGATCTACGAAGACTGATATCGACTCGCGCTTATCACGGTCGGCTACCTCATCTCCGATTTCGGGTTTCCATAGAAGACCTGCCAGTTCTAAGTCTTCCGCCACGGGTAAGAAATGAAGAAGATTCATATCCTTAGCCTAGTTTCTCTCCTTTAAAAGAAATATCGGTTAGATAGGAACAAATCTAAACAAATCACCAATAAGTAAATTTTACTATAACTTAGGATGCTTACACAATTGCCGGAGAATGCTTGTAGCGAACAAGTATTCGGAAAGGGCAGCGCTAAAGCGGTTCATCTATGGAAGCCGGAGGCTTGCTGCCTGTGGGCGCTTTTGCGCTCCCATTAACGGTATTTTCCTCTGAAATGACTATTGGTGCCACTTCCTGAGATGAGCCTTCCTGAGATGGCACTGAGCCTGATGAAGGGGAAGAATTCTTGGCCGAGCTGGCGATCTCCTTCTCTGATTCGGCGATGTTTAATATAAGGAAGACTACCAACATTCCTATCACCGCTAAAGCAATGAAAAAGCGGAATGCCAAAACAAAGATAATTCCTCCTAGTATCCCGGCAACAAGAGCAGCTTCGCCGTTCTCCTGCACTATAATGCGAAGATCGAGCCACTTTTCACGGAAGAGCTGAATCCACTCCTCCCTTGTTCGCCGCTTTATACTTCCAATGATATCCATGCTTAATTTCTGATGTTATCGACTTGTAACCCGATGAATGGCAAAATACAATCCGAAAGCGGGGCCTCAACCGGCAGTAGCTTTGCCGGAGCTTTGGGAATTTTGCCCCGCCGTACTCACGCTCTATTTTATTGGTATTTGGCATGAAAACTCAAATTCTCTTTGCAGCCGTTGTTATAGCTTCCATTACCCCAAGCCGTGCCGCCGCAGCCGACCTGGAAAAAGGTAAGGCACTGTTTGCGCAAAGGTGCGCCACATGTCACGGCGCTCTGGGCGCGGGTGACGGGCCTGTAGCTCAATCACTGCCTCCGGAAAGCAAGCCGCGGAACCTAAATGAAGGTGCGTTCAAATTCGCAACCGACGACGCAAAGATGAAAGAACTTTTGCAGAAGGGCGGGGCTGCCGTAGGATTGAATCCGTTGATGCCTCCGACGGTCGGTCTTTCAGATGCGGACTTGGAAAATATTATAGCGTTCGTGCATTCGCTAAAAAAATAATCACCAATACTTTTCAAGGTGCATATTACCCGGCTGGCGTTTAGTGTGCTCACGGAAGCCGATCCCTGTCAAAAGTGCTTCCATATCAGTAATCATGGCCGGATTACCGCAGAGAAAGACATGATCACGCGCCGGATCTAACTCTATGGTTTTATCCTTTATCAGATTCTGAACGTATCCTTTATACCCCTGCCATGAGCTGTCAGGCCGACTCACAATCGAGTAATATTCAAAATCCTCACGCGCTTCACTTAGCGTAGAAAGTTCGTCGCTATATGCCAGATCGGAAGTATATCGTACTCCGTGAACCATTCGTATTCGCCTGCCCGGCACCCAAGTTTCGGGAGTTCTGAGCATGGACATATATGGGGCAATTCCGGTGCCCGTCGATATTAGCACCAGATCGCTCCCCTGTGGCACATTAGCCAATGTGAAAGTGCCGGTTATTTTCGGAGTCACAAAAATCCGGTCACCCTCCCCTAGCGCGGCAATCTTCGGGGTCAGCTCCCCCCCGGCCACCACCGCTACATAGAACTCGATATACTGCTTTTCATGAGGAGGCGAGCCGATAGAGTAAGCCCGCCTGATAAGCCGGGGCTTTTTGCCCGTTCCTTCAAGGGCCCCATTCTCCCCCAGCGCCAGTGCTACATACTGGCCCGGGACAAAATCCGGCACTCCGGAATCCGGTTTAACCTGAAGAATCATCAGGTCTTTGGTTATGTCCAATCTCTTAACGATTGTTGCATTGAGCATGCAAGAAGAATATACACTGTGTCGGAAATTTCAAGCCATGCACGTAGTATTGGTCGAACCCGAAATACCACAGAATACCGGCTCGATCGCGCGCAGCTGCGCCGCGACCTGCACACCCCTTCATCTTGTGGGGAAGCTAGGCTTTGAAATAAATGAAAAGCGCATTAGGCGGGCCGGGCTGGACTATTGGCCTTATGTTTCTCTAAAGCAGCATGCCGATTGGAATAGCTACCTGCTGTCAGTGCAGCCTCGGCGAATATGGTTGTTTTCAAGATTCGCAACTAAGTTGTATTACTCCGCAAATTTTGAAGATGGAGACGCATTAGTCTTCGGCAGTGAGACCAAAGGATTGGGCCGCGAGTTTCTGAGCGAATTCGACCCGCAATCCATCTTGCGAATTCCGATTGCTTGCCCGGAGGTGCGCAGCCTTAATCTCAGCAACGCGGTATCCATTGCACTTTATGAAGCGCGCCGACAGCTGGCTTTGGACGCTTAAGCGGCGGGAAAAGAAGCAAGCTAGCGGTTAAGATTTGCAAATAGCTCTTCAAACGCCTTGATACGGTGGGTTTTGCATTCTATCCCCCTCTCCTTAATCTCAGCGAGAGTAAGCCCTGTTCCTTCAACTATAAACACAGGATCGTAACCGAATCCCCCGGCCCCGCGCGGAGTTTCCGCAATGGCACCTACCAGCGAGGCCTCAGCGGTCAGTTTCCTATCGGCTGCAGAAAGATAGAGAACGCATCTAAAAGTCGCCGACCGGTCGCGCTGCCCCTTCAATGCCGCTAGCAGTTTGCTCATATTCGCGTCTGCGCTTGCGCCAGGACCTGCGAATCGTGCCGTCAATAGGCCGGGCTGGCCGTCGAGGGCCGGCACCTCAAGGCCCGAGTCGTCTCCGACGGCTGCTTTGCCGCACCAGCGGTGATAAGCCTCTGCCTTAGCCCTGGCATTCTCGGCGTAAGAATTGTAGATCTCTTCCACTTCAGGAGGCGGGCCTGAAGCTTGACCTTTTTGCAGCACGCTCTCCGGATCAACAACGACAACCCCGAAGCGCTCGCCGATCTCGGATGCCTCTCTCAGCTTGCCGCGATTCCCCGTAGCGAATATGATTTCGTCAATTACGTCCATCGAATAGCCCTTTCGGCTGCAGGCGCAACATACAGCCGCTCATCAGCAGCCGACGGACACCAGGAGTCGGTTCTATCATTAAATGATTTTGACACAATGGAGTGGTCCTGGATATATTCTTGATCTGCTATGGATTTTACCCTTCTTTCGACATACATCGACCACCGGCTACTTATCGCCGCCGGCCTGGGGGCAATAATCGGAATGGAGCGGGAGTTCGCGGGTAAAGATCCGAGCTTCAGGACGTTCGCGCTGATCTGCCTCGGAAGCTGCGTATTTTCGATAATCTCTAATTCCCTAGTTCTTCCACTTTCACCGGAAGCAGCCGCTGACCCGTTTCAGGCGCGCTACCTCTCAGATCCGGGGCGCATCGCAGCTCAAGTTGTGGTCGGTATCGGCTTTCTTGGTGCAGGCACTATTTTCCGCTCCAAACACGGCGTTTCGGGTCTGACTACCGCTGCCCTGATGTGGGTGACGGCGGCGATCGGCATGGCCGTCGGCTTTGATAAACTGGATCTGGCCATCACGGGAACGGTAACCGCTATAATCATACTAGTGGTGCTTACCTGGGCTCATAAGATAGTGAATTACATACGCTCCCGTAACGGCGAACCTTCGCCGGGGCTGCCGGATGAGTAGCATTGAACTAGCAGAATGTCTCTGTCAGTCCTGCCCTTTTCTTCGTCGTGTATCTGTCTGAAACGAGCTGCGATATTTACTTTGCCGGCTGCGCTTAGAACGCCCATATGATGGGGCTGCAAAACGTAATAACCGCTGCATCTTTCGAGTCCCGCGCGCGGCTCTATTAGATTTACCGGATGCTTAAGGTAGAAAAGCAGCGGATCGAGGTACTCCTCTCTCGCCAGCCGTACAGCGCTTAACGGAGCACCCCCCATTCTAGATCTTATCTGCTCTGCTGCTCGATCAAATCCCTTCAGATCGTTTTTTATGCCGAGGCCGACACTAAAAAAGAAAACTACTAAGGCAAGGTATAAAAACCATAGCTGTACGGCAGCAGCGGCTCCTCTTAGAGCCATGAGCGCCAGAACAAGAAGGATCAATGCAAGCCATAACTCCAGCACGGGCCTCCAAGCGGCAACGAATTGAATAGCTTGCTGAACAGACGGTGCCGCCACAGGCAGTGGCAATCGAGTATACTGAATAGCGAAGAGCATGACCGTTAATAATACAGCGCACCCCACTGCAAGCCTTCGAACATTCCGGCCCAGGCCTAACTTGAACTGTTTGGAGCTTGTGATCCAGTATTCATCGGCCGCCCATGCAAAATATATCGCCAAAAATGGGAATAGCGGCAAAAGGTAAGTATGCCGCTTACCTGATGACAGAGAGAAAAAGATTAATCCGGTCAGAGCGCAAACTAAAGGAAGGTTTCTTGCCCTGTATGGCAACCTATTTTGCAAACCTGACACCGACTCATTTCTTGCGCGGCTCAACTTTGCTGAACGGATAAAGAGCGCCAGAGCCATAAGCGACCACGGAAAGAGATCGGAAAAGACCGTAGTTAAATAGAACCAGGGCGGCTCGGTATTGACGTTTTCACCTCCAAAAAAACGCAGCAAATTCTCGAAAACCAGCTGCCGGTTTACGAAAGCTCCTTCTCCTTTTAGAGCAGCCAGCACATACCATGGAACCGCGACTAAAACGAAGATCAGCCATCCTATTCTCGGTCGCACAAAGAAACGAAGCGACCGTCGCCATCCGGCCGAGTACCCCAACATCGAAAAGGCACAAATGATGGGCAGAACCAATCCGAGAGGGCCCTTCGCGAGCGTGGCCAGAGCGCATAACAAGAAGAAGGCAGTTATCTTGCCGGAGTTGAATGCATGGTCAAAGCTACTCCGGCCGGATATGTAAGAGGCGCATGCATGGAGGAAAATCATTATTGCGCTTGATGCGAAAAGAGAAAAAAGCATATCAACGCGGGCGTCTCCCGAAAGTCTTACAAATCCAGGTGAGAGAGAAAGCGCCGCTCCTGCTAAAAGTCCCGCCCGTAAAGGGTTGGCTTTCGGTGCCGGCACAGTCGAAGAGAGAAGTAACGAAGCGCTTAGAACCGTCACAACGAGAAGAAGCGAACCCGCCAAAAGAGATACCAGGCGGGTCGTAAATGCATTTGAGTTGCCAAAGAGCTCGGCTACTGCAGCCGCCGTCCAATGAAAAAGCGGCGGTTTCGATGGAACTAATCCATTTCTGAGGGGAAGCACTAACTCATGATTCTCGTACATCTCCCAGGCGACGTGCGCCTCACGCGCCTCGGTAGAACTGCCGATCGCCGGGACGACTATGAACAGCAGCAGCAACAACAAATAAGTAGCTGCACCAAGAGCTGAAACGGAATATAACGTCTGGCCACTCGGTTGTTGGTCCGCGCTGCGTTGCGCCCTATCGCCCATGCAGGCAATATTTCACAAAGCACTTCTTATTGAAAGCCGCCCGTTGCGGCTTCGCTTTAACGGGCGGCCAGTTCTGTCTCAATTAGGCAGCAGCAGCCAATCGCTTCTGTGCAAGCGAAGCTTTTCTTGAGCGGGGCCTTCTTCGAAAAATCTTGCGGCGATCTTGCGCCCGCGACGTGGTAACCTCACCCTCGTCTTCAAAATCGGGCCGGCCAAGATCGCTCGGCACGCCCATAACATCGGTCAGATCGTTGTAGAGTGTTTCTAGCGCTTTCTTCTTAACCCGCGAGATATGACAACGGCTATAGCCCAGGCTGTTAGCGATGTCTATAAGCTGCTGGCCTTGAATATAGATTCTAAAAATCACCTCTTTTGCTAGTTCGTCCAGTCGCCCGCATGCTTGCTGGCTCAAGTCTATCAGTTCCCGCTTAAGCAATAGCTCATCAGGCATCGGATAGTCATTACCACACAATGCCTCCGCTATCTCGATAGCATTGGCGTTACTCTTCGAGCGTTGGCCATCGCTCGCCTCTTCCGATGCGCTGTGCTGCGGTTCGATCTCCTGGAGCGGCACTATATGCTGAGTCGCAGCCGCGGAGATAGCACGAATCAGATTCCCGCGCAGATGATAAAAAAGAAACGTCATGAAGCTTGCGCCCATTGCCGGATTGAAACGGCGAACCGCTTCACAAAGTGAAAGGTCTACGATGCTGTCAACCTCTTGCAAATCGAGCCGGGCATGCCATTTTCGCAAGATGCTTCGAGCCAGTTTTCGCGCTTTCATCCTATAACTGATCACGAGTTCCTCTTTTTGCCTAAGTGACAAACAGGAGCGCGGCTCCGCTTGCCGGATGTTAATGTCAATGACCTTGGGCTGCTTGCCGCTCGCCCGGGCCGCATTTTTACCAGCGCCCTTTACCTTATTGTTCAATTCATTCGAGCGAAGCTCCGTCAATGTCCCCATCTCTCTCTCCTTGTAAACAACCTTGTCTACTCCTAACCGCCTCCGGATATCTCGTGTGAGGCCCGAAGCCGGCTGCTCTGATTGCCGCTCACACGGCGATCAAAAACCTACTCGCTAGTCGCGCGTAACCAAGTGGTGATCCAGCCTGTATCGCTTGATCAGCTCCTCAAGCAGTGCCACCACGTCCAAACAGCTCTCTTTAATGGTTGAACGTGCGTGAATGTCCCCGATGAAGTCGGTGCTCAGCAGAATGGGTGTAATTTTATTTAGAATGCCGTGACGTAACGCTTGTCCGGCCGGCAGCTCCTGTGCTTCGGGCTGGCGCTTTCTTTCCATTGGCCAAAACCTTCCTTTCTGCTAAAAAACCTGGTCTAACGGGCACAACTATCCACTCATCCGAAATTTTCGCAGTTTACTTCAACTTTTTTATAAGCTATTGTTTCTACAGGCGATTCTGGAGCCCGTCAGATCTTCTCAATATTAGGGCAGAAAAAGCCGTTCTTATCGGAGCCGAAGGAATAGCAATCATCATTAAAGGGTTATAAGAGGCTCATAGTGAACAGAGAGGACGCGGTAAAGGAGGCTCCTGACGGAGGTCCTACCTTATCGATAGAAGAAGCAAATAATCTCGTTATAGAGCATCAGGGCTGGGCCGAGAGCATCGCCCGGTCAGTGGCCCGTGCGTGGAATATGGATTGGCGCTCAGATGGGCTCGATGGAGCAGCTATGGAGGCGCTAATCTTCTGCGCTCGCCGCTTTCAACCGGCCCGCGGCGTCCCTTTCAGAGGCTACGCACGCAGGAGGATACATGAAGCCTCTGCAGAAGCCGCAAAGCGTTCTAAAACTTGGCAGCGCGGATTAGCCGGATCTGACAAGATTGAGGGGCAGGCGCGGGAACTCTCGGCTGAGTTATTGAACGTATTCCCAGAACTGCGCTCTGGACAGCTGCCTTATCCTGATGATAGTTCGGGCGATTCTGAAGGGGATGTGCGTGGAGCAATCCGCAGCTTATTGGTAGGGGCCAGCTTTATCGCCGCCAAGCAAGGTATCAGTACCTCTCTACCCGACGAGGTAATGGACTACAAGCGCATGCTAATAGTAGTAGCCAGCCTTGAAGCGGTGCATCAGTTAGTTCTTTGGAAGGTTTACTGGGAGGGGCTTAGCTTGCGGAATGTAGCAGTTGAATGGGAGACCGATGAGCTGAATGTAATCAGAGAACACAAAGCAGTCCTTGCTTTCCTTTTCAAGCAATTGGCGACACGTAAACAGCTGAATAAGCCTAAAGTCAGGCCCGGGCTGCGTGAAATTGCCATGAAATTGCGCAAGGATAAACGATCAGCGGTGTTTACCGAGCTGCTAAAGGACCACACTTAGAAGAGGAGTTACTATGGTAAAGAAACCCCCTCGCGATACAAAAATCGGTGGAATTCAATCCACGAAGAAAACCTCGGAGATAGATCTGACTACTGGTATTGAAAGCGTCAGCGGCGTAAAAGCTACGTCAGGGATCACCGGCATAGGAAAAGCGGAGCGTTCTGGCGTCAGACGGCCCACCCGGACAATGACTCTGGAAGAAAGAGAGGAGCTTTTTCGAATGATCGATGAGGAAGCCGCTAAGATGTTCGGCGCGGGAGGAATTCCGGCCGAGAAACGCGAACTTGTTCAAACTGCGGTTAAAATGGCGGTGGATTCAGGTCTACTTGATACCGGAGGAAACGATGATACGCCTCAGCCCGGCCCAGTCGAACCGAAAAAGGTGAAAAAGAAATTGGTATAGTGGGAATATACTAAAGGGCTAAGCCGCCGGCGATTAGGTATGAGCCTGCTCTTCTTCCTCCTCCCCATACAGCACCATATTAATTCCGTACAACAGTTGCTGGCGAGTAAATGGCTTTGGAATATAATAGTCGGCCCCTTTGTTGTATCCGACTATGAAATCCTCGGCCATATCTCGGGTGGTTAACATTATCACCGGGATTGAGCTGGTTTGGGCAGTGCTCTTAACCGCGGACAAGATATCCAAACCGTTAACATGTGGCATTAGAATATCGAGAAAAATCAAAGATATCTCACTCATCAGATTCTGGTCTTGTAATTTCTCCATGGCCTGACGGCCGTCTTCTGCGGCGATTACGCTATAACCTTCTGCTTGAAGCACCGCATTTACCAGAAAGCGTGTATGCGGGTTATCCTCAACGACCAATACCTTTTGTTTTTCACTCATGGCTCACCCCATCAAAACTCAGTTCACTCTGGTCTCTGCTACCCACTCTGGCGTAGGTTCGTTCTCGCCATCAGATGCAGCGCTTTCATCGCTCTCCGAGTCTATATTCGTCTTTGACAAGACTTCATCTAGTGTGGTCACCCCTTGTGCCAGCAACTCGATGCCGGCCTCTCTCAAAGTTTTCATGCCCTGAAGACGGGCTTCACGTTTGATCTCCATCGATGAGGCTCCTTTCAATACCAGCTCCTTAAGCCGCTCGGTCATAACCATAATTTCGTAGAGCGGCATGCGTCCGCGATAGCCGGAGTTTCCGCACTCTTTGCAGCCTGCACCCTTGTAGAGCGTGATATTCTTTAACTCGTTCGCCTTCACCCCGAATTTTTCGAGAATCGACGAGCTAATGCTCGCTTTCTCCTTACAGTCCTCGCAGATCTTGCGCACCAAGCGCTGAGCTACGATAAGATTTACAGCTGAAGAGATTAAGTACGGTTCAACGCCCATATTCAGCAGCCGCTGAATAGTAGCACTTGTGTCGTTCGTGTGTAGTGTTGATAGCACCAAATGTCCGGTAAGGGCCGCCTTTATGGCGATCTCTATAGTTTCCTTATCTCTAATCTCCCCCACCAAAAGCACGTCGGGATCCTGACGCAGCAAAGAACGCAGCACAGCAGAGAATGTCAGTCCGACGGTCGTGTTGATCTGAACTTGCGTTACGCCTTTAAGCGTTCCTTCGACGGGATCCTCCGCGGTGAACAAGCTGCGAGACGGATCATTCAACTCAGTAAGGCTTGCATATAAGGTAGTGGTCTTACCGGAGCCGGTCGGGCCTGTCACCAAGATCAGTCCATCGGGTTTTGAGATCGCATCCCGGATCAGTTTCAGATCAGACGGCGGTAATCCAATCTCTTCAAGATTTTTATTGAGGTTATTCCGTTCCAATACACGCAACACTGCTTTCTCACCAAAAACTGAG
>JAGFJO010000047.1 GCA_024102635.1 Deltaproteobacteria bacterium
TGGATGGGTTCCAGTGAGATGAGCGGTAAGCAGGAAGTAATCGCTAAGCATAGGATTAATGATAAGGATACCGGATCTCCAGAAGTCCAAATTGCTCTTTTGACTAAGAGGCTGGAGATTCTTACGGAGCACCTGAAGCAACATCCACAGGATCTGCATACCCAGCGTGGTATGTACCAGATGGTTTCCAGAAGAAAGCGGCTGTTAAACTACCTTCGTAATGAAAGCGTCGAGCGCTACCGTAATACATTGGGCGCGCTTGGACTGCGTAAGTAGAGATCTCCCCTGTTCAGTAGACTCCTATCACTTCCCCTAATTTCCAAGCGCAGTTTCGATGCGCAGGCTAAATTTTTGTCTATTTGTGTATTAAGGATGCACCATGGTTAAGATTGAACGTGAATTCCACGGACGTACTCTATCGATTGAAAGCGGACGGGTTGCCCGTCAAGCAGGCGGCTCTGTTCTAGTGCGCGCGGGAGACTCTATTGTATTGGTCACCGCTTGTAGCGGTGCAGAGAAGGACGGTGGTTTTTTGCCCCTGACAATCGATTATGTCGAAAAGACTTATGCAGCCGGAAAGATTCCGGGGGGATTTTTCAAACGTGAGGGGAAACTCCGCGATAGAGAGACTCTAACTTCGAGGCTTATAGACAGGCCGTGCCGCCCGCTTTTACCAGAGGGATTCAACAAGGAGATTCAGGTAGTCGCCACTGTAATCTCGGCAGATGATGAGAACGATACTGACGTGCTGGCCGTATGCGGCGCTTCAGCAGCGCTCACTATCTCGGATCTTCCTTTCGAGGGGCCGATCGCGGCAGTGCGGGTCGGGCGCATCGGGGGCCAGCTTCTAATCAACCCGCCGATGAGCAAGGTGGAAAATAGCGACATCAATTTCATCGTTGCCGGCACGAAGGACGCAATCGTAATGGTCGAGGGCGGCGCGCGTGAAGTTCCTGAAAAGGACGTGCTTGAGGCGCTATTTTTCGCGCAGCAAGAGCTTCAGACGATCATTCAGATGCAAGAGGAGCTCGCCAAGAAGTGCGGGAAGCCTAAGATGGAATTTGTTCCTCGAGAGCTTGATCAAGGCTTCGTTAAATCGGTCGAGAGTTTTATCACGCCTAAGCTGGCGGAAGCGATCAAGGAGGCCGATAAGCTCAAGCGTAGAGACGCCGTATCAGCTGTAAAGGATGCAGCGAAGGAGGAGTTCATCAAGGAAGATGATGAGGACGCCGATCAGAAGAGCCGCGATATCGGAAAGATCTTTGAAGATAAGCTTTACCATATGGTGCGCGATCTGGTTTTTAGTACGGGCAAGCGCCTTGATGGCCGCGACACCAAGACAGTCCGTCCTATTACGATTGAACTCGGATTTCTGCCTCGGACCCACGGTTCTGCTCTTTTTACTAGGGGTGAGACTCAGGCAATCGTGGTAGCAACTCTCGGCACCGACCAAGAGGCTCAGCGGCTCGACGATCTTTTCGGTGAATCGACCAAGACATTCATGCTGCACTACAACTTTCCTCCGTTCTCGGTAGGTGAAACCAAGCCTTTAAGAGGCCCTGGCCGCCGTGAGATCGGCCACGGCGCGCTTGCGGAGCGGGCAGTAAGGGAGCTGATGCCTACCGATAAGGATTTTAGATATGTAGTGCGTATAGTTTCCGAGATTACGGAAAGTAACGGCTCAAGCTCTATGGCCACGGTTTGCGGCTCAAGTCTTGCGCTAATGCAGGCCGGAGTGCCGATTAAGGCCGCGGTTGCAGGTGTGGCGATGGGCCTTATGAAGGAGAGCGATAAGCATGTCGTTTTGACCGATATTTTGGGAGACGAGGACCATTTGGGAGATATGGACTTCAAGGTGTGCGGCACTGAGGCCGGCATCACCGCGCTTCAGATGGATATCAAAATCAAGGGTCTCAGTAAGGCGCTTGTTGATGAGGCGTTGATTCAGGCCAAAGAGGCGCGGCTATTCATCTTAAAGCAGATGAATGCAGTAATCTCCAAGCCGAATGAGAGTCTCAGCCCATACGCTCCGCGCATCGTCACGATGAAGATCAATCCTGATAAGATCCGTGACGTAATCGGGCCAGGCGGAAAGATGATCCGCTCGATTACCGAGTCTTGCGGGGTAAAGATTGATATAACTGACGACGGCACTGTCAGCATTGCGAGCAGCGATGACGAGAACGTAAAGGCCGCCATTAGCATAATCGAAAGCCTGACTCAGGAGGCCGCTGTAGGCCAGACCTACAAGGGCGTAGTCAAACGGATAACCGACTTCGGAGCATTTGTTGAGATTTTACCGGGAACCGATGGTTTGGTGCATATTTCGCAGCTCTCTGACGAGCGAATCAGACGCGTTGAAGAAGTGGTTCATGAAGGCGACGAAATCTTGGTGAAAGTTTTGGAGATTGACCGTCAAGGCAAGATCCGCCTTTCTCATAAGGACGCACTTGCCGAGATGAAGGCCAAAGGAGCGCTGTAGCCGCTTCGAATAGGTCAATCACGCCGCAGACGGGGCCTCTATCACAGGGGATAGGTTTCTCCCGGAAGATAGAAGGCCAGTGCCAGTCCGGTGATTAGGAAGCAGAAATGGACGTAGAACACCTCACTTGCCTCCTTCCAGCTGGAGAATACACAGCGGTAGACCAGTACGGGGCATAGAAATGATGCAGCCGCCCAAAGCGCGCTGCATGCCAGTGTGCGCGACCAGAATATGAACCAAGTTAAGCCGCAGAAGCACCAGCAGAATGCGAGCCTCTTTGCAGGCATGGCATTCTGCTGGTGCTTATGCAGGCATGGCATTCCGCAGAAGCACCAGCAGAATGCCATGCCTGCATAGAGGCTCGCTGATAGCGCTCCCTCGTTGCTGTGCGGACCGAAGAGATAAAATCCGATAAAAACAATTATTGACAGTGCGCTGGTTCGCAGAAGCTGCCAACTTTGTGCGTCACCGTCCCCGATGGCGGGGGCGGCCCCTTCTTTCACGGCGGCCTTGAATCGCCTTTCATGATCGGCCTTGTGATGATTGACACACGGGCGGCACATTTGAAACCTTGATCCGGCCGGAGACCCGCAGGAGTAACACGACATACAAAAATTCCCCGTACTGAGCGAAAGCCGCGGCATCCGGCCCGCGTGTGGAAACGTATAATATTGAATCCGGTTAAAGACTGAATATGATCCAATTCAAAGCCTAAAAAAAGGCAGCCACGCAGGACTTCAAGTGTACGGAAACCTCTGAATAGCTTGAGTTTTTTAGCAATCTACCGGTGTAAATTACGGAGATCTGATCGGCTCGGCCTCAGCGGGAGCTCAAAGAGGCGTCGATATCCTCGATAAGATCATTAAGATCTTCGATTCCGACAGAGAGACGAACCAGGCCGTCAGTGATTCCAAGAGCGGCACGCTGCTCTGCGGGAATAGAGGCGTGAGTCATTATTGCGGGATGCTCAATTAAGGATTCAACACCGCCCAATGATTCGGCAAGCGAGAATATCTTTACCCGCTCCAAAAATGAGCGAGCTGAACTAAGCCCGCCCTTCAGCACTACTGAGATCATTCCGCCGAATGCTTTCATCTGCTTTGCGGCAATTTCGTGGCGCGGATGAGAAGAAAGGCCCGGATAATATACTTTTTCCACGGCGGTGTGAGCCGATAACCATTCGGCAATGCTCAACGCGTTCTGGCAATGTCTCTCCATCCGTAGGGCCAAAGTTTTGGTCGACCGCAGCAGTAGGAAGCAGTCGTGCGGTGATGGTATGGCTCCAATTGCATTCTGAATATAATGTAATCTCTTGGCGAGCTCTTCGTCATTTGTAACTAACGCTCCGCCTACTAGGTCGGAGTGGCCGCCAAGATACTTAGTGGAGGAATGAGCGGCGATATCCGCTCCGAGTGTGAGGGGATTCTGAAGATAGGGCGAGGCGAAGGTGTTGTCTACCGCCAGCAAAGCTCCTTTGTTTCTTGCGACTTTGGCGATAGCTGCGATGTCGATAATTTTAAGTAGGGGATTAGTGGGGGTCTCAATCCAAATCAGCTTGGTATTAGGCCGGATCTCGGCAGCAACTTTCTCAGGATCATCCATGGATACCATCGAGTACTCGATGCCTAGAGGAAGGTAAACTTTATCGAGCAATCTGAAAGATCCCCCGTATACATCGTCGCACGCCAACACATGATCCCCACTTTTGAGCAGGTGCAGCACTGCCGACATGGCCGCGCATCCCGAAGAGAAGCAAATTCCGTATCGGCCTTCTTCCAGGGAAGCTATGTTTTCTTCTAGGGCAGTACGAGTGGGATTAGCAGTGCGTGCGTAGTCATAATCCCCTTTGAACTTGCCGGGACTCTCCTGAACGAAAGTAGAGGTTTGGTAGATAGGAGTCATTATCGCACCGGTTAAGGCATCCGGCGCCTGCCCTGCGTGAATTGCTCGTGTTGAAAAGGCTAATTTGCGGGACGATTCCATAACGTTCTTTCCAATGTAGATGGGTGGAGCTATTATCCTTACAGGTCTTTTATCAACTTTCAATGATTTATCAAAGCCGCACGGTGAAAACCCGATTACCTTATTCGCTATACTTACAGCGGCTGTTTGCGGTGCAAGCGATTTTTTTTATCTGGCTTATCGGTTTTTCCGTTCCTGTGCTGGCGGAGAATGGATTTAGATTCGGGCCGGGGGAGGAGATAATCGGCAAGAAATCCACCGAAGCACTTGATACAGAAGAATCGGCCGCCGGTGTAACAAAACGCAGGAAGGTGTTCAAGGGTTTCGGCGCCTACCGCTCCCGCATAAATTCTATGTGCCGGTATATCGATCAGGACGGTCAGCGGTCCTGGCTTGCCGAGATAAGTAAAACCAATGCATCAAAGGAGCGGGAATGCTCTCCTTGCCGCAGCTTGTATGCAGTTATCTCCTCGGCTTGTGCCGACAGGCTGTTTTCGAGGCGCAAACCCGCTGTAGAAGCGAAGCCTCCGCCGTCTGAAGAAACCGAAGTATCTTCCGAAGATTCGGATGGGGATGTGGACAGTGCCGAACCGGGCGAAAATGCAGCATCGCGGCCCACTGCAGCGCCCAAAGCATCGGAGCGAAAGTATGACCCGAGACTTGAAGTGCTTGATATTGCGTCGCGCATCTTCATTGAAGCGGCCGAGGATCCTGAATTCGGCAAGGAAAATTTTAGTGCCGTAAAACACCTAACCGACAAGATGCTTATAATTGACGATAAAGAGCTCTCTGAGAGGTATTACTATGACACGTTAGCAGCGTATATTCTCGCGCCTTTCAGATCACGCGGCTATTTAGATACCGCTCCGGCCGCTCCAAAGCCCGTGAATGCGCCAGCTCCGACTCCCACCGTGAATGTTGATAAGCTTTTTGATTTTTAAGCTAACAGCGGTGCTTAGCAAAACTTAAGAGTTTCACCATCTTGGCAGGTGCTTAAGAGCCGCTGAAACTCCGGTTGCCCACCCATAATTGCGAACTTAATGGACCTTTCTGCTCATCTCAATAGAGGTAATCGATCGATGGTGCAATTGATGCCGAAAGCTATAGTTCTTCCGCTCATAAGTCTCTTTCTTATTCTCCTTTCCTTAGGCCGCCTTGATGCTCAGGAGCAAGGCGCGGAGCCGGCTGTGCAGGCGCCACCCTCTGCTTCAGAACTGGCTCCTGCTGATTCCGCTGAAAGCTATATTTCGGGATATCGCGATCGATATGTGGAAAGCGAAACCGAAATGAAGCAGTTGTGGATCTCTTTACTGGGGGCTCGTGAAGAGCGAGACCTGCGCAAGGTGAACGAGACTGCCTTCGCACTGGAGGAGATCAGGACTCAGCTCGGATATGATAATCTCGAAAATTACTCCAATGAACTTTTGGCATTCGCCCAAAAAGAGCTTGACTCCCAGAACAGAGAAGGAGCTGCCTTCTATCTCCGGAAAGCTCTTCAGCTTTCCCCCTCCTCTCCGATGTTGCTCCTGCATGCAGCAAGAGTTGCTGATAAAAGCGGTGGGAGCGAGTTCAATGGACTCTATTTGAAGGGGCTGTTGCAGGGTGTGAGGCAGAGGCACACGCTTGTCGCATCCTCTATTAGAGTTATTTATCCGCTAATGTGGGCGCTCACGTTAGGGTTTCTCGCAGCTGCCATAATGTATCTTTCCTCCTCAATGGCGCGGATCATAGGGGTAGCAAGCACTTTCGCTCCGGGGAGAATACGGGGATTCGTTGCTGCGCCGGCCGTGAGTCTCCTTCTGATAGCTCCGCTTTTCTACGGCCCTATTTGGTGTATGGCGGTGTGGTCCATCGCTGCCTTGCTCGCAACGCGAGACAAGCAGTGGCTTACCTTCTGGGGTGGAGCGTTGGTTTGTTTATGGGGACTGGTAATCCCGATTCGTGAGCACGGGGCAGCATGGCTGGGCGATCATGGAGTCGATACATTGCTGCGAGTGTCGTCGGGAGTGTTTCAGCCCGGAGACGAAGAGAGTCTTCGCGTTATGCTTAAGCAGAATCAGGGAAGCGGCGCAGGCTGGTTGGCGCTCGGTGAGGTGCTAATGCGTTCTGGACAGTATGAACACGCCCACCAAGCACTCGACCGGGCTTCCCGCTTGATGCCGAGCCACAGCGAGCCGCGCCATCTCTTGGCACTGATCTCATTTCTTACGGGGAGATCTGCTGAGGCCGCCGACCAGATGAAGCAGCTGGAATCTGAGGGGCTTGGAAGCGCGGGATTCTACTTCAACTATTCCAAAGTACAGTTCGACCTTTTAGATACGGCGGCGAGCCGAGAGCTATATGATAGAGCAAATTCAATAGATAGAGAGTTAGTGCAGAATTTACAGCTTAAAGAGGAAAAGCTGGGCCTGGCCAACCCCGTTACTCTGGCGCTTGATAGGGTTCCCTTTACCGCAGTGCTCAGATCTGCCCTTGTCTCTAAGACCAATAGCGAAAGTCAAATTGCAGCTCGCTGCATGAATCTAATGGGATTTAAGCGGCCGCTTTACATTTCGCTTCTTGGTGCGGCGATTATGCTGATGTTCATCACGTTCTCAACCAAGCGGCGGCTTTCGAGGTCCTCTTCATATTTCTCCGAGTACAGACTGCCGCCGCTTCTCTACGGAACACTGCGATTGATTCCCGCAGGGTCGTTGGCGCTCAATGATAGGCCATCACGCTGCTTCCTGCTGTGTGCCGTTATTTCACTACTTACTTTGCCGCTGATAGAGTGGCCGGTAGAGACGCAGAATTTGATTCATTTGCTTAGAGGATTCGAGCTTCACTACACATTTGTGTTTTGGTTCTTCGTGCTGGCGTGCAGTTATTTGGGATTCAATTCCTTCTCGAGTGAAGATGCGGAGCAGAGATAAAGGCGGGAAAAGTAATGCTTACCGGAATGCTAAATTCAGAGAATCTTTCGTCGGTGCTTAGAGGCATCTCTCAAAAGCGTCAGAACGGACTGATGGAGATAAGCTTTCCCGATGGTGCGGTGACTGTGGTGTTTTCTGCGGGGAAGGTTGTTGACTTTATCGATCCGGTCTCGCCCGGGTGCAGCGAGGTCATGCGCCGGCTATCGAATGCAGGGTACGGCGAGGAGATTGACGACGTCGGCGAGATGGAAACCTACAGCGACCTGTTTCGCGCTCTCAATAACCGCAGTGGAGAACATCGGCTGGTAGACGAAGAAACGTTCAAAAAGGTCATACGGCACCGAATTCTCGACCGGTTATACATGTTGAATCTCGATCACTCCGCTATATATAGTTTCAAGATTCAGATGCCTGAATACGACCGGGACTTTTCGCCGGCCATATCGGTAGGCCAGATCCTTCTAGATCGGGTCGCTCTAGAGACGGATGGAGAGCGTTTCGTAAAGCGCTTCAAACCGGGTTGCATGATTGCTTTGTCCACTAGCGGAGGTGATGCGCTCTCCGAAGAGGAGCAGGCCGTATTCGCTGCGCTTGATAAGCCGCGCACTTTAGAGGAGCTGAGGTCTAGGTTGATTCTAAGCTGCTACCATTTTCAGAGCGCTTTACTGTCGCTCTTCGATCGGGCCGCCTTGGACGTCAATTTTCCGGAAAGCGCTACAAATCAGGCCTCGGAGTTAAGCTGCGAACTTGTGAATGCACTGGAAGAGTCCACTGAGAGGCCTTACATAGCGTCAGATCAGTTAAAAGTTGAACCGGAATTCGAACCGAACGGACAACCGCAAGAGACCGCCCGTCAGGATGACCCTCTGACTTCGCGCGTGTTGCATGTCACTAGTCCTGCCGCCAGCGGAGCCCCCAAAAGCGTCGGGCCGGTCGTAAACCTAACCGACGAAGGTGAAGAGGGCGAAGGGCTCGCTCCTTCTTTTCTTACAATTTTGAATGTAAAACTGTTGAACTCGAATGCGGTCCCAAATACTTCAGTTATTTTACTTCTTGCCGCCGCTGTCGTCGTTGCCGTCGGCACGTGGGGTAAGTATCTGAAAGGCTTCTGATGCTTTCATAAAGGCTTACGCCAACTGCCTTGCTCCCTCCATTCAATGAGGGATATCGTGAAAAGAGGAAAATCATAGTGAGCCGCATCTGTAATTCACTCGCAATAGTATTAGCCGTTGTCTGTGCCGTGCTGACGGCTCAGATTAGAGGGAATCTTCTCTGGTTTTCTTCATCTGCATTTATCTTTGCACTGCTTGCCGTCTGGTTTCTGCTGCTGCGGTTGCGGTTAAGCTTCAATTTACTCTCATGTATATCGCTCTGGATACTGTTTGAGTGGATGTTAAACTACGGAGAGCCAGGGTTCGGACTTTTCGCGTTAGTGCTTTTCGGAGCCCTGCATCTCTTGGGTGAACAACCGCAGCGTTCGTCAGTCGCCTCATATTTTGAGGCAATCATGTCTGCCGTAATTGTGCTCCATCTAGTTGTATTTGTAGCGGAGGCCTTCGGCTTTGACCGATGCTTTAGCGATAGACGATGCCTAGAAAGCTTAATAGATCTCTCGTCGCACTCTCTTTGCGTCTATTCGGCGCTGGTTATAGTGAGCCTTCCAATAAACAAAATTGGAGGCAATGCCATGCTGAAGTGGATTGGTGTGACGGCCTTTGCAGCCCTAATGTTCTTGCCGTTCTTTCTGCAGTTGTACAGCCAAGAGGTGGGCTACGCCTCACTCGAAAAGCTCCGGCAAGTCTCGTGCTATATGATGGATCTCATAATGGTGCTGACGGTTTTTACGATCTTCGCCATGGGATTGATATTCCGCTGCGAGGGTATTCTAGGAAGAGTAAGCGCGCTGCTGCTTGCTACGCTGTTTTGCGCGGCTGCATACGCGGCAGTACTTACTGGAATTCCGGTATACCGGTTCGTACAGGTGCTCAATAATCATAATCCGCCGGGGCTTTACCCGTCCCCTATAAATTCCGGTTTAGTGGTCTCGCTCGGAATATGCCTCTCTTATTTTAAGAGGCAGAGCGTTATGGCGCCTTTTCGCGGCGGACGGGCGGACTTTATATTCCTCCGCTTAATCCAAATTGCCGGCGCGTGTGCCATTGCATTCGTGTCCGCTAACATCCTCATTGCAGTTGGCCGGATGGTTCGCTCACCGCTCCCGGATGTCGAAGTAGGGGCTAATCCCTTAGCGCCGGTGCTAAAGAGAATGGTAGTGGCATCCGAGGATGCTGGTTTCTGCCTTCACTTCGGGCTCGATGTTTATCAACTTCGAGCGGCGCTGCTGGAGAATCTAACGGCGGGAGAAGTTGTGCGTGGCGCAAGCACCATTAGTATGCAGCTTGCAAAAAATCTGTATCTTTCCCCGGAAAAGGTCCTGTCGCGAAAGATCCAACAGCTTGTAATAGCGTTCATTATCGAACTTCGCTTCAGCAAGCGCGAGATAATCACTCTCTATTTGCAGTCTGCGGATTTCGGTGAAGGTGTAAGGGGAGTCTCCGCTGCGGCCCGGCATTATTTCCGCAAGTCCGCGGGCGATCTTGACCTGAATGAAGCGGCTAAGCTAGCGCTCGCATTAAGAAATCCTGAGCTCTACAAGGTCGGGCACAATCTTCCCGATAAGGCGATAGCCGATATCAATCAGGCATGGATCAGGATGAGAAATGCTCCTCCGGAATTTTTCCGGTGTTTGGAGAGTGCTGTCCATTAATATCCCTTATTTTACGTCGTCGTCTTTTATGTCAAGAAAGAAAATTCCACCGACAAAGTCAACCAGCTCGTCCAGACAGACACCGCCGTATGCTCCCAGCAGAAAAAGATCGGCCCCTACGCCTACCTCAGCTGCGCACACCTGCCGATCTTTTGAATGTACGTAGAAAGGGGAAACTCCATACTCGTTCGATGACTCCACCAGATAAGGAGGATCTCGGCCAAAAGCCCCGATCCTAAAAGAGCTCGGACTCATAGTGCGATAACCGGCTTGCGCATATCTACTTAACCGTACAATACCGCCGGTTGAGCGCCCCACGCCAAGGTCCAGGCGGAAGATATCAATCAGGTCAAGAGCCCGGTTCGGGAGCCAGAGAAGGGCTTTGGTCCACCATGGATACTCTTCATGCTGCTCTTCGACTACCTCGAAATCACCCCAGCCCGGTTTTGGGCTAACAGCAGCAGTATCATCCTGAGCTTCGGCGCGGTTCAGGACGAGCACAGCTGATATGAGAAAATAGAATAACGGTACAAGCAATGAGGCGCGCAGGACTTTAAGACCCATTACATTTTATTCTCGCATAGGGTAATGCGAGGGACAATCAAGCTTCTTTTAGAAGATTAACCACTATCCCGTTTATGAACAGCCTTCGATCGTCTACCGCGTGGCGAATCAGCTGCTGGTGGGAGTTGCGTAGAAATTTAGCTCGATGCCCGCTTCTTAAGGTGCAGTAAATAGACCCGTCTGAGCCGCAAATCATGCTGCTTAAGTTCAATGTTTCTTGAGTTTCGTCAGCCAGGGTTATGACGGGATCGCCACTTAAATCGACGGAAGTTACGAAATATACCGTATCCTCCCAGCTAAAAGCCGCACGCTGCCTGCCAATCTGAAGGTAAAAGCGATTCTCTTTGGCATCCCAAACTATCGAACGGTGAAATAGCTTAGCCAGTTTTTCATTCTGAAAAGGCTCGCCCTCATGGATCCAGATTCCATTGCTTGAGAGTCTGAGTGAGCCGCTCAGATTAGCCGTATAGTCGATATCGCTCATCAATCCCCGGAGATCCGTACAAGGTGGTAGTTCTTCTTGCCGCTACGAAGAATGATAATTTCTTGACTGCCGCCAACGGCCTCTGACATCTGAAGCTCTAATTTACTTACTCGTTCGTTGTTCAAATAAGCTCCACCGCTCTGAATAAGCCGCCTCGCGTCGCCCTTTGATTTAACAAGCCCGCTCGCCAAAAGGAGGTCAACGTAGCTCAGCTGCTGCAGCTTAGTGGCCGAAATGCTCGAGGAGGGGCTCTCTTGAAAAATCTCCTCCAGCTGTTGCGGCGAGAGGCCGGAGAGTGATCCCCCGAATAGCACTTCGGCGCACCGTTTTGCATCGCGTGTTGCATCCGGACCATGAACGAGAGTACAAACGGAATCCGCTAAGGCGCGCTGCGCTTCGCGCTTTTCGGGTGAGGCAGTCATTGCGTTTTGCAGTTCTGCGACCTCGCTATCGCTATAAAAAGAAAAAATTCGGAGATACTTGATCACGTCAGCGTCGGGAACGTTCATCCAAAACTGATGAAAGCGGTAGGGGCTTGTCATTGCGGGGTCCAGCCATACCGCTCCGGCGGCCGTTTTGCCGAACTTTTTGCCTTCGCTGTCAGTAATAAGAGGGATTGAAAACGCGAAGGCCTCGCCCTGAATCTTTTTTCGTATTAGCTCCAATCCAGCGGTTATGTTGCCCCATTGGTCGGACCCACCTATCTGAACGCGGCAGCCGCGATCCTGGTATAGCCGCAGAAAATCGTAAGCTTGAAGCAGCATGTAGCTAAACTCGGTATACGAGATTCCTTCGCCCTGAAGCCGGGTCTTCACGACCTCCTTGGCTATCATATAGTTCACGGTGAAATGCTTTCCCGTTTCACGCAGGAAATCCAGCACCGAAAGCTCCTTAGTCCAATCATAATTGTTCACGAATTGCGCCTTGAGGGAGAGACGGCCCAAAATCGCTTCAACGGTTGCTTGATGACGGCGGATGTTGTCGTCGATAACCTCTCTCGGCAAAAGCTGGCGCTCGGCATTCTTTCCAGAAGGATCGCCTATGGCGCCGGTAGCTCCACCGAAAAGAATAATCGGCTGCATTCCCGCTTTCGCCAAGTGAACGGTGACGATAAGAGGTACTAGATTCCCGAGTTGAAGGGAGGGGGCTGTTGGGTCGAAACCTACGTAAAATGGGGTACCTGCAGGAAGTTTGGAGAGCCCATCCTCATCGGAGCAGTCCTGAAATAGGCCGCGCGCTTTTAAGATACTGATAAAGCCGGTCATCGCTATAATTTGCAAAAAATTCACTTCATCTTAAAGGCAGCAGTGTATTTTTGAAAGAGTAAGCTAACTAGTCTGTGGCACTTGTAAATTCGGAGAAGTTCGGGCATATTATGCCCTTCGAATTTCGATAATAGGACGTATATGGCCAAGGCACCTAAAGAGACAAATTTTCTTCTATCTTCAGAGGGCAGCGGATACTTTTACACTAACCGCAAGAACAAGCGTAAAAGTAAGGGTGAAAATAAGCTCAAAATCAGAAAGTATGACCCAATTGCCCGAAAGCACGTGCTATTTGAAGAGAAGAAGCTTTCCAAGTTAAAAAAGAAGTTCAAAGGCGCAGCGGCTTCTGCGGAGAAGCCGGCGGAGGCGTAGTATTATTCGCTCCTTGCGTTCCACCAATTACATAGCTTCGCAGCAAAGAAAGAGAGCGAGGTACAACGCCTCGTAAGGGATGCGCCGTTTTTCGGGATGAGCTAAAAAGATATCTTTCAAGCAGCGTTTCCAAAGGTTAAGTTCGTGGTATGACTTCTCCAATGCCATCCGCTGAGAGCATTAGAGGCGAGGCTGGGGATCAAAGGCCCGGCGATTCAAGGCTCAACTCCTACGTCGATATTGGGGCTGCTGCTCTAACAAGGGAGCTGCCTGAGATTGAGCCAGCGCCTGATTTGCGCAGTGACATTGGCCCGTTCAAAGGGTTAAGCCCGGTTTTCCCGGCTCAGACCGAACTTTCACAGATTAAGTTGGAGCTTGCGCTCACTACTTTTCTCCTCGCCAATTTTTTTATCCTTCGAATCATTGCGGCTCTACCGTCCTTCAATGGAATTGGGACCGACCTTATCGCAGTCTTCGATCCTTTGATGGCTCTGCTCGCGATACCTGTAGCTGTCTATCTGGCAGCAGGTATGGCGAGGAGGGTGATCGCAGGACTGAACTACCGCTGTCTCTCATCGGAGATAGGGCCTCTTCTTGCCGTCGCGCTTATGAGCGCCATGTTGACCCATCTTCTTCTCTTCGATAGAGCTCAGTTGAGAGGATTAGGCTGGGATCAGAATCTAATTATAGTGCTTTTTGTTTATTCTCTTGCCCGCTATTTTCAGGCTCATCTTTTCGACCCGCTACGCCGGAAGCTACTATTCGATCTGGGATCCCTTGCTCCTTACGCGCGGCGTTATGAGAACGTTTCGGCGGGAGCGCAGCCGCCTACTGCCGTGAAAGTCAAAAGCTCTATGCTGCGGTTGGATGAGCTGATCGAAGTAAGCGCAGGTGAGGTGGTGCCGGTCGATGCTCAGGTGGTAAGTGGTCGGGCGCAAGTCGCAGAGATTAAGTTTTCCGGCCTTCCCGAACTGCGCCATAAAATTCCCGGCGATCAGATATTTGCTGCGTCGAAAATTGTAAATGGGCAGCTGGTGGCTAAGGTCACAGCCCTGCAGTCCGATGCACACATTACGACCTTTTCGGCTATTCTTAACAAGCGCCTTTCCTCAGCGGTTGATGACAATATGGAGCGGCATAACTTTTATATTACTCTGGCCGTTTTTACCGTGCTTTTGTTTGCTGTCAGCGCCGCCTTTGTATGGGCCGCTTCCGAGAGCTCGTTTGTAAGCATTACATCGGTCTTTTCGGCGATTGCGCTATGCACTATCGCCGCACAAATGCTTGGATTAAACGCATATCTTAGGCCGCTTGCGGAGAGTAGTGCATTCCGTGCAGGAGCGCTGGCTACTAGGAACCATCTTATTGACCTTCTTACGCCCATAAAAACGCTGGTGTTTGATTATCGGCCGGGAGCCCCCCAATGGCAGGGGGAAGTGTCCAGGCTGGAGATTATTGATCGCCGTGTGGATGAACTCTCTCTTCTCTCGGCGGTTTTTGCTTTAACCGGCCGTGCATCAAGCGCTCTTTTTCTTGCTATCAATCACCATCTAGCCCAGAAGCACCCTCAACTTAAGCTGCTCAATGTGAAGGATGCGCATGAGTATCCGGGGCAGGGTATGTACGGGGTGATTGAAGGGTGTGATTTTACTCTGGGATACGAGGGATTTTTGCTCCAGCGAGGGGTATTGATGCAGCAGTCAGAGGTAAGCGGAGTAAGACAGGAGGACGTTCTGTACTTGGCTCTAAATGAGGAAGTAATTGCGCGAGTTTTTATGGCGCCACCTTTATCCGCCGCCGCCAGCCGTTTTGTTTCCGGTCTCAAAGCCGACGGGGTACGCACTATCCTTTGTTCGATGGAGCCTGGAGAGGAGCTAGATAGTTTAGGTAAAAGAATAGGACTGGAGCTCGCGGATGTTTATGGAGGGCTGCAAAGAGAAACCTACATACGCAAGCTCGATGCGCTGCCATCCGCCGCATTTTTCATGAATGAAAGCTCCGATAGTGATGTGGCGGCGAAGGCTGATGTTACAATCTCCATCTTCGACGACTTTATGTGGGACCTTCAACGCTCTGAGGTGCTCCTTTTCTCAAAATCTCCAGCCTCGCTTGCTACAGCCGTCAGCTTGGCAAAAAGCCACAAGCAGGTCACCTCCCAGAATAGGTTATTCGGATTCGGCTTGGCAGGTTTGGTCATAGGCCTGGCTGCTCTAGGCTTTATTACTCCGGCAGTGAGCGTAATGGCCGGACTGACGGGGAGTATTGCTCTGCTTCTCAATGCATATAGGCTCGCTGGGATGGGTAATCTGCCCCAGTAATTAACGGGTCTTTCGTAACCTCCCGTATTTTCTACGACAAAAGCAGCAGTTCAGACATAGCCCGTAACTGAACAGTTTGGACAAAACTGTGACATTTTTTTGACACTTTTTGGGCATTTCTGCATCCCAATTATGTAGGGTCAAGGTTTTCAAAGGTTTAGAAGGGGGGACTTTGTAATGGTTATATCAGCGCACCCGGCTAGAAGGAGACCTTTCAAGGTAGGGAGGACTGACGATATGGCTTATGCAGACACGGCGGGGTATGTCAGCAGTTTTGATCTTAAACGGATACTACCGGATGAGATTACCAGCGGTGAACGGGGGTTTGCTCGCGGGCCTGTACGGGCGCTTATGGCGGCGTTACTTTTTGATGGTATCCAGTCCTATATCGGATACGCGCTTTTGCCCGAAGGGCGGCGTCATACCAGCCGTTATAAAGAGGCCTTCAATTGGGTACATAACAAAGAGAATGATTATATCTTCTCATTTTGTAACGTGTGTGAAGCTTTGGGGATCGACTCGGAGTTTCTCAGGCTCGGGTTGCTCAATGTATGCAACTCAAAAGCGGATCTTAAACGGTCCCGCCGGAACTTCTAACAAGGGGGCGTCCGCTCCCTAAAAAATTCGCAGTGCGCCTCCGCATCAAGAGGCCGTTAAAAGCGCGTTACTGCAGATAACGGGCAATGTAAGGAGCGGCATAGGTAAAGATAGAACCTGCGCCTGCACGCATAACTCTCTCCAGGGCGAAAATAAAACTTCTAAGTGCTTCGTCGTCACAACCATTCGCGAAATAAAGCGCGTGCTCGCCGCTAGTGCAGAATGCGGCCAGCGGCAGTTCGAATGACTCGGAAGCAGAAGAGATAATATCGAGGTTGAAAATAGCGGGCTTAATTAGTGCAACGTCGGCGCCCGAGCACTGGTCGATTTCAATCTGCTTCATGGCCTGCGCCCGGCATCCTATGCCGATCTGATAGCTGCTTTTGCATGGTTGTGTTTCATGAGACTGAGCCGCTCTGCGAAAAGGACCAAAAAGTGACGATGCAAACTTCGCCGTTTGATTGAAGATTGAGACATCCGTGTAGCCGCGATCGTTCAAGAGTGAGCGGATGTAGTGAGCGGCGCCGTCCAGCATGCCGCTCGGCATCAGGGCATGCACACCAGCCTCGCAATACTGTATTGCGAGACGGCCGGCAAGTTTCAAGCTTTCGTCGTTATCTACCGCAGTTCCATTCAATACTCCGCACTCTCCATGAGACGTGTACTGGCAGAAACAGAGGTCGGAGATGATAAAGAGTCCGGGAAACTCGCGCCGCAACAGCGAAGCGGTCCTCGTAACTGCGGAGCTGGCATTGAATGCCATGCTGCCGGTGCTGTCCTTTTCCGCTCCATATTCGAAAAGCGCGATAGATGAGAGCCCCGCAGTTTGGAGAAGTTCAGCAGCCTTAAGTGCCTTATCAACACTGAAGGCTCGCGCTTCGGGGAGCAACTTCAAGGAAATCTCGCGTGAATTCCCTGAAGTCACAAAAAAAGGTGTAATAAGAGAGCTTTTCTTAAGAGCGAGATTGATATCTGGCTGCATACGGAACATCGGGCTATAATATATGGCATTGACCGGCAAACAATAGTAACTTTAGGAACTCTGCTCAAGCGCATCTGCTAGAATGCGCTTGCCTGCAGGACCGGAATTCTTAAAAGTAGTAAAAAACGCCCTCGTGTAGATCGTTGCAATCGGAAGCAGTATAGTCAGAAGCAGTGTCATCTAATCAATTTGTACACCTTCATCTTCATACACAGTACAGCCTGCTCGACGGGGCAAACAAGCTGCCCGATGTTATAGTTCAGGCGCATAAACAGGGCCACCCCGCGATCGCCATGACTGATCACGGAAACCTGCACGGCGCTATTGAATTCTACAATGAATCGAAGAAGATAGGAATCAAGCCGATATTAGGCTGCGAGCTATATGTAACAACCGGCTCTAGATTCGAGCGCAAGACCAAAACACAGGGAGGGAGCGGGACCCATCACCTAACCGTATTAGCCAAGAACTTGGAGGGTTACCGCAATTTATGCCGCCTGGTTACGCTTTCCTATAAGGAGGGTTTTTATTTCAAGCCCCGTGTCGATCACGAGCTTTTAGAGCGGTATAGCGAAGGACTTATCGTGCTAAGCGGGTGCCTTTCCAGCGAGCTTGCCGCCTTGGTTTCAAATGAGGACATGGCAGGGGCCAGGAAGTTAC
>JAGFJO010000044.1 GCA_024102635.1 Deltaproteobacteria bacterium
GTGGTGGAGCGCTCACGCTCCGTGACGTACCGAAAGGTACTGGACACATAGATCGAGCAGCTTCACCACCAGGCACCTTTCAAAAGTCTAGCCCTCTCGAAAAGTTCCGGAAATCAAAATACAAGGAAGCGGAGTACGCGGAGGAGTCCTTAAGACGGCAAGGGAGCGCCAGCCACTTAATGTATACTGAATGATTTTGCGAAAAGTTAGTCCTCCTTAATTTCGAGAATCGCCGTCTTTTCGAAGTACTGCTGAGTCTTGCCGGCATCCACTCCCTTCAATTTCTCAATCATCTCCGACATCCTCTTGGCATCATTCTTCACCGCGCTCAGCGCCTGTTTGTAGCGTTCATCCTTTTTCTCCAACGCCTCCAACAGATGACAATTTAGCATTATGGCCGAAAGCGGCTGTCCCAGGCTGTGTGCGGCAGTTCCCGCCAGCTGCGTTGCAAGCAGCTGGCGCTCATTTTGAATCAACTTCTCCTGCATGCGTACCAGCTCTTCGTTCTTGGCTCGTAGGTCCAGATTCAATTGGCGTACTCTTAGCTGAACCCTTACCCGCGCTTGTAGCTCCTCATAATGAAACGGTTTCGTTAGATAATCATCAGCCCCACTATCCGAGAGAGCCGAAACTTTGTCCTTCATGTTGTCGCGGGCAGTTAGAATAATAATGGGGAGATAGCGGCCCATCTCCGTGGCCTTAACCCGCCGGCATACCTCGAGGCCGCTAAGGTCCGGCATCATGACATCGAGAACCGCGACATCGAAGTTAATGCTCTCGCTCAGACTAATCGCACGAGCCCCGTTTTCAGCCTCTATTGGGGTAACGCCCAGCATGGAAATGGCGCTGCACACTATGGTGCGGATATCACTATCATCATCAGCAACTAGAGCGAACTTTTCGGAGTTGGTCATATCGGTTCTTCTGCCTGCTCAATAATACGATGAGCCGAAGGGCTAAGAATTACCGGGTAGAGATAAGAAAGTCCTTGCAATTTCCAAACGATTTTTTAAAATCACGCTGTATGTCGATATTTATTGCTGTTTCCCGATTTGGCACCACCAGACGTCTATACTGCGGCCGTAAGCTCGCGGTACACGCAGGAGAGGACCGCTTGGGCTCGTTCACAATTGAAAATCCGCAAAGAATTTTCTTCTCCCTGTATTCCTCGAACGGCCGGTTCTCGTGCACACTAGAGGATGATCGGTTCAGCTTCGGAATATGCCCCAGTACCACCCGGAGCTGCTGGTTGACTGAGAACGAATCCGTCATTGGTCCCGATTACCGATTCGAATTCTTTATCACCTCCCCTCTGAGCGAAATCTTAGCGCGATGCGGCGCTACCGCCGATACTATCGCCGGCAGTCTTTCGGCACATGCCCCCTTGCCGCGCCTTGCGGTAGCGATTGCTGGTACGATGAAAACTTATTCTATTCCTGAAGGAGTAGAGATCTCCGTCGGTTCCGATCCATCGGACTCAATTATGCTCGAAGGGCATGGGATCTCCGCTTCTCATTTGTCAATTCGAAACAATGGCAGCGAAGTAGAAATATTTTCGGGAAACGGCAAGATCTCCGTTAATGGCAGCAGCTCGAACGAAAAATACATCGTCAGCTCTTCGGCAGAGATTACAATCAATCCGGCTGGAATACCGCTGCAGCTTTCTTTCTAACTAACGTCCTAGTTTTCAACTTTCGCTGTATGGCAGTTCCACAGCTATTACTGTCTTCATCGGCACTGACAATCAACGGAGTTTAAAAGCGGCTTTTATCTCCTCTACAAGAGCCGGATCGCTCTCAATCATCTCCAGCATGAATCTTCCCGCCTCATCGACTTCAGCCGCAGGGACATTCATTTTTTGCAGAACAGCCGTTATAAGGATTTGAATCGCTTCTTCAAAGGAGCCAACACGCGCCTCTGTTACCCGATTCAGTTCCTCCTTCCAAAGCTCCTGCACCGGGGATTTGCTCTCGGAATTTTCTTGGCGGCCATGTAACACAACCCGCCGCCCCTTACTCTGCGGCTTCTGTTTTTTCTTTGTCTTAGTCATTGCTCCTCTGCCTTTTGTAATACTCTTACATTCTCACTTATGGCGGGATGATCAAGCAGCGCTTTAGCCATCAACAGCTCGCTTTTCACCTTTTCCCTTTCAAGCGCAGTTCCGTTCTGATCCAAAAACACTGCATAGTTGTTCCTAACCCGAAAATTGGTGGGCATCGCGTTTACAGCCATCCTGTAATATTTCGCAGCCCTATCGTAGCGCCCGGTCACCTCATATAAAAGCGCGAGATTGCCGAGGGACTCATTATAGCCGGAGTCGCCCTCATATGCTTGCCGAAAAAGTTTCTCCGCTAGAGCGAAATCTCCTCGCATAAACGCCACGCAACCTAATCCGTCGACAGCGGCCGCAGAGGGACCGATTGTAATTGCCACTCTAAAAGAGGCCTCAGCCTGGTCAAAGTCCCCCGCTCGCAGCCTATGAACACCTTGTTCAATCAGCGTCTGCTGCTTTATAAGGTCTGAAGCAGATGGAGCAGTGGCGCTAAAACAGCCATTAATGAGAACCGTCAATAAAAGCATTATCACACTCTGTATGTTCATGCCGCCAATGCCTCCGCACGCTCTACTTGCATCTGCAAAGCTCCTTTTCGCACGGTTTCAATTGAAGTGAATCGCAGCTCGTCCGCGATCTCCTCATGTGCCAACACAGGAACATTAAAACGCCGCTGCACGAGACACTCCCGTAATGCGGCTCGCGAGTATTTAGAGGCAATTAATATTTTCGGTGCTTTCCCGGCTCCGGAAAGCGCACTAAGGATCGACGCTAGACACTCCTGATTTGGCGGAAGTCCTTGAGCCAAGTTATCGCAGATCTCGATATCCAGCATAACATCCAGAGTGAAAGCCGTGCTTTCACCGTATTTTGCCATGATGTTCGCAGCAATTACCCGCTTTAGGGCGATTCGAACCTCTTGCAGCAGCACTTTGTCATCCGATGCGCGAGCTGAGTTCTCCGCAACGGCCTGCAGTATTATATCGAGATGTCTTAAAGATATATCTTCGTCTAGAAGGCGCCTAAATATAGAGGTTAGCTGGGTTACCGAGAGCGCGTTCGGAATGATTGAACTGACAAGCTCGGGCGCTCCTCTCTCAAAAAAATCCAAGAGCCTTCTTGTCAAAATATCATCGACCAGCTCGCCGGCTCTTCCATCCAGAAGCTGGTCGAGCTCTTCAATGATAATATTTAAAAGCTCCTCCGCTTCGTCCACATCGCCACTTCGGAGCCATTCCAAGTCGATTTCTCGCTGGACTACCGGCATCCCACGCGTACAGATCCTTAGCGCTGGCCCGCCGGCTGATTTAACGAGATCGGGCCGAAGCAAAATGAGGCCGTACTTTTCGTAAGCTCTCTGTCTCCAGTTATCGACCTTTTCCAAAAGACCGGCGGCCTTATGCAGCAACAAAGCTGCTGGCTTTGTTAATTCTATTGAGATGAGAGGTGGCAGCTGCGGCTGAAAATGTGCGGCGCTTACTGAAGCACTGCGGTCCTCGGACCCCACAGTTTTGGGCCACGCGGAATAGGCAAGAAGCGAAGAGCCCAATAAAAAGAACGGCCAGCTTGGCATTCCGGGGGCTGCAGTTAATACAAGAGCTATCCCGCCGACCATCGCTCCTACCACTCTGATCTGACTAATTTGAGTTAATATCTCGCTCGCTACCGGAGTACCCTCGGAAGCCACTACACGAGTAACCACCATTCCTGCAGCAAGTGAGTTCATGAGAGCAGGGATCTGGGAGAGAAGCCCATCTCCCACCGTCAGGATGCCGTATTTAGACAGCGCCTGAGCCGCGCCCAGATCGTTCTGCAACATTCCTATTAGTAGTCCGCCGACAAAGTTTATTAAAACGATTGCGATCCCTGCTATAGCATCACCTTTGATGAACTTCATTGCGCCATCAAGAGCGCCATAAAATCTGGACTCGACCTGCAGCTCTTTGCGCTTCTTGCGCGCAGTCTCCATGTCGATAAGCCCGGAGCGCATATCGGCATCGATCGACATCTGCTTCCCCGGAAGCGCGTCGAGTGTGAATCTTGCCGAGACCTCCGCAACACGCTCGGAACCCTTTGCTATCACTATGAACTGGACCAAGGTGATTATTGAGAAGACCACTATGCCGACAACCAGATTACCTTGAATCACCACTGCACCAAATGCCTCCACCACCCTGCCCGCATCGCCCTGACTTAGAATGAGGCGGGTGGTCGAGATGTTAAGCGCCAGCCTGAAGAGAGTGGCAAGAAGAAGAATTGTCGGGAGCGCTGACAGACGGAGAGGATCGACGATATAGAGCGTATTCGTAAGCAGCACCAGCGCCAGCAGCAAGTTACCTGCCAGTAGGAAATCCATCATCTGGGGCGGCAGCGGAACCAGAAGGCTTGCAATGATTCCGATAACGAAAAGTGGAATGATCGATTGCCGCATCTTCTATTCCCGCCGCGCCTGTTCCCAGATGTATCGTACTTCCTTAACCGACGCGTATATTGCGAATCGGCGCCATCTGCGTCTCATGCTTGGACTTCTCTACATTCGATTCAAGGGAGACTACCTGCATCTCGAATTGCGCTTGAAGCTGCTTGTTAAGGAGCTCGACGTAGATAGGATTTATTCCATCAAGCCCCGCTGCCTGCCCCGCGACTCCAAGAGCGGTCTTTACGCCATTAAGAACTGTTCCAAACCCCGACCGGCTGCGCGGCTCAGGAGCAAATCTCATAAGATCAGACACTTGGCCGGCGATCCTGCCGACTCCATCCCCAATTGCCATTCTCTGCCTCCACAAAAAAGTTTTTCGGGCATATTATCGGAAATAAGGCAAAAAAGTTTCGTGATCCTCACGAAAAATTTACGGGCCGGTCAATGCATGCGGAATATCATCGATTGACCCCGAACCATTCAACCGGATTGAGATTGAAGTATGTCTTCACTATGATTATATCGTAGCTCCTGCCAGCCTAACCAGCTCCACTTGCAGAGTGTCGGGCAATATCCGCGCCTTTACCTTGGCCCACGTAGTTCCACACACCATAAGGTCGCACTCAAGCACTTCGTTGAGATCCATCTCAATTCGCGTTCCGGGCGAGAGTGCAGAAAGATGTGAGGCCGGAATTCTGATTCGCCCAAGCACCAGCTGAAGTTCTACTAGCGGTTCGGCAGTTGGTACTGTTTCAACGGATTCTATCGCCATGATTAATCTCCTTTGCTTAATCTCTAACGGAAGCGAGATAATTATTCGGCTGGCCCCGGTTGAGAATGATAAAGTTTGAATCGGTATCGTTTTGGAGCTTGCCGCGAAAGCGCCATGCCCAAGCGTTGCAATAAGGGGAAGTTCGACTGCACCGCAATGAAGTTTAGAGCTTTCTCCGCAAGGCACGGCTTCGATGTCACTCACTGCCGCAGCAAAGTGCGCTCGGTGATAAACGGTATTAGGAGCGTCGATAACAAAACAGGAATAATAGGCCGGTATCTTCTCAGGAGGCGCGCAGAGCTTGATCTCCCCGATGAGTCGCAGCGCCTCCAAGATTCTAGCTGCATTAATCGCTGCAGAGGTCCTGCAGGACAGCTGCCCCATTCCGATCTCCGCTCGCGCAAAGTTCGCGAATGAAAAGCTATACCACGGAGCAAAAGCCTCAAGCTCTTCCGCGCGGGAAGGTCTATAGGCGTGAAGTGAAGAGATCGGAATAATGGAGCCAATTATCTCCCCGGCCACCCTTGAGAGGCCTCGGTGAAGGCGGCTTAGCGCCCCTAGGTCATCAAATCTTGCCGCTCGCGATAGTTCGAGTATCACCCCGCTCTTTCTCCCTTCTCAAAAGAATTTCAATGCAAATTTCCTTTGCAACCTCGCATGGCAGCATGGAAAGCACTCGGCGCGCGGACACACAAAGCTGCCCTTCTCTCTCTATCAACTGCGGCTCGAGCTTGCTGCCGATGAGGAAGGAGGCCGCAACTATCTCTTCCTGCCACGGCTCAAGCTCAGATCGCAGCATCCGGCTCAGTAGCATAACTTAACCCCTCCTTAAAAAATTGACGGCCGCGCCGCTTACGAAGCAGAAGGGCGAGTCCGGCAATTAGAAGCAGCAGGGCAATGGCCATCGCTTGAAGATTGGGATTTCTAAGAATCTCGTCAAAGAGAGTTTGCGGCTGCATAGATTGAAGCGGCAAAGGACGAGGCGAGGTTTCATCTATTGCGGCAGCCGACGTCACTACTACAACCTGCTCGGGTGGTACGCCTGATGCGCCGGCTACTATTCCCGCGATTTGCGATGGTTCATTGGAGAGTTTGCCTCGTGAGAGAAGGAGAACGCTGCCCGACCCTTTTGAGTTTGCCAGTTTTTGACCTAGGATCGGGTCCACCTCGGGAAGATTGAGATGCACCCTTGCTTCGAGCACATTCGGAAGGGACAAAAGAGTTCGCTCTATTGATCTGCTAAGATTTCTCTCGAAGTGAAAGCGCTGCTCTTCCCTGCTGTTAAGAAATGTGCCGCTCTTCGCCGTCTCAAGACCCTCCTCTTTAATTACCCTGCTGTCGTTCAAAAACTTAATGGCCTGTACAGCGCTCTGTTTCTCTACGGCGATACTCCAGTTACCGTCCGACTGCTTCTCTTTATATCCGGTAAGCCGGACGTCATGGAGTTTAGTGACAATACGATTGGCTTCCGCTTCACTAAGATCATGGATGATTTTTTCGCGGCATGCGGCCGTGCTAACAAGCAGAGCTACGCTTAGGAAAAGCCTCCAGTGCAATGTCATCCTGAATAGCCGCCTCTTTGAGCCGGTCGAGTGCCCTTGCATGTAACCTTGAAACCCACGATTTTGACATCCCATCGCTCTCACTCGCTATCTCAACAAATGAACGGCCATAATAATAATGCTGTGTGATTATATATCGCTCTTTCTCTGGCAAAGTTTCCACCAACTGCCACAATTTTCTTTTAACTTGCTTATGAGAGATCTCCTGCTCCGGCGTAGGCATCAGTTCCGATTGCTGGTTTAGCTCATCCTCCGCGTCACTCATGCTCAGGCGAAAGGCCGTTACACCTTTCGCTAGATAATCAAGAATATTGGAGAGCTTTTCTGCCGGATGGTGAGAACCGTGATGCTTATATTCATGAAGCATCTGCTCTCTTAGCTCCTGCGCCGCCGATAAAGCTTTAGCGTAGCGGTAAGCGCGGCCGGAAAGATGCGCGGTTTGCCGAATGGCGTCTATCATAGCGCCCCGGATTCTTAAGAATGCAAAGGTTTTGAACGCCGCCTGAGAAGAAAAATCATAGCGGCCGGCAGCCTCTACCAGTCCGAGAAATCCGGCTGCAACAAGCTCGTCATACATACTAGAGGATAACCCCATGAACCGAACCATGCGCGACGCAATGGTTGCAACGTACTGCCTGCACTCCCCGATCAAGGAGTCACGCTTGCTCAGATCTTCTTCAGCGCAAGGGGGATGATTATTACTGCTCAATGAACCACCTTAATTAGGACGAACAATTCCGCCGGGACCACACCTCTCCGGAGCTAATCTCTCCGGCAAAAGCATTATCGGCCCGCCGTCGAAAAAGTTTCCTTCTAGGCCGAAAAAACTTTTCAACCGATTGTAAGGGGATTAGGACACAATGCAATCTTTTAATGCAGCACTTGCAACCGAAAAATCCTCGGTGTTTTTCGCTATTTATAGCTGCTCACTACAGATGTGGCGCGCTCTACTGCTGGCACTACAGCTGCGAAACGGGTACTCTTGGTCCGTAAATATATAGTGAAATCAGCTTATGGAGTTTCCCTTGAGAAGGATGCGCCGGCTTAGGATGCATCCTGTGGTTCGATCCTTAGTTACCGAAACCCGCCTGACTCCCGGCGAGCTTATCGCTCCACTTTTTGTGGTACCGGGCAAAGGTGTAAAGGATGAAATCCCTTCTCTTCCTGGTCAGTACCGCTACAGCCCTGACACGCTGGCAGAGCACGCTGGATCGCTTTATGACCGGGGGGTGAAGGCAGTATTGCTGTTCGGAATTCCTGAAAGTAAAGACGACTCCGGGCTTTCGGCATGTGATCCCAATGGAATTGTGCAGCGCGCGGTCACTGTTATTAAGGAGAAGCATTCTCAGATTTTGGTGTGTACCGATCTGTGCTTCTGTGAATACACGACCCACGGGCACTGCGGAATCATCAAGGACGGGCAAATAGATAATGACGCCACGCTTCCTTTGCTTGCGGAGCAGGCCTTGTCCCATGCAAAAGCAGGTAGCGATCTGATCGCACCTAGCGGAATGATCGATGGAGCTGTAAAGACGATCCGTCATGCGCTGGACCAGAACGGTTTCACTCATCTTCCGATTATGAGTTACGCTGCCAAGTACGCATCGGCCTTTTACGGTCCCTTTAGAGACGCGGTTCAGTCAGCGCCTCAGTTCGGCGACCGCCGTACGCATCAGATGAACCCTGCAAATAGCAGGGAAGCAGTAGCGGAGGTTTTTTTAGATGTTGAGGAGGGCGCCGACATAGTGATGGTAAAGCCTGCCCTTGCTTACTTGGATGTAATTCATAAGGTAAAGAGCCGGTTTCAAATGCCTACAGCGGCTTATAATGTAAGCGGTGAGTATGCGATGGTAAAAGCCGCCGCACAAAAGGGGCTACTGGACGAGCAGAAGGTCATGCTCGAGATGCTTATCTCAATCAAGAGGGCCGGCGCCGATATAGTTATCACATATTTTGCCGATGAGTTCGCCCGCCTGTATGCGCAGGGCCTTCCGGAGATCTAACGTGTCCGCCAGCCTAACTCAAATTGAACCGTGAGATCATTTCATACTTTGATCCCTCACGGTTCTGAATAGAACGGTAAAGATCGGCTGATTCAATCTTACACGGAGGAACTTCTCGCACCGTTGTTTTTCCGATGAATGCCTGAGCCTTTTCTTTATAACGCTGCTCTTTTAGGCGTCCGATCGTTATATGTGGATGAAATTCACGCTCCTCGACTTGTATTGCCATTTTTCGCGCCGCATTGCTGATAGCAGCAGCCAGCTGCCTGAACGGCTCAGGCGGAGCGAGGCCTACCCATAATATTCTCGGAGCTTCCACTGATGGGAAGGCCCCAAGACCAGCAAGTGTAAACTCGAATCGTGAAACGGCAGAACATACCGCTTCAAGTTCTCCATGAAGCATGGGCAGCTTATCTTCCTGTACTTCGCCTAAGAAACAGAGGGTCACATGTGCATTCTCCGGCGATACAAGACGAAGCGAGCCTACCTGTTCCTCCTCAAGACGGGCAATCAGCCTCATAATCTCGCGCTGGACTTGGCCTGTCAGAGTGATCGCTGTAAATAGTCGCATATCGGGGACAAGGGCCGGGCAATAACCCGTTTCTGAGTTACTATCGTGGCTTTACCGGCGGTGTGCCGTAAAGAGTAATTTGACTGTTTATATCGCGAACGCCGTCAATAGCAGCTACACCTGATAAAATCTTCTCGACTTGGGCGGCATTCTGCAGATTTCCTTTTAATGATACGACACCTTGGGTTGTAGCCACTCTCAGACGCGAGGCCCCCGGAACCCCGCTGCGCCTTAAGAATGTGTTAACGTCTTGTGTGATCAATTGATCCCCAGGCTCTAGATCTAGGAATATCTTTGGCTGAGCCCGGCTGTCTTGAATCATATACCGATCAGGAATTCCGGGAGCTACTCGCAAGTCGTTTTCAACTTCTCTCACTCCGGGAGTAGTAAGCACTATTGATTCAATGCGTGCCTTGTCGGTTTCTGACGAGACTGTGCCGTTAAGGGTAACTTTGCCTTCATAAGAGTCAATGAGTATCCCGTGCCTGCCAAGCTGCGCATCGTCGATGCGCCTCGCTACAAGCGCCTCTACTTCAGGTTCCGGCTCCCAGGCAGCGGCATAAGAAGTAGCGCCAATCATAAGCGCCAATAAAGCCAATGAAGTAGAGAGCGAGGAACGGACGAGGTTAATCATTTCTACCCCCTGCGTGCAGAGTATCAATAGTACCAACGTCATTTCAGGCTTCCTACAACGCGGATCATGCGCTCGAATTGATAATTTGCGCGGCTGCAAGTAAAAGAAATTGCTGCAATTTCGGCTGTTCTGATTCCCGCAGAGTTGATTGTAGGATATGCTGCCCCGGGCAATGGGGCGCAGAGGTGAGCTGATCTGATCTCTTCCCTATAAGTGGCTAAGTTATTGTGCGAAGAAACTCGTGAATCAGGTTCTGCTGCTGGCGGTGCTCTTCCTTATCCCCTTTACGGGCAACCGTCCAGGCTCGCCGCAGGCTTTTGCCATCTTCATTATACTTTTATCTGTCGCCTCAATCTCACTTCCAAAGATCTTATGGACGGTTTTTAGAGGAGAGAGAGCCTTTCTTTCTAACCCGATACTGTTGGCGCTGCTGCTAGTTATCATAACAACTGTTGCAAGTCTTTTCCCGATCCCTGCCGTCGAATTGTATCATTTCGTCTCCTCGCAGCTCCCAAGCGTCGCCGCAAATGATGCACTGCTTAATCTTGCGCAGCGCTTCGTCAACCCAACCGAGGACTCATTGCTTTATGTGCTTTTCTCGGCTTGCACTCTGATTCTGGCCTCGGTGTTTTCAATCGCTATCTATCAGGAGTGCCGCCGTTCGCCGGGGTTCGCCTCGAAGTGTTGCTGGGTAATTCTTGCTGGGCTGATAATCTCCCTTGTAGCAGGGTTGCTCGATTATTATCGAATGGTAGACCTGCGCGGCCTGCGCGGTCTGGATCCGGTAGTGAATCCGAACGATATTCAGTTTCGCTTGCAATCGTTCTTCGGCCATTCGGGATGGTTTGCTGAATACGTAACATTGGCTATTCCATTCAGCATGATAATCCTTGCATCGAGCATCTCCTATACTGCGCGCATTTCGCTGATTATTGTACTGCTCGTGGTGGGTGAGCTCGTTCTGATTCTAACGTTTCAAAGAGGCGGCTGGGTTTCATATCCGCTGACATTGATATTTGTATGGGCAGCTATTTATGTGGTCAGACTCATAGAAAAGGGCGAGCAAAGCTATCTGCGCGCCTTGCGACTCTCATTCATCAAAGTGATTCTATCAGTGCCCCTGACTGTCTTCGTTTCTCTAGGAGTCATCTCGTTTTTAAGCGCAGCTGGGGCGCTTGACTTTGATCCTCGTGCAGGTCTTTCCAAGTACGCCGAGCGATTTACCGATATTGTTAAATCATCGGATAGAACCGAGTTCATTAAGGCCGGATACCTTATAGGTAAACTTCATCCGGTCTACGGCGCAGGAAGCGAGTCATTTGCTTACCAGTACCGCAAGGAGTTTCTCCATCCTGAAGGGGAGTACTTCGGAGAGATAATTCTGCCGCTGCACGGCTCGGCTCACAATGTTTACCTGCAAACCGCGGCGGGGAAAGGGCTTGTTGGCTTTGCGGCTCTTTTAGCGCTTCTGTTCTGTACTATCTATTATTGCCTTCGTGCCGCGCTGATGGGCGGGGATCTTAGTTTCCGGCACCGGCTGGTTCTTCTTACCTGCGCATCCTCTGCACTCGCATTTCTTATTTACGGGAACTTTCAGGAGATTTTCTACATCCAGTCGCTGCAATACCTTTTCTTCGCTGTAATTGGGGTGGCTGCGTCGGGAATTGATGGCCGCTTCACGGTTTCCACTAGAACAAGCGCCGCCTTATTGCTGGCGTTTGCAGCTTTACTTCCGATTCATATTCTTCTTGAGTTCAGAGGTCACCTCCCACGCGGTGTGGAGGAAAAAAGCTTCGGCTGTTTTGACTATGAAATCGATCCTACCGGCGCCCAGTACAGATGGTGCGGAGTACGTGCCCGGCAGAAGTTTACGGTCGACCCACAAACCAGCACCGTTCAATTCCAGGTCGAGCCTGCTGCGAGTGAAGTAAAGAAGGCGCTCTTCGTTGCCACGGTTCATGGAGTACCGGTTCTTGAGAAGACAATCCCCACCGGACAAAAAGCGGAGCTCTTTTTTGTACTGCCGCCGGAACTGCATAAGTACGTTCATGAGGATACCGGCGAAAGAGTGATCTCTCTTACTCTTTCACTGGGAACTTATATGATTCCCGCCTACCACCTTCCTATCTCAGAGGATAGGCGCCTTCTCTCTTTTAAGTTATATAAACCTAAAGGCAATATTCAGCAGGTTGAGCCCGGCAATGATCGCAAATCTTAGGCAATTTATAGAACTCCTCAGAGCCGAGAAGGAGATCGTAGAGATTGAGGCTCCGGTTGACCCACGCCTTGAGGCCGCAGAAATTCACCGCCGCATCATCGCTCAAGAGGGTCCTGCACTTCTTTTTAAGAATATTACCGGAGCTTCCTTCCCGCTTGTTACTAATCTTTTCGGCACAAAGCGCCGGATGGAGCTAGCTTTTGGAAAGAGACCCGAAGACATTGTCCGCCAGATTGCCGCCCTGCCTCACACCATTATGCCGCCGTCGGCTTCTAAGATCTGGTCGCACCGGAGCCTTTTGTGGTCCCTGGCTAAAATCGGGATGAAGCGAGTATCATCGTCTGCCCCCATTCTGCAAAACGTTAGTAAGCCCCCTGCACTTATGCGTCTGCCGCTTTTAACTACCTGGTCTCTCGACGGCGGCCCGTTTATCACTCTCCCCCTGGTCTATACCGAGCATCCCGGGGATGGCTCGCATAATCTTGGCATGTATCGGATGCAGCGCTTTAATGATGAAACTACCGGACTGCATTGCCAGATAGGAAAGGGAGGCGGATTTCATCTTGCCGCCGCAAAGGAGCGCGGACAAAAGCTCCCGGTTAATGTGTTCATCGGTGGGCCCCCTGCCTTAATGCTGGCCGCTATTGCCCCATTACCCGAGAACGTCCCCGAGCTGATGTTGGCATCGCTTGTGGCAGGACATAAACTCGCTCTCGCTAAGAGCCGCGCCGGCTCCCTTCCTTTGCTGGCGGAAGCCGAGTTTGCCTTGGTTGGCGAAGTTGATCCGAACGAGATGCGGCCCGAAGGACCCTTCGGCGATCATTATGGGTACTACTCCTTGCGCCATGACTATCCGGTGTTTCGCTGCAAGGCACTATATCACCGCGACAATCCGATCTTCACTGCAACAGTAGTCGGGAAGCCGCGCCAAGAGGACTTCTTTATAGGAGACTATTTGCAAGAGCTGCTCTCCCCTCTTTTTCCTGTAGTCATGCCGTCAGTTGTGGATCTGTGGTCCTACGGCGAAACAGGCTATCACTCTCTTGCGGCCGCGGTTGTAAGACAGCGCTATAGACGGGAAGCGATGGTCTCGGCATTCAGGATTTTGGGAGAGGGTCAGTTGTCTCTTACCAAGTTCCTGCTGGTGACCGACCAAAGAATCGATCTTCGAAATTTCAAGTCGGTGCTGGAGCATGTTCTGGAACGGTGCGACTTCCATACCGACCTTTATGTTTTTTCGAACCTTGCAATGGATACTCTGGATTATACGGGGCCTAAAGTTAATGAAGGGAGCAAGGGGGTAATGCTCGGTCTTGGTAAACCCCTGCGCGTGCTTCCGGCTGAGTACCGCGGAGAGGTGCCCCCCGAAATCAAGAAGGTCGAGGTTTTCTGCCGCGGCTGCCTGGTGGTGGAAGGGGGCTCGTTCGAGCACAGGCCCGGGCTAGGCGAAGAGATCGTAAAATACGACGGCTTTGCAGAATGGCCCCTAATTGTCCTGGTGGATAACGCCCGTGCCGCTGTGGCTAATAGCAGCTCTTTTCTATGGACCACCTTCACTCGTTTCGAACCGGCTGCCGATATCAAGGCTAATCATACCGAGGTGGTGAGAAATCACCTCTCTTTCTTCAGACCGATCTTAATCGACGCTCGAATGAAGCCGTCCTATCCGGAGGAGCTCGAGTGTGATCAGGAGACTAGGGAGCTGGTGGATAAACGGTGGAACGAGTACTTTCCAGACGTTACAACCATCTGAAAAGCTGAGAACGATCATTCCGCCCGACTTGGTTACACCTCGAAGCAGTGCCAGAATAGGGGTGTCTTTGGGAGCATGGTGTTTTATGAGGTTGGGGAGATGGCAGACGGCAAGATTGATCGGGGTCGGGTAAAACGCATACTCAACCGGGTGTTTATGGATAACCCGCTGGCTCACGAGGCCGTAATCTACCGCTTTGGGCTTGAAGGCGAAGAATGTGAGCGCAAACTTGATCGGGAAAGAGCTTATGAAGAGGTTGCGCTCTTGCTTGGTTTGGGTGACGGAGAACAAGCTGAGACGGTCCTCGATGATGCTCTACGAAAGCTGCGCGGTTGAACTGAAACTTTAGCTCCTCAGCTTTTCTTGCAGTTCGCGAAGTGTTTCCGGCTTCCCGACATCCAGCCAGTAACTCCCATCGATCGGGTAAGCCATGACCTTGTAGCCTGACTCGGCAGCCTTCAGATAGGTGGAAATGATACTGAACTCACCGGTTTGATCCATCATAGATTCCAATATCTTCGGCGAGAGGATCTGAATGCCGGCGAACGAAAGCCTCTGGAGAGTGTGCTTTTGGTTATCAGCCGCTGCCCACTGCTCACGTTCCTTATTTTTCCAGCCGCAAAGCTCTCCTTCACCGGTAAAAATCAGATGCCTTTCGTTCGATCGGTTCAGCACGGCAAGAGTGGCGACCGCGCCGTTTTGCAAGTGAGAGGATGACATGGTTTTGAGATCAACTTCCGAATATACATCGGCATTGTGCATTATGAAGCACTCTTCCCGGCTGAAGTGTGCGGCTGCCGCTTTCAATCCACCTCCCGTACCAAGTATTTTCTCTTCATAGGAGAAATTAACCTCAAGACCGAAGTTATTCTTGGCTTTGAAATAGCTGGTGACTTGATCGGCAAGATGATGAAGGTTTACCACTATGGAACCAACACCGGCCGTTTTTAGGTTGTCGATTACATATTCGATAAGGGTTTTGCCGTTAATAGTTAGCAGGCACTTTGGCGTGCCTTTGGTAAGGTCTCCCAACCGGCTGCCGTAGCCGGCTGCCAGTATCATCGCTTTCATGTCTCCGCCGTTAATTTCCGCAGCCAATTGATACGGTTCAGATGCGACACTTCGACATCGACATCATAGTGCTGAGAGAGATGTCTGGAGAGCTTCTCGGAGAGATATACCGAACGGTGCTGGCCACCCGTGCAACCAAAGGCCACCGATAGTTCGGTAAACTTCCTCGTCATATATGCCTGTACAGCCTGTTCAACAAGTTCTGAAACGGTATCGAAAAACTGCTGCACTTCGCCCTTGGCTTCTAAATACTCTACAACGCTCTTTTCGAGACCGCTCTTAAATTTGTATGCCTCTTCGCGCCCGGGATTTGGCAGGCATCTGCAATCGAAAACATAACCGCCGCCATGCTGGTTGTATGGCACCGAAGGCTCCTGTTTATATGAGAAGCTGTATATCTTTACTTTGAGACGCGGAACTTCCTCGATGGCCGGAATCGATTGAATGAAACGCTCAAACTCTGGCATCGGTAGCGGCAGACCATCCTGCTGATAGAGCTCACTGAGGTTCTTGAGCGCGTATTTGATGCTTTCTACGAAGTAAGGCTTTCTATCGTGCAATCCACGCAGGCCATAGGTTCCGAGCACCTGCATTATGCGCAGATAAACGAAAGCGCTGAAATGCTTCAGGAAGAGATCGCGATCAAGCTTCAAGTAGGCGCCGGCCGCGGATAGATAAACCTCCAGCAGCTTGTTTCTGAAGGTCTGAGGAATTCGCGCGGCAGCTTGATAAAGTAAAGAGGCGACATCATATTGAAGCGGCCCTCGGCAGCCTCCCTGATAATCGATGAAACTTAGACGCCCCTCTTGCACCATAATGTTTCGTGACTGGAAGTCACGATACATGAAAAAATTACTATCGGCGCTTTTCAAAAGCTCCGCAAACCGGCCGAACTCCTTGTTCAGAGCTTCCTGATCAAACTGCCAGTTTACACGCCGCAGATACTCGTCGCGGAAGTAGTGCATATCGTTCAACATCATTTCAGAGCTGAACGAACTATGCTTATGACACACGGAGTAATCTAGTTTTCTGCCTGCTTCTATCTGAAAGCGTGGCAATATTTTGAGAGCTTCCGAATAACAAGCCTCAACCTTTGCAGGAAATGGATCATCGGCAGTACGTAAACTGGACAGCATATCGAATAATGTCCTGTCTCCAAGGTCCTCCTGCAAGTAAGCTGCGCCATCCGGGTCTTCGGCGTAGATCTCTGGCACGGGAAGATGGAGAGAGCGAAATTGTTTGGAGAATGTGATAAATGCGCGGTTCTCTTTGAAGTCGTCATTCTCGACCGCTATGACAGTTCTTCCGCTGCCCACAAGGCGGTAGATGCGGCGTGTAGAGCCGTGTGAGTCTATTTTGATAACTGCGCGAACCGCCTCCTTAAAATGCTGCTCATAGAGGCGCGTGGCCTTATCACTCATGGACGTGCTCAAAAAACTCTGTTAAACCAAATGGTTATCCGTGCAAATTAAGCTTTGCGGCCAATTGCTCAAACATCTCATCAAAACTAACGATACCATTGATAGGACAATTACGTAATAAGCCTATCATCGAACCGGTTTTTCGGCTATGTCACGTGAGCTCAATAACGTAGAGAAAGCGGCTCTGACGCTGTTGTCATTAGGCAAGGACACCGCGTCAAAGGTGATGCAATTCCTCAACGAACAAGAGGTTAAGCGCATCAGCCGCGCATTCATGGCAGTCTCCGAAGTAGATCGAGAGACTCAGTTCAAGATAACTCAAGAATTCAGGAACATGATTAAAGCCGGCGACACGTTGCTTGTCGACGGCCGCGAATTTGCGAAAGACGTAATCTCTTCGGCATTTGGAGAAAGCGCCGGAGAAGGTCTGCTTGAGTATATCACCGGCTCACGCAAGGAACAGATTAACGTCATTCTGGCAGATGTGCCTGAAAAAATTCTTAATGCATTCATAGCAGCAGAACATCCGCAAACCGTCGCTTTCCTCATGACGAAGATGAATCCCGATCAAGCCGCCAATGTATTACAAAAAATGGGTGATGAAGGGCAGACTGAGGTACTAGTCAGGATCGCCAATCTAAATAACGTGAAAGGGGATGTGATAGATGAAGTACGCGAAGTGCTGCGTACCCAATTAAAAGGAAGCGGACTAGACAGTGACGAAGAGATTGGGGGCCCGAAGGCTGCTGCCGATATTTTGAATTTCGTCGACCGCTCTAACGAAGAACGCATCCTTACCGAAATTGAGGAGATGTATCCCGAGCTGGCTGAGCAGATCCGCAACTTGATGTTCACGTTCGAGGATGTGAAGAAGATCGATGACCGCGGAATTCAAACTGTGCTCAAAGAGGTACCTCGTGACCAACTTGTTATGTCATTAAAAACAGCGAGCCCTGAGCTGAAAGATCTAATCTTCAAGAACGTTTCGCAGCGTGCGGCCGCCATGATTCAAGAGGACCTGGAAGCTATGGGCCCTGTTAAAGTAAAAGATGTGGAAAAGGCTCAGCAGGGGATCGTCGACATTGTCCGGAGACTGGAGGCGGAGGGCAAGATCGCTATCGGCGGAGCCGGAGCCGAAGAGGCCTTCGTTTAACCTCTGCATTGTCCCGTTACAATTCTCTACGCATATTCACCCGAACGAATGGAGATATGTTTCAAGCTCAGTGTAACCGGTTGCGGGATTCACCGCATTCGGATGCGGGGGCAGCCGCAGGTCACTGCCGCGGGAACGGTAGTCGGGAAACGGAAGTGCTCCCGAACGTTTTTTGCCCACCTTATTCTTGAGCCGCCCCTTGCGGCTCTGAACTTCGTCAATAATATCTTTTACTCTCTTCGCCCTGCGCGAGGGGGACGGGCCCACATTTTTCGAGACGTGGTCCCAGAGCTGATCTACCGGAAGTGGAAAAATGCCCGAGCCCCCGAACGGTTCGCTGTCCCAAGAGATGGAGAATGGAGGCCGTTCCGCTCTATTTCCCTCGAGCATGCGAGTGCTGGCGAGCATAAGGTTATCGCGCATGAACACCCTGCTGCCCTTGATTAAACCCTTAGGATATAGAATCGGAATATCGCTTCGGCCATGCGGGCCGGGGATGTAAAGGTTGCCGATTATGCTTGCGAGAACGGGGCGATCCTTTTTCCTCTCCCCCGAGATGTTAAATACGTTCCAACCGGTACGTCCGCCCCATCCGTAAACTACATTGTTTATGAACTCAATGCTCGCTCCCTGCTTCACCCGCGGGTTGCGGTCGTGGTTACAGGATAATAACGAACCCACGATCGAAATGCTCTGGGTACCGTCACCTATCAAGATCCCCTTCCCGTGTTCACCCTTGCTATGCATAGAGCGATTTAAGGAATTAGCGATTATACTACTGTCTATCGTGACATTCCTGACCTTCTTATAGGTGCTAAAGTTCTCGTCAATTGCTCCCTCGATCAACAACCTATAGATCATCACATTGTAAACGGGACTGCGCTCACCGTTCAGCACAATCCCATCGCGCTCGCTCGGCTTAGTTAGTCCGGGGCGGTCGCCGATGAATATGGCGAAATCTTGCAGCAGCACATCGTGTGTAGCAACCTCAAAGCGCTCCGTTACGACAGTGATCCCCTGACCTCCCGCCGTTTGACCGGCCACCGTGAGATAGGGGTTGCGGATCTTTACCGGCCCGCGCATATCGATCACGCCCGAAATTGCAAACACAACGGTTCTAGGAGTTCGCGCCTCTAAAGCTTCGCGCAAGGAACCGGGACCAGCAGAATTTAGGTTAGAAACTATGAAAAGGGCGCTGCGGGGTGATGGTGTGTGGCGGCCGCTGCCCGCAGGGGTGAACGCCGCAAACCCTCGCGCTCCCGGAAAAACCGGCAACTGAGTTTGAGCAGCGGCATAACGAACCGCCTTGAGGTTTCCTCCTTTTGATTCCCTGGCCGGCGATAAAAGCCAGCCCGCAAGGAAGAGCACCGTCAAAGCCAGCAGTCGAACACTTTGAACAGGCATTCTATGCTTTTAATGCAAAGTGTACGGATTCGAAAGCAAATCACGCGCGAGGAGTGACGTCCTTGATCATCCTTTGAGAGCGAAAGAAACGGGAGTGCGCAATATCATCGTGAACCATTGGCCAGAAACCACTCATGAAACCGGCGCATGCCCTCTTGAAAAGCTGTTTTCGGTTCATAATCGAGCATCGCTCTAGCCTTGCTTATATCCGCGTAGGTGACCTCGACATCTCCCGGCTGCATGGGCTTCTGCTCAATTATTAGCTGCTTGCCCGTAATCAAACTTACTGTCTCAAGCGCCTCATTAAGGGAGATCGTATGGGAGTTGCCTAAATTGAATATTTCATATCCGAACTCCCGATCGATGGCATTCACGAAACCATCCACAAAGTCATCTATATAGGTATAGTCGCGGCGTGAACTTCCATCGCCAAACTTTGCGATCGCCCTGCCGTTGACGGCAGCCTCAATAAAGAGCCAAGGGGCCATGTCCGGACGTCCTCGCGGCCCATATACGGTGAAGGGCCGCACTACATTCACTTTCAATCCGAAGAGTTGATGATATGTGTAGGCCATCACCTCAGTTGCTTTTTTAGTTGCAGCATACGGAGAGATAGGACGATCAGTAGCCGCATCGTCCTCTTTAAAAGGAACTTGGCGTGAATTCCCGTATACCGATGAGGAAGAGGCAAGAACGAGATTTTTGACAGGTTTTTGCCGGATGCATTCCAGTAAATTCAGTGTGCCGTGAACGTTAGCGCGCTCATATAGTTCCGGATTCTCAATTGAAGGCCTCACACCGGCTCGTGCCGCTAGGTGAGCAACTCGCTCGATACGGTTCTCATTAAAAACCGCTTTAAGGGCTGAAGTGTCGGACAAGGAACAGCGATAAAACTTAAAACCGCTTTGTTTTGAAAGCAAGCTTATGTTGCGAAGTTTGATGTCGGTCAAATAGTAGTCATTAACCTCATCAACCCCAATTACATGTTCACCTCTTGAAAGCAGACGCTCGGCGACGTGCGACCCTATGAAGCCGGCAGCTCCTGTCACTAATATTGCTGTCATATGTTCTCGCTCATTGTGAGCCGGCTATAAGACACTAAAAAATCTGAAGCTCCTAGGCTACACTCTTGCCTCACGCTTGTACATAGTCGTCCCATACGGCCTGCTAAACGGGATGCCGCACCGTGGGTCCTTTTTGTTGGGCCGCTTATGGCGCCGATCATTGATCAGGCTAGGGTATGATCAATACACAATGGAGCATTGATGGATTTTAACTAGTTAAGAAGGCGCCTGCTTGTCATGAAAACCTATTTTAACCAGAGCCTGATAACGATTCTAGTGATTGCACTAGTCACTCCACTGCAATCTTGCATCAGGTATACACCCTCGCGAAGTGAAATAAATCAATCGGCCAATTCCGACGGCAATTCAAGCGCCAAAGAAGAGGCGCGAGGTCAACTTCGAACGGCGGGCGTACAAATCGCCGGTCCCGACGCCTTCTTGGCTCAAGAAGCTAAACTAAGAGAGCGCCTTAATAAACTCATTAGTGAAAGGACCACCGCAACATTCAAAAGTGGCCATGGCGTGTATAATCTTGGGCCCGGTGACATGCTGGCCTTCTCTATTTATGGTTTTGATGACATGAGCGGAGAGACACACGTTGCGCCGGATGGAATGGCGAGCTTTCCATTGATTGGCAGCGTGCGAGCCGCGGGACTTTCCCTGCCGCAGCTGAGACAGGAAGTCACGCAGCAGATGGGCCGCTTCATCAAAAACCCGAGGATTGATATAAGTATAAGAAGCTTTGAATCGGCAAAAGTATCAGTAATTGGAGCCGTTGCAAAACCGGGCCTGTATCCGCTGACCAGAGAGGGGCAGCTCCTTATTGAGATGCTTTCGGCTGCGGGCGGGCGCACCGACAAAGCAGGCAATAGGATTGTACTTATTCCTGCTGCTCAGTTCGGACCGGTGGTTGCCCAGACAGCGGCCAGCCACACAGCAGCCGCCCCGGCACTTCAGAGCGCCACGGCCATGCAACCCGTTTCTAACATTGTGACCGGCAGCCCGGAACCCTCAGTGCAGGCAGAGGCTGCACCTAAATATGCCGCGTCCCAGCAGTTTGGAGTCGAGATTGATCATGAAGATCTCACCGGAAGCATCGAATCTCCCCCGCTTCTGATTCCGCTAATGCCGGGCGATACAGTCATAGTTCCCGAAGCGGGCCGTTTTGATGTCGATGGCGAAGTTCAGAAGCCGGGGACATTTCCCCTTGCATCGCGTACCTCCGTCTTGAGCGCTATTGCGGCAGCCGGAGGTCTTACATACGCCGCCAAGGCCGATGAGGTAGAAGTAATTCGAGACATCGGCGCCGGACGAAAGGCCTCGATCTCGTTAAATATAGAGAATGTGGCTCTGCGTGGACACCCCGACATTAGATTAAGAGATGGCGATCTAGTTCGAGTGCCGAGCGAATCTGGCAGGTTCATGAGACGGCAGGTAGTAGAGACCATCAACGGCATATTTAGGGGCTTCGGTTTCAGCGGGTCAGTGAGATAGAGGCAAGATGAGCAGAAACGACGAATCCAGACCAGATACATTAAGTCATATTAGACCCATTGGCCTGCTGCCGCTGCCCAATGGCTACCCCGGAGCAACACCCGGTGTCCCTGCCGATTTCTCTGGCAGCCAGCAAGAATTGGCCGATATCCTTCCCTTCTTTCGGAAAAGAAAGCGGATCATTCTTGCAGTGGCACTGGCCGTATTTATGTGCGGCGCGCTCTACTGCTTTTTTGCGAAGCGGCTTTATGAGGCTACAGCAGTGCTTGAGATTAGAGGGTACGCCCCTTTGCTTGCAGGATCGAGCGGTGAAAGCATGTATGGGCTAGATACCCGCCGCGATGACTTTCAAAGGACCACTACTGCAAAGCTACGCCGTAGAGCCACCGCTGATTTAGCGCTTGCAAGGGAAGGTTTAGCACGCGATGTGCACGACTACTTGGTGTCACAGAGCGGCTTTTCGCTGACCGGCTGGATCCTGTCCTGGTTCACCCCTTCGTCCGATGCCACCGCTAAACCGGAGCTGCTCAATGATGACCCATCACATTATCTTCACAGGCAGGAGTTGATTAGATCCTACAGAGGCCTTATTGATGTCAGTCCGATTCATGAAACGTCACTAGTTGAAGTTACGGCTACTACCGCTGACCCCCAACTTTCAAAACGCATTGCAAATGTTCACTCAGAGAGCTTTGTAAATCAAATACGCCAGGAGCGGCAGGATACCGTTTTGGCCAATATGCAAATTCTGCGGGTACAGTCAGATGATCTCAAACAACGGCTGCAAAAAGCTGAAGAAGCGCTGGGACGCTATGCGGAAGAGCATAAGCTGGTAGTATCATCGACAAGCGACGGATCCGATTTATCAATTCGTAAGATCGGCACCCTCAACGAGCTTCTCAGTGCCGCTACCGCGCGCAGAGTTGCGTCGGAGAGTATCTATCGCCAGGTTGAAGGAGCTGACCCTTCGGAAGCTTCGGCAGTCGATGATGAGACCGTGGGTGTGTTGAGGGCCTCGCTTCACCAAGCACAAGCAGACGCGGCCCAATTAGCGGAAAAGGTGACCGGCGAGTTTCCAGCGCTGAAAGAGTTGAAGGCACGAGTAGCAACCCTCAAGCGTTCAATCCAAGAGGAACGGAAGCGGCTTATAAACAATGCGCGGGCACGCTTTGAGGCTGATAAAAACTCCGAAGAAAGGCTACGTGAACAGATTCAATCTGAGAAAGCCCAAACCAACGACGACTCGAAGCTGCTGGTGCACTACAATCTTCTCAAACGCGAGGCGGAGTCGCTTCGAGACCTTTATCAAACGGTGCTAAAGCAGATTGAGGAGGCTCAGATAAGCGCCTCAAGCGGAGGCAACACCGTATTTATTAGTGAACATGCTCAAGTACCCACAGAGCCGGCTGTGCCAAAAGTAAACCTCATACTCGTTTTGTCAGCGCTGGTAGGAGCGGCTTGCGGCATAGTAGTGGCGATAGCGCTTGAATTTTTCGATGGAACATTTACGACTCCGGAAGAAACCGCCGCCGGTATGCAGCTTCCGCTTCTGGGATTTATTCCTGCATTCAAGAACGACAAGCATTTCCCGGCTTATGGGCAAGCAGCACCAAAGCGTCCTCGCTCGGTAGCGTGGCAGCGAATGGCGCTTCCGGATGAAAATGCGATTGATAAGGAGCGCCCGCTGCAACCATCTTCGAAAGCCGGTAAACCGGCCTCCAAATCTGCTTCGCCTACTTCTGGCGTCAGTACTAACGGCTCTTCATCTCACCGCGAGGACGTGCAGCTTTCCCCATTGGTCACAGTTAGCGCGCCCAATGCCATTGTGTCCGAGATGCTGCGTACTATCAAAGCCGGCATACTGCTTTCTACGGTCGATGCGCCGCCTAAAAGTATTCTTATCACCAGCTCACAGCAGCAGGAGGGAAAGACCACGATAACCGCGAATTTGGCAGTTACGCTTGCTAAAGCCGGTCACAGGACGCTGGTCATCGACGCGGACTTCCGAAGTGCAAGCTTAGGCCGGCTCTTGGGCATGCCGCCCGAGAAAAGAGGGATTGTTGACGTGCTTGTCGGTCAGATCTCTCTGGCAGAAGCGCTGCACACCAGTAAAATCGAAAACCTCACAGTTCTGCCGGCAGGCTCCAGGCCACCCAATCCCTCGGAACTTGTCAGCTCTAAGCGGCTCGCGGATCTGATTAAGCAGTTTCAGGAATACTATGATTTTGTGCTTGTCGACAGTCCGCCGGTGCTCCCCGTTTCCGATGCACTGCACCTCTCCAGAGCAACCGAGGCGGTTGTAATAGTGGTGCGAAGCAACCTAACCGAGAAGGCTTCCGCAAAGGAGGTGCGGCGGAGATTGATGCTGGTCGGAGCGCGCATACTTGGAGTGGTCGTAAACGATTTTGATATGAGCCGCTTCGGCAGTGCCAGCTCGCAGACTCGCCCTTACTGCACGCCGTATGACGACAGTCATTTCGCTTCTGCTGTCTAACAGATAGCTTCATCACATTGAGCTATCGAATGTTCGGTTGATGCAGTTACATACATGCGTCTAGTGGCGAATACCGTCGCCGCGCTGCCTGTTCTGCTTCCCCGGATTTTTCAATTGACGACGAAGTATCGCCATCACAAGGCTCCTTGAAATTATGTTATTTAGAAGAAGCATTGCAATCGATTATGCCGAGCCGCTTGATCGGAAATACGATCATCCGCCGGCGGCTCTGGAGAAACGATTTCTTTCTGGAAAGTACGGCGCTCCCTCCATTCCTGCCCTGATTGCGGTTCCAAAAGTTGTGCCGCTTACTGAAAAGAGTGAGCACTATCGGGTTAAGATAACAAGAAAAGGCGGGTCATATGCCTGGCAAAAGCGCGCCATCGATGTATTGGGTGCTGTATCGCTGCTTGTCCTTTGCAGCCCGCTAATCCTGATTACGGCCCTTCTGGTACTACTCTCTTCGGGCCGTCCGGTATTACTCCGCCAGCGCCGGCTCACCGAGGGTGGCCGCATATTCACAATGTACAAGTTCCGCAGCATGCAGCGCGATGCCGAGGCCGGTACTGGGGCTGTAATGGCTTCCAAATCGGACCCGCGGATAACGCCGATCGGTAGGATTTTAAGGCGCACCAGGCTGGATGAGCTGCCACAGTTGGTAAACGTTTTGCGCGGCGAAATGAGCCTTATCGGACCTAGACCTGAGCGGCCGGAGATAGCTGTGCAATTAGCGCGCGTAATACCGTGCGTTCACCGCCGGCTTGCAGTCAAGGCGGGCCTTACCGGCTTGGCACAAGTTTTAGGCGGATATAGCTCTTCGGTTGAGGAGTACCGAGAGAAGGTGGCTTGGGATCTGCTGTATGTGCGAAGGAGGTCGCTCAAGCTCGACATATTCATCGCTTTCAAAACGGTCAGCGTAGTCTTGTCGGGCAGTGGGGCGCGTTAATCCTTGGATGCTAATGTAATTTCTCCGGCTGCTGCCGGCATATCTGAGGAGGTACCGGAGTTGCACGCCGTCATCGTATACAATAGCTCTTGGTACATCTACAACTTTAGAGCGAATCTTATCCGAGAGCTCCTTGCTCGCGGTTGTAGAGTGAGTACCATCGCGCCGGCGGATGATTATGTTGCCAGGATAGAGGAATTGGGAGCTACTCATTATCATTGGCCTTTATCCGCTGGGGGACTCAATCCCTTGATGGAGGTGACCTCGGTCAACCTGCTATACCGCCTTCTTCGTAGACTGCACCCAGATTATGTGCTCTCGTATACGATTAAATGCAATCTTTATGCTGCCATGGTTCGCCGAATTCTAGGCTTCAAACAGATCGCGAATGTTCCAGGGCTCGGAAAGGCATTTCAAGGAGCGGGCCCACTCAATATCTGCGCTCGTTTAATGTACCGCCGCTGGTTGCGCGAAGTCGAAACGGTATTCTTTCAGAACAACGAAGATCTCGCCTTTTGCCGCACATCCGGTTTGGTTCGGGCCGAGTCGAGCATTAGAATTCCGGGCTCAGGCGTAGACCTTCATCGATTCGCCGCTGCGGGCAGGACATCACTACCAGGTCCACGTCGCTTTTTGATGATTGGACGATTGATTCCCGAAAAGGGCTTCGATCTTTTATTATCGGCGATACGTCAGTTGCCGGATGTTTTTAGAGGCCGGATATGCTTTCAAATAGTAGGAAGAGTCGAGAAGCGCGATCCCCGTTCCCGAGCGCTAGAAACCAGGCTATTGGCAGCGCATCAGGAAGGACTCATCGAGTTCATTCCGGGGACAGACAACATCCTCCCCTATCTGCACGGCGCAGACGTTGCAGTGCTTCCATCAACCTATAATGAAGGAGTGCCGCGCTCGCTTCTAGAGGCCCTGGCCTGCGGCCTGCCCATAATCACCACGGCATGGAAGGGGTGCCGTGATACCGTGATTGAAGGTATCAATGGAGAGCTTGTAATTCCGGGAAATTCTGAATCCCTGCGCTCGGCCATTCAGCGCTTTGCAGAAATGCCTTATGTTTCATTGCAGCATATGGGGAAAGCGAGCCGTCGGCTTGCCGAGCAACGTTTCGATGAACGGCAGGTCATTGATGAGTATCTATTTAATATGGGACTTAAGCAGAATAGTTACGAGGATCGGTGGGAAACAAGAATAGAAGCGTCCATCTGAAGCGCATTGTGCTTGAAAGGCCGCGCATTGCTATAATTATAGCCTCATTTCAAGGGGGCGGAGCAGAGCGAGCGATGCTTAACTTCGCGCGCGGCGCAATCGCCCTGGGCCATAGTGTTGATGTGTTGGTGATAAGCGCTAGCGGACCGCTCATGGAGTCCGTGCCGGCGGCTGCGCGGGTGATAAATCTTAACTGCTCACGCGCCGCACTCGCGCTGCCCGGCCTTATAAAATATCTGCAGCGCGAAAAGCCGGCCGCTCTTTATGCAACTGTGGCTCACGTTAATACCTTGGCGATAATCGCTGCAAAGCTCTCCGGATCTCCCGCCAAAGTCATAGTGCGCGAGTCTAGCGCTCCGTCTGCCGAACAGATACATACCGCCTCCGCCAGAATAACTCATGCCCTTTCGCATGCACTCTATCGATATTCCGACGGCATAATTGCCGTTTCGAACGGGGTACGCGATAAGCTGGCCTCCTTGATGCCGGCTGCCGCAGAGAAAATTAGAGTTCTGCCCACTCCGGTTATTGATGAATATATTTTCAGCCTGGCGGAAGGCGAGATCGAACATCCATGGCTCAAAAACCGCGAACTTCCGGTAATACTCGGCGCAGGGCGGCTTGTAGAGGAGAAAAACTTCGCGTTGTTAATTCGAGCGTTTCAGGCTGTAGTGCGAAGGCGGCCGGCAAGGTTAGTTATTTTAGGAGAGGGGCGGTTGAGGAGTTCGTTGACCGAACTGATTGATAGGCTGGATCTAAATCACTCGGTATCGATGCCTGGATTTAGAGTTAATCCGTTCCCCTATTTAAAACACTGCGATCTCTTCGTTCTATCATCCGTATCTGAAGGGATGCCGAATGTATTGCTGCAGGCTATGTCTTTCGGAACGCCGGTTGTAGCCACTGACTGCCAGAGCGGGCCGCGCGAGTGCCTTTCAGATGGATACTACGGAGATCTGGTGCCTTTAAATGATCCGGCCTCATTAAGTGAAGCCATGCTCCGTTCAATCGATTCGCATAGACGCAATGACGCAGCTGCGTATGTGATGCAGAATTACTCCGTGAGCGCGGCAACCAAAGCCTACCTGAGCCTGGCGGGAATCGGTACCATCAGCCGGGATACAGCTCCCCGGAACGAGGTTCCTCTGCTTGCGGGGTTCGAGGCTGTGCAATGATACCTCCTCCACTCGACACCGCCTAGAAGGACTCGCTTGTGGAAAGCCATTCATTGTGGTCAAGTGCAGAGGTTCTAAGCACATTTATTTACCGGGCTCACGTCACACGATTAGTGGCAGAAGAGCGCTCTTGTCAGTGCAGCACAGGTGTCAGTGCACAGGTTGGTATAAGCCGCGTTCAACGGCTCTAATATCCGCTGCCGATGGCGTCCTGTCCTCCCCTACTTGGGCGTAGACGACGTAAAGCTTCGGTGGGCGGGACGCCGCCCACCTCCAGCGCGCTTTCACTGCTGATTCGGTCAACAGCATGCCTAGTAGCATGAGAAAGGGGCGCTGTTCGAGTATATTGTGACTGAAGAATCCGCCCACAATAGCGACCGTAATAAGGCCCATCCCGGCAGGACATTCCCGTTTGAAATAAACCCACCAAGAACCGATTAGCAGCATCAGATAGGCGAGAAGGCCTAATAGTCCGCAGTTCACCCACTGCTGCAAGTAAATGTTATGAGGAGGAGTTTCCAGAAAGCGGCTATGGCCTGTGCCGTGGCCTAATATCGGTGAATCATCTATTTTCTCAAGAGCTGCCTTTGCAGCTTGAATTCTATCACTGCTCGATCCGTCGTCGATCTGGCTATTGCCGCCCAGTCTATCGAGTCGCGTTCTATAGCCTTCGAACATCGCCGTGTTATTGGCTAACAGCACTGCAACTAGCGCTATAGAAGCAAGCAGCACCACAATAGATGCGATCCATGCAGCAAGTCTTAAAGCGCTCCATCCTCCTGCTGCCTGACAGTAAATGAAATAGAAGGACAAAAGCGCCAAAAACTCTAAAATACCGCTGCGAGACTGTGTCGTGAATACGCCAACCGCGGTCAGTCCGAGGTAAAATAGATCTCCTTTCTTCATCACGGTTGCAGTGCGATATGTCAACGACGCCGCGCATAAAAAATTAAGGACGAGGGCGCCATAATTGGAATTACCTGGAAATCCCGCCGCCCTTGATGGCACTACAGAGAAGAAGCCGGGCAGCATCAAGTCCGTCATCATCGAGAGAAAGAGCGCTACTAAAGCCGCCCGCGCGAAGATTAGGCGCGCACTTCGGAAGCGGCGGTGCAGCAGCAAAAACAACGAAAGCACAAAAATTATAAATCCATAAGAATCCAGAAAAATATATTTGGCCCCGTCATGCCAAAATGCTGTAGGGTGCAAGGCCCAGGCAAAGGAGGCACAAACAATCAGCAGAAATGCAGAGATTGGAAGCAGATTAGCCTCTACCGTCTCCCTTATTGGCAGACCTCTATCTTTAAACCCCGAAACGGTCGATACAACAGCGATCGGAAGCAAAAGCAATATCGCCATGATCGTGGGCGTTGAGATGTAGCCGAATTTCCCAAGCGCCATATCACCCGTGCTCAAGAAAATCGCACACACAAAAACCACATAGGCATTAGCCAAGATAACTACAAGACGCTGCTTCGAGGTGATATTACTCATACTGAATCGCATGGTTTACATTACGTCAATCAGATACCCTTCAGAACATTCTTATCATGATCCTCGTAAGCCATTTTAGGAGGATTTAAGCAGCGGTATGGATCATGCTGTAAGAGCCGATTATCCGGATGAAAAATGATTGATCGCGATCAGCTAAGCTCAAAAGTATTGTCAGGCCTGTCGTGGTCTTACTGCTCTGCCGCCATTGACGCCATCTCCCGTCTGGCCATCATATCGATTCTCGCTCACCTTCTTACGCCCAGAGACTTCGGAATCGTCGGACTGGCAATTATCTTCACTACCTTCGCCGAACGGGTGGGACAATTTGGGATCGGACCGGCAGTTGTACAGTCAGAAATTCTAACCCGCCGCCACATCGATTCTGCCGTCGTAATATCCCTAATCACAGGGCTTGTAATGGCTGGCACTTTATTTATGGCCAGCTACCCAATAGCGGGCTTTTTCAAAGAGCCGATATTACAACCGGTAACAGCTGTGCTTGCTCTTGTATTTATATTTGACGCAATAACTCAGGTACCACTTTGTCTTCTCATGAGAGACATGCAGTTTAAGCAGCTCATGATAGTGGAAAACGGGGCGTATCTGCTGGGAAGCGGCGCCATGGGTATCGCGCTTGCTCTAAGCGGATTTGGCGTGTGGGCATTGGTGTTTTCGCACCTAGGATCGCGGCTAATAAAGCTTCTACTAACTCTAAAAATGTCACGGTCCGGCTGGTCGATCTCTATACACAAACAGGAGGCGTCTCAGCTTTTTCGCACCGGCGTTGGTTTCAGTTTAGGACGATTGCTGAACTTCGTCGCGCTTCAGGGAGATAATCTGGTAGTGGGCCGATTTCTGGGAGCCGCTGCTTTAGGTCTATATAGCAGGTCATACCAGCTAATGACGCTTCCTTCGACCTATATCGCTCAAATAATCGATCGCGTCCTTTTTCCTGCAATGGCTCAACGTCAAAGCAACCCTGCCAAACTAAGTGCAGTTCTACTGGTAGGAATCGAGCTAATAGGACTGGTGTCGCTGCCTTTCTCCGTTTTTGTGCTGCTTTTTTCACGGGAGATAATTTCACTTTTGTTCGGATCTCATTGGATTGGCGCCGCCGGTGTGCTGCAGGTGCTCTCCCTTGGGATTTTTTTTAGGTGCGCCTATAAATGTGGAGATACCGTGCTGAGAGCTTTAGGCGCCGTTTTTCAGCATGCCGGAATACAGGCGGCCTATGCTGCGCTTGTGATCGGGGGTTGTATTCTAGGCAGCCGTTGGGGACTAACAGGAATAACAATTGCGGTTCTAGCGGCTGTATTCATCAACTACCTGCTTTTGTCATACCGCGCCCTTCAGCTGTTGAGGTTGAATGTACAACAATTCTTAGCTGCACATCTTCCGGGTATATGGCTGAGCGCCGCTCTTGCGGCCGTACTGCTACCACTACAAATTTGGATCCGTTCAGTGACCTCCTCTGATTTGGTGGTTCTGCTCACCGCTGCCTCTGTCAGTACTGCGGTGCTACTCGCGGGCAGCAGAGCCGCACCGGACGGCTTCAAACCTATTGAAAGCGCCAAGCTCCTGGGAAGGCTTCAAAGACCATACTGGCTGCTGCGCGGAGCCGAGTTCGTCACCGGCATGCAGATGCGGGCAGCCGAGAGGTTGTAGAATGAAAGGCGATCCCTCCAAGATAATGCACTGTATTACTTCGCTTCATGGCGACGGCGCACAACGCATGCTGCTGCGGCTTACTACTGCACTTAATGAACTCGGCCTGAATAACATAATCGTTTCACTTAGCGGCAAAAGTGAACTCGCTGAAAACTTCAAGAAGGCCGGCTCCACGGTACTCGAGCTGTGCATGCCCGCTGGCCGTCCTACATTCGCCGGCTTTCTGCAATTGACAAGGTTAATCAAGCGGCATCGTCCCGGCATAATCCAGGGGTGGATGCATCATGCCAATCTCGCAGCGACGGTGGCAAGTTGGGCCTCCGGCGTCAGGCCGTACGTATATTGGAATATCCGCAGGTCCCTCTACGATCTAAGCTATGACGGCCTCTCAACAAAGGCGGCAATAACGCTGGGTGCTTTGCTCTCGCACCATACACGAGCGATTATCTACAACAGTGATGTCAGCAGACGCCAGCACGAAACCATCGGATACTGCGCGAAGCGTTCGATTATGATTTACAATGGGTTCGACTATAGTAGATATCGTCCAGATCCATCGGCCCGAATTGCGCTGTTGCAACGCTTGAATATTCCCGGGGACGCTATAATCGTGGGCTGCGTTGGAAGGTTCCACCCTCATAAGGGTCAGAGCTATCTTTTGGAGGCAATTCCCCACGTAGTGGCAAAGGTGCCGCACGCTCATTTCGTGCTGGCTGGCCGAGAGGTCGACGCTCGAAATAATGAGATCGCGCGGCTTTTGAAAAATAGAGAAGTATCAAATGTGCATCTACTCGGAGGATCAGAGAACGTCGAGAAGTTAATGGCGGCTTTTGACGTTTACTGTTCCCCTTCAACTAGCGAGGGGTTCCCGAATGTACTTGCAGAGGCGATGTCATGCGGAGTTCCGTGTGTGGCAACAGATGCTGGAGCATCGGCCCAGCTGCTGGAAGGACTCGGACTTATCGTAGAGAGAGGGAACTCAAGTGCTATTTCACAAGCCATCCTTTCGATGATTCAGCTCGGGCCGCTAAAGCGGGCGAAACTTGGCGAACTCGGGCGCCGGAGAATAACAGAACAGTACTCTATGGAGCTCGTGATCGAGAGATACCGCCGTTTATATCTACCAGAGACGGCCCTTGCGCCGGCGGCTATAGCGGGTCCATACGTAGGCGTCTAAAACCCGCAAGCTCGTAACTACCGGGGCTAGCAATGAAACCAGCGAGAGCGGTGAGATAAAAGCTCAATCTCCTCTCGCTGACCTCGCCGGCCTCTTGGTTATTTAAGTTTTACTCTTACGTTGCCTTTTTAACCTCAGTCTTTCGAGCTTGTTCTCCCTTGCACGAATCAGACGGCGAAGCGCCTTCCCTCGTATGTTGAGAGAAGCAAGCACTCTTCTAGCCTTTTTGCACGAGCGCGATTTATCATCACGGCAAACAACTCTGCTTTTAACCAGCTCTAACCGTTTTAGCGCCGCACAAGACCCGGAAGGGGCACTTGCCGGGCAGCCTTTGCCGCCACCTGCTCTGTGCTGCTTCTGCTTGTTTTTCTTCTTCGATTTTTTCCCCTTTCCCTTCTGCTTCTTTTTCTTGCCGTCCGACGGCTTGTTTGGTTGGGCGGTAGGCGTATTAGGAGAACCCGGTGTAGCAGCAGGTGGCTTAGGAGAGGACGGCGGCTTGGTTGCATCCGGCGGCTGGGCCGGGGTCGGACCTCCCGGGGCGGCTCTTCGCCCTTCCACCTCGGCAGCCATAGAGTGTAACCACTCCTCCAATATGGTGTATCCGTTTCCATCCGGGTCAGAATTGAAATTATCAGGCACTGAAAGTGCTCTATAGTTTTGCGCCCTGGCAGGCCACCCACCTGCATGGCGGGAGCATCCTGACACACAATCCTTTAGCGTCCCCGTACCATTAGCCACCTCAGAGATCACTCTCGCATCGACGTCGTTTCGATCAGCCGGCCTAGAGCCTGCATTGGCCAGAACGAACTGAAATGTATCGCTTGGTGAACGGGCCGCAGTGGTCATGTTAAGTGGCGGCGATGACGCTTGATATGGGGACTGCGGCATGCTGGAGATCAACCACTCGCTGCCGCTATTGGTCGGCCGTGTCGGGCCGATGTTATTACTCACGTATGCGCGAGAACCGGATTCCAGATTGCGGCCATACAATGGGGCATGAAAGGGGCTGTTTGGTCCTCTCTTATAGACGTTTCCCACCATGTTAAGAAGGATCGGAGCGCCAACGTTGGTGTCGTCGGACATATTCATCAGATTCGATCCGCTCGTACCGCCCCAGTTGTAAATGACGTTGTTGATAAAATCTATCGTCGCACCCGCCTTCAACCTGATATTGCGGTCATTGTTGTGGGCAAATAAAGAATTATGAACCGATATACGAGTTGTAAAATCGCCAATCAGCATGCCCGAACCGTGAGGACCTTCAGGATGAAGAGAGTCGTGAAGCGACTCCGAAACAATGCTCTTGCTGAATGTGACCTCATGGGTTGATGAATGGTAGGTGCTAGCGTTCTCATCAATTCCCCAGCTGATGGAAAGATGATCTAGAAATACCTTGTAAGCCCGTCTGCTGCTGGAAGACGTTCCAACTGTCAAACCATCACGGCTCTCTGCCTTCGTGCCCGCTCCATCGCCCGGTCTCACCTCCATGTGCTGCACCAGTACATTGTGGGACTCTATGCGTAGAGAGGCGCCGGTTAGAAGAATTCCCGGGCTTGGAGCCGTCTGCCCCGCAATAGTGATGTACGGACTTCGAATGCTGAGATCTTGGGTTAGTTTAATCTGGCCCGAAACCTCAAAGACACAGACTCTTGGCACCACCGCATCGACACACTCCCTAAGCGAACCGCTTCCGCTGTTGTTTAAATTAACCACTTTATAAACAGTGGTTCGCGGGGTAGAGAGATGGCGCCCGCTTCCCGCCACAGTATCCGACCCATATCCTTCCGCACCGGGAAAGACGGGAACCTGAGCGTTAACGGGCGCCGAAGTAGCACTAACTGCCAGTGCCGCTATCAAGAAGGTTGCGGCGAACCTTGAAAAACCAACTGCCATTTGAACCTCTCTGGTTACGAATTAACGAAAAAACGAGAACCCACCCAGGTGACCCGGGCACAACCGGAAAAACCAAGGCAAGCATAATGCCAGTCATAGACAACAACACGGGGGCCTCTAGCACAAGCGTGGCGGATGATTTATTGATGCAGAATTTGAGATGGTGTTGCACTGCTTCTGGTGAAAACTTCCGAAACTACGCAAAAAGATAGGATCAAAATGACGTTGGTCAAAGGTATAAAATGAATTCTTGCCCAAAAAAAAATGAAAACCTCCGTTTGGAGGTTTTCATTTCATTTAAACAACGATGGTGTGGTTCGCGATGCGAGACGCCGTTACTTAGAGCGAATCTTCGCTTTCGTCCCGGCCTTGCGGGCCTGCTTTTTAATCACAGAGGAGATCGCTTTTGTGCACAAAGCTTGCCCACTGGGCCTCTGAGATCTCTTCTCGATTGACTGCAAAAGTGGATATTCCGAGAATGTGGAGTACCCGCTGGCCTGAAGATAAGTATCAACCAGCTTCCTAACCGATTTTTTCAATTTTACATTCCTGGGCGATGCTCCGGCAGTTGTAATAGTTTGCCCCAGGCCATTTTGGTAATCCGCGACTGTCAAGTTAACCAGCTCATCGACCCTAAGATTGTTCGCCAAGAGTAGGGAAGCGATGATCTTGTCTCGCAGGGCGGTAAGAGTCTTGAATTTTGAGCGAAGAATTCTCTTTTTGAACTCGCGGGCAATCTTTACCTTGCCGGCGGGCCTAATATCACCGCCCTCGCAGAACGACGCATTAAGCACAGCCGGAGGAAGATTTTCCACCTGGCGGCACTCCTTAGCGAAGGTGCTGTTGGAGGTAAACCGCTCCTCGGTTGAAGCGTCAACAAGAGTGAAATTATCGATTCTTACCCGCCCATGTGCGACCGGCACAAAGACGCCGAAGGCTGATACCGGTCCAGCCGAAGGCAGCGCAACACCTGAATTTGCCGGTGGTACCGGCCCCACCCCAGGGGTGTCTGGAGAGGTGCCATAGGTAAGCTCATGAGGTGACAATACTACCGCCTCGAAAAACCCTCGATCTACCTGGCGGGTGACCAGGTCCGAAAAATACCAGGTTCCGTTAATCAATAGCGCTAACTGGGAGCCGTCCGGGACTCCTTCGAGACTTATACCGCTAAGCCTTTGGTGGTATTCAACCTGAACGAGGCTGGAGACGTCGAAGCTTAACTCCTCAGTGTAAATTGTAAGCCCGCTAACCTCTCGTGCCCAGAATCCGGCCCCATCCTCAGAACCTCGCGGATTGGAGTTTATATCCGTTACATTGCCAGGGCCTCCTGGGGGATGCACCTTCAAGTTTCCGATTTTTGCGCGTCTTATGCCTGGTAAAACTGCGCGCCAATCCGCCACCTCAAAGGCATTACGGTGCGGGTTGTGAGCTGACCCGCAGTAGCTGAAGGTCTCGCGGTAGAATGGTGTAGCAGAAGCAGGTACAGTTGCCGCTAACGCCACTAACATTACTACTATAAAGGAAGTTGATTTGTGTGTTGCGTTTTCCATAATGACATTCCCTCGTATTTAGGAATGTCAAAGTAACAACTGACGATGCTCCGCTCAAACAGTGAATGCAGCCGCTTGGGTGAGTCCGATCATGACCGATGAAAAAAAGCTGCGTTTGGGCGGCTATGGATTGACGAGCGTTAAAGTGAAAAGGCGCGGGCTTGGCTAGTGGAGAATTATCTTCTTTGAATCGGAGCCATCTATAATCTCCGTTTCCTGAACTCCCCGGTGAACCTGTACGCCGTGCACGTAGACTTTGGCCTCAAAATCCCGTGCCATTTTTTGCAGTTTTCGCTTTATCTGCATTAACTTCCACCCGACGAAGGCAACCACTATCCCCATCGAGATGAACAGCAGCGCGATTAACCCGAGAAAAAAAGTCGGTGCGACAATGATGCCGACTCCAATCAGCAAAAGAACTAAACCGGGTGAGACCATGAGCATCTGCTCTCGGTCGGCCTTAAGAGCGGACACATGAGATTTCATTGACAAAAACATCTCTTTTGGAAGCTTGCGAGGCTTTTTCATCGTTCGTCGACCCCTCCCTGAATAAGGGCACCGTTATAAAGTGGTTGATGAAGAAGAAACTATCTATATTTAATCATGTAATCACTCGATTTACAAATGACGAGCTTACCTATATCTATTCAATGAATCTAAAGGCCATGGTTCTCATCTCCGCCGATCAATGAATGCACAGCAAGCAATTCAATCGCTCTCTTCAATCCCGATCGATTTTAACTATTGGATTTTACAATCGATTGCCATGGGCATCACCTGCTTCCTGATCAGAGGTCTTTCTCTCTCCAGCCCTCTAGGAGCGCTTTTTATAGTGCTTGGCCTGGCATTTGTGAATTCCTTTGCCTGGGATGCGGCGCTCTTTTTCAGTATTCCCGACCGGTTCACATATCATGCGGCACTTCTTCTTCTAATGAACGGCTTGATTTTTTGGCTGCTGGTTAAGCTACTGCCGGGAATCGAGGTTAGAGGGATTTTGCCGGCGTTGATTGCTCCTGTTGTATTTACAATCACTAGTATGCTGATTGAGAAATATGGCAATGACCTTTCCGTTGGCGCCGTATTTCAGATCCTGTTACATCAAGTGCAAGAATTAAAGGAAATGCTGCTCAGCGCAGCACCGGCAACCGAACATGCAGCCCTCACACAACCCTAACTCCGGCCTCCCTCAATCCGGGATAGGACAGGTGACCGGTGCGACTAGGCGCTTTGTTCAGCTAAGGCTCCCAAGTGGAACCACGTTTTCGGCCAAAAGTTCAACTAAAGCTCTTGATGCAACAGTAGGTGATTTCGCGGAGTATTCACTTAAGGGGCAGGAATATTTCATAGAACGGCTCCATGCACGTTTCAACTCCCTGAAGCGCACATATTTTGGCCAGCAGAAAGTTTTGGCCGCAAATGCTGACTTGCTTCTTGCGGTGACTGCAGTCGGTCTATTGAACACAGCCTTCTTGGATCGAATACTGGTTGCCGCCGCGGTCGAGCATATTCCAGCTTGTATCGTTCTAAATAAGATCGACCAGGATACCGGCGGCACCGCTATCCAAATGCTGGCTGCATACTCCAAGCCAGACATCCGCATTTTGCCTATAAGCGCTCTCACCGCAGAGGGAATCGAAACGATTCATGAACTTTTAAAAACTCCGAAGTACTCTACGATTGTGCTGGCTGGACTCTCAGGAGTTGGTAAGAGCACTCTGCTTAATCGGCTGATTCCCGGGTCAGATGCAAAAACAGGAGACCTCAGCATAAAAAGCCGGCAGGGACGTCAAACGACTACCCATGCAAGCGCTTATAACTACGCGCGGCAGCCTGAACCGCCCGCTTTGGTGATTGATCTACCGGGCCTCAGTAATTTTGGATTGAGTCATCTCACAGCGCAGCAAGTACGCGATGCATTCCCCGAGTTTTTGCTTTACCAAGTTCAGTGCCAGTTTTCCAACTGCTTTCATCTTAATGAGCCGGAGTGTGCAGTTAAGAGATCGGTTCAGGAAGGCCGCATTGCCCCGTCCCGCTATGCGTCATATACCGAAATTATTGAAGAAATTAACGCAGCAAAGCCGTATTAAGGCCAGGCCAAAGGAGCAGGTTCGCAGCGAAAACTACTTACTTTTTGTCTACCGATGGCCGATATAGAAACCATGTCAGATATAAGTGCTGCAAGCAGTTCAACCATTAGTTATGCGAGTGCCCAAGCAAGTGTTCAAACCGGCGCCAGTCAGCAGCTTGAAGCCGTAATGGCGGTGCTGCTAGAAGGGCTTGAGTACGCAGCCTCCTCGTCAGGAACTTCAGGGGGAACATTGCTGGCTGTAGCATAGCAGAACGCTCAATTCCGACGTAGATTTCCGCTCTAAAATCCGGCTCGCTTTCTGGGCTCTAATTCGATATTTTTAGAAGGCCTTGGTCTGTAGACCCTTTTATTGACACCAATGGACAACAGCCAACTAGATTTTTTTCGGGCTCCGAAGCAAGAGCTGAGCTGGCGCCAGGTTCTTGAAGGAGAGAAGGAGTCGGCCTACTTCAAGGAGCTGCTGTTATTCCTAGAAGGCGAGCGCCGGAAGGGCAAAAAGATTTATCCTCCGGCGCCGGACATCTTCAATGCGCTGAGCCTTACGCCTTTTAATCAGGTGAAGGCGGTGATAGTCGGACAAGATCCATACCACGGACCCGGCCAGGCTCATGGGCTTTGCTTCTCCGTTAAACCTGGTGTTGCGATTCCGCCTTCTCTAGATAACATCTTTAAAGAGCTGCAAAGTGATCTTGGGATGCCACGCCCCGCTCACGGATCTCTCGAAAAGTGGGCCCGCGAAGGAGTTCTCCTTTTGAACGCTGTGCTTACGGTAGAATCGGGGAAACCTCAATCACATGCGGGAAAGGGATGGGAGAGGTTTACCGATCGCGTTATCCGAGAGTTGAATATAAGAAGACAAGGTTTAGTGTTCCTGCTTTGGGGCTCGCATGCACAGAAAAAGTGTGAAGGGATCGATCAGCATAAGCACCTTGTCTTGAGAGCGCCTCACCCATCGCCTCTCTCCGCTCACCGCGGCTTTTTGGGATGCCGCCATTTTTCAAAAACTAACGAATATCTGATTAGGTCCGGCCAAGCGCCTATTAACTGGAGTTTATGAGCAGCACATTCGAGTTACGTAAGTTGGTAAAGATGTATTACCAGCTTGTTTTAGTCCTCTGCCTTTCATTTGTGATTATAGGCTACCCGAAGGCAGCCGCCCAGCATGAAGCGATACAGCTTCCGCCGAGCGGCTCTCAAACAGACGTCAGCGCGAATAGGGAAAGCCGCCTTACATACTTTATCCTAGATGCCTCTCGTTCAATGTGGGGCCGGATTGAAGAGAAGCCAAAGATTGAGATTGCTAAGCAGGTGATAACCGATCTGTTGTCGGCCCTCGGCAGCCAGCATAAAAGCGGAGTAACCGTCTTTGGACATCGGCGGGCGGACGACTGCAGTGATATCGAAGAGATAGTACCTATCGGAGCAGGCCCCCGCGTCGATCAAACCTCTAAAATCGCAACCTTGAACCCGGTGGGAAAGAGCCCGATCGCTGACTCCATCTTGCAGGTGGTTGAGCGCATCAAGAACCATCCCGGCAATCGGCGGATAATCTTGATAAGCGATGGAGTAGAGGCTTGTGATAAAGATCCGTGTGTTACAGTCCGCAGTCTAAAGGGACAAAACATTGAGTTCACGCTTGATGTGGTTGGCATGGCGGTATCTGCCGAGGAGGCCAAGCTCCTACAGTGCATCGCCGAGGCAGGCGGTGGAAAATTCACGGCCGCTAATCATTCCGGTGAGCTGCTGGCTTCCCTCACTGCCATTACTGTTCCTGAGGCACTGCCATCTGCTACCCCGCTACCCGTTGCGACTCTCTCTCTGAATTCCGCCCCGACGATAAGCCTTCCAACACCTATATCCGGGACAATAAGAAAGGCGGTCCCATCACCGGCCTTCAATGCAGTTTCTTTAACGGCAAAGCGGGGTCAAGGAAAGCTCGTTTTGAAACGTGATGTATGGCTGCTTAAGCCCTTCTATTGGAAGCTCATAGATGTGGAGAGTGGAGCCGAGGTGGCAAAAAAATCAAGCTTTGAAGAGCAAGTTCCTGAGGGCAACTATCTTCTTGCATGGAGGCAATATGAGCACGGCAGTACTGAGGTGATTGTGGATAGCGACGTTTCTATCACCAAAGATGAAACCACCACCGTGAATCTCAGTACCGCAATCCGCCTAAACGTACCCTCCTTCGTAAGACAGCCCAACTATTGGGGCCTGCGCGATCCTGAGAGCAAGGAGGAGTTGGCCATCTTCCGCACTTTTGAGCCGTTCTTAGTTCCTCCGGGCGAATACGAGCTTATTTGGAGGCAGTATGACGATAGGGCCGAAACGCTATCTTTCGGCACCATAATTGTTGAAGAGGGAAAAACCAATTACTTCACTCTTAACTCTTCATTGCGCATCAAGCCTGCGGACTGGATGCCGGATGAGGTGCACTATTGGGGTCTCAAAGCAAAAGGCACCGATGAATTTGCCGCTCGCTACTATGATTCTTTCGATTCGCAGCTTGTTCCGCCCGGAAGCTATACTGTCATTTACCGTCAAAGCGAAGCAGACAGCAGTGATTCTCTATTGGGAGAAGTCGAAGTTACCATGGGCGGTGAAAGCGAGTTCGCTATAGAAACCGGTGTTAGGGTGGTTAACCCAAGCGCTCAACTTCAGGCGCGATCGGTGGAGTTCGCAAAGCTGGACTCTGAAGGGAAAATTGTGCGCGTTGTGCGGCAATCTAATCTCAGCCTTCCCATGCCTTTAGAGCCCGGTGTTTACAGAATATCCTACAATAGCTTCGACAGCTCGCTACAGCATTCTATCACGGTAGCAGAGAGTTTCGAGATACCGCCGGGGGTGCTTACCGAGCTCAATCTGGAAGAGCTTCTTAATCCTGAGCCGGAGCCAGAAGAAGATCTGCTGGCCCCGCTTCTTGAACTGGAACCGGAGGAGACTCCCCAAAGACCGGCTTTTGACTCCCGTGACCTGCTGGAATAACTTCAGGCGTTCTGTCCGATTGCTTTAAGCCACTTATCCGTGGGAGCCACCAGCTTTCTGGCTTTGGTATCGAAGAGTCCGAAGAGAAACTCCGCGTCGCAATAAATTACTCCATCGCTTCCCTGCATCTCCTGCCGCACACGGCAAAGTTTGCTCCTAGCCTCGGTAACAAAAGTGTTTATTGTGATTCGAGATCGAAGTGTAAGCTCCTTTCGGAAGATGGCCTTAAGTTCGAGTATCACCGGTCCTAGCCCCGTGGATTTTACGACATCAAGTCCGTAACCGTTGCCGGTGATCCATTCCCATCGAGCTTCCTCAAAGATCTGAAGGTAAGTAGCATTGTTAACGTGTCCAAAAGTGTCTAGGTGATGCTCTTTGATAACGATGCTATAGACATGATTAGGTGATTGTGAGCTGCTCATAACTCTCCGCGTTAAGGCCTGCAGAATATAGCACCTTACCACGCATAAGTTAAGTGGCGGATCTCCGCGGAATGGTCCAATAAATGAAATTGTGATACCAGAGGAAAAGAGAAGATCAATGAATCACCACACATTCAACGCTCCCCGGCTTGCACTTACAAAGCTAATCGCGGAGGCGACAATTACCTCTTTTTTAGCACTGTGGTGTTGCATTACCCCTGCTTTAGCGCAGCGCGTCGACGCACGGATTATCACGGACTACGCTTCTGTTAGCGGAAACCAGAGAACACGTATCGGGGTGCATTTTAAGATTGAGCCGGGCTGGCACCTTTACTGGAAGAATCCCGGCGACTCGGGCATGGCCCCAAAAATTAAATGGACCGTGCCTGAGGCAGTCAAATTGTCTCCCCTCCCCTGGCCCGCTCCGAAGAGGCTTCCTGTCGGTCATCTGATGAACTTTGGATACGAGAACGAACTTCTACTCGGGGAGGAAGTTACTTTACGACCCGGCTTTGGCGGCGACAGGGCCACGATATCGGCAGAGATTGAATGGTTGGTTTGCAAAGAGGATTGTTTGCCGGGTGAAGCAAAGCTTAGCGCCGATCTGGAAGTCACCAGAAACCGCGAAGAGAGCGCAGACAGTGCCATTTTTGAACGCTTTGAGAAGCTTTATCCTGTAAAGGGGGCAATTGAGTCCGCAACGTTCACGGAAAACTCTTCGTTCTTAGAGCTCTCGTTTAAGACTACGGATAATATAAAGGTTGCTAAAGATCTCTTTTTTTTCCCCGAGGTTCCCGGCATTGTAAGAAATGCAGCCCCTCAGCGCTTTACGGCTGGCAAGGATCGCTCCACTCTGCGAATCGAAAAAGACACCAATGCGCACAGCATTCCCCGGACTTTTAAAGGGGTCCTCACATTTGATGGTTCGGGGGGACCAGAAGCTGTAACTATAGATGCGCACGCCGCCCGCTCAGCCTCCGCTGCAGCTTCACTGCAAACAGTATTCTTTGCTCAGATCGCTCTCGCGTTTATCGCCGGAATAATTCTGAATGTAATGCCGTGTGTCTTCCCGGTGCTTTCGATAAAGGTACTGCGGCTTATAGAGATCTCGGGTAAGGACACACAATTGATCCGGCATCACGGAATCATGTTTTCGGCCGGTGTAGTTGTCTCCTTTCTAGTTCTCGCTCTCATTTTAATAGGGCTGCGCGGCCTGGGTGAGGGACTGGGTTGGGGCTTCCAGCTTCAGTCCCCTCTATTTGTGATGAGCATGGCGATGTTCATTACGGCGCTGGCACTTAATCTCTTGGGGGTCTTCGAGGTCGGAGCCTCTGTTCAGCGCGCAGCGGGAAAGATTGAGACAGGAAGCTCATCCGCCGGGTCTTTTGTAGACGGGGTGCTTGCGACTCTTCTTGCCTCACCGTGCAGCGCACCCTTCATGGGCGGCGCGGTAGCCTATGCCCTTAACGCCTCTTCCGCTGAAGGGCTTGCCCTATTTGCCGTACTGGGATTCGGAATGGCGTTCCCGTTTTTGCTGCTAAGTTTCTTTCCGGCGGCACTGCGCCTGCTGCCGCGGCCTGGCGAGTGGATGGAGCTATTTAAGAAGTTTATGGCCTTCCCACTTTTTGCCACTATAGCCTGGCTTGTCTGGGTATTTGGAAAGCTAAGCGGAGACAATTCAGCATTTGTGCTGCTGCTATCGTTAATAACGCTGTCTGTGGGCTTTTTTATTCTCGGCACCATCGGCCCGAAGCAGCGAAGCGCCAAATCGCGGCGCGTCTGCGGCGTGATCGGTTTGGGCATCGTATTGCTTTCAATTGGAGCGGCAGCGAGCTACTCCGTTGAGGCCAACGAACCGGCTAATCAGGATTCACTATGGCGTGAGTATGACGAGCACTTGGTGAATGCTGCCATTGCCGAGGAGCGCCCTGTCTTCATAGATTTTACCGCAGCTTGGTGCATCACCTGCCAAGTTAACAAAGCGCTGGTGCTAAGCGATGCGGCTGTTATAGAGGCATTTAAAAGGAGAGATGTGCTCTTACTGCGTGGTGATTGGACGCGTAGAAGCGAGAAGATTACAGCCGCTCTTTTAAGCTATGGATATAAGAGCGTTCCCCTGTATGTGCTGCATAACCCTGCGAAGAGAGTGCCCGTGATCTTTCCCTCTGTTCTCTCCATAAGTATGATAAATGACGCACTGGGCGAGTTGCCGTAATAGCGCCTGTTGCATAAAACTCACCTCAATGAAGGAGATTATATGCGCTTTTCGAAGCTTTTTACGTCCACCATTTTTACCTTAGCCTTGCTAATTCAACTTAATGCTCCGTCGGCCTTCGCAGCCCCAAAGCAGGCAAAGATCGGCGAGAGTGCTCCCGAGTTTACACTTACCGATAACAACGGAAAGCAGCACCGCTTAAGCGACTATAAGGGAAAGTATGTGATCTTGGAGTGGTTCAATAAAGACTGTCCTTTCGTAAAGAAGCACTATGAGAGCGGCAACATGCAGAAACTGCAGAAGGAGGCTGCCGATAAAGGAGCCGTTTGGTTCACAATCACATCAAGCGCAGAGGGTAAGCAGGGATACATGACAAATGAGATAGCCACCAAAGTTCTGGCAGATTCCAACGCACAGCCCACAGCTTGGCTGGCTGATCCGACAGGAGAAGTCGGCAAGGCGTACGACGCGCGTACAACTCCCCATATGTACGTTATCAACCCCGAGGGTAAGCTGGTTTATGCCGGTGCGATTGATGACAAAGCAACCACCGATGAAGATGACATAGCGGAAGCGACTAACTACGTTTCTTCCGCCCTTAGTGAATCGATGGCCGGACAGGAAGTGTCTACTGCGTCTACTCAAGCTTACGGCTGCTCGATAAAGTACGCCGGTTAGTTCGATCAAAGTATTGGGGATAGGGAGCAAAAGTTTTCTATCCCCCTTTGAGTTCAAAAGAAAACGGGCACTAGCCCGAATGTTGCGCGAGAGTGCAGTGTTTGATTCAGTAATTGATCTAGTGAGTGTAGGAACTCTTCAGCTTGACTAGCCCCTATGCTTTATAGCATCGCTTTGGGAAGTTTGCATCTTCGGCGCATCCTTAAGCAGCAGGTAGTATAGCTGCCCAAGGCCGTACAAATTATTGGCCAGTCTTTGAGCTTGCGGGCCCGATCCCATATAAAGATCTACTCTTCCTGCGCCCTTGATCGCCGAACCACTGTCATGATCCAGAACGAATCTGAACGACTTTTCATGGTGAATCCGTCCACTCGGAGAGAACTCCGGAAGATTGGCTTTTATCAATCCTACTGCTCCCGGCGGAAAGCGCAGCTTGTCTGTAGCGATCGAACGCCCTGGTGTTACAGGAAGTCCTAAGCTGCTAAGCGGCGTACCATGAGGATTCTCAGTAAAGAAGATGAAGCGGTTATTTCGCGAGATGATCTCATCGAATATCTCGGGATGACTTCCGAAAAAAACATCTAGCTTATTCCACGGGACGCCGTACTTTTTCAAAATTGAAGCTGAGATCCCTTTGAAAGGATGCTCAGTTCCGGCGGCGAATCCTATCGCCACGGGCTCCTCACCTTCAAATTCCAGCACAGCGGATCCTTGCAGGTGGATCATAAAGACATCAAATCGATTTTTAAGCCACGCTAACTCAGAACCGTAGAGAAGAGTCTGTGGACCACCCAAACCTTGCGGCCCCTCGAGTTCAACTCTGGTGGGATGCGGCTTGTTCCACAGAGGAAAGTGAGGCGGAAGATAATAGATCGGATAGCGATACTCATCAGTGCGAGTTCTCTTGGCTTCATAAGAGGGCTGAAAATATCCGGTGAACCTTACAGTTCCTCGGCCGTCGAAGCCTTTGGCGCGGAATACGGCAAATTCATTCCGTATGGCCTGGTCAAGGTCATCAGGCGAACTGCTTTCAAGAAGCAGCTCTCGCAGGCGTTCCAGGCTCTTCTCTACATGTTCAAGAGTAATTTCAGGACTGTTAAAACGCTCATACGATTTTTTTGCACCTTCCGTTCTCAAATATCCAAGACTGGCTTCGATCCCTTCAACCAAAGCGGTTTTATCCGCCCATAAAGTTCTATCGAGCAGAACTGTGCGGGGAGGCATTTCATAGCTGACACGCTCTAATCCAAGCAAAGGAGCTGCTTGTGCCGGCGAACAAGGAAAGCCCCCTGCCACGAGTGCCAGCGCCACAATTAGTGATGTGCGTATTAAAGATTGAAACATGCAGCCAGCCACCGATTCATCTTTATCACTATAACACCCATTGCCACCGCTACTAAGCCCCCAAGTTCTTCTATGCCTTGAGGAGAAGGGTGACAAGGTAAAAAGCACCAATTGGAATATCGGAATACTTCCTATAATGTGATATGCCGAATTTAGGCTCCTCTTTCGCACTTTTGTGCGCGAAAAACACCTTTAATTGCGAAAGCTTAGAGCGTCCGGCAATCTACTATGTAGATTGCAATTTTCCGGCCAGATAATTCTGATGGAGTGAGTGCTAATGGAACTGATGTGCGGGCTTCCCCGACTTGGGCAGATGCTACTCACCTGCTAGAAGTTTGTTCACTAGGTCCTGCCACTCCTCGCTAAGGTTTCCTCTACACTGCGGCACCCCGGCGCGTGAGTACCAGTACCTAGCATTTCCGAGGTCTCCCTCTTTACGGTGAAGGTAGGCATGCACCAGGGCGCCTTTAGCAGATTCGTCCTCTTGGGCGATTTCATGAGCTCGATTCCAATCACCGCGTGCATCAAACCACATCGCCTGGAGAAGTTTGGGAAGGCTCTTATCTAATGCCCCGCTTTCGATTGAATCTATGAATGCTGCCATGTCCATCTAGTGTAATTCTCCCATGCCCCTCTTTCGGCCAGCTTGGAGATCCACTTATTGATTCGGGAATATAGCATTTAACACTGAGAACTACCGATACACCGATTCGCATTTATCGGGCCGTAGCATTTTCCACCGAAATTCGCGTAAACATTGGGGCTACCGCTGCTGCGCTCTGCGTTACGAGCCACAGTTGCGCCGTTATACGCGGTACTCGACCCACATCCTATCCCGGCATAGTAGCGTGCTGCCCATCCGTTACCGGTTGCGTAAAGTCCGAGGTAGGCCGCTACTTTTCCGTTACGGTCAACCATGGAGATACAGTTAGGGAAAGGCCCCCGTGTACCGGGCTTGAGGATTAAACCAATGGTGTTGCGCCGAATATCGGTAAAGTGGTGCGAGCCTATCGTTTTATAGATATGACTGCTCGGCCATGAAGAGATAGAGTTACAAGAGGCCACATCCGAGGGGCCTCCACCGCCGCCGCTATCATCGTCATCGTCATCATCGTCTCCTCCGCCGCTTTCCGATCGTAAGGTGTTTATATTGATGTGATCGGTCGGGATGCCATCGGCGGTAGCAACACTTGACGATTGGCCGTCAAAAGCGTTGTAGGTCGTGAATCCAGCAGAGGTCTTGATTGCTACCTCCTCTCCGGGACTAGAGGTAAAATTGCCCACTATTACATCTCCTGTACCGGGCAAGGTGCCGATGGCGATCCGGCTTCCATCAAAGTTATGAAAGTGTACCTCTGTATTGCCTGCCTTTTTCTTTGTAAAGCCAAGCACATCTATTCCACTTGCTTGCCGGACAGGAAACGGCCTCGGCCTAGCTCCCTTGCTTATAAATCCCGGAAACTTCGATATAGTTCTCGATTCTCCAGTCAGCGGATTTTTCAGTTTGATCTGCGATCGTCCTTTCTTATTTTTACCTGCAACCCCCAGCCAATCGAACGCGCCATCCGGGCTTGCAAAGAATATCCTATCTCCGGCGACTCCGAATCTCATCGTTGATGGGTTCTCCTGGCCTACCGCTCTATCAAACATGTCATACGATATGCTCCATTCTACGCGGCCTTTCTTTAATCGAGCCACTGCTGCATCTGCCTTCCCGTTTCCGTTAAAGTCCGCTCCGGAGATCGCTGTATCGCCATCACTGCCTAGTTCGCGCTCCTCCATGGTGGACTGGTCGTTTATGATCTTCCAAAGAAGCGCTCCGCTTGTATCATCAAGCGAAACCACTCCGATCTGAGGCGAACTCAGCCCCTTCCAAGGAGCAATGATTAAATGATCTCCCGTGCTCCCAATCGAGCCCAACGTGCTTGAGATCCCAGTTAGGGCACTTGTATAGCTCCAGTTCAGCGCCTGGTTCTGCTGTATCGAGACGAGCACATATTCGGAAACTCCATCGTTATCAAAGTCTGTCTGTGTTGTTTGTGCTTCAACTGTGCGGAGTGCAAGCAGTGCTAGAATGAAGACGAATGAGATTCTCTTGATTAATTTAAGCATCGGACTAACCTTGTAAACTTCCTTCATTACTCCATAAACCGGATTGGTGCACCACCCGGTAAATTCTTGAAAGGACACCCTGCCATAAGGACACCGTGGCGCAACCATTTAGATGAGCGGCCGGCGCAAAATGTCGCGGCTTGGGAACAAATATACCCAATTAAAAACGCTCAAGATCAGGAACTTCCTGGCCGTTCTTATAGGTGATCTAACGGCATATAACTTGCAGACTTTAATTTAAACCCAAATTTTCAAGCGACTACGGAGTTTTATGAAGTCACTCTTACGCCTCTTTTTCCTATCGATCGGGACGGTGGCCCTGACCGCTATCAGCGCCTTCGCATTAGATGTCGGCGCAACTGCGCCGGAATTTTCGCTGCCGACAAGGGATGGCAAGCAGGTCACACTCTCCGATTTACGGGGTAAGGTAGTGTACCTGGATTTCTGGGCCTCTTGGTGCGGTCCATGCAAGCGCTCTCTTCCGTGGATGAACAAACTAAAACGGCAGTTCGGAGAGGAACGCCTGCATGTTTTGGCAGTGAATCTGGATACCGACAAAGATGATGCTGAACGGCTTTTAAAAGAAACTGCATCTAATATTCCTGTGGCCTTCGACGCGGCTGGCTCTGTAGCGGAGCTCTACCGCCTCACGACCATGCCGACCTCTTTTCTAATAGATGGGTCAGGCAAGGTCTTGCAGGTCTATGAGGGGTTTCATGAGAAAGATGAAGAGAAGATTGAAAGTGCTATTAAAGAGCAACTTGAAGGAGGCATACGACATGTTAAAGCGAACTAATTTATTGATCGCAGCGGTTGCGCTGATAGTTGCAATATTGGGATGCGCCGAAGTGAAGCCATGGCAGAAAGGCAATCTTGCTAAATCTCATATGGCCTTTGATACCGATCCGGCCGAGTCGAGATTTACGCAGCATGTGTATACCTCAAAAGAGGGAAGCCATGGCGGATACGGAATCGGCGGCGGCGGTTGCGGCTGCAATTAAGCGATTGTTTCCAGTTTTAACTCAAAGGTTCTTTCCTGGTTTTCGAGATGACAAATTCATTCATAGACGAAAAAAAGCAACGCCTTTCCGGATACGAAGCGTTACCTAAATTGGTGTCTGCTGCGCTTGCAATTCCTGCCGTAGCAGCGACTGTACCGGCTAACGCCGAAAGTCCTTCAGAAGGGCCGATCATAAAGTTCTTTTACGGGGACTATGATGATAGGCAGCAGGGCGCAAGCCGCATGCACGTTAAAGCTCCGATGGTCTGGGTTAAATCTCCTATAAAAGATGGACTTGAAGCTGAGGGTAGCTTCGTGTGGGATAGTATGGGAGGCGCCTCGCCCTACTATCATAATACTTTAACTGGAGCCTCCGGACTGGGTGTCGAAGATATCAGGCGGGCAGGTGATTTGAAAGTAACCAAATACTTCGAGGACTTCAGCTTGGGCGGCGTGGTGGTTGCATCAGATGAGGATGACTACACCTCTATTGGCGGCGCAATTGAAAGCCGCATCTGGACCGCAGATAAAAATACCACTTTTACTGTCGGTTTCGGCGGAAATGAAGATGAGATTACTTCCAGCATAGCGCCCAATCTTGACGAGTCGCGCACGGTATTTAATGCGATCTTTGGAATTACTCAGGTAATAAATTCAGTTTCAATTATCCAGAGCAATATAACCTTATCTACCGGGGATGGATTTTATTCTGATCCCTACAAAACGCTGGATCGCAGACCCGAATCACGTGACCAATTGGCCTGGCTGACACGTTACAATCTGTATATTCCCGAACTGGAAGGATCACTGCATAGCGACTACCGCTTCTATACAGACAGCTGGGAGGTGAACTCCCATATGTTGGAATTCGCATGGTACCAGCCGATCGGCGAACGCTTCATGGTGCGCCCCGGCGTACGATATTACTCTCAGGACTCTGCAGAGTTCTGGGTAAATGAGTTTCCACCTGAAGACCTAGAGAGCTTTATTACGGCCGATCAGCGCTTATCCAGCTTCGGTGGCGTAACCGGCAGCTTTAAAGTCATGGCCGATCTTTGGTACGGTTTCTCAGCGGACTTCGCTTATAACTATATGGAGCAGCGTCCTGAATGGCAGCTAGGCGGAGGGGGTTCGGATATTATGCTTCCATTTACAGCACATTGGGTCACAGTCGGCCTATCCAAGCAGTTTTAACGTGATGGCATGAGATACGGCCCGGATTCCGCCTGAATAGCTCTACTCCGATTCACTAAGCTGGGACCGATTCTCTCTCTCTGTTCCAAAACCGGTACTGCCCAATTGCCTTTATGAATTCCCGGTTTAGCTCATCTAGTGTTGCCGCCGGCTCTATACCGGCTACATCTTTTGCTTTCTTCAAAGTCTCGGCGATTGCGCGGGCTGTAATTACTCCATTATTATTCCGCACTGCCGTGCCTTCCTGGTCCAAAGATATACCCGGCAGCCCCGATAGCAAATCAACCGCTTCCGCCATTGCCGCAATCGGTTTGCAGTGCATGAACGCCTCGCGGATAAAGTGAATCGCTTTGCCACTGCCGCGTAAAGCCTTAACGTTTTCCGCCCCGCTAGGGATGTAAACGGCATCGAATAGAACGGAGGCCGTAGTTAAAAAGTTTTCATCTACTAAAACTTCCACATTGTCGCTCCCCTCGATAGCGCCGCTCCGCGGAGCAACTACCTTGCACATTACTTTCTCCGATTGAAGTGCTGCTTTAAGAACCTCTACCTCCTGTCCCCTTACTCCATCTGCGGCAAGTATCGCCACCTTTCGCCCCTTAATCGCCCTCGTGCCATTCTCCATACTTAGCGCCTGAGATGCCCCTACCCCCTTCTTTTTCCGGCTCGGCCGGGGAGACGATGATTTTTCCAGGTAGGTAAGATCGCCGTTGATGTCCTTGACACCAACAAGCGGGCCTGCCCGTTCGGCGATCTCCGGAGATACGTTATAGAAAAGCTTTATAATCCGTTCGCGGATGTGCATGTTTTCCACTTTCCCGATCTCGAATTTAATCGCCTCGACTATATGTTCTTTCTCCGGCGCACTCATGCTGTTCCAGAATAGCTCAGCCTGTGAAAAGTGATCGTTGAAACTCTCCGGCCGGGCGCGCAGCTTCGTACCCTGCTGCTTTTCGGTGTAGCTTACGAAACCGCGCTCCTTATCCTCTCGCGGCCGTCCTTCTTGCAAAGAGTTTGGTTCATAATTTACGCGCCCTGAACGTATGGTATGGCGCATGAATCCATCTTGGTTATTGTTGAAAATAGGGCACTGCGGCCGATTAATGGGAATCTCCGCAAAGTTTGCGCTTTGAAAGCGGTTGATCTGTGTGTCCAAATAAGAGAAGAGCCTCGCTTGCAACAGCGGATCATTGGTAAAATCAATTCCCGGAACCACATGACCGGGATGAAAAGCGACCTGTTCCGTCTCCGAAAAGAAATTATCGGGATTACGATTAAGCGTCATCTTCCCTACCCGCCGCACGGGCACAAGCTCTTCAGGCACAATCTTAGTGGGATCAAGGATATCAAAGTCGAATTTTGCAGCCTCTTCCTCGGTGAAAAGCTGAAAGCCAAGTTCGAATTCAGGATAAATGCCGTTCTCTATTCGCTCCCATAAGTCACGGCGATTGAAGTCGGGATCTTTTCCGGCAATCTTCTGCGTTTCATCCCAAACAAGTTGGCTAACTCCCTCAAGCGGCTTCCAATGAATCTTACACAGAGTAGACTTCCCTTTTTCGCTTACAAGCCTGAAGGTGTGAACGCCGAATCCTTCCATCTGAGCGTAACTTCTGGGGAGCGCTCTATCGGAGAGCACCCATAGAAGCATGTGAGTGATCTCCGGCGTAAGCGAGGCAAAGTCCCAGAAGTTATCATGAGCGGCGGATGCTTGCGGCATTTCGTTGTGCGGCTCCGGCTTGATGGCATGCACTAAGTCGGGGAACTTTATTCCATCCTGTATGAAGAAAATAGGAATATTGTTACCCACTAAATCGTACACGCCCTCGGACGTATAAAACTTCGTGGCAAAGCCGCGCACATCCCGCACCGTATCGGCCGAACCGCGAAACCCTACCACGGTTGAAAAGCGCGTAAAGACAGGCACCTCGTGCTGTGGATCGATAAGGAATCTCGCCTTGGTGAAGGCCTTCATTGAATCGTCATATACAGAGAACACTCCATGAGCTGCCGACCCTCGCGCATGCACTACCCGCTCCGGTATTCGCTCATGGTCGAAATGCATCATCTTCTCCCGGAAGATGAAGTCCTCCATTAGAGTTCCGCCACGCGGTCCCGCGGTAAGCTGATCTTGATTGTTCGCAACCGGGCACCCCTGATTGGTCGTCAAGGTTTCTGTATCCTTGCTGTCAAGTGCGCTCTCGCTCGGTCTTGGCACCGCATCCTTCCTCTTCATATCTCCTCTATTCTCCTTTATTCCCTTGACGCTAAGCCCGGTTGGGGGCTTCCTGATGCAAAGAACAAACACTATACCGTTGAGGTTGGATCTTCTATGTTAAGGATCAGTCTAAATCACCAACTCTCTTAGAGCTGATTAGTATGCGCGAAGAAGGGTGATAATCCAGCCGAATTGGTGCGCTGATCTATTTGGCAGCAACCGAACTGCCCTCGAACAATATCTTAGAAGTCTCTGGGTCGATAACCGGCCCCAACTCATATACGTTGCGATATCCGTATGTATAGAGCGCGGGAAGTGTCGAAAGATTAAGAGATGCGCCAAGAGCTTTGGTGGCGAAATCCTGCGGGGAATTCTCCACATTATTGTTGCAGTAAATTAATATTCTCGTCTCTTTGGAAGGTACTACTTTGGCCAGCGCCTGTTCTGTGAACTCCGTAAACGGAAGCGATTTTGCTCCGGCAATATGAATCCGCTCATACCTCTCCGCAGTGCGTGCATCCAGAATGATTGTGTTCGGATCGCCGGCCATATCTATAAATCGCTCCTCACTAACACGCCTCGATTCTCTGTCGGCGTGTGCCGCCATAACATCTGCCAGAAAGGCTTTTTGATCTATTAACCTGTTTGGTATCGGTGTGGACTGACCAAATACAGCCAATGGAAAAGAGATCACTAAAACAAAAAGTAAAACCCGCACCGTTTCCTCATTACAAAAGGGGATGAATAATTTTACCATATCCCCTGATTTCATTGGCAGGAAAGAGGATTCGCACTTATTCGGAGTGGATTCTGAGTCTTAAATAGGCCCGCTGCCGATTACGATTATTTCAACGGATTATTTTAGGATAGGCGACTGAAATCCTGCTGTTTACAAATTGTTGTAGTGAGCTTAATTCTTGGTAATGCCGTTGCATCTATATACATTTCCCTTCAAAGCTTTGGGTTCATCCTGCGAGGTGCAGCTCTATCATACCGGCAAGCTGCCTGACCTGGCGCGCACTATCGCCGCCGAGGTAGAGAGGAAGGTATCAGATGTAGAGAGACGATATTCCCGATACAGAGATGAGAGTATCGTGAGCCGCATCAACGCACGTGCCGGCGGGGAAGCTATAGAGGTGGACCCTGAGACTGCGGATCTCCTTGATTACGCCGGGAGCGCATTTGAGCAAAGCGGAGGGGTCTTTGATATTACCTCCGGGGTTCTAAGAAGAGTGTGGAATTTTAAGCATCCCCGTGTACCGCAGCAGGACGAAATCAGGGAGATGCTGAAACTGGTAGGATGGGACAAGGTCGAGTGGCATCGCCCGCTCATTAGGCTGAAGCTGCCAGGAATGGAGCTTGACTTCGGTGGTTTCGGAAAGGAGTACTGCGTAGATGCCGCCGTTTCAGTGCTTATGAAGCACGGCGTTTCAAACGCCCTTGTGAATCTCGGCGGAGATGTTCGAGTTCTTGGCGGGCATCCTGACGGGCGGCCGTGGAGTATCGGCATAGCGCATCCACGCCGGGCCGGCGAAACAGCAGCCAGCTTAGAGCTTAAAAGCGGGGCTCTCGCTACAAGCGGCGATTACGAGAGGTACTTTGAAGTCGATGGGCACCGTTATTGTCACATATTGAATCCGAAAACCGGTTGGCCGGCCGACGGATTTCAATCGGTCACGGTCTGTAGTGACCTCTGCCTGGTGGCTGGAACAGTTTCTACCACCGCAATGTTGCTTGGAGAAGGCGCGGGTCTTGAGTTCTTACGTTCTAGCGGCGTACAGTTTCTAAGCATCAATAAGAGAGGAGAGACTGTTGTTTGAAGTTTTCATCTCACCTTGCGCCGCTTTACTGGCCACGGCTTTACCGGCAAGCGTACCGCAAGCGGCATTTATGTCCTTTCCCCCCGAGTAGCGGCGAGCTACCGGCTGCCTAAGATGCTTGGATAGCGCATCACGGAAGAATTTCATCTCGCTTTCACTGGGAGGTTGATATTGACCTCTGGAATCAGTGGCGTCAATCAGATCAAGTCTTACGGGGAGATCTCCAATTAGAGCGGCTAGCTCGACTGCGTCCTGTTCGGAAACATTGAACCCGGAGATACAAACATAAGAGAGGTTGATTCTGTCACGGCGCGATTCGCTGTAGCGCCGAGCGGCCTTGATGACCTCATTCACAGGAGTTCGTGCGGCCACCGGGACTAATGCAGCGCGTTTTTCATCGGTTGCGCCTCCTAGACTAATTGAGAGGCGAAAGGGATGCTTCTCAATGGTAAATCTTTCAATTTCGGGGACCAATCCTACTGTGCTTATGGTGATGGCCTTGGCGCTTATTGCTCCGCTTACAGGATAGCATAGTAGCTTAGCAGCGGCGATCACTCTGTCGTAGTTTAAAAACGGCTCTCCCATACCCATGAAAACAGCTCCCGTAACCCTCTTGTTCTGAGAGCGCGCAATTTGCCGGGCTTTGATAAATTGTTCTACTATCTCCCAAGTGCGAAGGTTTCTGCGCTGCGCCATCTTTGCCGTAGCACAGAAAACGCATCCCATTACACACCCTACTTGGGAAGAAAGGCAGATACTTACACAGTTCTCTTTGTGCAGGGGGATTATTACCGTTTCGACAGGCAGGTTGTCCGGTGTATAGAAAAGCAGTTTCTGGAAGCCGTCTATTTGTGACACTGCCGACTCAGCAAGTTTAAGACAACGAGAGCAATCGAACAGCGCGGCTTTCGCTGCGGAGATAATTCCTCGGCTAGTCCAATCGACCGGCACCATTTCTCCTCTTTCTAATGTAGAAGCCAGTAGGCGCCGCATCTCCCTAGGTGATACGCCATGCTTTTTGCAAGCGCTTTCAAGCGCTGCGGGAGGCAAATCTCGCGGGTCAATTGAGTCGAAAGCTGTAAGTGCCGTTAACATTGATACAACTCAATGGGGCTGGGCAGCCGCCCCTATGATAATAGTCATCGCGTCACCCTCTTGGCGGTGCGAGGGTATTACATCTTATAAAGAGCAGTAATATCCAGTAAGAGAGGAGCAGATGAAAGTTAATCTTAAGCCGCTTAAACATCAAGTAATAGTCATTACCGGCGCCACAAGCGGGATCGGTCTTGTTACGTCCCGCATGGCGGCAAGAAAGGGGGCGCGGCTCTTTCTGACCGCACGTGATGAAGCAGGGCTTCGTATGCTTTGCGAGGAGATAAACTCGGATGGCGGTGAAGCGGACTATCACCCCTGTGATGTAGGAAAGTTTGATGAGCTAAAGAGTTACCGCCGCTTTATTCTCCTGAGACGGTTGCTCGAGCTATTCTATATGCGTCTCAGCACCCGATAAGGGATATCTTCGTCGGCTTTGGCAGTAGAGCTATCAGTGCTCTCGGTCGATTCATGCCTCGCACATCTGACCTGCTTACGGAAAAGACATTGCAAGATATGCAGAGGACCGAGATGCCTCGCGATGGAGGTGCAGATTCACTTTATGAAACTGCCGATGACAGACTGCGGGAGCGGGGCGAGCAAGAAGGCCGGGTGATGGAAAGAAGCCTTTATACAATGGCAAGCCTGCATCCTCTTGTTACCACTGCAGTTACAGCAGGGCTGGCATACGGGATTTCATCGCTAATGCGCCGATCGGAGAGCGGCACAATGCCTGAGGAGCCAATCAACAGGCCGAATTAGCCGCAAATATTTGATCTCTTAAGCTTTTCCGCCAAAGGGCCGAACCTCAAAAGAGGGGATATTTCCCGCTTTTTGGGGGAAGCATTGGGAGATCAATCAGATTCATTTCGTCGAGCACGTTTTCCCGGAGCAGCAGTTTTGGCGCTGCTGGCTGCGCTTCTGCTCTCACTCTCAGGGGGAGGACTTAAATTTGAGCGGCAGCTACTTGATACGATTTCTTATACTTCAACCGGCAACGTATATGGAGCGGAAGATCTTATAATCGTCGCCCTCGATGATATAACCTTTGACCTTATCTCTGAAGAGCTTGACGGGCTAACGTGGCCCTTTCCGAGAGCTGTGCATGCGCAACTGCTTAAAAACTTGGTTGCGGCAGGCGTTAAACAGGTATTCTTTGATGTAGTCTTCGACATACCTTCGCGCTTCGGCGAAGAAGACGATCTGGCGCTTGCCGAATTGATGCCGCAACTTCCAATTTACTTGGCTGCTGAACAGAGTGGACAAGCAATAACTCCTCCGCTCGAGATATTGACATCCTCGGGAGGAACAGCTGTGAATGCAGCGCTTCCGGTTGATATGGACGGAATCATTCGATGGACACCTGGAGCCCGAATATTACCGCGTAGTTTTGGCGAAGGAGTGTCATATCTGCTAGGTAAGCCACTGCCGGTCATATCGGCTTCATCCCTGCCCGCCGCAGCCGAGATGCTAACGCAATCGCCCTCAACTGCCCCCGGGCTTTTACGGTACCTGGGTCCGGCAGGAACGATTCGCCGTATTTCATATTACGAGCTTTACTCCACCGAGCTTGCTCGCCCCTATTTTAAGGAACTACGGGGCAAAACAATTCTGATAGGCAGCACCCCGAGCGTATCGATAACTCCGGAGCAAGCCGCCGATACCTTCCTCTCCCCGCTCGGACTGATGCCGGGAGTAGAAATTCACGCCAACCACGCTCTAGCCTTACGCTCGAAGAAACTTCCGGAACCGTTGCAGGGCTGGCCTATTCCAGCATTATTATTAATCTGGAGTGTCATTCAGAGCTGGGGCTCTAGGCAGTGGCCCGATCCTCTAAAGGGGTTTGCCTTTATTTCTGTTTCGCTTCTTGTATGGATTGCTCTGGTAGTAGTTGCTCTACAATTCGCAATCATTGTACCGATACTGCTGCCTGTCACTGTGTGCTTCTTTTTGTATATCGCTTCATTGGCTGTGCATTATCTGACAGAGCGCGATGAGAGGCTAATAACGCGTGCTCAACTCTTCCATTATCTTCCGGCTAAAGTAGCAGAATACGTTTTGAAGAATCCGACGCGGCTCGCAATGGGTGGTGACCGCAGCGAAGCAACTCTGCTGTTTGCAGACGTTGCAGGCTTTACAACGTTATCGGAGGAATGCCCGCCTGAGGATGTTTTAAGTCTGCTGCAGGAACATCTGCAAGCTATGACGGAGGTGATTTTCCAAAACCAGGGCACCCTCGATAAATATTTAGGGGATGGCATAATGGCCTTCTGGGGCGCACCCGAACCGCAGGAAAATCATGCTGATCTGGCTCTTAAGGCCGCGGTGGACATGCTCACTAAAGTGGAACAACAGAATGTTGAGAGAAGAAGACGCGGCGCCCCTGAGCTTGTTCTGCGTATTGGTCTACACAGTGGAGAGGCTATCGTTGGCAATATTGGTTCCGATCTATTTATCGATTACACGGCTATCGGAGATACAGTAAATACCGCCGCACGGCTTGAGGGGGTAAATAAAGTTTTCGATACCCGCCTTATCGTAAGCGACGATTGCCTAGAGCGATTGAAAAGTCCCCGGCAGTTCAGAACTTACCCGCTTGGCCGTGTGGCGGTTAAGGGGAAATCGGATGCAGTTGGAATAAGCACCGTAGTCGATCCAAAGGAAGAAGAAAAGTATCGTGTGCTGCAATCCGCCCTCAAAAGCTTCGACTCTGGAAACCTTGAGAGCGGCAAAAGAGATTTAATCGAATTACTAACAAAGGACCCGAGCTTTGTTCCTGCCCGCTTTCACCTAGATCAGATAGCAAAGAGCGGCGCGCTTCTGGGCGATGAAAATGGCCGCACCTATTGGCAGCTGGATGCAAAGTAATGCTTTCCTGCGAAATAAAGATCTCATTGATTGCGCGTAAAGTGATTGTATGCGAGCATCCTGATGATCAACTCAAGCAACCATCAGGGAAACTTATGCGTTCCATAAAGGCGTTGGTATTTGCACTGATAGTAAGCCTAGCAGCAGCGTATCCACACGATGCGCAGGCCATTAGAGCATGTAAAGCGCTCCCTAAAAAAATCAAGGTTTTGAAGAAGAGCAGCCAATGCGGCAAGGTCCCAACTGTCGCTCTCAGCGGCACCTGGAAAAATAGCTTCAGTGCCGCATTCCGCTGGGACGACGGCTCTGAAGACGGGGAAGATCGCAGTCCTTTTGATCTCGACAATCCCGATGCTCAGTCGAGCCCTTACAAAACTCAGCGGCGCATTCGCACAGCCCGGACGGATTACTTGTGCTATGGCAAGTTCATAAAGCGTGCGGGCTATCCGACACCTGTACAACTTACGATTAAAAAGACTGCCGCTCCTAACTTGAATCGCTTTTGCGTTTCCTTCTAAAAGTCGGCTTTTTCCGGCAGATCTTGCTGCTGGAATCATTGATGAAACCGGCAGCTATGCGCGTGATAGCCACCCTTTAAATAGGGCCCTTTTATTGATAGTATTCCCGGCGGAACCGTATTTGAGGTTGTCATGCTAAAATCTCCACCAACTGAAGAGATTATTCGTAAAGTGCGCTCTGGTGCTCGTATCGAGTCACTCGAGGCGCAGCAGCTTTATAACTCATGCGATCTGTTGGAGCTTGGCCAACTTGCTAATATTCAGCGGCAGCGGGCTGTTCCCGGAAATGTCGTTACCTACCTAGTTGATCGAAATATCAACTATACGAACGTCTGCAACACGGACTGCTCCTTCTGTGCATTTTACAGGCACGACCCAAAAGATCCGGAAAGCTATGTGCTGCCGCGTGAACTACTAAGCCGCAAGATTGAGGAGGCTCTAGAATGCGGAGCCACCCGAATTCTTCTCCAGGGAGGACATAACGATGAACTCCCCTACTCCTTCTACGTTGAAATGATTGCGTGGATAAGTAGTAGATACAAAATTCAGCTTAACGCCTTTTCGCCTTCAGAGATTCAGCAGATGGAGCGGATCTCGGGTAAGCGGGCGGAAGCGATTCTTTTGGAACTGAAACAGGCCGGCCTAACCGGGCTTCCGGGAGGCGGCGCAGAGATCCTTGATGACGATGTCCGGCAGCGAGTTAGCCCTAAAAAGATTAGGGCTCGCGAGTGGATTGATATAATGGAGGCAGCACAATCGCTTGATCTGATAACCACGGCCAGCATGGTCATCGGATTCGGCGAAACGGTAGAGCAGCGGCTCAATCATCTTGAACTTTTACGAGATTTACAGACCCGCACTCGCGCTGCCGGCAAAAGCGGCTTTAACATGTTCATCTCTTGGACCTTGCAGTTAAATGAAAATACCTCGATGGGACGAAGCCGCCACGCCGGCCGGTACCAGGTCGGAGCTGCCGAGTATCTCAAAAATCTCTCGCTTGCCAGGATCTACCTCGATAACATAGAACACCACCAGTCAAGCTGGCCCACTCTGGGGCCTGAAATAGCTCAGGTTGGCTTAAATTTCGGGTGTGATGACATCGGCAGTACCATGATGGAGGAAAATGTAGTGTCACAGGCGGGTGGCCATACACGTAGCAAGTGGCACATGAGCCCTGAAGAGCTTAGGGGTTATATCCGCGGGGCCGGATTTATCCCTGCGGAGCGCGATTCGCTATGCAATATCCTTCGCGCGTTCGACTAGCTTAGGTTTGACCAGGCGCAGATCCGGCCCGTTCCCTTAATCCCGGGCAGAAGCTATTTTTTTGGCGGCGCTCTGCATTGTGCAGGCGTGATGCACGGTAGTGGGCATCTTTCTCAAAACCTTCAGCAAATCTTCCGAGTCGAAGGGCTTTTTTAGAAACCCGGCTATAGTTTCTCCTTCGAACTCCTGCATTACCTGACGGTCCGAGTACCCGCTCATCAGTAGTACTCTAACCTCGGGATCAATCGCTTTAAGCCGCGCAAATACCAGATTTCCTCTTATATAGGGCATAGTAAGATCCAGTAGCACGCTATGAATCCTGCTGCGCTGATCTTCGAAGATTTTGATCCCCTCTTTGCCGCTTCCCGTGGCCACGACTCTGAATCCGGCCCGTTCAAGTATCGCTGTGCTGACGTTCCGCACCACCTCCTCGTCGTCAATTACGAGGATCGTGTCTACCTCCCCCTCCAGACTGCTGAAGCTTTCTTGGATTCTCTTGAGCAGTCTAGGCGGGAGCTGCAGTGCAGCATCGCTCTCTTGCATCACATACTGTGAAATCTCGCCGCTCTCTTCCAAATGATGAAGTTTAGCGGTAAGGCGGGTGCACCGTTCGGCACATCTAATTATCTCGTCTACAAGTCCTACCGCGGAGGGCTTCACGTGCTTTTCCTCCAGAAGGAAGCGCGCATTGCCAATAATCCCTACGAGAAGGTTGTTAAAATCATTCGCAAGATCGAGCAGCATTTCCTTTATCTCGGAATTGCTGTAAATTTTCCCACTAGTTTTAACGGGTGCTTTTTCATCGCTCATATTCTCATCGCTCATATTTTCATCGCTCATAAGAGTGCGCCTCAAAAATTATGACCAAGAACAACGCATGACCAAGAACGAAGCATGACCATAAGGAGATGAACAAGCTGCGCAGAAGTTAATGGCAAGAACTAAAGGCAAAACGGAGCACAGGTATCGAAACTTGTTTCGTGCAATTCCGTGCCGCGCCTACTTCTTTCTAAGCTACTTCTGTATAACTACTTATAACTGGAATACTGCTGAACCTGAGGAGTGAACCTTTTTTTGTTGAAGAACTCAGTCTAGCAAAGTGAAGCAGAGTTGTTAAACTAAAATTGGCTTCGGGTTAGAATTTAGAATAAATATTCTATGGAAAAAAAACTAAAGCGCTCGTTAACAGGCATCAGAGCCAGCGGTAATGTACATCTCGGTAACTATCTTGGCGCGATTAAACCCGCTCTCGAGCGTCAAGCTGATTATCAGTGCCTCTACTTCATTGCGGATCTTCATGCGCTAACCACGACTAAGGATCCGCAGCTGCTCCGTTCGTCAACTCTTGATCTTGTCGCTACTTGGCTGGCATTGGGGCTCGATGTGACTCGAAACCTGCTTTACCGCCAATCGGATGTTCCAATGGTCACCGAATTCGCGTGGTACCTTAGCAGCTGTACCGGCCTCGGCTTGCTTGAGAAAAGTCATGCCTACAAAGACGCATTAGCGAATGACAAAGAGGTGAATCACGCCACCTTCGCCTATCCGGTGCTAATGGCCGCCGATATTTTGATGTACGATGTTGATATCGTGCCTGTGGGTAAGGATCAAAAGCAGCATGTTGAAATGGCGCGGGACATGGCTGGCTCATTCAATGCTGTTTATGGAGCACCGATAATCAAGCTGCCACAGCCGGTCATTGAGGAGAGCGTTATGCTAATCCCGGGGCTTGATGGTAGAAAGATGTCCAAATCTTATGGCAACGAGATTCCACTGTTTACGGCAGAAAATCAGCTTAAGAAGTTGGTGATGTCCATCAAAACTGACTCAACGCCGCTAGAGGAACCTAAGATGCTCTCCGGTTCATTATTAGGGGACCTGTTTAAAGTTTTTGCGGATACCGCTACGTATGACGATCTGGAAGGACGGCTCGCTAAAGGAGGGCTTGGTTGGGGACACGCAAAGGCAGAGCTGTTCGAAGTGATCAATCAGGAGCTCAAAGAACCTCGCGCCAGATACTTCGAATTAAGAAAGGATGAATCCTCGCTGATTAGGCTGTTAAAGGATGGTGCACAGCGGGCTATTGAGATCGGTCAGCCGGTCTTGAACCGGGTGCGGGAAGCTATCGGATTCCCGAGCAGGAGCTACAAACCCGCCTAGATTGGTTATTCCACGCCAAGCTTATGATTCTGTTGTAAAAACTTCGCTGCCTCCGGCAGGCTGTTGCAAAATTCAAGGGCAGTGCTTATCTGATTGGTTATGGACGAATCAAAGGACCCAAATCCGGATAGTGACAAGGCTCGCAAAGAGGGCAATTTTTGTATCGCTACCGGGCTAGGCGTAGGAGCTGTAGGCGTAACATCGGCATTAGCGGCCGGGGTAGTATGCCCGCTTTGCTATGTTGTGCCGCCGGTGTTGATCGGAATGGGGCTTATCCGCCGAAGGCAATGTGGCGGCCCTAAAAAGCCCGGCGATTCAGAGGACTGAACTAGCTAGTTTACCGACGAACCGTATTAGCCTCCCAAGAGCTGGAGCGCTAGCTGTGGCTGCTGGTTAGCCTGTGCAAGAATTGCGGTTCCTGCCTGCTGCAGAATCGTTAAGCGAGTCAGTTCTGCAGCTTCGAATGCGACGTCCACGTCGCGAATTCGGCTCTCCGCTGCTGAGAAGTTCTCCCTAGCAATCTGCAAATTTTCAATTGTTGTGGCAAGTCTACTCTCCGCAGCACCCAAAGTACCGCGATTTCGAGTAACCGAGACTATCGCTGTGTTAACCGCATCGAGCGCCTGCCGTGCTGCGGACTGTGACAGCTCGTCCGTTGCGCCGGTGATTGAGTATGTGTGTACCGATGAGTTGGGCGAAGCTAGCCCCAAGGCCGCGAGAGTCGCTTGTACTCCCGAGTACATGACCTGCGAGAGGGAGCTTCCGTCAAACCCCACCTGAAAAGTTACATTTCCCCCTCCGCTGAGCAGATAGAGCCCGTTAAACTCTGTAGTGACAGCGATACGCTCTACCTCGCTCATAAGAGCGCTAAACTCAAGCTGCAGCGCCGATCGCTGGCCATTGCTGAAAACTCCGTTAGCTGATTGCTCGGCAAGTTCTGCCAGACGGCTTAGAACGTTTGTTATCTGGCCAATTGCGCCGTCGGTAATGGCAATAACCGAAATGCCGTCATTTGCATTTCGAATCGCCACTGTTGCTACCCGTGCGTCGGCTTTCAGGCTCTCGGCGATTGCGAGTCCGGCTGCGTCATCCTTTGCCCTGTTGATTCTTAAACCGGAAGAGAGCCTCTCGTATGCGGTCCTGAGTCTCTCAGTTGACAGCCCGATGTTCCTCTGGGCTGCTAATGATGGTAAGTTAGTCCTAATATTGAGTGTCATTTGCTACCATCCTTTTGGTATTTACCGCTTAATCCTGTTCAACAGTTTACCTCCAGTTTTACTTCTCATAGCGGGAGCGAGACTCACTATGGAGCGGCGCTCCCGCCGCGGGCTTCATTATCCACCGAGCAGCTGCAGCGCGAGCTGCGGCTGAGCGTTAGCCTGCGCCAAGACGGCTGCGCCGGCCTGTTGCAGAATGTTAATTCTCGTTAGCTCAGCGGCCTCAGATGCTACATCAACATCCCGGATGCGGCTCTCGGCAGCCTTAAAGTTTTCGCGGGCCACTTGCAGGTTACTGATAGTAACCTCGAGCCGGCTTTCAGCCGCCCCCAAAGTACCTCTGTTCCGGGTAATCGAAACGATAGCAGCATTAATTGCATCAAGGGCCAACCGAGAGGCGCTTTGCGAGAGAATGTCGGTCGAGTCAATAATTGAGTAGGTAACCGCCGAGGTTCCAGCTGGTGCTAACCCGAGCGCAGCAAGGGTTGTTTCTACTCCGGTGTATGACACTTGCGAAGTCGAAGCAGCATCGAAGCCGACCTGGAAAACCACCGTACCGGCGCCGCTCAGCAGTTTGAGTCCGTTGAATTCAGTAGTGAATGCGATACGCTCAATCTCACTTGTCAACGCGGTGAACTCGTTAGCAAGGGCTGATCTCTGCGTATTACCGTACACACCGTTAGCCGATTGCTCGGCCAGCTCTGCAAGTCGGGTGAGAACGTTTCCAATTTGGCCGATCGCTTGATCGGCAATGGAGATTATGGAGATACCGTCGCTGGCATTTCTGATAGCCACCGTGGCTACACGAGAATCGGCCTTCAAGCTCTCGGCGATAGAGAGACCGGCCGCGTCGTCGCGAGCGCGATTTATCCGGAGACCTGACGATAACCGCTCATAGGCGGTGTTCAATAATCCCGTCGAAGCGTCGAGGTTGCGCTGCGCTATGAGTGAAGGAACGTTGGTGCGAATATTGATTGCCATTGCCTGCTCTCCTTGGCGATTACGTTAAGACTGCCTCCCAAAAGTGAGATCCGATCGCTCTTAAAATCTAATTGACTGCCAAAACTTCTCGCGCTTGCTGTGAGCTTTTTTCCACATCACGAGCTCAATGCACTCTAGTGCAAACCGCTTGCCAACTTAAAAAGGTCCCCCATTTTAATTTGAATCAACCTTGAAATTTCTGCTCAAACTCGCGCTTGTACCGCAGGACACGCATTACGTATTCACGTGTAGAATCGGGAAGGTAGGGTGCAATATCCTCGTAGCGAGAGGGATCGTTGCCGCGCCTAACAGCACGTGCTTGAGCGGAGGCCACTCGACCCTCCCCTGCGTTGAACGCAGCAACGGCAAGTTTTTCCAGCGAGGAGGAATTTGCCGCCGGTATAGTTTTCAGCTCATTAGGTAGAGCAGTATCTTTGGAGAATATTTCATGAAGATAACGAAGATAACTTACCCCGAGTTGGACGTTGAGTTTCGGATCAAAGGGGTTGTACTCTTTTTCGATATTGGAGCGCTCGAGCAGAGTGTGCCCGGTGCTATCGAGAAGTTGAAATAGTCCCTTGCTGCTGAAACCATCGCTACTAACGGCGTTATGGTCAAAGGAGGACTCTTGTGCGACTACTGCCATGCTGAGCGCGGGATTAATCCCCTGCTCCAGCCCTACCTCTTCTATCAATGTGCGTACTTTTTCGACCCTCTCACTATGCTTAAGTCCTGCAAATGAATCCGCCTCTCTCTCAATGCGGCGGGCATCGACAATGGTTGGAGTTTTGACACCCTCCGATGTTTTATCGTTGGGTATCTCGGAAGGTATAAGTGGCTGAAGTTCCAATTCAAGGATACGAAGGCGGTTGTTAGATAACCTTGCATGGGCCTCTTCCAGCGCAGGATCTTCTGTTTCCGGACGCACACTCTTCGGCGGCAAGGTCTCAATTTGGCTAAGTTTTTCCTTGAAGCGTGGAGAGATGCTGGCAAGGATGTCCTGAAAGCCGGAGGATGTCGGCTCCTTGACATTCGCCTTAGCGGGCGAATCCACTAAACGTTTAATATCCTTGAATAAAGAATCGAAATTTATCCGCATGAGCACCGCCAAATGGTTCTGGTGAGCTAAATTGCACGTTCTGGGCCATCACCAGCACCGGATTGTTAAGCAGCTCAAGTCGACCTTCCTCCCTAACCGACAATAGAAACAGGGGAATAAGACTAGGCGACGAACGGAATGGGAAGCTCTCAGCTCTTTAACAAAGGCGAACTTTTCGCTGAACGTTACAAGATCGAGCGCCACGTGGGTGATGGCGGTATGGGCGATGTGTACCTAGCACTAGATCTATTTTTAAACGAACAGCCGGTAGCCATAAAAATAATCCAGCCCGACCTTCACAAAGATCCTTTGATAGCTCATCGATTCATGCGGGAGGTACAGATAGCCCGCGGCATTACGGATCGGCGCGTTGTGCGCACCTACGAATGTGGAGAGGTTGAAGGCAAGCTTTACCTCATAATGGAATTTGCGGATGGCGCTACGCTCAAGGAGATTCTAGCAGACGGCCCGATGGATTGGGTGTCAGGTGCTAAAGTGGCTTACGATCTCTGCATCGGACTTTCGGCCATTCATGCCGCTGGAGTTATTCATCGAGATCTTAAGTCCAGCAATGTCATTCTGACTTATGATGGACAGACGAAGATTTGCGATTTCGGAATTGCCCGTCCCAATCAGTCAGAATTGACGACCGGCGGCCAGATAATCGGCAGTGCGCAGTACATGGCACCGGAACTTTGGAGTGGCTCCGATGTGTCTTTCGCTGCTGACCTCTATGCTCTTGGGGTCCTTCTTTTTGAAATCGTCTCGGGTACATGTCCATTTTGCTCGGAGATCCCGGCGCAGCTAATGTACCATCATCTTTCAACCCAGCCGACATTCAGTGTCCAGACTATCGATACTACTCCCTCAGAGATGCGCGAGTTGATTGTAAAACTGCTTGAAAAAGACCCGAAGCGGCGGCCCTCCATTCGAGAAGTGATGAAAGGGCTGGGAGAGATCCTGCTTAAAGCCGGAATTCCCCTTCCCGCTGTGTCATCCGAGTCCATTACCTTCCCCTCCTCCGGCAGCAACAAAATCAACCTTGATATCGCCGTTGATGCTCCACCTCCCATTTTCTCATCGGCCACATTTGGGACAAGCGGTGCTCACTCATCAATCAGGACCTCCATCATTCAAAGCATGCTTATTAACGAGCAAAGGCGCCCCATAAAAGATTGGAAGATAGCCATAGTTGTCTGGTTGGCGATCATAGGCTACCTGGCCTTCATTGCATATGAAAAGCGGCATTCAGAGCAAGGCGCATTCAATCCCTTCCTGCAACAGGGGAAAGCAAAGGAGGTTTCGCCCTTTGAGCTACTAGCTCATTTCTCTGCTGAGACGTTACAATTAAGTGCAGGTTCCGCGGTCCCCGGCATTTCGGCCATCAATGCCAGTGCTCTCTCTCTCTCCCAGGCGGACGAGAGCTTCCGGCCCTCGTTAGAGATCCTTGAACTTAAAAGCGGCAGTCAACTTCCTGTATTACGCTTTGACGGAAACAATTATCTGGCGGGGGACGGACTGGCACGCAAAATCCGCTCGTTGAACGCGGTGAGTGTAGTGCTGATAGGAAGAATGGAGCCGTCGCATCAGCTCGCCACCCTCTGGTCGATAGAACAAGGAAACGAGTATTCTGTAGCTCACATTCAGCAAGATCCTCATGGGAGAGTGATCCTGCGTGCAGGATCGAGTGTTGAAGGAAATACGGACGCGGTAGCCGGGCCGATCGATCTAACAGATTTATCTATTGTAACTTCGATAATTGACCCCGCTAAAGCGCGCCTTTTTATTAACGGTAAGCCAACCGTCGAATACTACATAAAGAATCATATTCGCTTTTATGAGTCAGCATTTTTTAGCGTTGGACAAAGCTACACCAATAATCAAAAAACGCACTTCCTGAAGGGGGATATCGCTGAAATTTTAATCTTCTCAGGAGTGCTTCCTGAGGAGCAGCGGCTTGATTTGGAGAGGGAGTTGGCTGGAAGATATTCAATCCAGATACTCTCAGATTAGCTCGTCGCCCTGCAAACGGAGCCTAAGGCGCAGGCGGATAACGTTTTCTACAGAGCATATTAGCAGTTGAATTTATGCCCATTTCTCTTGCACCACTCGGAGAAGTCAGGTAGCGCAAAAAGCTTGGCTAACTTCTCGTCTACCCCGTGATTCACGGCCTCCTCGAAACGCGTCTCCGAGATCAGCCCCTTCAGCCTAGATAACGCTTCGCGAACTTCTCGCGTGATATTTTGCAGCATCTGTTCTTCAACGCTAAGTTTCAACTCGGAAATGGCTTGCTTACGTTCAACCAGGTAGCGCGACTCCAGCGTAAAATCGGTTTTGGAGGACGCCTTACCGGAGGATTTTTGTGCTCGCGGTTCTTTTATATGCTGTGTAGAACTCGCTCCATCCCCTCTCGAGTAACCGCCCATGTCCTCCCCGGGCAGCATAAAGCTTTCAACATTCTCGACCGCCCGGTATAGAAACCCGACCGGGCTTCTCTGTACTAGCTTGCTATTCCCGGCTATCAGCTTGTCCACATGCTCTATGACTCTGCGTATCTTGCCCCTAAGCTCAAGTGATCGCCCAGACACCAGGCGGCGCGCTTGAGGCGCAGAAATGCCTCTATTGATCAGTAATCCTGCGAGCTCACGATCTTCATCGCCAACCGGCTCACTTGGCGGCAGCAACATCGGCTGCACAGGCCTTCCGCTCTCCTCTTCGGTCGGTTTATCCAAAGAGCGCGGTTTACCGCGTGCAGCATACATCACTATTTCGCAGTCGCTGCCCTTACCGTAATACTCCACTTTGGAGAGAAAGCCCGTATGTATCAGCTCCTCAAAAGCCGGATCAAGCTGCTGCCGTATCGAACTAGTATATTTATAATTCCGGGAAATACCGACCTTTTCATGCGCGAAGCAAAACAAATTCATCTGCACTTTGGCTTTATACCAAAAATGCTTATCCAGAAACCGGTAAACCCGCTTTGAAATAGCGCTTTTCAAACTCAAATAAAATTCGAGGTCGAGTTTTTTTATGAACCCGACCTGAAAACTTTTGAAAAGCACTTCACTCCAGATGAAAAAACTGCGCTTGTTCTCCCCGTCCCTTCCGTCGTTGATCTCATACCCGTCGATAATGCCGAAATTCTTCGTATGGTGCAGTTTTGTTTCATTGTCGTAAAAAGCGTTGGTGGCCTTTATTCTAACGCCGCTAAGCCGATCCAAGGCGCGCTGCAGCCGGGTATAACTGCGGCCCTCGGTTGTCCATCTCAAGGTTTTGAGTATCTCATAGCGAGTAAAATACACCTTTGGATTTCGCATCCCGCTCTCGACGGTTAGCTTCAAAAGACCAAGCAGAACCTCGTCATCCGATGCTGTCGGTAATCCAAATTTATCGGCCCCGGTAATTATCCATTTTCGATCCACCAGTTCGCCGTTCTTTGTTCGAATATTGTCGCTGAACTCTAGAGTTTTAGTTTTAGGATTAGAGCGTGTAGATAGAACCGTTAGTGGAAATTCAGCCAAATTCATCTCATCTCTCGAGAGACGTTTCGGCATCTGTGTAAGTATTAACTGATCCATATTCAAAAACTTGAAAGGAACTTTAACTTACTTTTAGTTAGTTAAACAATCAGTGTTAAGGTTACTAGTTAGATAGTGAGCGGCACTGATTGCAAAAGATAAGAGATACTTACAACCGCAAATTTCTTTCAGATCACGACGATCCTTAGTTCGCATCACGATAAGATCATAACTCGATGCACGATCAAAATTATCTCAGCGCGCGATTCGATTTATTCTCGTGCTCGATACTTCTGATTCGGAAGCACGAACTGGATTTACGATGGATCACGACACTTACCCGAGCGCACTATACTTAATGCTAATAAAACGAATAAAAACAGGTAGTTAGCATAGCCAAGAGCGGGTAATAAGTACAAGGCAGTCTGCGGAAGCAACGATTTACTTGGTGTCACGATTCGACGTCTGCTCTTCTCTGCCCCTCTCTCACTTAAAGAAGGTTCCTAAGTGCTACTATTTTTTTCTAACTGTGGCTATTCCTGACTTTAATCTGGATCTCCATACCCTTTTCTGCAAAATTACTTATCTCAGTGCACGTATCTTTTGGGGGTTCAGGTGGCAACAGTAATCGGAGTAGTGAATCAGAAAGGTGGAGTTGGAAAAACTACTACAACGGTTAATCTAGGTGCGGCACTTGCGAAGCATGGCAAGCGAACCTTACTCATAGATATCGACGCTCAAAGCAATCTAACGACTCATCTTGGCCTTGGGCCGAAAGAAGATGCAGAAGCGGTAGAGAAGCCTTTAATACCAGAGTTCACTATTTACGACGTTCTGAAAGGCAACAAAGAGCTCAAGGATGTGGTTATACATAGAAGCGATAATCTCGATGTGGTCCCTTCTAGCCTGTTTTTGAGTGCTGCAGATCTAGAGCTTGGCGGAGTGGTCGGAAGGGAGCTTATCTTGAGGCGGGCCCTAGCTTCTGTAATGGATAGCTACGACTTTGTACTTATTGATTGTCCCCCTGCCCTTGGTCTTCTCTCGCTTAACGCGCTTGCGGCAGTAAACCGCGTCGTCATTCCTGTCCAGAGTGAGTACTTAGCGCTTCACGGAGTCCGTCAACTACTGGATACTATTGATCAGGTTAGAGGCATATATAATCCTGCACTTGTTGTCGGGGGAGTTCTTATCTGCCTTCACGATAACCGCAAGCGATTGGCGCGAGCAGTGTCAGATACTATACGCGCCTATTTCGGCGATCTGGTCTTTGATACTGTAATCCGATCAAATGTGGCACTAGCTGAGGCGCCCGCAAGTGGGCAAACTATATTCGAATATTCGCTGAAGTCTTCTGGTGCAGAGGATTATGAGGCGCTCGTAAAGGAGATTTTGGAAGATGTCTAAAAGAAAACTGGTATTAGCGAATAATCCCCTACTTTCCGGTCCCGCGCTCGGTGAACGCGAACGAATCGGCATTCCCTACCGCCAACTTGCTTTGAATGCAATTGAACGAGATCCAAACCAGCCTCGAGTACACTTTGATGAAGATAGACTGCAGGAGCTGGCCTCGTCCATTCGGACCTATGGTATTCTGAGCCCCCTTCTCGTGCGGCCGTCAAAAGTAGCAGGCAAGTATATTCTTATCTCCGGCGAGCGGCGGATGAGAGCGGCTCAACTTGTCGGACTGGCCACTGTACCTGCGCTGATTGATCAAACCGAGGTCGAATCGGGCGAGAGAACTCTAGCAATGCAGCTGGTTGAAAATCTTCAGCGGGCAGATCTAAGTCCATTGGAGCGGGCGCATGCAATTGGCGCACTAAAGGAGAGCTATTCTCTCAGTATTCGAGAAGTTGCTGATAGATTGGGAGTATCAAAAGGAATGGTTCAGAGGAGCTTGGATATCTTGGAGCTTCCTGATGATCTGCTAAATGCATTGAGAGAGGGTGCTTCCGAGTCTAAGATCCTTCTACTTTCCAAGATTGAGAATGAGGAGATACGCGCCAGCTACTTAAAGGATCTGGATGTACTTACGCGCAATCAGTTAAAAAAAGACATTGAGAAGAGCTCTACAGAGAGCGAAGAGAGCACGAACGCACTCAGCCCCGAAGACCACCGAATTGCCGATGAAATTCGAAGAGCACTCGGCACAAAGGTTAGAATGTTTCGGCCGAAACCTGATTCTGAAGGTGGACGAATTACCATCGACTTTTATACCAACGAGGACCTACAGGTAATATTCCGAAGGCTAGTGGCTGAGGGGTAGACCATTTCCATATCCCGGCACCATAGGTGTGAAGTCGAATGGGGTGCCTGCCACTATTCTGATGGACTCGCTTCATTCGATACGGGCGCAATTCGCCCTTACTCCCCTCGACTCGCTTCGCTCGCTCAAGACAGGTCTTTCGACAAGCTCAGGAACAGTCCTTCGACTCGCATTGCTCGCTCAAGACAAGACCTTCGACAAGCTCAGGAACAGTCCTTCGACTCGCTTCGCTCGCTCAAGACAGGTCTTTCGACTCGCTTCGCTCGCTCAAGACAGGCTGTACCACCGAGGTACACTTTTAGGCTGAAAAAATTCGACCGGTTTAAGTTGCAATTTCTCGCTCTTTCGTGAAAGCTCGTGAAGTGTACCGCCGCGGTACACAACCACTTCAAATCGAATATGGAAGCTTCTAGCCCTACTGAGGGTCTTTTATACCTAAAGCAATTGGGAACCTGGAATGGCCGCTCGCAGTTCAAGTTGGATTCATTGCGCATGGTGATGCGTGAACTTGGAGATCCTCAGGACCGAATCAAATCTGTAATTGTAGGCGGTACCAACGGCAAAGGATCTGTGTCTGCCGCGTTAGCAGCGATATTAGGGCAGGGGGGTAGTAGAGTTGGGCTGAACATATCTCCCCACCTAACTTCAGTTGAAGAAAGGATAGTAATCGATGGCGTGGCCGTATCGAGTGATGACCTAAATCGAGCTGCAATAATCATTCGTGATACGGCGAAAGCGGTTGGGACATTCCTGAGCTTTCATGAAGCAATAACCGCGACGGCCTATCTGCTAATGCATGATCTTAATTGTGAATGGGGAGTTTTTGAGGTTGGAGTGGGGGGAAGGCTTGACGCAGCCAATATTATTCGGAATCCGGAGGCCTCGGTGATTGTTTCGGTCGGGCTCGATCATCAGCTTCTATTGGGTGACACCATATCCAAAATTGCGCGCGAGAAGGCCGGCATAATGCGGGAAAATACGCCCGTTATTACGGGACAAATGCAGCCAGAGGCCGAAAAGGAGCTCTCTGAGTGCGCATTGAGTGTGGGGGCTCGGAGGTATTCATATGGTCGAGACTACTCGGTTATGCTCGAGTCCCACGAGATTCCTTATTTCAGATCACGAGAGTGGGGTGATGTGGCGCTCGCCCCGTCATTAGTAGGCGAGCATCAGATACATAATATGTCAGTTGCCATCTGCGCCGGACGTGTACTCGGTAGTTCGATTGGAAACTGCTCGGGCGGCGTTTCATCGGTTCACTGGCCTGCCAGACTGGAGCGGGTCAGTTACCATGGTAGGGAGATACTTTTAGACTGTGCTCACAACGTACCGGGAGTAGAAGCACTGTGTCATTACCTTCGATCAAGAAAGTTATTTAATATTACCTGTATCTTCGGCGCTATTAAGACTAAGGAGTGGCGGGAGATGGCTACCCGTTTAGCGCCATATGTTTCTCGCTGGTTGCTACTAGAGCCAGTATCTGAGCATGCTGTAAGTTGTTTGGAGCTTTCAAAATTTCTTTCTGGATTCGACGCGAAGCAGGAGGTGTTCGGCGGTGATTATGAGCGGTTACTTGCAAAGGTGGCGGGAGAGAAGGGGAGTGGGGGCATAGTGGCCACAGGATCTATTTATATGATAGGAGGACTTAGAGCGTTAATTGTTCCAAATGATCGTCCCTTATGGCACCGTATTCCCTTTAAAAGGACTGCAAATAGTTAATATTAACGAATCTAGATTCATAGTTTTATGGGAAATGCCGCAGAGATTGTTTCCGAGCTCGATAGTGCTTCCTACTGCTCACTAATCGATCGCCATTTAAGTGCTATTCTAGAGGCCGACTCGGCCGTTTCGCCGCTGAAGGACGCGATGCGTTATGCTGTGCTTGCTCCCGGCAAGCGTTTTAGGCCACTCATTGCAACACTGCTTTATCAGGACTTGGGTGGACTTGAGCTTGATAAAATGGCCCGACTTGCATGCTCTTTGGAGCTCCTCCATGCAGCTTCGCTGGTTCACGATGATCTGCCGGCGATTGATAACGATGACATGCGGCGGGGACAACAGTCCTGTCACGTAGCGTTTAGCGAGGCCACGGCCATACTCGCAGGTGACTACCTGGCATCACTTGCTTTCAGAAATGCAGCAGAGGCAGAGTTTTCTACTGATGCCCGGCTCGCAGTTTGCCGCACGGTGGCAGAGTGCTACATGAAACTGTGCAGCGGACAGCAGCTTGATATCCTGAAAAGTGAGGCAGATTTTGACCAAGTGGCGCGCCTTAAGACCGGGGCATTGTTTAGTGCCGCTATGTCGATACCGTGCAGCTGCCTTCAGTTGCGATTGGACCATATTGCCGCGGCTGAAAAGGCGGGCTCGGATCTTGGGGTCCTTTTTCAAATAGCAGATGACTTCAGTGATCAGCACACACGGGATCACCGCAGTGCGGATGTACACGCGGGAATCAGCGCTGAACTGGTTCATAGTGAAAAGTGGGTTGTAGCGAGGGATAGGTTTAATCTCGCGCTCGGTGCGCTAGAGCGTCACGCCGCGTCTCTTACTTCTGGATTACACCGATTAAGAGCGATAATTGATAGTTTGCTGCCCGGCTCGATTGCAATGCCGGCCTAGCTATCTTATTGAAATAACTATTTAAATTGATAAAGATAGCGCTTAAGGTCTATGACTGCTCCCCGTCCTATGGGGATGCCTTCTTGTTTTAGCATCTCTACTTTTTTGGCGGTGCCTAGGGCGTAGCCTCCAATCTCCCCGCTGGAGCGCACAACCCGGTGGCACGGAACGGCGGGTGCGTTGGGGTTTCTGTTCATTGCATTGCCCACAGCTCTGTAGGCCTTGCTTCGAAGTTTACGGGCAATCAATGCGTAAGTCGTTACCTTGCCCTTCGGAATCTGACGAAGAAGTTCGTAGCACTTTTGATCAAAGGATTTCTTACTCACAACTATCAATGCATAATTCGAAAAATAATCAGTACAGAAGAGGTATCATAATGCAACTGAAGATAGAAGCGGAAACTGTTTCCTTACTGGAGGAGCTCGCTCGAACAGCCGGAGCAAAGCTGCTTGAATACTGGCCGGGCAATCCACAGCATAATGGTTCTCTGGCTGTCACTGATAAGGCTGACGGCTCGCCAGTAACAGCAGCAGACCTTGCATCGAATAGTATAATTATAGAGGGCTTGAGAAAACTTTTTCCCGACTTCGGCATACTTTCAGAGGAGATCCCTGATCGGGGAGATCTCGAGTCGAAAAATTGCGTATGGATAATTGATCCTCTGGACGGCACACGATCTTTTGTAAAAGGTTATGATGACTTCTCGGTCTTAATGGGACTTACGATAGAAGGGAGTCCGAGATTCGGCATTATGTACTTTCCGGCTCGCAACGTAATGGCGATAGCGGAAAAGGGTAAGGGCACGCTTATCAATGGAGTGCGAGGAGAGGTATCAAAGGCGCAGGATTTGCGGTCGGGGTCCCTTTACTACCGCAATTTATCTCTGCCCGATGCCGACTACCTCCATAAAGAATGGATGGATTCCGGCATGGCATTTTTAGCTCTCTGTCGCGGAGAGCTTGATGGAGTGGTTATCCGTATGACAGCGCATAAGGAGTGGGATATAGCAGCACCGATAGTCGTAGTGGAGGAGAGCGGCGGCCAAGTGAGCGACGAAAACGGAGAACCGATCACGTTTAGTAAAAGCGAGATGAATTTTAAGTATCTTGTTGCCTCTAATGGATTAGTGCATGAACGGCTTTTAGAGCTTATAGAGGCAGCCGAGGCGGCTAGTTGAATTTCAAGAGATCATTCGCCTTTTATGGCCCGTGCCATAACTGCATATCCTGGGCGGAGGACTCTGCTTGAAGCTTCACGTACTCCGCATACTGACCGGGAGCCAAGATCTCCTTCAACTTTTCGCTCAGTAGGTTATCACGCAGCTGAGATTCGGTGAGAATTTTATTTAATATGAGCTGACGGCCCGCAAGCTCTCGAGGGACGTTTGTAAACAGCTCCTGCATCTTTCGGTTAACCTCTTCATCGGTTGCAGAGTATGCGTTTCGCAGCATTGATTCCTGCTGCTCAGTCAGCTGAAGCTTCCTTGCAAAGTACAAGATCTCCTTCTCGATTGATTCACTCTTGGCCCGTTCAAATGATTTTCTGCGGAGATCCCTGTAAAACTTTGCGTTTCCCTCTCCGATGATCTCCTCCAATGTTTCTCCTGCCTTCTGGCCTGAAAGTTCCAGCTCAAATTTGCTTCGCAGCCGCTCACGTTGCGCATCGGTAAGGCTAAACATCTTCTGCATAGCATTAATTCTGGAGTCTGCTACCAGCCGTCTATTAGCTTCTGCCATGCCGCTTTCAGCTGGACGATCATCGGGTTTGACCGGTTTCGGTCGCTTAGAGACGGCCGATGACTCGGGCGGGGTGGTGGTGGTGATGGCTGCTGCCCGTGACGTCTCAATAGCGCTCAGCCTGCTTACCTCGCTTCTCGAGGCCGCCAATGCTGCCTCTACCTGTTCAAGTCGTTTGGAAAGATCATCGGCCCGAGTTCGTTGCTCGCCGGTTCGGCGATATTGCTTCTTCAGCTCATAAGAAAGCACTGCTATTAAGCATGCAAATAGGACGATGATAACTTTACTTTTCATATTCACTCATAGCACCTACCAAGATTGTAGGGGTGATGACAATTATATTATGTTATAGTGCTATAAAGATCATCCCAAGCGGCAAACGGTTACGAGGCTGCTGCTGGTGGTGGGTTTTTCTACCATATCTTTAGATGGCTCTCTCACCATAGCTGGTAGGATTTGAATGCGGCGAATCACGATATTGCTTCTAATGCTGGCGGTTCTATGCGCGCTGTTTTTTGTCAGCATGCCCGGACGCCGCCAGACAGCTAAACCGGTTGCAGGCTCAGCGGCCTCGCAGGAGGGCGCTGCTCAGTCCGCAAAAGAAGGTGCACTGAATGTTAGAAGCGCAAAAGTTCGGGAATCCGAGCCGGGCTTCACTCTGGATGAGCTTTTAAATTTACCTACTCAGGGTGCTGGTGAGCAGGCCAGTGATGAAATCGAAAGAGGCGGTGGCCGAGCCCAATCTCAGACCGTTAGAGCACGAGCTTTAGAGAGTGGGGGGCAGTCCGGTTATTCATCAAGTTCGGGTGATTCCTCAGGGGCCGGCTATTCGAGTTCACCGGCAATAGAGGCGCTACGCGAAATCGAGGAGAGCGCCAGTGCCTCGCGAGGCACCTTTTTAGGAGGGGTCCGAGTTAGCGGGTCTCCAACCCTTGCTCAGGAGGTTATCGAAGATGAACCTGAGGTGTTTCCCACCGCAACTCCGACGGCCGAGCTGGTCAGGGTAGGGGGTCAGGCCAGGGGATACACGATGCTTTATTTGATGCACCCTAAAGCGCGTGCGACTGTTGAGAAGCAGATAGAAATCCTCCTTAAGGCCCAAGTTCAAGATGTTTATTTGGGGGTGCTGACCGACGGGACTTTCTCAAAAGACTTCAACTATCTTTCCGACGTGATTCGGCGCCTCTCTCGCGCAAACAGATCGGTAACTCTGGTTGTATACCTGACTAATGGCGCCACGATGCGAGCCTTTGATAGTAATATTAGCACTGAGGGATTTAATAGCATTGACCCCACCGAGTTTCGCAGCTTGATACGGTTTGACGCGGGCATCCGCGATCGATTTGTGCGTCTTATAAGACCGGTGATTCCCGCATTAGCTCTAAATAGAAGATTGAACGAGCGCAGCCGTAATCATGTAATCGTGATGCTCGAGGACAACCTTGATGATGAATCATATCTCGCGATGCGCCGGCTGGCAGAGTCAGTGATAGGGAACCGGGCGAGTTTCATTCGCAACCCGTGTCCTGGCTGCTGGGAGGGAAATACGCTGAACCCCTTTGGAGATGGACTGGAGCTGCACCGGCCGGAGGAGATCGACAGTTTAAATACCCGAGACGGCTTTTCACTCGATGGCTATGGCTACTCTCTTGCGAGCGGTTCGGAAGCGGATGGCGCGCCGCTCTCCTATGAAGAAACCCGCCAGCTTATGATTAGAGCCGCAAGCCGAGGATTGAGATACTTCGGGCTGTGGCGCTTTGAACGGCAGGGACTTAGACTTGGGCAGCCGGTTATACCGCCGGATGAGAGAGAGTTTGAAGTGCCAAGTGATGCCGATGTTGCTTTAGAGATAGAGCTTCTTCGTTCAGGCTTGGCGCCCGTTGAAAACTAGAACGATTCTCAATAGGAATCCCTTAGTAAGGGACAAATTAACGTTAGCCAAAGCGCTAATGTTCTGAGTGGCAGGAGAGACGATGCTTCTAAGAGTGATTGCGATTGCAATTCTAATACTGACCTCGGGCTGCGGGATAATGCGCCACGGGGATACTCCTAATATCTCGCTGGTTGACATTCAGTTTAGCGACATTACTCTGTTCGAAACATCAGCCGATATAGTGGTGCGAATTGAGAATCCGAACCCATTCCCAATTGAGATAGATGGAGCATCTCATGACCTCTATATTAATGGCATCGAGATCGGCACTGGACTTAGCGATCAAGAGCTGGAGATACCACGGTTAAGCTCGGCCATACAAAAAGTAAAACTTAGACTCAGTAATCTGACCGTAATCCGCAACATTCAAGACCTCGTCGACAAGCGGGACTTTGATTACCGCATAGAAAGTACGCTTTATGCGCCAAACGCATTGGGATTGGGAAGTTACACAGTGTCCCGGAAGGGCCGCTTTTCTACATCATAGCCGATATTATTGATAGCAGCAGATAGCATGGCAAAGCGCTTGCGGCTCGATAAGCTGCTTTTTGAAAGAGGGCTTGTGGATAGCTTGGAACGGGCTTCAGCGCTCATTTTGGCAGGCAAGGCTATCGTGAACGGAGAGAAGGTCGATAAAGCAGGAGCCTCTGTGTCTTCCGATAGCGTTGTTACCATCCTTTCAAGTCCCGATCATGTAGGGCGGGGAGCGCTCAAGTTGGAGGCGGCCTTCGAGAAGTTTTCAGTTTCGGCAGAGGGTGCGGTGTGCGCCGATGTAGGAGCGTCTACCGGAGGGTTTACAGAGGTGCTGCTTTCGAAGGGAGCGTCTAGAGTATATGCAATCGATGTCGGATACGGCGAACTCGACTGGCGCCTGCGGTCGGACCCGAGGGTTGTCTCCCTTGAGCGGACCAATGTTAGATTTCTCAAGGAACTGCCCGAGAAGGTATCCCTGATCACAGTTGACCTTTCGTTCATATCGCTGCGGCTGGTTCTCCCTGTAGTGGTGAATTGGCTCTGCCAGGCGGCAGATATAATTCTGCTTATTAAGCCACAGTTTGAAGTTCGCCAGTCAGAGGTCGGAGAGAAAGGTATCGTCACGGACCGGCAACTGCATAAGCGCGTAGTGAAAGAGATAATTTCCGCCGCAGCGGAAATAGGCATCAAGACATGCGGTGTTGTGCCTTCACCGATCAAGGGACGCAAGGGCAATCAGGAGTATCTGGCCTGGATGGTACGGGGAAAAGGCGAGCTTGCGGATATAGACCGGCTTCTAGAAGCTATTTAGAACGAGTCCCAGAAAGGTTTGACGGCTCTGAGGTGATGGCTGCCCCGGGAAACAGTTCCGCTAGCCAAACTATGCGGACCGCTATAACGTGATTCTCAGACCGATTACTATAGAACCGAATTGATAGACGACGACAGCTCACAGGGCCGTAATGCGACAAGCCGTTTCCCATCCATTCTATTCAGTTTTAACGGCGCTTCTTGACGGCTTTCTGATTGCGGCTCTAGTTGAGCAGATCTTTTGGCAGGGAGATTCTTCCACGTTTCTTTTTTCTGCAGGCGCCCTCTATTTTGTTGTATGCCTGCTTGAGCCTCTTAGAGCCGCCAAACTAGCAGCAGTTATTTTGGTAATCTGCGGGGGCAGTTTGGCGTTACTGGGAGTTTTCAGATCGTCCCCGATTGAAAAGCTAGTCTGGTGGGGAGCGGGGATCTTTATCCTGAGCGTTAATTATCGGGCGTCACGCGTCAAAACACTTTCGCTAGCTCCCCCATTGTTCCTAGTGCTTCTCTACTGCGTGCTTTTATGGTTTGGAGCGGCTGCTTCTTCCGGCGAGCGGGAGTTTCAAATGTTGGCTGGAGAGAGCTCGATAACTAACGCCTTGCCGGATCTGTTAGCATCGGCCGCGCTATTTTTTATCTCGGTTTCATTTATCTGGAAGGCTACCCGTACCCTTTACTTCGCCGCTGGTTTTCTGCTCGCAGCGATCTCATTCTGTATGATGCTACCGCTAATTGCTCAACTCCCATCCGAATCATTAACCTATTCCCGTAGCTCGATTGAAGGGGTAGCGTTGCATTCACTCACGCTACTTTTGGTAATTTTCAGATTTGCTGCTGCGGTGCCGGTGAGAGGCTCATGGTTTTTCCTGCCTCGCAGCGTTGATCTGCTGATTTTAGCAGTGCCGGTATTGGCAGTGGCCACATCGGCGGGTTACGCCGGCTATCTTATTCGGACCGATCCTCTGAAGCCGCTCATGCCATATCCCATCTCAGAGCATTTTCTGGTTCCCCTTTTTACTGCCGAGGACCCCCGTTTCTTTACTCATAATGGGGTCGACTATCAGCGGCTTCGAAAAGTGACAAGAGAAACTATGGAGAGAGGAGTAATAAAGAGGGGAGCAAGCACGCTTCCGATGCAGCTCGCAAAAGTTGCATACCTAGGACATCAAAAAACGTTTGTCAGAAAATTCAATCAAATAGTCATGGGGTATATATTGGAGCTGCAATACTCTAAACAAGAACTTTTAATTCAATATGTCGAGTCGATCCCCTACGCTCCTGGGATTAAAGGGCTGCAAAATGCCAGCCGCCATTTTTTTGGCATCGAACCTGCAGCGTTAAATCGGCGCCAAGCGCTGCAACTGGTTTTAAGTATATATAATCCGGTCGAGTACCATTTAGGCATGGAGCAAGAGCCGAGGGTCATTGAGGCTCGTAGAGCTATACTATTGGCACGTGCAAAGGCTTTCGCCTCCGTCCTCGTTCCTCAAATTAGAAAGCGGCGTTTGAGTACTTTAGATACAACGTTAGGCGCGAAAAGTGAGCAATGAGATTACAGCACTCTGTTTTTTTTTATTAAAAAAACGTCCGTTTTCTTGCGCTACGGGGAGCACCATGTGATCACTAGGCTCATCTTACACTCTACGTATAGAGTTTGTACGGATTAGCTCAAGCTGGCCAAAGTGAGATTTTTTGGGAACTTTTCACTTAACCTTGAGCGCAGTTATGTCGACAAGAAGGCAGTAAACTTAAGGCAGTGGACAGCCTTCGGGCAGTTGGATCCAACTTGGAGAACTATTAGGGGATGAAGGATATGAAATTGATACACAAACTTTCAGTACTTGCTATCGCATTGGGCAGCCTTGTTGTGCTTCCCTTAAATGCTTCAGCTCAGGCGACATGCGACAACGACGATGAAGTTTTAGCTTGTAACGCTGGAGCAATTGCTGATTGCCGAAGCGCTTGGTCTTGCGAGGACAGCTCGGATACAACGACCCTCACTTCGCAGGACGTTGTTGATGATGCCGCTGAGTGCTGCACGAAGTCCCAGAAGAAGGCTCGCAAATGCCTTAACAGGTATCAGAAGAAATTAGGTGAGAGCGTTTCAAAAGCTCCTACATTCGTAAAAGGATTCTTGAGATACTCCAGAACAAAAGTTCGGCTCTTGAGACTCAACGGCTGCGATACAGGTACCTTGGGTGACCTGTAAAGGTAGACCGATAAAATAATAAAGGCGGCCTTGTGCCGCCTTTTTTTTCTTTATCTGTGGCTCAGTAGAAAACTTCCCCATACTTCGTTACACTTCGCTCGGCAAGCCTGCGACTTACTACAGTAATTCTGATTAGCCGAGCTTAATTCTCGACCCGCGACTCAACAAAGCTCATTCCCAAGCGCGCCAGCAGATGCGCATCGCGGTCGTCTCCAGGGTTAGGAGTCGTTAGAAGCTTTTCGCCGGCAAAAATGGAGTTAGCCCCCGCCAGAAAACATAGTGCCTGGGTTTCATCGCTCATCTCGTTGCGTCCTGCGGAAAGCCTCACCATCGATTTCGGCATAATAATACGCGCTGTCGCCACCATTCGCACAAAATCAAGCGGCTCAAGAGGAGGAGCGTTCTCTAATGGCGTTCCCTGTACCTTTACAAGCATATTTATAGGCACGCTTTCGGGGTGAGGGTTCTGGGAGGCAAGCTGCTGCAATAATCCAAGCCGGTCATCAACCGACTCACCCATTCCGACAATTCCTCCGCAGCATATCGTCATACCGGCGCTTCGCACATGCTTCAAAGTTTGCAGCCTATCTTCGTAAGTGCGTGTAGATATAATCTCACCATAAAACTCCGGTGAAGTGTCCAGGTTGTGATTGTAAGCGTAGCAACCGGCAGCTTTGAGCCGCTTAGCTTGCGAATCCGTCAGCATGCCTAAAGTGCAGCAAACTTCCAAACCTTTCGCTGCAACGCCCTCCACAATCTCCAGAATATTGTCAAACTCGGGGCCGTCCTTTATCTGACGCCACGCAGCTCCCATACAGAAACGGGTCGAACCGGATTTCTTGGCCTCCTCGGCCTTGTGGTAAATGACCTCCTTGGGCAATAGCTTATGGCGCTCCAAGCCGGTGTCATAGCGAGAGCTCTGTGGGCAATAGGCGCAATCTTCAGAACAGCCACCAGTTTTTATGGAGAGCAGGGTTGAACGCTGAACTTGCAGCGCAGAGAAATTCTTGCGGTGTACCGTTTGTGCCTGGTAAATAAGATCGGGAAAGGGCTGTTGATAGAGCGCCTTAATATCCTCAAGAGACCAATCGTATTTCAAATCCGTCATCGCAGTGCCGCGGGTAAGCCTTTCCGATAAGTTCCAGTTGTATACCCAAAGTATAAGCCGGTAGAATGGCTGGAACGGAGTGAGAATACCGTATTACGCATCGCATGTATACTCTGCTTGATTCCAGCCAGCATTTTGAGTTTTTGGACGGAGAGGCCAAGAGGTTAGCTTCTCAATTGGTGTCTTTAATTACACCTATCGAAAAAGATCTTAGAATCGCAGCCGGCACTGATTTTGCCAAGCTATGCGCCGACGGTAGTTTCTTCTCTCTTAAAGATGGTCATCTTGCTTTTAAGCGGGGCGGGAGCAACCTGTTTTTTTATAACGAAGGGGACTTAGTGGGGCTGGAAGGTGCGGTACATAAGATTCAAGGAGAGATAAGCTCTGAGTTTGGGGTGGTGGCCGATCGATTTTCTATGGCCGACCTGTTTGGTCCATCAGCCGCCCCGCAGGTTTCCCAGGCGGCGCTAAAGTATATGAGTGTGCATTACCAGGCCATGGTCGAACTTAATTCAACCCTTCTAAAAGGAGAGGTGGCATTAAGCCCTGAGATTAAGCATTTTGAACCGGGCACGGTGATCATAGAGCAGGGCGATCCAGCCGATCTTGTGTATACACTTGTAGAGGGGCGCGCTGATGCATTGGTTGATGGTGTGAAGGTGGGTGAGATAGGCCCAGATCAGGTTTTTGGCATGCTTGCTGTAGTAACCGGGACACCGCGCACTGCGCGAGTGGTAGCCGTCTCAAAGTGTTTAGCAATTGCAATCCAACGGGAACGCTTCATCGAGTTGATCCAGCAAAAGCCGCATACAGTTCTAAAGCTTATAGAGGATATGGCAAATACGATCGTCTCTCTAAATACTCAGGTGGTTGGCCTCAGCAAGCCGGTGTATTAGCATCAGCCAAAACCCCGCTGGCATTGCTGCAGCTCGGCATCTCAGCCTTACTTGCCTCTCGCGATATGGTGGGATAGAAACTTCCCGATGAAAAAAACCATGTCATTTGCCAATGAGGAGTCACGTTCGTTCACTGCTGCGACGGCGTTCCTGCTCTCCACATGCCTGCCGCTTTTCTTTGTATCCCAGCTGCTCCTGCCCGGCAGATTCTCTGCTTTAATTCCGTTCGCAATCTTTGCTGTGCTTGCGTTCTTGGTGTTTTTGCTCAGTAAATTGCGTCTGTTTCGCTGGGAGCTTTTCATAAGTTTTGCCGCGCTCAATTTATTTCTCATCACACCGGAAGTTATTCTCAGGTGGTCCGGCTTTAGGTTTGAATCGGGAATACATAGCACTATTCCAAATGCCGAAGAGTTTCGTTCGTTCGTCAGTGACAAGGACCTACTCTGGAAGCTCTCCCCGGACGGGAAGGACGTAAACTCAATGGGATTTTTAGGACCTGAGGTAGAGATCCCGAAGCCATCCAATACGATAAGGAGCGTTTTTCTCGGAGATTCTTGCACTTATCAAGGGTACCCCAAGATAGTGAAAAGAAGGATTAACAAGAAAGTTAAAAGAAGGGGAGCGCGTTTTGAGGCTGTTAATCTGGCCTTACCCGGTTACTCGAGCTATCAAGGCAAAGTTGTAGCGGAAAAGTACGCGCTTAAAGTCGACCCTGATGTGGCCGTTATTTTTTACGGCTGGAATGATCACTGGCTTTCTCGGCTGAGTGACGAAGCTAGAGCAAAAAATCAGACAGATGCCGCCCATCATCTTATAGAGAAAGCTTACGGTACCTTTCGAACGGCGCAGTTTTTTCTCTGGCTGTTTGCCGATAGTCACAGCGAGAAGATGGCGCAGCTACGGGTGCCGCTGGATGAGTATAAAGGAAATCTTATCGAGATAGCCGCCCTATTTCAGCGGCAGGAAGTACCGGTACTTTTTGTAACAGCGCCAACAACACACTACATAAATGGAGTGCCTCCATTTCTTGTGGACCATCAGTACGGCGAATCAAAGCGTTCTATCGTTGAACTGCATAAGTCATACGCGGAGGCTACCCGCGAGGCAGCCGTGCAAAGCGGTGCAAAACTTATCGACCTGGAAGACGAGTTCAGCCAGTTTGGGAAATATCAGCAGATAAACCTTTTTACCAACGACGGCATCCACTTTAGCAAGCTAGGCAATAAGGCAGTGGCAAAGCGGATTGCCAAGGGCCTGAAGAGTGCTTTGCACCTTCGAAGGCATCCAAAATAGACCGTTATTTCAGCGGTTTATAAGAAAACTGAATCAATACCTTTAATTAACAGGATAGGGTGATATGCCCTTAATCTATTTATCGCAGCAGGTTTTTTTGTGGAGGCGGTTATGGCCAACCTTTTGCACGGAGATATGACCGTGAAGCGTGCCGGCGTCGCAAAAAATGTATCTCAGGAGAGAGGCGGCGTTATCGTCGAATTCTTAATCACTCTTCCACTGCTGATCGTTTTTCTTGTCGGGATACTCTCTTCGGGCCGCCTTCTCAGCGCACTCGCCACTACGGGGCAGGCAGCCTTTCTAGGAGGTGTAATGGTTTCGCAGGTTAACAATCTTTCAGAGTTGGATTTGGTTCCCGAACGAGTTCACAAGATCTTGTGCTTACAAAACAGGCGCCTTAAGAACCTGAACTGCGGCGGCGTAACGCTACCGGGCGGCCTCGTTACAAAAACTACGGACACTGGGAATAGAACTATTAGCATCAAGGTCGATGGCGAGTTTGATTTCATGCTCAAACATATCGACCTTGACGTTAAGGTAACCGCACCGATGCTGCTATTAGATCAATTGCCGCTGACTGAACTTGCGAACCCCAAAAACACGGTAGAGTACAAATGTGAAGTAATCGATGGAAGCAATTCGAAGTGTGATTGTTGCTCTGGTGCCTCAGCCAAGGGGGATTATTGTAAGCCAGGCGTATGTACTCCGTAGGGGTTGGAAAGGCCATGTAGAAGCAGCTATATCGGGGGCTGCTATAGCTTTTACATTCTGGTATACTGTTTAAACGAGTCGGTTTTTGGCCTTGTCACTAGTAGAGGGATGCACAGTTGCCTGTAAGGATTTTTCGTCAACGTTCCGGGTTGAAGGCCGCCTCCGCCATCGAAACAGCTATATCGCTGCCCGTCTTCCTTTTCATGGTGCTTTTTCTAATAGATTTGGCACGTTATTTTCTAATTAATGTAGGCTTGAATTATGCCGCTCATCTTGCAGTTGATTATGCCAGTAAGATAGAGGTTGAGACCTCCACGTACGACACTTCAATTCCCAGCGATCCTTCCCTGTCAAGCCGTTGCTCGTCCAACATTTGTACCTGTAAAAATCCGGGGAGTAGCGATCCTCTAAAGCCTGATGAATGCAGTGAATATAGAGCGCGAGTTATAGAGATTATGAATCGAGCGCAAAATGCCGCCGCGCTCTTTGCCCGTGGATCATCAGACGCCGGGAGCACTAAGTTATACAAGATGGAGCTTTATCCAAAAACCGGAGATTCGGCGAATTGCGATTATACAGATATCTCCGGTATTCCGGATTCACCAGCACTCGAATTTGATGGAGCGTTTCTTAGGACGGGGGCGTGTGCCTTGGTAATAGATGGGCCTGTGACATATGTCCAACATTCGAGCCGCCCTTTTAGTTACGGCTGGCCCGAGTCAAGCAAGGACGAAAGTTGGCCGGCAGTTTTGAGCCAAGATCCGCTTGAGGTCCGGTTCTTATTGAATTTCGACTGGATTACGCCAGGTATTAGCGATACTACGATGGACATCCGTGCGCATGCTTACAGAGTGACCAAGGCGTTTGGTGTTGGGGCTCCTCCGCAAAACACACACACTCCGACAAGAACTAGAACCCCGACCAGAAGCCCAACCAACACCAGTACTATTACTAATACGCCTACGATTACAAGTACACCAACAGCAACCGGTACTCCGACAGCAACCGCCACTGTCACTCAAACACCGACTATAACACAAACCCCAACCGTTACCCCTACTCCTACTGTCACGAACAGTCCTACAGTAACGCGCACTCCGACATGGACGCCTACATTTACCCACACATTTACACCAACGACTACGGGAACGGCGACTCGTACGCCGACTATTACTCCGACGTTTACAGCTACGGGTACACCGACAATTACGCGCACTCCGACTCAGACCGGGACGCCTACTGCTACCGCAACGCAAACTGCAACACCGACTGTGACCGCTACCAGAACCAAAACTAGTACCCCGACTGTAACAAGCACACCTACTGCGACACGCACTATAACGCCCACGGCTACAGCTACCGCGACTCCCGATTGCAGTGGCCGGTGTAATGGATACCTTATGGCATGTTCGGATGAGAACCAGGACTTTTGTACAACTTTTTGCGATTGGGATTGTTTATTAGGAGGTGATTAGGAAGGCGATAGCCAATTCTATCCTTCACGGGTTTTTTATATGAAAATTTTAAGGCGGTTAAAAAAGCAGTCGGGAATCTATATAGTCGCAACTGTAGCAGTGGTAGTAGCGCTTATTGCGCTTGCCATTCTAGTGGTCGGAGTGGGGTATCGCGCCGGAGACAAGGTGCTGCTGCAGAATATCGCTAATCTGCTTTCATTAGGCGCTATGGAGGCATACTCCACCTCAACTAGTCAGGTATATAGCGACAAGGTCGCGGCCGGCATTGCTCGTGCTAATGTGCTGGTTCAACGTAATACCATCAAGGGCATTAGCTCCAGCGGGCTTGCTGAGGTCGGCTATGCAGGCGAGGGAAAGGATGGTGGCGATATAGAGTTTGGGCTGTGGCATGAGAAGTATACAGCAGCAGAGCCTTGCGGCAGCGATCCTAAGAACTACCCATGCTTCATAAGAAATGAATCACCTCTAGCGATAACTGCGCCGAACCCATCCGCCAATGCAGTGTTTCTACGCTTAAGAAATCCCTCTACTAATCCCATAGTGGCGCCTTTAGTGGGAAACCTAGGGACGGTAGAGGTTGAAAGCTATGCCATCATGGTGCCGCGCTGCCTTGCTAACTTAATGGACCTTTCGTACTCGGTAGTGCAACAAACGCACCCCGCTTGCGAGGGGAAATGTTATTCTCTCACTGGAGGTAATCCCCAAGCGGTTCCTACCCACCCGGACTACCGGCGGCAAGGTTTTTTCGCGTATTCAGGTTTTGTGAATTCAGCGCTGGATTGCAGTAACCTCGCCCCATATACGGATTTTCCGGCGCTGACAAATCTCTACTCTGCCATCTATTGGTGCAGCATGCCGCAACTCCGCTCCAGCGATCCTACAAATGGCACTAACCCCAGATATTTCTTCCGAGAGGACTTTGATTTCGAAGACCGTCCTGGCGGAGGGTATATGATCGACAAGGTGCGCACTCCACAGCCCTTTGCCACCTATCTCTCCGCGATGAACGGGGCACTGCGATTAATTAAACAAACCAGTACACAGGGCGATAAAGCGATGTTGGCGGGCTTTACAGGCCTGAAAGACTTTAGGGCTAGGGTCCCCGGTACAAAACCGGATGGAACCGATGAGCCGGATACCCTTACAAATGAGATTGATTACCTTATCCAGCTTACCAATCCGAATAATATACTCTCGCCTAAAGTGTACCCTAACTTTCTTAACGCCGGTCTCATTCCGATCTACTCTAGAGATCAGAATGAATCAGGAACGAATCTTGTTGCAGCGATTTTTAACGCCGCACAGTCGATAGCTGACAGATCGCAATGTGAAGAGATAGCTAAGAAATCGATAATTGTGGCGACAGACGGAATGGCAACTTGCGGGCCTATAGCTGGGCACACCGACCCGAAGACTAAAGAAGAATTGGGAGCTGTACTTTATAGCTGTGATGCCGCCGATTATACCCGGTACAGTACGCAAGAAGCACTGCTTCTCGGAATTCTTAAGGACTATCTTATTGAGAATAAAATTGCTGTTTCGTTTCTCATGGATAGTAACATAATCAATCCACATTTTCTGGATATATCAAAAAACCCAGACCCTAGCTCGGGAGGCCCATACTATACGTTAGATGAACTGCGGCTAAGAGGTTACGGCATCCATTCCACAAAACCGCTATTCGAAACGCAAGCTACATGTGGCGGCGTCAATTGCACCGACGCTGAAGCTTATGAAGGGATCGGCACTGGGGGAGAGAATTTTACCTTTCCTAGGCCCCTTGCAACTCTGGGGCAGTTAGCATTGGAAACAGGAGGGGTGATTTGTCCCTTGCTCCAGCAGTGTGCTCCATCTGATTGCCCTGCCTGCACCGGTGGTTGTTACGATTCCGCCAAGAAAGATGGAGGGTACCCTACTCTAAAGGACTGCGCGCGGCAGCATAACCGAGTGCAGACGTGCTCTTACATTGATGGGAATAAGACACAGCAGGCCGCTTACTGTGCTACCAAGGCTGTAGGGGGAAACCCTTTTGCGCTAAGGGAGCCTGCATTTGTAACGGGGCCTTAGGGCTTCTTTTACACTAACCCTTTGTATCCAATAGACAAGGAGGCCCTCAGCCGGCCTGATCTGCGTCAATAAGTCCAGTAAGTCGGCGTTGTTGAATATTCTTGCGGCGTGATATACTGTACTCTGGTTCCGCTCTCTAGAGTTTGTCTTGATCGTGTTTGCTCTTGGCCTCTCTAGTTTGTGGCTTAATTGCTAAAGATTGGATCTCCTTCTGGAGGGGTTTATATGAGTAATCGTTTATATGTCGGGAATCTTCCTTACTCCGTTAATGATGGCGGGCTGCAAGAGATTTTCGCGCAAGCCGGACAAGTAGTATCGGCTAAGGTCGTTATCGATCGCGATAGCGGCAGAAGTAAAGGATTCGGCTTTGTCGAATTCGCAAGTGCTGACGACGCAGGCAAGGCGCTTGAACAGTTTGATGGCTATGAAATCGATGGCCGCAGAATGAAGGTCGCCGAGGCGCATCCACAGGATAGCGCTGGTGGCGGCGGAGGAGGCGGCGGCGGTGGACGCGGCGGGCCTCGTAGATTCGGCGGCGGAGGAGGCGGCGGTAAAGGCGGCTTCCGAAGCGGCGGGGGATCTCGCGGCGGTGGTGGCGGCGGACGCGGAAATTTCCGTCCTCGCTAATCGACCGTAGTTCATCCTCGGGGCCGGTGTGGTAGTCTCAATACTGCGATAACCACATGACGGCCCCGCTTCACATCACATCCGGCATTACAGTTCCCGCCTCAGAGCTGACGCTCCGTTTCTCCCGATCTTCGGGAGCCGGGGGCCAGAACGTCAATAAAGTTAACTCCAAAGCATCGCTTATCTGGAGTCCCACAAGTACGAGAGCGCTTTCTCCCTCTCAGATAAGCCGTTTTACCAGCCGCTTTGGAACGCGAATCAATGTACGCGGCGAGCTGCGGCTCAGCTGCGACGCGCACCGCGATCAGGCAAAAAACATCGAGGAGTGCTACCGCCGTCTTGCGTCTATGATTCGCGAGATTCTAGCACCGCCAAAAAAGAGAGTTAAAACCAAACCGGGGAAAGCAGTCAAAGAGCGCCTCCTTCAAGCGAAAAAGCGCCGCTCGCTTGCCAAAGCCTCACGCCGAAGGCCGGCGGTAGACTAGTAAAATTCACTCTTATCGATTTTGCCCATCCAGAATAATTACGCTGGCCATCGGAATTGATAGTTAATACCATCCCGTCATGGTAGCTTTCCGGCGCATTCAGTTTGCGACCCTTTTAGTGCTCGCCCTTGTTGTCGGCACGGTACATTTTATCTGCTTTGCTCCGGTCAGCATCATCTCTCCTCAAGTAGAGGCCTTCGAGAACCAGGCGCTTGATGTGATGTTTCGCCTTCGAGGTCCGCTACCGCCGCCAAATGACATTGTAGTGGTTGCTATGGACGAGGACAGCTACAACGTGCTGGATGTGCCGCTGAATCAGCCGCTCCCGCGAAGTGTTCATGCCCGCCTGCTTAAAGCATTAAAAGAATTCGGCGCGAAGCGGGTGGCTTTCGATATCCTATTTCTTGATCCCGGCGCCGATCCGGCTAGCGACGAGGCGCTGGCAGAGGCCATAAGCGGAATTCCCACCGTACTGGGCGTCGATTTCGGCATGGTTAGTGATACGCGGAGTCTTAAGTACTACCTACTGAGGCCGCTTGAGTTATTTGCTACTAAGGCCGCGCAGCTTGGGATCGTAGGCTTCAATGAGGACTTTGGCTACGTCAGGAGATTTTTTCGTTCTATACCGCCTGAGATCGGAACTTTTCCCACATTAGCAGAGGCTGCGGTAGCCGGTAGTGTACAAGACTTGCAGCTGCCTGACTCGCGCGCATTTATTAACTTCTATGGACCTCCGGGCACCATACCTACTATTCCACTCTATCAGGTGGTTGATGAGGACGTGCCACCGGTCACCGTTCAAGCCCTTGACCGGGCGTTAAGGGATAAGGTTGTTTTTGTCGGACTTTCTCTTAAGACCGGCCTCGGGGCAGCGCAAAAGGACAGCTTCTTAACCTCCTTCGGTACACAGCAAAATATGTTCGGCGTTGAGATCCATGCGAACGCAGCCGGCAATCTCATAGCTGGAGATTGGATACGGCGAACCACATTGTTGCGAGAGGTCGGAGTATTAGGCTCAATCGCATTCGCCATGACAATTGCGCTTTTCGGTCTCAGGCCGCTTTGGGGCGGAATCCTATGGGTGAGCACGGTAACAGCATGGGCGGTTGTAGCCAATATTGCTTTCCGAAATGGTTTCTATGTGCCGGGAGCGTTTCTGATGTTAATTCTCCTGCCGCTTACCTATCTTAGCAGTACAGTGTACTACTACGCTTCCACACGTCTTAGTCAGCGGCGCCTTAAGAAGGCCTTTGAGTTTTACATCTCTCCTCACATGGCCGAGAACTTGGCGAAAAGCGGAGAGGTGCTCCGACTGGGAGGAGAGAAGGTGGAGGCTACTGCCCTTTTCACAGACATCCAAGGCTTTACCGCTGTCAGCGAGAAGCTGCAGGCAGAGGAAGTTGCAAGCATGCTAAATGCGTATTTTACCCAGGTCATGGATGCAGTGTTCGAGAATCAGGGAACGCTGATTAAATTCATCGGTGATGCTGTCTTTGTTCTTTGGGGGGCGCCTATAAAACTTTCCGACCATGCCGAACGGGCTTGCCGCACAGCTCTCATTATTCAGAGAGAGGTGAAGCGCTTCAATGAATCGGGCCGATTTCCGCCGCTCCATACCCGAATCGGTATTAACAGCGGGCCGATGGTTGTGGGAAATCTGGGCTCAGCTAAAAGATTCGATTTTACAGCTGTCGGTGATTCGGTAAACCTGGCCTCGCGTGTGGAAGGGCTTAACAAATACTTCGGAACTTCCATAATGCTGACCGAAAGCACTAGGTCGGGGATAACAGGGAACGAGCTTGCGCTCCTTCCGATAGGTCTTATAAGTGTGGCTGGAAAGAGCAAGCCAGTTGAGCTTTTCGCGCTCTTTGATGGGCAGCTTGATTTGAAGGTGCGCGAGGCGTGGAGCAAAGCGCTACAATGCTTCCGAGACAGGCACTGGAATGAAGCCGCAGAGATCCTGAACGCTATTAAGGGCGAATCAAAGCTGCTTGAAAAAGCGGCAGCATTTTATCTTGAGCAGATCGCTGAGCACCGTCAGACTCCTCCCGACGAGCAGTGGAGAGGGGAGCTGGTTTTCCATCAGAAATAAATAAAGGTGTCGAAATAGTGCGCTGGGCTTGCACCGGCTTAGAGAGCGCTGGGATTGCGAGGCGAGAATAAGCCGTTCTAGAGAACGGCGCTCCGTGTAATGCATACGATAAAATTTGGCTGCAATCGACCGTGGAACTTTCTAAAGCGCTTCCTCCTCCGTGTTCCTCCGCGTACTTCGCGTTAAATTAATCAAAATGCCGCATACGGGGATTATCGCTGCCAATCGACGAATTGCGGCGGCACGCGGAGGAGTCATTAAGACGGCAACCTGGTCCGCCGGATAGAGCGGTGAAAAGTTTTGCACGTTGAGGGCTCGACGGCGTTCCAACAGAAGGCCTTAGCAGCATCCACTTTCTAAGTGTGCACTGCGAGGCAGCTTGAGAATCAAGTGGAGCGCCGGCGTCCACGCCGGCTAAAAATTCTTCGACTATGGGTCAAGCCGTGCGAGAGTTCTGTAAGCCTTCAGTTCTTCTCAAATAAGCCGCTATTAGCGGCCGCTCTAACATGGAGCTCGATCCTAGAGGCCGCAAGATCAAAGCCTTTAGCATGACGGATATAGTCAGGGAGTGAGGATAGCTCCCTAAGAAAGCTTAAAGCATGAAGGTCTTTTGCGGCAAGTTGCTGCAAGCTTTCGAATCTCTCCTCCGTAACCAATGCCGGACCGATAGCCTTTGAGGTCAATGGGTAAAGACGGAAAAACTCCTGAAACTCTCCGGAAGCGATCGTGTTATCAGATAAGTATTCCTTAATAAGCTCTCTCTCCTCGTCACGCGAGGCATCAAGCCTCGCCATAAGCGAAGCTCTAAGATTGGAGTGCCGCTCGGGAATGATCTCGCCCAGGGTGCGGCCCAATTCCAGCGGGGCTTGCAACATCAGTTTGTCGAGTGCCAGAAATGCCGCGTGTCGGATATCGCCGTTGGCGCTAGCGGAGATGTGCTGCACTAATTTCGGCGCGTAACCGACATCACGATTGTAAGGAATAAGGTCGAAGGCTTCTAGATAGGCACTCGATGCCTGCTCCAACCACTCCGTACGCTCAAGCAGCCGGCGGCTGACATCCACCAGATAAGGGTCGCCTCGCGAATCATCTGTGCCCCACGCGTAGTTTCTAAGGGCAATTGTCCACTCTTCTACCGATCTACTGCTGTTAAATATCTCCTTTGCATTTTCTGCCGCGGCCTTGCTGTCCACCCGG
>JAGFJO010000116.1 GCA_024102635.1 Deltaproteobacteria bacterium
ATCTCACCGCTTAGTCCTAATGAGTTGAAGAAGACGTCTCAGTTTAGCTGCCCACAATTTACCACCGCTACCCGCGTATACGACTCACAGAACCGGGAAGATGACACCGAAGACAGATGGTTAGCCCGTAATTCTCTATTCGTAGGCTTTCATCCGGACCTCGGATGTGATTGGGAAGCGAACCTGCGCAAAGATGCAGAGGACAGCAAGCATGGGAAGGGCCAACTTAGAAGTGACACCCATTTTGAGGGTGAGAGAACCGCATGGCGTGAAGTAGCCTTGCCGGATAATCACTCCCCAGGCGCAGACGATTGCACTTATTACCGCTGGGATAACTCCAATATTATCTCGACCGAGGAGTTGGGGGTCTTTCCTCGCTCCGCAATCCCGGCCGTTTGCACGGAGAGTCCATCGGCGTGCAAACTTGAGTACATGGGCGCCGGCGAAGGTGAAGCTGGCGAGGTTAAACGCGATGCAAAGCTGGCGATAGAAAAAATCGGCATACCAACCGTACAAACTTATTTTCCTCAAGCGAGATTCAACGATCCTGAGTGCAAAGCAGGGTACTGCGCAGAATTTACCGAAGTGATTGACGATAATGCACAAAATGCGGCCATTGAGGGCAGAATGAAGGTGCCGACAACACTTCTGAAGGTGTTAGGGAAGGATAGTTTTGAAGTTAGCTATCGTGGACAAGAGCAGTATGAGCAGTCCTACGCCACAAAATAATTGATCGCTGACAATTCAGAGTGAAAAATGATAACGAAGCGCCGCATTTGAAGGCTCTCTCTTCATTCTATTCCTTATCTTAATCTTCGCGGAAGGAGTTCCATGTTCGTTTCTTATATTAAGAAGGCATCGTGAAAAAAGCTCAACTATTGTAGCATCGGCCCCTATCCACGTTTTGAACATAGCGCCAGAAAATGTACTCCCTGTTCGCCGATCTTGTTTTAACCCTGCACCTGCTTTTTATCCTTTACGTTTCGCTTGGCGCATTAATGGCACTATGGCGCCCTTGGCTTATTTTGCTGCATCTTCCGGCGCTGCTTTGGGGCGTAGGAATAGAGCTCTACGGCTGGGTCTGTCCGCTTACGCCGCTTGAGAATCACTTCCGCCTAAAGGCCGGCGGAGATCCATACCAAAGCACCTTTATAGAGAGATATTTGCTGCCGATCATTTATCCTTCCGCCCTAACCCGTGAAATCCAGCTATTTCTAGCTGCCTGCCTAGTGGTAATCAATGCCCCGATATATTGGTTAGTCGTTTCCAGGCGGTGCAAGTGCCGGCAGCCGCGGCGCTGAGCTCTAGTCGGCTACCTGAACAATAAGCGACTCGGAGAGCGGCGGCTTTAGAATTTTTTTGCGAGCTTCGATTGCGGTCTCAGCAAGCACCGGATGTGATTTAAAGAGCCTAGCTATCTGATTCAGATGATCGGCAGTCTGGGATACAAGCCTGGCAACGTCTCCTTCAGCGACGCCGGAGAGACGCAACATTCCGGCAAATTCGTTCCAGCTTCCGGCATCGATCCAAGTTAGAACGGTCAAAGCGGCGTCGGGCAGCACGGCAACATCATAAGGTGTCGCTCCGCCATATGCCGCGCGCACGCGATCTACTGACTCTTGTAATCTGGAAAAGTACTCCTTTTTAATAGGATTCTGAGCGATACTAAAATACGGGCGATGCGGATCCCCGGCGACCGAAGCGACAAGACCTGCCAGCTCCGCAACCCCCAAGTCATGAAATACTCCATCCTGAATAGCTTCAGCTAATTCAAGAACCAACGTCGTACAAAGGTCGGCTGCCCAATATCCCTTCTCCGACAACCCTGATCCCTCTACGAAGCCCAGCGTTCTGAGCCGCTCAAGAGTGGTTTCAAGCTGCACCCCTTGGCGTTCGGCCAATGCCTCCGCTTCCCTCTGCAGCCGGCGCACCTTCTTTTCGGCTTTTTTTCGGCTCTGCTCCGGGAGCCGGGAAGCAAGCAGCTCGTTTTCATGGTGCTGAGCTTCCTCCATGATCCCATGTGACGCCTTCCTGTCTAGAAAGGACGCCAGGCTGCGCGACACAGTGTAGCGAAGATCGTCTACGTTTCTGAATTTAAGAAGGTTAAGCACAGTAGAGGGCGAGGCAAAATAAGCAGATCTCAGCGGCTCTGGAGGGCGCTTGGCAACCTCGTTAATGATCCGGGCATCGGCGAATAAGCTCGGAGCCACTAGGCAGATTCCCACTGTATCTTTCCCGCGCCGTCCGGCACGGCCGGCCATCTGCTGCAACTCGGACGATGAAAGCACCTCGAATCCTTCCGCTCCTCTCCGGCTATGAGCCGTTATCACCACTGTACGGGCCGGAAAATCCACGCCGGCAGCAACCGTTCCGGTGGCAATAAGCAGTCTAAGCTGCCCGCGTGTCATCAACTCTTCCAAGATAAGGCGCCAAATCAAAAGCTGTCCTGCGTGATGCGCGCCCGCGGCAGTTGCTATCAAAGTATGGTAATGTGGATGTTCATAAACCACTTCAACTGGAAACTTGTATTTCTCTATTATGGAATCTACCTCCAGCTTCATGCGGTTCTGCTCATTCTCAGAGATCTTTCCTCCGCGCGAGGTGTAAAGCCTCTCCACATCCACGTCGCACTGCCTTCTAGATGTGCGGAACAATATGGCAGGCAATAGATTAGTGCGCCCTAGCTGATTAATAATCTTGGTTACCGGATATTCGCCGAACAACTCTACCTCCGCCGTCCTTTGCCTTTATGCCGCCGCCCCGGGATGCGGCTCCTGGGCTGACGCCTCACTCGAAGCCTCATTCCCGAAGAGTCAAGGCTCATGGAACCGTAGAACTTCTTCACTTCGCCGAAAATTTCACCGTGCTCATTCGCTAACGGCAACACGCCGAGATCGGGATGTAAAAAGCCGTAACGTAGCTGTACTGGCCTTTCGGTCTTGATTACTATTTTACAAGGCTGGCCGCGCACTTCAGCAATCCATTCGGCAAGCTCGTTGTAGTTAGAGATTGAAGCCGAAAGCATCAAAAAGGTCGACCCCGCAGGCGCCAAAATAATACTCTCCTCCCAAACCGGTCCGCGCTGGGGATCAGCTATAAAGTGCACCTCGTCGAGCACTACTAACGCCGTGCGGTCGGTAGCGCGGTATAACTCGTTTCTAAAGATCTCGGTGGTTGCTACCACCACATCGGCATCGCCCTCTATTTTTCTATCTCCTGTCAAAAGGCCCACTTTGAATTGAGGCTCGAATCTGAGTTTAAGCTCGGCGTACTTGGTGTTAGAGAGAGCCTTGAGCGGAGTGGTATACACAGCGCGCTTGCCCTGCAGTAAAAACTGTTCGATTGCGCTGAGCGCAATAAAGGTCTTTCCTGAGCCGGTTGGAGCCACGACTAACGTGTCATGGCCGCTAGCGACATGCGCTATTGCATCCGCCTGGAAATCGTCTATGACGAATTCCTCCTCTTTAGGGATGCCGATTCCCTGCAAAAACTTGCGGCGCGCCTGCTCGATAAATCCGTGCTTACTCATCAGCTCAAAATAACCAAATTAGCGGGATTTCTTAACCGTCTAAATCATACCTACACGAAGCAAAACGCCTCAGCAGCGGATCCTCGAATTGTTTGAGCTCCTCAAGAGTGCCGGAGAAGCATATCTGCCCGTTAAACAGCGCATGAATCTTATCCACTACCGGAAAGAGCCGGCGCAGGTCGTGGCTCACCATAAGCGTAGTTGGAAGGTACTCGCGATGCAGTTCGACAATAAGATTCATTATTACGCTGCTTGCTACGGGATCCAAGCCGGCTGTCGGGTCGTCGAGCAGCACCAAGCGCGGACGGGCCACAAGGGCGCGCGCAAGAGAAACACGCCGCCGCATACCGCCGCTAAGTTGAGCCGGCATCTTATGCGCTGCCTTGGTCAGTCCTACTCGGCCCAACACCGCGGTAACCTTCTCCTGGACCTCATCTCTGACTGCACCTTTGAGGCTGGAAGCCGGAACTTTCCCCGAAACCAGCGGAAAAGCGACATTATCAAAAACAGAGAGAGAATCGAACAGGGCTCCCTCTTGAAACATCAAGCTGATACTGGCCTCGCCGCCGCTATTTCTCGAAACCTCGCCGCTATCCGGGCGCACAACCGAGCCTAAAATCTTAAGGAGTACGCTCTTGCCCCCTCCGCTCGGTCCAATTAAACCGGAGAGTGAAGAGTTTTCAAGCGATAGGCTGGTGCCTTTCAGAACCGAATGGCCTTTGAATGACTTGCGAATCTCACGCGCTTCTAACATCAATTCTCAATCCAGAAGGACTATTGGCGGCAAAGCGCCCTCAACCCACACTATGGAACCTGTCTACTAAAATCTGAGACAAGCTCTAAGCTCCCGCTCTTGCGGGCAGCAAACCGGAAGGCTGCCACTGCACATCTCGGCAGCAATCGTTTTCCTTGGCACGCCTAAGCAGCTCTATCTGCTGCTCGAAGGTCACGGCCGTCAGTATATCCTTCCGCCAGCTGAAGCCGCGTGCCATCTGCGACACTAGCTGCTTGAACTTTCCGGCGCAGCCCGAGGCTGGAAATTCCTCCGATAACAACTCAACATAACGTTCGAGGGCCGCGAACACAAGCTGCGGGCGGGATCGCACGGCAGCTTGACGCCGATTAACAATATCACCGAATACAAAGGGATTTGACATACTGGCGCGGCCGATGAACAGTCCGGCTACCGCGCCTGATAACCGCTGGCCGGCCGACTGATAGTCGATAATATCACCGCTGCCGAGCACCGGAATTGACGCCTCACTTGCCACCTTCTCAACAAGCTCCCAGTCAGCATCTCCGCGATACATCTGTGCCCTGGTTCTGCCATGAATTGCTATGGCCTCGGCCCCCTCTTGCTGCGCAATGCGCGCGATATCGATGGCATTTACCGAACTGCTATCCCAGCCCGAGCGTATCTTGATGGTAAGCGGAATGGTAACCGCCGCGCGCACGGAGGCGATGAGTTTGGCCAGGTGATCCGGCTGCCGCATCAGTTCGCATCCTCCGCCCTTCCTCACCACCTTGGGAGCCGGGCATCCGCAATTTATGTCGACCAGATCAACCCCGGCATCTTGCACCATCCGGGCTGCATCGCTCATTCTAGCGATATCAAAGCCGAATATTTGAATCCCATAGGGACGCTCGCTTTCATGAAAGCGCATCATATCGAGACTGCGCTTCACATTGCGGGTCATCGCCTCAGCAGATATGAATTCACTGATGACGAGACCCACGGTGCCCGGATTAAGCTCCTTGATTAACCGCCTAAACGCGCTAGTGGTCACTCCGCTCATAGGCGACAGTACCAGCCCCGGCGATATCACTAGATTGCGAATGTTATAACTTTTCATCGAAGCACTGTCTGACTCGCTTTGCTAGCTCACCTATTGTGAATGGCTTTTGGACGAAGCCCAGGCCGCCGTTATCAAGAATGTTCCGAATCGCCTCCTCGGATGAATACCCGCTTATCACTAGCACCCGCACATTAGGATCGATATCTTTGAGCTTGAAAAAAGTCTCGTCCCCAGAAAGGTTCGGCATCAGCATATCAAGAATGACAAGATCGAATCGCTCCGGGCCGTACTTTTCAATAGCTTCAATACCGGATGAAGCGATCTCGACTGTGTATCCCAAATGCTCCAGGCTGAGCGAGAGAACATTGCGAACGGGAAATTCATCGTCGACTATGAGAATCCTTTCGCTCCCGCCTTGTGGGGCCTGTTCCTGTGAAGGTTTTTTTGCCGGCTGCTTGGCCTCCTCCATAAGTATAGGGAGGTAGACCGATATCTTAGAGCCTCTATTGAGCTCCGATTCCACGCGAATTGCTCCAGCAAAAAGCCCCACAATCTCCCGAACGATCGAGAGTCCTAGGCCTGTGCCCTTGCCTCCCTTGGTGGAATAATACGGTTCAAACATCCGCTCCAACACTTCATCGCTCATCCCGTGACCGTCATCCTCGACGGTCAAGCGAGCATACCTTTCTGCAGATAGCTGCCGAGCACCGAATACCTCAGTCAGCTCCTCATTCGATTCTACCACCGCAAGCGAAACGTCTATACGGCCGTCCGAATGAATGGCATCGCGCGAGTTTATTACCAAATTGACAATTACCTGCGTTATCTTAGCTTCATCAGCAAGGACGCATACCGGACCGGAGGGCCGGGAAATCGTCAACTCATATTCCGGGGAGATGGCTCCGCGCAGAAGATTAAAGGTTCGCTTTAAAATATCGCCGAGTTCTACCTTTGCCGGCCGTTCGCCGCTATCAGCTCTAGAGAAGTTGAGGATCTCCTGGGTCATAATGGAAGCTTTGCGCGCACCCTCTTCGAGAGCCGATAGCGACTGCACATGAGTACCTGACTGAGGCAGAATGGTCTTTAGATAGGTAACGTGCCCGAGAAGTCCTGTGAGTATGTTGTTGAAGTCGTGGGCGATGCCGCTGGCGAGCATTCCCAGTGTTGCAAGCCGCTGTGAATGAAAATCTTGGAGCACCTCCGACTCGCTTTGCAATGATGCGACACGCACCATAAAAAGCTGCCCAGGTTCAATCTCCGAAATCTCAAGCAGTGCTCCCCTGTTCTCACCTTGGACTTTAAAGTAAGAGGAGATGACCCCGGCTTTTAACTCCCGCTTTACATCCGGCCAGAAATCCGTGACCCAATTGACGTCGACGTTCAAGATGTTGGTAAGCTCCGCAAGTGACCGAAACGCCGCATTGCAAAAGGTAATGCTCAGGCTCGAATCTATAAAAAAGATCGGCTCATGGACGCTATCAAACGCAATATCAAAATACCGGTTTATTTCCTTCATGGGATATTGCTAAGGGAGAGGGGCTGATAAACCTTGAATAACCAACTCCCAAACGACCTAAACTACTATTTTACTGGACTTTATTCCGATGCTTAAGCTAAGAATATACCATATTTAGAACAGGAAGCCATCCGACAAAAACTCATTATCTTGGATCCACTTGCTCTTGAACTGAATCAGAACATTAGATTTCTGACCCGGCTAATTGGGCCGTAAGGAGCGAAGTTGAGCCTCAAATAGATAATGGCTTGGCAGGCTTGAGGGTTCGTGTTACCGCACTGGTAGTAGTATTAAGCTCGTTTTACCCAATCTGCCGTGTGTTTGTTAAGTTAAGGACGGAGCGAGTTCTGCTCGCTGCGGGCTGTCTGGGTAAATAGTTTCGAGCATAGGCTCGTATTGAGAGGAGTTAGGGAGTATGGCGGATACGATGAAAGGGGTAGTCAAATGGTTTAATGATGCCAAAGGATTTGGCTTCATCGAGCATACCAGTGGAAAGGATGTTTTTGTTCACTACTCGGTAATTGAAGCCGATGGCTTCAAGACCCTCAAGGACGGAGAACAGGTGGAGTACGAAATCAAAGAGGGCCCTAAAGGCCTTCATGCGGTTCGTGTTCAGAGGACCCTCGTCAAGGGTGATGAGGGAGACACGGGCAGCGCCGGTTCTGACGGCAGCGAGGATGGCGACGCTTCGGACGATAGCTCCGATAGCGATTCAGTCCTTACGGCTGAAAGCACTCCTGAAGAATCCTCAGGGACAGGCATTTAATAGCTATTCTCGGTTGTCTCGGTTGCGCAGGCTACTTATCAGTCGGCCCTTAGGCTAGTCAGTCGGCCCTTAGGCTAGTCAGTCGGCCCTTAAGCTAGGCGCCGGATTTTTCAGCACACTTTTCACTTTCTAGAACAACCGACGAGAGCACCGAAACCGAAAGATATTTTATCTTCCAAATCAAATCGGAAAGGATTGGAGCCGTATATTCCGCGGCGCCCTTACTCTATTGCTTGAAGCAACATCCACCATTAACCGAGCACTCATGCCCTACCGGCGCACGCAACCCAGCCCGCTAGGAAGTCTGATGTCCTTGCACCCTTTTTTCCGCTCCTGAGGAGTGCACTTCTGCTCGCTTGGCGAAAATCCCGGCGGACAGCGGTCCTGCGCTGGTGGGGGCGGCGGCCTCCTCCAAGCCTCGTTTTGCTGACGCTCACGCTCCCGCTCTAGACGGCGACGCTCTTCCTCAGCCCGGCGGCGCTCTCTCTCAAGCTCCCATTTATCGCGGCGAATCTCCCGCTCCCTATCGCGGTAATAGTCGTCCCTATAGTAGTCGTCACGTCCGTATGGATCCCGGTAAGGCCCCGAGTAATAAGGGTCATTTAGCTCGGCACAACCTGAGAATACCAGAAGGGCGAGCGGCAATACTTTAATAATCATGGAAGCTGCTTTCATGAGCGGAAATATACAACTACTCATTCAAAAATTGAATATCTCGTTTGACAAAGTTGAAGAGGGAAATCGACTACGACCGTGCGCTAATAAGGAAAGCGTCTAAGATCAATGGTTAATGCGCAGCGCCGATGACTATCGGACTTTCTACCGGCGTTTTGCGGCCGCTGGTCGTGGCAAGTTGCCCGCATGCAGCCTTGATATCCGCCCCTTTAGACCATCTCACAGTAGCCTGTAATCCGGCACGATTGAGCGTTTCATGCCACTTACTTATGGTCTCACGCTTTGGAGCCTTGAATCCTAGGCCGGCGTTCTCATTATACGGTATGAGGTTCACTTTAGCGGCGATTCCCGAGAGAAGCCCCGGTAGCCTATCCAAATCACTCTCTGTGTCGTTTACTCCGCGAAGCATAACGTACTCTATTGTGATCTTTCCGCGCGGTTTCAACGGGTAGCTGCGAAGCACAGAAAGCAGCTCTTGAAGCGGATAGGCTTTATTGACCGGCATGATCGCTTGCCGCACTTCATCAGTAGTGGCATTCAGTGAGACGGCCAAGTTTACCTTAAGATCGCTCTCTCCGAACTTTTGAATGGCAGGTACTAGGCCGACAGTCGAAACCGTGATA
>JAGFJO010000072.1 GCA_024102635.1 Deltaproteobacteria bacterium
CGGTACTTCAGCTTGTCGATTGCAATTTGTGGCTCAGCGATCGGCAGGGCCGGGGATTGCTGCATTGGGCCATCGTGATCCTCCGCGTTTCTCGCCGGCGGTTGGCTTTCCGATTCGGGCTGCGGCAATAGTTTGTCGGCATCGATAAACGAAGCGTCAATCAGTAAGTCGCTTTTCCTCTCGCTTTCGAGATTGATAGTGCCTTCGGCGCTTGCATCTATTACCGGCTCATCCTCTTGTGTTGTAAAGTCAATCTTGGCGCTTGCAAGCTTTATCAGGGGACCGCTCTTTTGGAACTTTACAACCGAACTACCTTTAAGATCGACTCCCTCTGTGTATGGCAGCTCAAGGCTAGTGAACTTAAGATCGGTAGCGGCTGCGATATTTGGCTTCTGGTAGTTTAACCGCAGTTGTCCTGATGCTTGAAAGTCTGGGAGTGCCGCTTCAACAGCGCGACTTAAAGCCTCATCGGTAATCTCTTCTATATTAGCCTCTAGCTGAAGTCCACCCTCTTGCAATGCTATTGTTCCCTGTGTTTCGCCGCGAAGTATAGTTTGCCCATTCGCTAACCCGCGCACATTCTGAGCGGCCCAGCGCAAGCCATCCTCGCTGATGCTCATATTAACTGATCCGGAGATCTGCGCTTCCGGGACGATTTCTTGATTCGCGAGCTCATTAATGAGAGTAGTATGTAAAAGGTTCACCTCAAACAGTGCTGCTCCCTGAGCGCTTGCAAAATCGAACTGACCAGAACTTGATGAACTTAGAAGTTCGCTGCCGTCTCGAAAAGCGGTCAAATCGGAGGGCTCCCATTTTATCTTGGAATCTTCGAACGCTAGAGTGACCTGCGGCTCGAGCCTTATGTCAACGCCGCTGATTTCATTTGGCTTCAGATCGAGGTTTTTAATCTCTAGATTGCCGAACATACGGATCCGTTCAGCTTCAGTGTCAAAGCTGCCGGCAATCTCTCCTCTCGCCGATCCGTTAGCGATTACGGGCGGCTTACTTGTCTGAATTGCCGCAAGATTCAGAATGCGAAGATCGGCATTCGAAATCTCGGCCCTAAACTTACCGGTTGCGCCTTTAATTTCGTAGTCCCCCTCAAGTTTTACTTCCAAATGTTCTCCGGGCAGGCCCGGAGACTGCTCTAAGCTTGCCCTCGCAAGCTTCCATGTATCGCCTTCGCGGTAACCGTTTGAACTGAAGACAAACGAACTCGGGGGCACGTTGCCGCCCGGCAAGGCCGCCGATACTTCCGAAGTTGATAATAGTGCGGACCACTCGCTGGGCGACCACCCGTCCAGATCAGAGTTCATTAACAGTTCTATTCTCTTCGCCGAGACTTCTCTTTTTTCCGAGATTGTTCGCACATTCTCGGCGGTGGCGCTGACCGAGGGAGAGAGGTTGGGCCCGAGAAATGCGCCGCTCAGATTGATCGACTCTGCTATGTACTGCACCGCGCCGCCGTGATGTTGCACAACCTTAACTGATGCAGAAGAGTCGCTTACTCTTACGCGCAGGACCTTTGTGCTCCATGCAGAGGGAGGAGCGGCTTCGTCCGGAGTTTTATATGCCGGAAGGTTCTTCCACCCCACGCCAGCGTCATACTCGGAATTAAAAGCTAGTCCTTTGACTTGAAGGCTTGATACTTCGAAGACTCTATTGAAGAGAGCGCGCGGATTATAATCGAGAGTAAGCTCTTCAAATTCAGCAAAATCCGAGCCTTGGTGAGAGAGTGTGACGCCGCTCAACTCTAACGACGATAAAGGATCGAGCCGTACGTTTTCAGCGGATATTTCAATGTTTAGCGCTGCAGCTAAACGAGGCAAAAGGAACTTTTGAGCGATATATGGAATGCGCAGAATAAAATATAACGCTAACGCTAACGTCACTAAAGCGCCCGCCGTGTAGAGTGCAATGCGACCGGCACGAAAAAAAAGCTGAGCCATCACCCCTCGTCTTTTCGCATGTTAACCCAGGCACCCGGGCAAAACAGAGTTGGTCGGGACCAATGATACCAATATTGTATCGAGGCTGAATCGGCACACCGTGACCACAGTCATATCTCGCCGACCCTTTCCGGGTAAACGTAGTATCAAGAAATTTATTTGAAGGGATGCATTTATGGGACTGCTCGGATGGGCAATATTCGCCTTGGTAGTATCACTGATCGCCGGAGCGCTTGGATTTAGTGGTGTGGCGGCCGGTGCTGCCAGTATAGCAAAACTGCTATTTGGGATTTTTCTGGTGATCTTCATTGTTTTGATCGTACTTGTCATGCTCGGCATTGGAGCGGCGACATAGCCGCGACCCCCGTTGCCCTTGAAAAAGGCGGCCGCCGCCAGGACCCTGGACGTTAAAAGTTATAGATAGGGGCAGTAAATGCCGGCTTCATCCCAGAAAACTCTTGGGAGGGGAGCGGCGATTAGAACAAGAATGAAAAAGGTAAATGTTCCTAACCAGAATCGCCCACCCTGAATCGGTGTCAGATCGTTTTGTGGAGGAGTTCCTTCGCCCGCTATAAAGTAAACGATTATCGCCCACGTGAGCAGCCCAGGCCAGACAAAAAGGCCCAGTAGTACGAGTGACCACATCGCTATCCCGCTGATGACGCGGCCGGCTGATGTGCCAAACATTGCACGAGCAGTATGTCCTCCATCCAACTGGCCTATAGGAAGAAGGTTCAAAGCCGTGACAATCAGGCCGAGCCACCCGGCAAATGCAAGGGGACTTAGCCGCAGCACGCATCCTGATTGCAGCTCTTGACCGAGCGAAACTTTTGCAATAAGCGCCAGCATGATCGACGAACCCGCGGAGGCGCCCTCCATTACGGAAACATCGTGCCCCGCACCGGGAACTACGATTGAATTTTGCAAGCCAATCATGAGCGCCGGTACCGCGACCGCTAGTCCGGCCAGCGGGCCTGCTACCGCAACATCGAACATTGCGGTCCGGTTTTGCGGCGGAGACTTCATTTTGATGAATGCGCCGAATGTCCCTAAGGCAAAGGGAACCGGTATGAAGTAGGGCGGAGTTACATTCATCTTGTGGCTTCGGGCAATTAGATAATGGCCCATCTCATGTACCCCAAGAATTCCGAGTAAGGCGATAGAATAAGGCAAGCCGGCCGCAAAGGCTGCAGGGTTCTCCAGTAGATTAATCCCCTGATGTGCCGCCCCGGCCCAAGTAGTAGTTAGAAAAGTTAGGCCAAAAAGGAGCCAGTTGACCCACGGGAAAGTTTTCTTTTCAAGGTTCTGTTGCTCCACTGATAGAGGCATCAAAACAATAGCTGCTCCAAGGCGCTCGTCCTGCTGCAGAAGTGGAAGTGTTTCGCGCGGCAGTTCTGCCGAGAGCTTTTCCATCACCTCGTCCGGGGGTCTTAGCAGTGGCCCGCGGAAGACCCGCAGAGCACCGTCCTTGACGGCGAGCCTTATGTTCATCAGCCGCTGCACGACGTCGGGCTGCTCTTCTGCGCGCAGCATTCGTGGACCCTCGTCCTGCGGCGACGGCCCGGCCTTTAACCGTTGAGCAGAGGTGCGCGAGAAATAGTGCCACAAGGAGATAAGGGCAAACGATGCAATTAGAATTAGCCAGAACCAAAACAGGGTGTTCAAGAGGACCTCCTGAGAAAACGGAGCTTACCCTCAATTGCTTACACATAACGAGTGAGACCAAAATGACATCAGTCATTTAAGGGCAGGCCAAAAATAAGAGAGATTTTTGTGGCGCTAAACTCTCTGGCCAGATGGCGCTAAGTCGTTCTTGAGCAGTCCCTTTGCCATGGTAATCATCGAGCCTATGTCTGCTAGATTGGCGGGAAGTACAACGGTGTTGGTTGTTTTAGCTATTCGGCCGAGTTCATGCACATATTGTTCCGCAATCCTGAGCTGCATAGCTTCTTGTCCGCCGGAAGTGATCAGTGCTTCGGCTACTTGCCGTAATCCCTCCGCAGTAGCCTTGGCTACGGAGAGGATCGCTTCGGCTTGTCCGCGGGCATCGTTAATCTGGGCTTGCATGCGCGCTTCGGAATCCTTTATCTGCCGCTGCTTTTCGCCCTCTGCCTGGTTGATTTTAGAATCCCGTTCTCCCTCGGACTGCAAAATCGCTGCACGCTTCTCGCGTTCGGCCTTCATCTGCTTTTCCATCGCCGAGACGACTTCACGTGGCGGAGTTATATTCTTTATCTCGTACCTTAGAACCTTGACTCCCCATGCTTCGGAGGCCTTATCCACTTCGAGCACCACAGCGGCGTTGACGGTACTGCGCGCCTCAAAAGTTTTGTCCAGTACGAGCTTGCCGACCTCACTTCTTAATGTCGTTTGCGTCAACTGACTGACGGCATACACATAATCCGATATTCCGTATGAGGCGCGTTCGGGGTTCAGCACTTTAAGATAGAGTATGCCATCCACACCTACCTGAACATTGTCTGCCGTAATACAGATCTGCTCGGGAATATCGACCGCTTCCTCCTTTAGCGAGTGACGGTAGGTGATTTTAGAGATAAGGGGATTGATAAAGTTAAGTCCCGCATTAAGGGTGGCGCTGTATTTGCCTAAGCGCTCAACGACATAAGCGCTTTGCTGCGGCACTATTACAATTGCTTTCCAAACTAGAACTACCAGAACTACTACTACAAGTATCGTGATTACCGTTGTCGTGCTCATAAATATCTCCGATAGATGAAACTATATTGTTTGAGTCTAAGGAGTCACTTCGTCTCAACGGTAAGCCCGTCGATGCGCAGTACTTTGCATCTCTGTCCTGCGCGCAGAACGGTTTGACCGAGATTGCGGACATTCCAAACGGTGCCGCGCAGCTCTCCTTGTCCTGTCGCCCCTGGCGCAATATCAGACGAGAGCACTATCTCCTCGTTAACCATCTCCTTGTAGGCGCTTGGAGTGTCAAAGCCGAAAATTTGCATTAGTGGTCTGCGGACGGCGGCGAAAAGAAGTGCGATGAATGAACCGCATACCAGCCAGGGAAGCCAGGCCGGATTGCCGAATCCAGCAGCGACTGTTCCTCCCGTAGCAATGCATGCAATTCCGACCAGCAGGACGAAAAAGCCGCTGGGAACTAACAGCTCTCCCAACACAAGAGTCAAACCGATACCCACCCAAATCCACCAGGCCATAATGCGCCCTCACTCAAAGCTGCGGAGATATATATTAGCTGAATAGAAGAATAGCAAATAAAATAATCTAATGGTAAGTACTAGTGGTAGGCCCATCTTGCCGGGCAGTCCTTGTAGAGTGAGAGAGAATGCCGATTTCCGAGATTATCGGTGAAGATGCTGTTCAGCTGGCTGCCTGGACGCTCATTGCGTTCATTCTTTTAACGTTCGCGCTGCGCTATCTAACCAAACAGGCAAGTCCCTTACGAGCCACGCTGGCAGCTACAAGAAACCTCCTGCTACCGACCGGCGCAGTTCTTTATTACCTGATCTACATTGAGCATCTTGCTTTTGACTCCGGCGCAATCAAGATACTGCGTTCGATAGTATGGATTGAGGTGATATGGATCGCCTCGTCACTGGTCAAAGTGCTTTTTTTTACATCGGCAACTGGCAACACTTGGCGCTCCCGAGTTCCCGGCCTCTTTGTGGATATTATCCGCTTCGCGACAATCGTAATCGGAACCGCATTGGTGATTGCCGGAGTATGGAACAGAGACTTGGGCGCATTTTTGGCTACCCTTGGAGTAGGCTCAATCGTGCTGGGGCTGGCGCTTCAGGATACGCTTGGAAGTTTGATGGCCGGCATTGCACTGCTTTTCGAACGGCCTTTCAATGTCGGCGAATGGGTTAAAGTTGGTGATGTAATCGGAAGGATAAATGAAATTAATTGGCGCTCGGTGGCGATTGTCACCCGCGACAATGAAGTAATAACCGTACCCAACTCCGTTATCTCAAAGGAAAGGATTCATAACTTTAGCCGTCCCACCTCCATTCATGGAGTGATATTGGAAGTGCGCTTCTCCTATAACGACCCTCCTAACAAGGTTAAGCGGGTGATGCTGCAAACTATTAAATCGACTACGGACGTTATTTCACATCCCAGAACGAGTGTGCGCACCAAGGCCTACCTTGATTTCTATATCGTTTATCAGGTTCGCTTTTTCATCTCCAATTATGATCGCCTACCGGAAATCGAGAGCGACTTTATGACTCGCGTTTGGTACGCAGCTAAGCGAAACAATCTCACCATTCCGTTCCCAGTGCGAACCGTTTTTAAAAGCGAGGTGCCTTATGCGGCCGGAGAGGACCGCTCTGATGGGGTGCCGAAGCTGCTGCGTCAGATCCCGCTGTTTAATCCGCTCACTAACGCCGAGATCGAGGCCATGGCCGGTGAGTGCCAGGTTTGCAGCTTTGCCAGGGACGAGGTCATCGTTGAGCAGGGCGAGGAAGGAACCGCACTATTTGTTATTAATGAAGGACTCGTGAGTGTTAGGATCAATGAAAAGGGCAAGCAGCGTGAAATCGCGCGCCTTGGTAAACATCAGTTTTTTGGAGAGATGGCGCTGCTTAGCGGAGAGCCTCGTACCGCTACAGTAGCAGTGCTGGAGGATGCGGAAGTCATAGTTGTAGATAAGGAAGCATTGGCGCCACATTTAGAGGGCCGGCCCGAGCTCGCTGGTGAGCTTGCCGATATAGTTGTGAAGCGCCAGCACGAACTTCATGCGGCGCGGCTTGCGCTCAGTGAACAGAGCGCTATGCAGCAATCACCGCCACCGACCCGTAACGTTATATTGCAAACGATAAAAGAGTTTTTCAGGATTTAATCATGCCTCAACAGGAGTGGAGCCAGATCGACGATCTTACATTGGCAGCTTTAAGGCAGCTGAGCGCTCTCTACCCAACTGTCGATAGCGCACTTTCACGAATTGTCGAGCTTCGAAGCGAGCTAGCCAGGCCGCGGCCAACAGTACATGTCATTAGCGACATACACGGCGAGTTCAAGAAATTGAAGCACGTGATTAATAACGCCTCCGGAAGTGTTCGCCCGCTGGTAGATAAGCTTTTTGCCGAGTCACTAGACGATTCCGAGCGCAAGGTGCTGCTCAGCTTCCTCTATTATCCCCGTGAAAGTTTCACTCATCACATAGCCCCGCTAAGCAGCGAGCAGCAGAGCCGATTCATTCAGAAGCTTTTGGGCTGGGAGTTTCAGCTTATTCGCCACCTGGCTACTCAGATCAATGTGGCCGGCTACAGAAAGGTTCTTCCGCACCCCTACGGGCTGATTTTCGAAGAGATCATCAGAGCGCAAGACGATGCTCAGCAGCATCAGCTTATATCTATTTTGCTTAGCGAGTTTAGCGGGCAGCAGAAGCAGCTTGAGCTCTTACGCCTTGTAGCCCGGGTGGCGAGAAATCTTTTTATCTCCGAGTTGGTTGTAGCGGGAGATATGGGTGACCGCGGCCCGCGCGTTGATAAGGTGATTGATTATCTCATGCGGCAGCCAAATGTAGCGGTGACCTGGGGAAATCACGATGCCTCGTGGTTGGCAGCATGCTTAGGCGACCTCGCGTGTATTGCTACGGTTCTTCGAATCTCCCTGCGCTATAGGCGTCTCTCGCAACTTGAAGAGGGTTACGGGATAACAATGGCCCCCCTCGAGAGACTTGCGCGATCGATTTATTCGTCTGATGAAGCGAGCAGGTTTCAGTGCAAGGGTGACGGCCTGCGAGATGCGCAACTTATGGCGCGCATGCAAAAGGCAGCCGCTATCATTCAGTTCAAACTCGAAGGGCAGACTATCCGGCGCAACAAGCACTTTAACCTAGAACATAGAAATTTGTTGCACCGCATCGACTTGCGGCGGGGAACTATTGTGCTGGAAGACAAGGAGTATCCCTTGCTGGACGACGCATTCCCGACCATCGATTGGAGTGATCCTTACAAGCTCTCAGATGATGAGGCGGCATGCATGGAGCGAATACAGAGATCCTTCCTTGAGAGCCAAGTTCTTTGGGAACAGATGAAGTTTGTCGTAAGTAAGGGAAGCATGTATTTAAGAAGGGATAATGCCCTTATCTTTCATGCCTGCGTTCCGGTAGATGATGAAGGTGACTTTTCAGATCTGCAAGTTGATGGTGAAGCTAGGCAAGGGAAGAGCCTTTTTGACGCGCTTGAGAAAGTCGTTCAGAGATCACTTCGCTCACGTGATCAGAAGGACCTGGATATGCTGTGGTATCTTTGGAGCGGACCTCGATCACCTTGGTTCGGGAAGGATAAGATGGCTACGTTCGAAGGATATTTTATCGAGGACAAAGATACTCACAAGGAGCTCAAGAATCCTTACTTCAAGCTCATTCATAATCGAGACTTCTGTGTGAAGGTGTTAGCTGAGTTTGGAATCAGCGATCCCGAAGGGCTGATTGTGAACGGCCATGTGCCGGTAAAAGTCGAGCAGGGGGAGTCCCCTCTTAAAGAGAGCGGACTGGCTGTAACGATCGATGGAGCATTTTCCGAGGCTTATGGGGATAGGGGATTTACCTTGGCGCTCGATCGCGATGGAATCAAGCTCGCTCAGCATCACCATTTCGAGTCTGTTGACGAGGCGATAACTGCCGGAGCCGATATAATCCCGGTTATAAGTAGTATCAGAACTTACCCAAAAGCGCGGCTTGTAATTGAAAGCGAACGTGCACCTGAGATCTTATCTGATATTAAGCTGTTAGAGCTTCTGATCGAGGCCTATCGCGATAATGTCGTGAGAGAGGGAGAGAGCCGGAGCCGCTAAGTCCGCCCAGCGGGAACCCCCTGTTTTTATTAGAAAAAGCGAAAAATCTCTGAAGCTCGTAGCAGCGCTTATGAATCAAATCATAGAGGGCGTTTCCCTTATGGCCGCTGCGCTTGTCAGCTGGCCGTCCGGCACCCGCTGCTTCGTACGAGCTATGCGCTTTTAAGATTTTCATCATGCTTTGGCAGACAATAGTTCTTGTAACCAAACAAATTGAGAAGTACGGCGCCATTCGCCCGCTCGTTGCAATTGGAGATGCCGACAATTCTTCGGTTACCGACTATGACAGGGTGGTAGAAACGCAGAAGCAAGAAGCCAGGCATGTGCGCTTAAGTCAAAGACCGCTCGCCCACATCGATCCTCACTATATTACACTCAACCCTTCTTCCGGGGGGCCGCCTGTTGATCGGCTGGACGAGGTTTTCCATGAGAACTTCGGAACGGCGGTAGTGTCGAATGTGCTCGAGCATGTTCCCGATCCCAAGGCCTTTTTCGAGAAACTGTATAAAGCAATGAAGCCGGATTCGCTCGTATTTATAGAGAGCGCATTCGTCGCGCCCTATCTGCCCGGCGGCCGCGACCTGTGGCGATTCTCGCCTGAATGCTTAAGATTTCTCGGAGAGCAAAGCGGCTTTACAGTGCTTGAAAGTGGCTGGCTACTTGATATCCCGGCCGGGCGCGGGGTTATAAACCCCGAAAACAACTCCCCGCAAGAGATCAAAGTAACATACGTGACGCTGGCAAAGGGGACACCGAGCGCATCTTCCCGCTCCGCCCTCGCGTTGCCCGAGAGAATACCTGACGGCAAAACCACTCTGCATTCGGATATGGAGCCCTTGCCCGTTGCGGAGGAGCGCTTCGGCAATTCGGAAGTGGCGGATAAAGAGGCCGCCCCGACGTGCGTTTTTCTGGATACATGTTATGAAGGTTTTTTGGATTCTCTCTACAAGTCCTCTCCCGAGCTTTTACATGCACCGTATGAGACACAAAAAAATGCGATAATCTTATCCAATTTCGGCGATAGTGACTTCTATTCTAGAGGTCTTAGGAATTGCGGATGGAAGGCAGAGAACCTAATCATAAACTGCTCTCCGCTGCAGAGCGCATGGGCGCGCGAGAATCACTGTGAGAAGTCTGCTGCCGCTCTACTAATCGAGCAGATCGATCGGGCTGCGCCGCAGGTCGTTTACATTCAGGACATGCATCTTTTTAGCGCCGAGTTTCTGGCGTTGATTAAGTCAAAGAGCGGGCTGCTTGTGGGTCAAATAGCCTCATCCCCCGACAATCTGCCTTTCACGTGTTACGACATAATTATCAGTTCAATTCCTCCCTTCGTAGATTACTTCCGATCGCAGGGGATCACGTCTTATTATCAGCCGCTTGCATTTGATGAAAGAGTGCTCTCTTCAATTCCCCACTTTGCCTATGGCGAGCGGCCAATAGAGGTTTCTTTTGTAGGTAGCTTAAGCTCAGGAGCACATAAAGATCGATTCGATCTCCTTCAACATCTCGCACAACACACGCCGATTGAGTTCTGGGGCCTGGGCGCGGACAGTTTGCCGCAGGATTCGCCAATTAGGCAGCGCTGGAGAGGCGAGGCTTGGGGGAATCGGATGTTCGAGGTGCTGGGACAATCTAAGATAACGGTCAATGTACACGCAGCTCATGTGCTGCCGTGCTCCGACTCGCCGATGAGCTCGGCGGCGAAACATTACGCCAATAATATGCGCCTTTTCGAGGCGACCGGCTGCGGCTCCCTGTTGATCACGGATTTCAAGGACAATCTTTGCGACCTTTTTGAGCCAGGAAAAGAGGTGGTCGCATACAGATCGGCCGACGAGTGCGAGGCGTTGATAAAATACTATCTGGCTCATCCTGACAAGGCCGCCAAGATCGCTAGAGCCGGTCAAGAGCGAACTCTTAAGCAGCATGCTTATGCTTTACGGCTTAAACACACCGCCGAGATCTTGGAGCGGCATCTTTTTTATAAAGAGCTGGAGCAGCGCCTTCAGCAGCCGGACCTTTCTAAAATTTCATACGGGCATACACCCATCCGCTTTGAACAGATCGATTCCTCGCTTACCGATTCGTGGAAGAATCCGCAGATGTCCATTAAGCAGAGGGAGCTAGTACAGCAGGAACTTATGCGGATGTATCGCGGGGAAAGGGTAGTCCCTTATCAGGCCATGGCCGAAATGCTTGCTCCAATAGTGGATGAGGCCTCTTCAATTCTTGAGGTGGGATGCTCTAGCGGATACTATTACGAAGTAATCGAGTACCTGCTGAAACGGAGGATCTCTTACACAGGGGTAGACTACTCCCCGGCAATGATAGAAATGGCGCAGAGCTTCTATCCCGCTGCCAGCTTCGTTGCTGCAGACGGCGCCTGCATGCCGTTTGCCGATCGTCAATTTGAGGTCGCAATCTCCTCATGCGTTCTGCTTCATACCCCTAATTACCTTGAGCATATGAAGGAGACGCACAGGGTAGCGGCTAAATACATCCTCGCTCACCGCACTCCGGTCTCGCGATTAAAGCCCCTTCGCCACGTAAAGAAATTTGCATACGGGGTGGAGACAGTAGAGCTGGTGTTTAACGAGCAGCAATTCGTGAATGACTTCGAAAGTTTCGGCTGCCGTTTAGTCCGCACTCTAGTGGTTGACGCTAATAGCGAGCAGGACCACTATACGACGAGCTATCTTTTCGAGAGGACGCAATGAACTTTTTCTCGGGCAAAAGGGTGATCATAACCGGCGGCCTTGGTTTTATAGGCTCCAATTTGGCGCTCAAGCTGGCAAAAGAAGGGGCTGCTATAACCTTGGTCGACAGCTTGATTCCCGAATATGGCGGAAACCTGTGGAACGTTGATGCTATAAAAAATCAGGTCCGTATCAACATCTCGGATGTTCGTGATGAGTATTCGCTTAAATATCTGATACAGGGTAACGACGTCCTTTTCAATTTGGCCGGCCAAACCAGCCATCTTGATTCAATGAATAATCCGTTTCCCGATCTGGAGATAAACGCAAGATCTCAGCTCTCCATACTGGAGGCTTGCCGAAAACATAATCCGCTCATCAAGGTAGTATTTGCCAGCACGCGGCAGGTTTATGGAACGCCCGAAGCCCTCCCTGTCGATGAGCGACATCCGCTGCGACCGGTCGACGTAAACGGCATCAACAAAATAGCGGGGGAGAGTTATCACCTTGTATATAATAACGTATACAATATAAAGACTGCGGTGCTAAGGCTCACCAACACATACGGTCCGCGTATGCGAATAAAGGATGCGCGGCAAACCTTTCTCGGCATCTGGATTAAAAATCTTCTTCAGCAGCAGCCGATCCTAGTTTTTGGCGACGGTAAGCAGGTGCGCGACTTTAACTATGTCGACGACGTGGTCGATGCGCTTATGCTCGCAGCGGAATCGGACGAAGCAAACGGGCAGATTTTCAACCTGGGAGCGGAAGACCCGGCCTCTCTAAAAGATGTAGCGGAACTTATGGTGGCTACGGCTCGTACCGGCCGTTATGAGATCGTGCCCTTTCCTAATGAGCTGAAGAAAATAGATATCGGCGATTACTACGGTGATTACCGCAAGATAAGATCCAAGCTGGGCTGGAAGCCCAAAGTGAACCTTCAGCAAGGTTTAGCTCAGACGATCGAGTACTTTCGGGCTAATTTAGAGCACTACCTATAAGGCACAATAATGTCTTCAGCCAACGTCGAGAAGCAGATAGCAGTGGCGGACCCCAAGGCGCAGTACCTCTCTTATAGGGAGGAGATAGACTCCGCGATCGCGCGCGTGCTGAATAGCGGCTGGTACATACTGGGCAAAGAGGTTGAGGAATTCGAGCGAAGATTTGCCGGCTTTGTGGGCGCCGAAAGCTGCTTCGGTGTGGCAAACGGCACGGATGCCATAGCGCTTGCGCTGCGCGCATGTGGTGTTTTTCCGGGCGACGAGGTAATCACGGTTTCGCATTCCGCGGTTGCAACGGTTGCCGCGATAGAGCAGATCGGAGCGATTCCGGTATTCGCCGACATTGAAGAAGAGACCATGGGGCTAGATCCGCGGACTCTTCCGGCACTTTTTAATTGCAGAACAAAAGCGGTTGTTGCGGTGCATATATACGGCCAGCCTGCCAGGATCGAAGAGATCGCGACGCTGTGTGAAGAGAGTCAGATCAAGTTGGTAGAGGATTGCGCTCAGGCACATGGAGCGAGAATCGGATCTGCCATGGTAGGCAGTTTCGGAGATGCCGCAGCATTCAGTTTTTATCCCACCAAAAACCTAGGAGCAATAGGCGATGGCGGAGCAGTAGTTACCTCCAATTCCGAGATCGCTGAACAACTTCGGCTCCTGCGACAATATGGATGGCGCGAGCGCTACATTAGTTCTGTGGCTGGAATTAATTCACGCTTGGATGAGCTTCAAGCCGCTGTACTTAATGTAAAACTGCCGCACCTTGAGGCCGACAATGAGCGGCGGCGAGCGGTGGCGGAACGTTATAATCGCTGCCTCGCTCCGGCGGTTAAGGGGCCGAAGCTCTCTCCCGAACACCGTCATGCAATGCATCTCTATGTGTTGCGAACGCCACGCAGGGACGAACTCAAGCGATTTTTGCAGGAGAGAGGGATACAGTCCGCCTTGCATTATCCCAGTCCGATACACAAGCAGCCTGCGTATGAGGGACGCATCAAGGGAGGGGATAACCTCCCTGTCACGGAGAAAATATACAGTGAGATACTGAGCTTGCCGATGTACCCCGAACTTACAGCGGGGGATGTCCAGCGCGTTTGTGATGCGCTTATAAGTTGGTGCTCATTAAATGATTGATCTGCCAGGAGCTGAATTGGAGACGGAATTAAGACACTACTGCACCTACTTTGACCGGAATTATCTCCATAAGGGCCTGTGTCTTATAGAGTCGCTGCGTGAGCATGAAAGCCGGCCTTACAAGCTGCATGTCGTATGCATGGATGAGATCACCAGACTGATCCTCGAAGAGCTTTCTATCCCAAATCTCAATCTAATTCCGATGCACGATGTAGAGCGCGGCGACGCCAGGCTGCTGGCATGTAAGCATGAGCGAAAGGTAGTGGAGTACTTGTGGACCTGCACGCCGACCGTGATTCTGCGGGTGCTTGAACGGGACAGCTCTATTCGGCGCCTTACCTACCTTGATTCGGATCTCTTTTTCTTCTCATCTCCTGACCCGATCTTCCAAGAGGCGGAGCAAGGAAGCGTGCTAATTCACGACCACCGCTTTCCCCCGAGTAAGAAGCATCTTGAGAAATTCGGCAAGTACAACGTCGGATTGCTGTCGTTTACCAGAGAGGCAATCGGCGTTCTTGATTGGTGGAGAGAGAGATGCCTAGAGTGGTGCTATGCAGTTCCGGAAGACGGCAAGTTCGGAGATCAAGCCTACCTTAACGACTGGCCGACCCGCTTCAAAGGGGTGGTGGATCTGAAACACATAGGTGCAGGGTTGGCACCTTGGAATCACGCTCAGTATGAGATGCAGCAAGACAAGGACGGCCGTATATCGGTAGATGGGCTGCCACTGATCTTTTATCACTACCATGCTTTCAAAACCTTAAGCCGAGAGTGTTATCTTCCACTCTCCAATCTTGACTATGACACGTCGATGGAACTCTTGAGGCTGGTTTTTCTGCCGTACGTACAAGCGACACTAAGGGCGATCGATAAGGCGCGAGAGATAGCTCCTGATTTTAATGTCGGATTTAGCGCAGCTAAGGAGCTTACTGATAATCATACTTTCATTGTGACAGAAGGCTTCCATTCACGCCTTAAAGGACAGCCGGTAGGACAAAGCCCTCAAGAGCTTGAGGCCGGCTGGTTCGCATATATCTCAAAGCAGACGAAGCCAGAGAAGCTTCTATTGAAGGAGAGTGGAGTTCGAAAAAGCAAGGAGCTAAAGATAAGCGGCCCAGCCCCTATTGTAATGGTCAACTTCGGAATGCAGGAGCATTTTCTATATGCAGCCGCTCAAGCCAGGCGGATGGCTCCGAACGCCAACGTGGTGCTTCTCTGCGATCAACAGCTGGCGATAGAGGGCGTAGATGTGCTGCCGGTTGATGAGTATTCAGCTTCCGCGCAAGCTTTTGAAGAGATCTATTCTCATCAAAGCAGCGCCTCGCTTTGGCTGGAGCTCACGCGCTTCAAAAGATGGTTAATCCTTAAAGAATTTATGTCTCGCTACCGCCTTGATAAGATCGTGCACCTTGACTCCGACGTGCTTCTTTTCTGCGATCCACACGCTGCGTTTGCGCAGCTCGGTAAGTTTGAGTATGCGCTATGCGGTGCAAGTGCTCATATCTCAATGCTGTCCAATGCTGCGATTAGCGAGATCTGCAACTTGTTCGTGAGCTTCTTCCGTAATAAGGAGAGGGAAGTCTCCTCTCCCGTGACGCAGTACATTCAGCGGCGCAGGGAGACCAATCGCGAGTGTGAAATAGGAGATAAACTTTTCTTTGAGCTATTACCCTTCATAACCGATATGAACGGCCACGACATGTCAGGATTGCGCGGGCGAAAAGAAGAGCGGTATTGCTTCGATTCCAGTTTCTCTGGGCCGGAGGGCGTGTTTCAAATAGAGAATGGAGTCAAGAAGCTCAAATGGATTGCCGGTGCTCCATACGGAATTCTTGAACAAAACGGGGAGCTAGTAAGGCTAAAGTGTATTCACTACAAGGGGGCATCGAAAGGCCTGGCAAGAGTTCATTTTGAGATGACCGGAGATGGAGCATTTTTGCCGTGATTGATTCAAGTACGAGGCGCGCGAGCCAAATTATAAGACGAGGCGAATATGAGCGAATCTGAACAGGCGGGCGGGCAGCTGCTTGTCACAAAAGATTGTGCTGCGGCTTTGGAGTTGATGCAAGCCGAGCTTAGCAAGGCTCTTAATGAGTTGGCGCAAGAGTCGAGTGGGCGCAACCTGCAGGCAGGTCCTGAAAGGATACAGCACTTTCCGTCGCGTCTGGATTTGGCCTTTTGGTATGTACGTCCGACAATAAAAAGAATTTTCCATTGGCTTTTTCAATCGGAAGAGCGTTCGAACTTTACTTATTCAATCACGGACGAAAATAAGGATTACTTGGCGGCCTTTTGCGCAGTAATTACCGGCCAAGCGAGTCATAAAATGCGGGACTACATCGACGAACTCTGCAGAGACTCCGAACTCAGAGAGCATGTTTTGAGGCAGCGTAGCGTCCTCGCGCAGCAACACATCCCTATTGATCCTCACTTCGATTTTGGGCGGCGTCTGGGCTGGTATACCCTTGTTCGTGCTTTGAAGCCTAAGATTGTCATAGAGACGGGAGTGGCTCAGGGGTTAGGATCATTAGTACTGACGTCGGCCTTAATGCGAAACGCGCAAGAGGGGCACCCTGGGTACTATTTCGGGACCGAACTAGACAGAAATGCCGGATTTCTGTTTAGCGGTAAGTATGCTGAGTTCGGAAAAATATTTTATGGCGACTCTATTGAATCGCTTAAGAAACTGGATGCCGTCATAGATCTATTCATCAACGACAGCGATCACTCTGCGCAATATGAGCAGCAGGAATACGAAGTTATTTCGTCAAAGCTCTCCAAACGCGCTGTAGTGCTGGCTGACAATGCACATGTCACCAGCAAATTGTGTGACTTTGCACGAAGTACAGGAAGAGAGTTCCTTTATTTTCAGGAAAGGCCCAAGGATCACTGGTACCCGGGCGCAGGGATCGGTGCGGCCTTTACCAAGCTTTAATGTTACCCGGATATTTCAGAGATTGCTGAGCGGTATAACGCAGTGCTGCACCAGAGTAGCGCTGCCATCGCACTGACCAGACTACTCGTTCCTAGGTGGCCGTTATTACTTGGCAAATTACCCGGCAATTAGCCTCTTAGTGATTGATTAGTGGCTTTACTCATGGTGAGATGGAGGCAGTTTACTTAGGAGCTTTCCATCTATGGGCTGCACTGTAAGAACATCTCCTTCCCGCGTTAGTTTTTTGCGAGGCGTTTACTTACTAGGGAGTTTAATACTCGTCATCGTCAGTGCCGGTTTGGCAGCTTCAGTTGCCTACGCTCAGCCCGACGGAGCGCTTGCGCGTCTTAAGAGAGAGGATGACAACATTCAGAGCACCGAACGTTTGGAGCTTAAGGCACAGCTGAGTAGGGCGGCAGATGTTTATAGTTTACTGGCACTCGGTTCCGGCGCAGATGTTCCTCACGAATTATTAGAGCGCGCCGAATGCATTGCGGTACTCCCCGGAGTCGTTAAAGCGGCCTTTTTGGCAGGAGGCCAGCACGGATCGGGGGTAGTAAGCTGCAGAGACGAAAAGCTAGGCTGGACCGCACCGGCTTTTATAACGATGACGGCCGGGAGTTTTGGCTTCCAGATAGGGGCACAGGAGGTCGATGTTGTGCTTTTGATGATGGCCAAAAACAGCAGGCGCAGCATCGCTTCCAGCAAACTTACCTTAGGAGGTGATATAGCCGTTGCTGCGGGACCGGTCGGGCGGCTTGCCAAGGGAGAGACAGATCTTGACCTTTCCGGAATTTACTCCTTTGCCCGAAGCCGGGGAGTTTTTGCCGGGGTTTCGCTTGAAGGCGCGGTCGTGCGTCCCAATGATCGGGCGACAAGCACCTATTACGGCAGACAGCTGATGATTGAGGATATTCTTTTCAAATATGCTGTTACCATTCTCCCTAGAGAGGCAGGGCGTTTTATCTCGATGCTGCCGCGCTGGTGATATATTGGTGCATTATTTCGCGCTTTGCTACAATATCTGAAATCAGTTCAATAAACTGCTCCCATGCGTTTAATCTTATTTTTAGCCATTGCCCTTACATTTGGATGCAACAATATGAGCTCGCAGGAAGAAAACTCCGTAAAAGAAGGAGAAGCGCAAAAAACTTCAGCCTCATCCGACGAATGGAAAGCGAAGGATGATAACTACTGGAAGCAGGCGTTGAGCCCTGAGCAGTACCATGTTTGCCGGCAAGGAGGCACCGAAAGACCTTTCTCCGGTAAGTACAATAAGCATTTCGAAGAGGGAACGTACGTATGTTCAAATTGCGGCCAAGCGCTTTTTACCTCCGAAGACAAGTTCGATTCAGGGACAGGTTGGCCCAGTTTTTCCGATATCGCTAAGAGCGGCGCGGTCACTTTGCGTCAGGATAATTCACATGGAATGTCACGAACGGAGGTACTATGCAGCCGCTGTCAAGCTCATCTCGGCCATGTGTTCGATGATGGTCCCGAGCCTACCGGAAAGCGTTATTGTATCAATTCCATCAGTCTAGTACATAAACCGGATAAGCCTTAAGAGCCTGTCTCCCATTTAATGATGTGCAGGCCTTGATACGGGATAAATCACAGAGGGCTAATATTGCTTTTGAGAATGCTTTTGAGCAATCAGCTTTAGGCCGCGCATAGCGCGCCCAGAAGTCCAATACCTCTTGGAAACCATGCAGCTATTGATTACAATGTTCGCCACACGTCCTTTAGGAGAGATGCTATGAAAGTGTCGTCGTTTATGACAGCCTGTCCGTATAAGATCAGCTCTGAAAGATCTATAGATGAAGCGCTGCAACTAATGAAGCTCCGGGACATTCGCCATCTGCCGGTAGTGCGAGAGGGAGGTTCGAATTCAAACGAACCGGATGATCTTCTAGGTGTGGTTTCGAAACGGGATGTAGAGCTTAGCAAATACGTTTGCCAGACCACTAACTACTGCCCGTCAATTGGCGATATATGCGTCAGCGACCCTTTTGTCACGCAACAGGATACGGCAGTAAGCGAAGTTGCCCAGCAAATGGCTCTTCAAAAGTTAGATTATGCGCTTGTGGTTGATGATGCCGGACATATGGTCGGCATCTTCACAACTACCGATGCTTGCCGGGCGCTTACCTTGGTTCTTGGCGAAGAACAATCTGGCGGCGGAGCGGCTTGAGCAAGGATTCGGCTTCTTCTACTAACAGCAGCGGCGTAGGCTGGAGCGCCCATCAATTCGCATTATTTCGTTTTGCATTGGGCATATATTTGCTGGCCATTTTTATTCGAGCAGCCAACTTTTCCGATCTATGTGCATATCAAGCGTGTCTTCCCGGCGATTATCTGCCGTGGTGGGGAGTGTATCTTCCAGAGAGACTGGAGGGTGATTTCACTGAGATGGTGCTGCGGGTGCTCTTGCTGCTTTCGGCCGTCTTAAGTGTCGTTTTTGCATTAGGCAGATTTCTGCCGCTGATTGCCCCTGTTTTGTCGGGACTTTATACGTTACTTGCCGAAAGCGCTACCGCTGGCGGTGAACTGAATGTCTTCATAATCGCCGCGGTACTTCTGGCTACGCCGATATTTCTTTTTGAACGAAGCGGCGAGGTCTTCAAAAATCCGCTTTATCTCAAGACGCGGGCGTATGCCGCTATATGGTTTTCCCTTGCGCTGATATATCTCTCCACCGCCATCCTGGATGGTTATTGGCTGCTTCATTTAGAGGCGCCGTTACAGTTCGGGGGGCCGGCTGACAAACTGCTGACTGTGTTGCTGACCGCCTCGATTATCGCAAGATTGGCGTTTGTGATAAGCATCGGGAACCCAAGTACGCGCAAAGCAGCTTGGTTTTCAGTGCTTCTAATTTCATTCCCGGTAAGCGCGTTCACCGGCCTTATGCCCTTTCTTTCGGGTGTTCTTATCGCGCACCTTTTAGGTTTTAACCCGCGTTGGATTCCCCCAAAGAAGGGAAAAGGGAGAGATCTGGTCTTCTTTGATGGAGAGTGTGGCATGTGCCACAGATTCGTTGAGATGGCCGTGAACGAGGATCGTCTAGGCCGTTTCCAGTTCGCCCCGCGCGGAGGGGAAACTTATGCCAAGGTGATGCAGCAGGGGGTTCCGCTGGAAGGGGTTGCCAGCATAAGGGTTGTCCGTCCTGATAAGAAGGTGCTCTTTAAATCAACTGCCTCGATCTATATCTTGGAAGGACTAGGGGGTCTTTGGCGTGTGCTTGCCGGCGCTGCCCGAATCGTGCCTCTCCCGATACGAGACTTTATTTATTCTATAATCGCCGCAATACGGCACCGCATAAGTTCAAAACCGGAGGGCTCCTGTCCCGTCGTGCCAGATAAGTTGAAAGGTAGATTCTTGCCCTAGTGCCGCACCCTCTAAGTATTTTCACTTATCCCCGCCACATGCGGCACAGCCGACTGCTACTCCGCCCTCTCCGCATCAGACATAAACTTCACCAGCGATCTGAATAGATCCTGGTCGGTGATGATCCGGGGGACTTTATGCTGGCCACCGAGCTTTCCTCGAGACTTCATCCATTCTGCAAAGCTTCCCGGTTTCACGGTCATTATCTTTGGTGCTTCGAGACCGACCCCTCCTGCGTAATGAGCATCGTAGTCGTCATTCAGCTCACACAGTTTCGCGGTAAGTTGTGATTGAAAGCGTTCGATCTGAGTCCCGCTCCACTGGTCGTCCTCGAATTCAACTACGAAGAGGTGCCCACCCAATTGCCCGCTCCGTTCGGGGTAGACGGCGCCCACTGAGTAGTCGGTAAGAGATAGTCCGGCTTCGGCGGCGGCGAACGATGTGGCCTGCTCGATCTCCTCGCCAGTAAGATGCTCACCGAACGCTGAGAGAAAGTAGGAGGTGCGTCCGGTTACAAGGAGGCGCGGCGGATTCGTTTCAATAAACTTAACCGTATCTCCAAGTACATAAGCCCAAAGTCCGGCGCAGGTGGTAAGAACTATAGCGTAATTTACTCCGGCCTCTATATTCTGCAGCCAATGCCTTCGAGGAGAGGTTGAACTAAGCTCTTCCACCGGTACGAATTCAAAGAATATACCGTGGTCGCAGATTAACCTGAGCCCTTCGTTGTATCCGCGATCAGCAATCGCCACAAATCCTTCACTGGCTGGGTACACTTCACGAAGTTCTGCATGACTGCCCTCTAGCAGCTCGCTGAAGTGCTTTTGATACGGAGCAAAGTTCACTCCACCGTGCACTAGCATCTCCAGGTGCGGATAAAGGTCGGCGATACGGAGGTCATGCTGCGGGCTGATGTCCGCGACCTTTTTCAGGAATATTAACAGCCAGCTCGGTACGCCACTTAGCAGTGTAATGCGCTCATCAAGAGATCGCTTTGAAAGAACGTCCAGCTTCTCCTCCCAGTTTTTGATAAGCGCCAGTTCGGCCGGCGGAAAGTAATAAGGTTTGGCCCACCAAGGCAGTGTCTTAACCGAGATTCCGCTTAAATCGCCGCTCCATACTCCGCGGCTCTCCTCAATCAGATCCGTGCTTCCGCCCAATATGAAGCTCTTCCCTGCGAAAATGCGGCTTTTCGGTCGGTTGGTGAGGTGGTGCACAAGCAGATCCAACCCGGCCTTGGTGTTAGAGCGCCTCATGGCTGCGGTGTAAGGGATGTATTTTGTCTTGCCCGATGTAGTTCCGGAACTCACGGCAAAAAAAGGCACTTTGCCCGGCCAAGTGCAGGACTCAAGAATTGGAAAGCGATCCTTCCAGTACTGCTGCCAGAACTGCTCATACGTGCGCAGTGGGACCCGCCGCTGAAATTCCTCGACCGATTTAATTGATTCAAAGTGGTACTCGCGTCCGAATAATGTGTCTTTGGCCTGGGAGACTAGGGAAAGAAGCTGCTTACTCTGCTGCTCAATATGTGATGCAGATCCGAGCCTGGCTCTGCGCAGTGAAGCATAGAGCGAAAGAAGCGGGGTTGCGTCAAACACGGGGCCGCGCCTCTTGGATTAATGCCTGAAAGGAACCTACTTTATCTTTCGCAAAAGAATCGAAATAAACCTTATAAAGCACGCCGAAAGATGGCATATCACCTAAGCCAAGGCGTCTTGCGGCTGCTGAAAATAGGAAGAGTTGATAAATGAGTTAGGTGACCCGACGAAAAGTATGACCGCTCCCTCAGGAGAGTCGCTTCTTTTGCTGCGCTCAAGCAGCTCTCTACGATCCGAGGAATAGTTTCGCACGCGGGCCCTGGTTGGAGTTTTCTGGTCCCACTCCCACTCATAGTCAACTAACTCAACCCATTGTCCGTGATACCACTCACGAATCTGGTTCCAAGAAAGCCGTTGAGTCAAAAGCCACGGAGTAAAAAGCAACTGAGTCATCTGCCCCTCGTTTTCGTCGATGTATGGATTGGCTGCGCTAGTCATCTTACTTCAAATTAGGCGACAAAGCAAAACGGTATCTGCACAGGCGCTAGTCCGGGCTGCCCCTAGCGGGGGGATACACTCCGCCCGGGTTTTAATTTCACGAAAAGTGGCTTGCCACACGTAGCACCGCGCTTAGCGCGGGCGAAGTGTGGAGGTTCTCGTTGCAGTACTACTCCAAAGAATGTATATCATCTCATCCCCACACTGCCGAAATGCTGCTTAAGAGATGCCGTTTTAGGCCTTTATGACTAAATTATGGGAAAACTAACCAACCTTTCAGGCTTTCCGGAATGGCTGCCCGAGGAGAAGGCCTTCGAAGAGCGGCTGATAAGCGCGATTCGCCGGGTCTATGAAGGCTACGGATTCACGCAGATTGAAACCCCGGCCGTCGAGGCGGCGGATACCCTTCTTTCGAAGGGGGTGGTCGATAAGGAGATCTACTTTTTGCATCGCGCTAAACAGGAGGGGGAGCGCGAGGAGGCTTCGTTGGGACTGCATTTTGACCTGACCGTACCCTTTGCCCGCTACGTGGCACAGCACAACGATAAGCTAACTTTCCCTTTCAAGCGTTATCAGGTTCAGAAGGTATGGCGTGGTGAACGCCCTCAGAAGGGCCGTTTTCGCGAATTTTATCAGTTCGATATCGACACTGTAGCGGCGCAGGAACTTCCGCTGGCCTGCGACGCAGAGGTGCTCTCCGCGTTTAATGCGGCTTTCTCAGAGATCGGTCTTGGCGCTTATGAGATCAGGCTAAACAGCCGCAAGGTACTTTTCGGGATATATGAGCACCTTAAGTTGGATGCCGCTCAGCAGCTGCGCGCGATTACCATTGTCGACAAGCTGGATAAGATAGGAAGGCCGGCTGTGCAAAGCGAGCTGGAAGCTATTGGAGTATCTCCCGATACGGCGCGCGAAATAGTGCGATGGTGCGATAAGAAGTGCGAGCCGCACCATCTAGAGTCCGAGATCGGCTCCGAAGGTATCGATAATGAGCAGTTTAGGCAGGGAATTTTAGAGCTCAGAGGGATTCTTTCGCTGATGCCGGAAAGTTCTCTAGCGAAGCTCCGCATAGACCTTAGCTTGGCCCGCGGCCTCGACTATTACACCGGCATAATTTTTGAGGTTCATCTACCGGATCACAAGGAGTTCGGCGCAGTCGGTTCAGGCGGCAGGTACGATAATTTAACTGCTCAGTTCACATCGAAACGGCTGCCCGGAGTAGGTGCCTCAATCGGAATCACAAGATTAGTCGATCTCGCCGCTAGAAATGGACTGATAGGGGAGAAACGGCGCTCTCCGTCCAAAGCGGTTATCGCAGTGTTCTCGGAGGAGCAGCGCCCACTTTGCAACGGCTTTGCGGAAGAGCTGCGCTCACACGGAGTAAACTGCGAAGTGTACTTTAAGTCCCCGAAGTTAGGAAAGCAGATCGAATACTCCGCCGCTAAAGGCATCCCGTACATAGTCTTTTTGGATCCTGAAAGTAAGACTATCGAGCTTAAAAATATTGAAACAAAGCAGCAGCAATCGTGCAAAGACGCGGGCGAGTGCGCCGCGGTTATCAAAGGCGGGACGGAGTCTTAATCTAGAGGCTGTAAAACTTACTGAGCTTTACGGGCATGGCGGAAATTCTAGAGGAGCCCCTAACCTCGGATTGTCTAGGGGTCGGATTGTTAGAAACCTTCCTTGCGCGTGTAGATAACGGCATGCTTCGGGCTCCTACGCTCGAGCGGCATCTTGATAGACTGGAGAAGGCTAATTTAATTTTCCGGTCGAGGCATCTTAGCCGCGAAGAGCTAAGAGCGCAGATTGCTGGCTATGATATAGGGGGCCGCTGGAACGAGGGGGAGTATCTTAAGGTAAGAATAGTGCTCTCTTCAGACCGTTGCCGCTTCCAGCTCGCCGCAATCCCCGATCCTTTTCTTCCCGGTCTGCCGATTAAAGTGAAGCCGGTACATGCCGAGCGCCCTTATCCTGACCTAAAGACCTGCTCGACCTTTGTGTCTTGGCACGCCAATCGCGAGGCGCAGGAGAGCGGCTTTGATGAGGCGCTTCTGATAGATAGCGGCGATACGGTTCGCGAGGGGGCATGGAGCAATTTCTTCTGGTTAAATGAGGCGAATGGGTTACATACCGCGGGCTCCATGGTACTACCCGGAGTAACGAGGGATTGGGTGATCCAAAGCTGCGAACAGCGAGGCTTGAGGGTCTCGACCGGAGATTTCTCCCTGCAGCATGTAACGGCGAACGCAAAGGAGGCGTTTGTTTGTAGTGCGCTGCGCGGCATAGTACCGGTTGCAGCTATCGGCAGCACTGAGCTTCAAGAGAACGTTTCAGGGCTAGTTGCGGAACTAAGAGCCGCATATATAGAGCAGCATTTTTCAGCACAAAACCTTAGAGAGCGAACAAGATGACTGCTCCCACCCATGTGGCGATCGGAATGGCGGCATCAATTGTACTTGCGAGAGTAAACGGGTTGCCGTTCTCCGCGCTTGATCTTTTGATCGTCGTGATCGGATCGCTTGCGCCGGATATAGACTCAGATGACGGCTCTATCGTGCGGCCGGGTAAGATTTTGCGGCGTTTCTTGACGAAGGGGATAGCGGATTTCGTTGACGGCATCAGCAAGACAATCGCTTCGCTGATAAAGTTTATCTTCGGCCATCGCGGGTTTTTTCACTGGCCGCTATTCGGGGCGGCGCTCTATATGGGCGGGTTAATTCTCGAGTTGAACTGGCTTATGTGGTTCGGTTGGGCATATCTCTGGCATATCCTTGCCGACTTTTGCACCGTCTCCGGCGTCCCGTTTTACGGCCCATTCGTTACGCGTAAAGTGGCATGGAGCAGCCTTCGAACAGGCTCTTTGAGCGAGAGACTTCTTGCGCTTCCGATATGGCTCTCGGTTTTTATACTGGGCTGGCCGTTGTTGCCCGAGCAGACTCGCTACTGGTTAACCAAGTTTTTCTCAATGCTGTTTCCGGGCGTCTCGGGTTGAGCGGCACTGCCGCCGCTTTGCGGATGGTAAATCGTTATGACAGCTTCTGCCGTTTTTAGTTGGGCAGTTCTGAAGGGTTCCAGGACCTGCGCGAACTCTTCGGCTTCTTTCCTGAACCTTTGCTTAATATCCAGTTTTGTGATCTGCGCAGCGCTGCCGTAGTATCCTTGATCAATCACTGCTTGAAATGGCTTTCTTTTAAAATCCTTCAGCTTCCACGGTCCGTCGATGTTGCGGTTCCGCATCCGAGCGGTGAAATGCTTATCGTCACGGAAGGGATAACTCTCAAGCTGCACCTCGGAGTAAGCCATCTGATACCGCGCGGCTGTCATCCAGCGTAGCGCTTCAATTCCCAAATTATCCGAGACTCCGTTGATCAGGGCGGGTTTTTTTGGGTCAATGTTTTCTACTATGAATTCTAGAGCCCGGTGATACTGCGGCTTTCCCTCAAATGCCACACGAAGCCGCTCCTCAAGGCCGCTGTTGCCCAGCGCCCAAAAGTAGACCGTCGGAACCATGATAATCAGACAAAAAAGAGTAGCCAGACCCCGTCTTGCTGGAAATTTGGTTATCACTAAGGAACTAGCCACCTGAAGGCCCACGCCGGTTAAAAATAGAATGAATGGCAATGCGATGATAAAGTGTCTCTCTTCATTGGTAGTGGAGAGCACTAGAATTGCCAGCGCGCAAAGCACAGTGCAAGCTGCCAGCCGCACTGAAAAGCTCTTCCATCGCAAAATTGCACCGGATATGGCAAGCAAGGTGGCGATTGCGGCGGTTATTGTGCTGCTACAATAGGAGAAAAGCCAGCTCCTTATCTCAAAAAATAGATTTTCCTGACTTAGAATTGGAGCGTAGCTTTTGTGTCCTACAAAGAAATGATGCATGGAAGGTCTATCGGTTACGGCATACCATCCAAGCAGCATCGCGCCACAAGCAATCGTGTATATAGAAGCGCTTTTGAGCCTTGAAGCAAGCCCGGCTAGTTCAAACTTAGCCGCTATGCCTGCGGCCACTGCGGGAATTACGATAATTCCGAAGTTATACTTCACTAAGAATGTAGCAGCTGCAATAAGAGCGAGAGTGATTGCTTGACGTGTTCCGGGCGGCTCCGATTGTGAAATCCTAACTGAATAAAATAGCAGCAGAGCTGTAAGCGCCATTCCCGGGAGTTCAAGCATGCACAGTACGGCGTTGTCGAGTGTAATCGGGCTCGTTGCAGCAATAAGGAGAACGGCAGATGAGCTAAGAAGCGCGAGCGAGAGTGGTAGATGGCTGGCGCTACACGCCCTACGGGTATACCAGAAGAGAGCTGTAGTGAGGAGAATTAGATAGGCTGCAAAGATGATAACTGTCGGAGTTCTACTGGATGGGATCGAGGGTCCGAGCACGAAATAAGAGGCTGCCACGAAAAAAGAATGCAGCGGTGGATAGAAAGCCTGTCTTGAAACGGATTCCGCGATGTTTGCAAGATCACCCCGGGATATCCAAGTGTAAAGCTCTATTGCCGCATTGGCATGGTCCGCTTCGTCGGTGTCAAACGGAGTAAGTTCAACCGAGACGCGGAAGTATAGCCATGCGGTGAAGATAATCACCGTAAAGATTATAATAGAGCTTAAAATCCACTCGGCCGTGCTCCAAAGCCTATTAAGGTGTCTATTGCTGCCGGTCATTGCATTAGTGAAGCAACCTCAACGGAATAATGCAACAGATGAAAGTGGTGTTATGTGCGCTCTTTGAGAACGTCACATCCGGCCTGCATCTGCGCAAGTACACTTACTAGTCCTATATGCGCGCTTAGGGACGGCATGTATTTTCGCTATGAAGGGGAGAGATGCCGGGTGGGGCGTGCCGGCGGGCGCTTTTTAAGGCGAAAAACAAGAATATCCGGATTGTGGAAACCGTAAGAGAAGCTGCTTTCCTTGAAAACCTTTACCGGTTTCATCTCCGAGAAAAGCTCCTTGAAGCGGTGGCTCAAATTGTGAGCCCGATAGAGAGGATTAAGAAAACGGCCATAAAAGAAGCTTGAGAGTATAAGGTAGTCGTACTCCGAACTTATTAAGCTATCCTTTGAAAGCGAGCGTAGCAGCTTGTTACCCTCTTTGCTTTTAAACTCCATTACTTTGTAGTCGCGATCAAGAAGCGGCGCCGAGTAGAAATGCCAGTCGATCAAAACCTTGGATCCCTTCGGCACATTTTTCGAGACCCACTCCCGCGCTTGCCAGCGTGTGTCATTCTTGATGCTTTGGCTGTGCTGCCAAGAATACGAGGCCGGGCCCCAGAGCACTAAAATGGTTAGGGCGGCCGCCGCTACGCTCCCGCCAAAAGGGATTGATCGCTTCAACGGCTCAGCTGCTCTAGACAACCAGATGCCGAGGGCGGCACATAGAAAGGGGATGCAGGGAACAATATACCTCTCCGGCTGCGGCTCCGGCTTGGCGTTAACGTATTCCGCAGGCAGATAAAATAGTAGAATCGCCGCCAGAATAAGGAAGTCCGCCGGCTTGCCTCGCTTTGCCAAATATCCGCAGGCAATCAAACTGAGCAGGGCAGCGATAGGATGCAGCGCCTTTAGCAAGCTAAAATGCAGATGGTAGGTCCAGAAGAATGAGATAGCGGTGATAGCCACGGTGTGGCCGCGCTCCATATGAGTTTTCTCTCCGATAAAATCAAAAAGAAATTTTTCATGGTCAAGCACCGAGTACGGTGAGATAACAACAAATCCGGCGGCAAAAAGACACAGTGCAGCCGCGCCGACAGCAACCAGCTTGCCCAACGGCAAAGTAAGATGAGGAGAGTCAAACCAGAAGCAGCGCATCCATCCGAATAACTTCGGATTCATTCGCATGAGTTTAAGCGCAATTACATTGCTAAAAATGAAAGCAATAAATAGCGAGTTAAGTATCCCTGAATACTTGCTTGATGCGGATACTCCGGCGAGAAAAGAGCTGAGGAGCACCCCGCTGATTAGCGGGCCCTTCTTAAGTGTCCTGACCACAAAGTAAAAACAAACCAGAGTGAAGAAGACCATAGCCGCGTCTTCTTTAATGTAGCGGCTTGAGACAACGTGCAGAGGTGCGGCTGCCAGCAGCGCTGCTGCTATGAGCCCGCTGCGCGCGTCATACAAAAGTCGAACGATCAAAAACAGTATCAGGACGGAAAAACTTCCGAGTGCGGCGCTTACACTGCGCCCTAAATAATCAACGGTTGGAAGGTCCGGAATGCTTCCATGAATCAAAGAGTTTATCCACGTCATTCCAGCCGTGGCGTATAGCAGGAACGTGGGGTGTCTGAAATAGTGAGGGTTTAGGTCACCACTTTCCACCATTCCTCGCGCAATTTTCATCTTGCGGCCTTCATCCGGATGAAAGAAAGCCGGCAGTCCGAAGTCTAGACCCTGAAAGCGAACCAAGGCGGCTGCAGCGGTTACAAAAACGGCAAGCAACAGCACAACAGTCTGCCGTTTAGCTATGCTGCGCTCTTCACTTCTGCCATTAAAAAGAATCCGCCACACAGATCCTGCCGAAACCAGCATCGCTGCGGCCCAAAGCCAGAATCCGCGATCCCAAAAGGGATAGCGATTAGCGGAGAGAAGATAATACGATGCCGCTGCTATTATAAACGGAGGAATGAGTGAAAAGCTTTTGCTTGCGCGGCTATATGATGCTGCGCATGAAAGGATCATAAGCAGAGCTATGCCGAGTATCGGCAGGAGTCCAAAGCTAGCCGAAGGGAGCAGAAATAGCAGCCGCGGCTCTAGAAATATTCCAGTAATTTTTTCGCCTCTTCCAAAGTCGGAATAGGTCACACTGCTTCCTCCGATGTATACCGTCTCGCTGCCTCCTGGCCGCTCGATGACGATCCTACTTTTCGCGAAGCGCTGCGCTAGTCTTGGCTCACTGAATGAGAAATCCGGCGAAATGCGGGCGTTGGGTTTGGCTCCCTGAAGCCTGATATCATACAAACTGTACGCGGTGACGATCCTTGTAGACGGAGAATCAGTCAGAGCGGCACAGAAAGAAATTACAGCTAAAATAAGAGATAAAATAACCGTTGCTGAGATGGTTAGCGGCGTGGGCTTGAGGGAAACTTTCAATGCAGCTCTCTAAAAAATAATGCCTGAAGGCAGCATTCTCACCTAAGAAGCTAAACCGTAATACATATTTTAGGTAGAGTCGAGAAAGCAGGGCGTTTATGCCGCTCCGAGCCCCATGCAGCGCCGCCAGGTGCTTATCTGACCAAGATGCGAGTTCGGGTGAGCGGTGAGCAGGTACACTACAAAAGAGCCGACGATGGGAAATCTCTCTTTACTTCGCTCATCACGGCTTTGTGCCATGAGTTCTTCATCTGTCAAGGTAGTCAAATTATCTAAAAGAAAAGTCATAGAACTTTCGAAAAACTCAAGCAGTTCATCACGCTTCGGATATACCGCCCCTTCAGGGTCATCGATGCATCTGCACTCAAAGGTGAAGAGTTTAAGATAACTATCGGGCGGTGTTACTTCCTGATATTCCCGCCCAAAAAGACGCATGATGCGGGATGGATAGAGTGAGAGATGTCCGGTGACAAAGGCGGGGTGATTAGCCTCTACGATTTCGCCTCCGACTCTCGCCATGCTGGAAAAGATTTCTGCAGGAATTCCCCGAAGAAGGCGATCAGCGTACCCCTTAACCTGCCTTGCCGCCGGCAGAACCAGTTCAGAGATCTTGGATGACATATTTACCCTGCCGTCAAGCCGGGTAGTGATCTCTGAAAGCGTTGAGTTCTAGCGCTCTCCATGCGGGCTGCCTCCGGATTGCTTGCAATCAGGTCTTCTACCTCATCCAAGCGATCATCGGGATCGGGGTGCGTTGAAGCCCACCCACCCGCGTCGCCTCCATCGTGCTGCTCAAGAACACGCAGCACTGTACCCAATGCTGCCGGGTTGTAGCCTGCTCTAACCAAAAGTTGGGCGGCATATTCGTCGGAGTCATACTCCTGTCCGCGGCTATAGCCTTTTGTAATCAACGTTTCAGTGATGTCATTCACACTATCTCCGAAGAGAGATGTGAGTTCCTGAAAAGATGGATCTACCTGTGAAGCAGCCACTTCCTTGCCTATGAGCAATAACGCCCCCGTAAGGTTGCTGCTTCTTATCGCTTTAACACCATGCCCCTGGACCACATGAGCCACTTCGTGCGCGAGCACGGCAGCTAGAGCATCTTCGCTTGGAAGCAGCCGAAGAAAGCCTTTGCTTATGAAAATGAATCCGCCGGGAGCAGAGAGAGCGTTAACTTCGTCCGTGTCTAGAATAAGAAAGTGGTAACCGCTAAAGGTTTCCGGTTTGTCCGAGAAGCCTGCCAGCACCTTTCCCACTTTGTTAACATACAACTGAGCGGCGTTGTTACGCAGCGGACGGTATTGGGCAAGTATTACTGCCGAAACGCTCCGGCCCAAGTAGTATTCCTGCTCATCAGTCAGCCCCTCGGCTGCTTTGCCAAGCTTCTCTCCGGCCGTGAAAAAAGAGTTGGCCTGAGAATCGGTCACATAACCGGTTGCGCCGAGAACACTACTGCCGATTGAACGGAATTTCGGGTCAAGTTGAGAGCATGCGCCCGAGAAAAGGGCCGCAATTATTAGAACTAGGCGAAATGTCTTATCCATTTGTCTTCAACCCTCCCGCTTTCATAAACGCCACCAAGTCTGATTCACGCACTGATATCGCTTCCATACGGTTAACATCAGCGAAACTTGCATTAGGATTCTGAGCGGCGAACTCTCTTTCAACTTCCTTATTGAATCCTTTGCCGGCAAGAACTACGTCGTCAGAACTCGTGCCGCTAGATCCGCGGTTGGAAGCTTTCAAGACTATCGGCTTATCGCTGATGGCTGTTTCATGCACATATCCTGCCGCGCCGGAGCTAGTACGGACCTTAGCCCAGCCATCCTTCATTTCAAGCAGGGTGAGCGAGTCGCCTAACTTTAGCGTAGCACTGCCGGGGGCCCAATGCTGAGGAGATCTGCGCAGTCGCGCCGATCGCAGCTTGATGCTTACACTTTCGGACTGTGCCGCACATTCAGTGACGCTCGCCCCTGAAAATATAAACGCTGAGGATATAAATACAGCGAACAAAAGCCTAGTCAGACTCATTCTAATATCACTCCCATTGAGTTGCCGATTGCTGCTCTGCGCCAGCATTTAGACCGGTTCAATTTATCAGAACCGCGCCGCAGAGCATAACAAAAATAAGGTAGCGGCGCTATATTTGAGTGGGCTCAGCGCAGGTCCTTGTGGAATAATTTGATTGTGTCGGGGATCGCCTCAGGCTTGAAGATCGGCAAGGAGCATCTCTTATTAGTACAGATAAATGCAGCCGATTTTTGCATCTGCGGGTACTCGACGTCCGGATTAGGCATCGCGCCTTCCCGCTTGTCCCACCATTCCAAACGTTTATAAGGCGAGAAGTATTTAAGGCCAGCCATGAATAACTCCTTGGCCAAAGGATCGTCTTTCTGTCCAACTATCGTTATATGAAGAGGTTCTCCGGTTAGCTCCAAGTCGGCCAGCAATATGCCGGTATCGTTGATGTCTCCTGACGAGTAGGCTGGAGTCGCTACAAATTGCATCGCAAGCTTGGCGCTCTGCTTATAGCTGTCGCTCCCCGTATAGTGGGAAAGGAGGTTAAAAAACCTTACCGCCCTTATGTTTTCCGGGAGCGAGCGGTGCGGCTTCAGAGGCGAAGAGCTGCTGCTTTTGTCCGAGAGATACCCCGGCAGCGGCTTTCCTTCGCTACTTTCTCTAAAATTAGAATCGATAAAGCCGGCGGCATCGCGCGCGTGGGAAAGCCAAGCGCGGTCACCGGTTGAGCCGTAGAGTGCAAGAAAAGCCTCCGCCATTGCGAGCGTGTCCGCTAAATACGGCCCTGCGGGGTCCTTTTCTCCATGTTTGAAACCTCCTCCCGGAAGGGCGCGATTTTTTATTATCCATGAAGCCGCACGAAGCGCATCGTCGAGAACAGGTGTGTTGCCGGTGGCTGCATAGAGTGCCGTGAGTGCCCCGATTGCTCTGCCGTTTTCACTACTGTAAATGCTCTTGTCGATCGCCGGTACTCCAAGCTTCCTTCTCTCTGCATCTCCAAGAGCGAAATATCCGGCCGCATGCTGCCCTTGCTTAAGATCGGCATCTTGACTGGTATAAAAGGCGCCCTCTGGGGAGGACATAAACTTTCGCAGGTACTGATAGACTGAGGATGCGGACTGCCAATAAATTTCTTCATTCCAAAGAGAGTAAGCCAGCCCGTAGATTTTCATATTGACGGCTTGGCTGCTCATGATCTTTTCAAAGTGTGGGTTGTCCCAGCCACGCTTAGTTGAGTACTGATATACTCCGCCCCATACCTGGTCTATCAGCTTTCGATTGGCGTCTAAGGTGAGTTTCGCAAAGGTCGAGTCGCGATCACTGCCGCGCGCAGCCCTAATCAAAGAGTACTCGAGTGTGTCGGCATCGATATATCGATGCGATGTACGCAAGCCCCCTTTCTCCATATCGAGGCTGGCATAGTGTTTAGCCACCAAAGACTCGCGATAATCATCTTCCAGTGAGCCGGCTTGATTGAAAGCGGCTTCAAAGGCCGGCTTGTCGTCTTTGGGAGAGGGATCTTTGATGACCTCATCGAGCACTTCTTTGAAGCGTGTGGGCTCGATGTAACCCGCGAGCTTGCGAAGCTCATTACCTGAGGAGTCGAATATAATGGTGGCAGGCCAGCCGTAGTTTATATAGCGGCTTGCCAGATCCGGCCTCGAATCCTGATCCGCCTTCATAGCAATAAAGCCGCTTTTGAGTTTCTGAGCGACCTCGGGATCAGAGTAGGTTTCCTTCTCCATCACATGGCACCAGTGGCACCAGACGGCCTCAAGGTTAAGGAGTAAAAGCTTTTTTTGCGAGCGAGCTGATGCAAACTGCTGTTCATTGAACGGCTTCCAGTTAATGCCGGTGATGGTAGCTTCGCCAACTGCCGCTTGGGCAGCGGCCGTGATCCACACAAGCGATAGAGCAAAAAATCTTAAGACGTCCCTAGCCATATTACTCAACTTTTCCTTTTAGGCGTAAGCTCAAATGGAACCAATAACGCGGTGTTTTGGCTAGCCTACCTCATTCGCTTTGATTGCAAAACCGCCCGATTGAAAGCTCTAAAGGTTAGCCGGTGTTGCGCTGTTCAATTTCCTTTCGATCGGCAGATCAGATTATGGACCGCATCGCGCAGTTCATTTAGAGAGAAAGGTTTACTTAGAAAATCAAGAAGATCGATATTGCCGAGATTTTCCTGCTCATGCTTGGCTCCATACCCGGTGGAGAGAATGATAGGGATATCGGCCCGCATTGCACGCACCTCCCTTACCAGCTGAGCGCCATTGATTCCAGGCATGCTCAAGTCGGTAACTATAAGATCGTACTCATTGGGGGAATTCAAGAAAACTTGAAGCGCTTCGGTCGCATTGGAGAACGACATTACCTGATACCCTAAGGCCGAAAGCATGTCTGCCCCTAGCTGAGCCAGCATCGGCTCATCGTCAATGAACATGATGCGCCCCTCGCTGGGGAGATCGTGGGCCGGAGTGGTTTCGGGAGTTCGGTACTCCATTGCAAAGACTTGGGGAAGGTAGATTGCAAACTTCGCTCCCTTGCCCGGCTTGCTCCAAACGGAGATTGTTCCTCCATGATTCGCTACAATCCCGTGACAAACTGAGAGACCAAGTCCGGAGCCTTGCCCCGATTTTTTTGTGGTGAAATAAGGTTCAAAGATCCGTTTCTTGACTTCTTCGTTCATGCCCCGGCCATTGTCGGAGATCGTGACGCGAACATAAGGCCCCGGTTTTATGCGGCCGTGCGAATCGGCATAGCGCTTTCCTACATTTACGCTTTCGGCATAGATTTCGATCTCTCCCTCCATTTCATCCACCGCATGATAGGCGTTGGTAAGGATATTCAGCAGCACCTGATGGAGCTGAGTGGCATCGCCTATAATATGTAAGTCGGGATCGGCACTGTGATGATTAACCCGCACACCAGCCTGAAAAGTGGCCTTGGCAAGAGACACTATCTCGTCAATGACCCGGCCTATTCTTACGGGAACCTTCTCCGAGGCGGCTCTCTGACTGAACGTCAGAATCTGCTGCACCAAGTTCTTGGCCCGATAGGCCGAGGAGTGCACCTGCTGAAGATAGTTTCCTAGCGCAGAACCCTTGGGGATTTTTCCTAGTGCAAGTTCACTATAACCGATGATCCCAGATAGAATATTGTTGAAATCGTGCGCGATCCCTCCCGCTAATGTTCCTAAGGCCTCCATTTTTTGTGCATGCCTTAGCTGCGATTCAAGCTCTTTTTTCTCCGCCTCGGCGCGCTTGAGGTTAGTGACATCCACGGTTACAGCTACGGAGCGCTCAATCTCACCGTTCTCGTTCCGTTCGGCAATAGCCGATAACAGCACATCGAGAACTTCACCTCGCTTGGTGAGCATATTGTAGGGCACATCTTTACAGAATCCGGTGCGGTAAAACTCGGGCAGGATCACATTATTGGCAAATTTTGCGGACTCTTCCGTAAGGAACTCAGTGGATAAGCGGCCCAAAACTTCATCCTTGTTGTAACCCAGCACTTCCAACCAGTACTTACTAACACTAACTATCCTTCCGCTGCGATCTATTGAATGCAGCATGGCTGGAGTATGATTATAGAGGGACTGGTATTTTTCCAGATACTTCAATCGCTCTAATTCAACTCTCTTCTGCTCGGTGAGATTGTCGCAAACAACGAAGCACCCTAGGAGTTTGCCTTGAAGAGAGCGATGAGGAATGAAATCTACCTTTACAATACTCGGCCCGGCGCCGGGAAAGTCTACCTTTACTTCGAGTGAGTTGCGCTCACCGCTGACGGCTCTTTCTATATGCGGGCGTGATTTGGCGAAATTCTCTGAACCGATGACCTCCACCACCGGGCGCCCTACAATCTCCTCCTCGGAGCGGTTCCAAATAATCTGATGAGCTCGATTCGTAAACGAATAAGTAAGATCCTTATCTACATAAGCGCATGCCAGCGGCAGCTCAAACAAGAATTCCCTTAAGACGGTGATATTAAGGTTCGATTTGGCTTTCCGGTCGTGCCAATTGGGGATTGAAGTGACCTTGCGAGGTGATGTTGAATCCTTCATTCCATGTTTCCGGGAATGCCAAAATATAGCATATAATGGCCATTTCGGGTTGATTATTATCAATAGTATCCCCGGCAACCTATAATCAGAAATTGACTCTTTAAGCCCTTAACCGCAACATTTCATGAATGTTCTCTGCCGCTTCCACACATCTCCCCAAAATATCCTTGAGTTAAATGGTATGGCCTCTGGAAACTGTCGGCTTACGGAGTACAGGCTATTCAAGCGGCGGGGTCGGGCTCCTCAGGCACTGAGGGCAGGGTAGCAGGGGAGCCGCGGTTTGTTCTGATTTCAGAGACAGATGCTTCCATGGCGCTGCTTATCGCCTTCCAATACTCGGCTCTTGTCTTTTCATCGGCGGGAACGAACGAAAGAAACTTTTCGAACTTCTCTTTCAATGAAGCGGGCAAAGCCGGAGCGCGTTCGGGGACGGGATGTTGCGGATAAACCGAAGAATAGAACCTGGACCATTCAAACAGCCAGCCCGGATCGACTTTCCCCCGGAAGCCGGCTATCTGTTCGTGACCTATAACTCGCTTGGGATCCTGAAGCGATGGATACTGCTTTTTGAGAAGGTGCATTACCTTGGTGAGCGCCTCATACTGTTTATCGTGGTATGGGATAAGGTTCCCGTTATTATTTATAATCTCGATGCCGATTGAGAAGTTGTTAAAATCACTCCACTCACGCACACCATCATTCCACGAGCTTTTGCCGGCGTGCCATGCCCGTAACGCTTTACCCTCCAGGCTTTTTACAACCTCATAAACTTCGCCGCTGCTCGATATCACAAGGTGCGAGGAGACTTTCTTCGCCGGATCCCTAAAAAGTTCAAAGGTGGCTTGAAGACCGCAAGCCGAATAGTGCAGAACGACGAACTCGACCGGGATAACGGTGTCGTCATAATTAGGGCTCTTGATACTATGATTTACTTTCATATATTGCTGTATTAATACCATCTAGCCCCAAGTTCTCACAGGGGGCGCAGTCAGAGTGGAGCCGTTGAGGGCCGCTAGAGCGGCCTAGGTGTGTAAGAGAAGATTTAAGGGAAGTCCTCCAAATGGCATATTGTGAACATTTTGATGTAGTCACTCGAGGCCAAGGGTTGTATGAAGTAACCGATCGCGTTGAGCAGTTGGTTGCGGAATCAGCCATTACTAACGGTCTTTGCACCGTATTTTTATGCCACACCTCTGCCAGTTTAGTAATACAGGAGAACGCCGATCCCTCTGCAAAGCGTGATCTAGAAAAGTGGCTTAACCGCCTGGTAAAGGAAAACGACGAGATTTTTACGCACACCTCAGAGGGGCCGGATGATATGCCGTCCCATATTAAAGCGGCGCTCACTGCAACATCCATTTCAATCCCGGTAATCAAGAGCCGTCTTACTTTGGGAACATGGCAAGGGATATATCTCTGGGAACATAGGCGCAGTTCTCACCGTAGAACTATCGCAGCAGCGATATTGTAACTTATCAAGCGACGCTCTTCTTTCCGGTATCAGCGCTTGGCCTGTTTACATTCATTTGAGCTTGAGGCTCACCGATTGAAAAGGAGTCAAGGCCCGCATTGGGATCTAATTGAAAACTTGGAACAGATGAGCCTATCCTTTGAGAAGCGGTTCCCTGTTTAAGCGCCAAACTCTCTTGCAGATCTATCCCTTGACCGAGATCTTGAACAAGTTCGTGCGGGGCAGCGATCGGCTGCTCAATCTGCATCTGCTCCTTTGAAGGGTCTTTTATCTTTGACTGTTTAGGATCTTCGGGCCTATCTCCTTCCTGTCCCGGCCGCGAGGTGGCAGTGTGCTTGATGCGTTGCCGTATCTCGGCTACCACATCTGCAGAGATCCCCGGCACCTGTTCATAAATCTGCCGCTCCACCTCTACAGAGGCGAGCTCAGCCATCTGATTGATGCCGAACCCTCGCACTGCCGGAGTGCTGGTCATACTAAAGGACGAGAGATCTTTAACTCGCGGATCGAATCCACGCGCTTGAGAAGCTGCGTTATCAACTTCGTTGCGCCGTTCTTGGTCGCTTAAATTCTGCGACGAGAGCGCTTGAATGGCGGTAGCCATACCTAAAACCCAAAGAGAAAAAACCTATTCCAATTATATCACGGGGTAAAAAGCTAACCAATTATGGGGGCTGGACGCCGGAGAGGCAATATACTCTAGCTCTTCGGGTTGGACTGAGAGGCCATGAACTCATCAAGCGCCAACTGGATGTCTTCGTAAGTTACTGAATAGTGACGTCTTTTGGTGCCAGATTCACGCTTGAAGGCATTTAGACCAGCTTGATTGCAGATCTCCTTTATGTCAGCGGCCGACTTGCCCTCGGTAATCTCAGCCAGCGATTCTAGATGTACGCCTTGCGAAAGGGTTAGTCGCGACATGTAGAGCCCGAAGAGCTGTATCCGCGCTTCGTAGCCCGGCAGAGGTACTTCGATTACTTTATTAAGTCTCCCCGCTCTCTTAAGAGCCGGGTCAACAAGATCTGCGCGATTGGTGGCCGCTATAATGTATACCCCCTCTGTTCTGATTACCCCATCAATAAGCTGCAGCATATGATTAACCAGGTTGTCCGCCCACACCTGATTTCCGGAGCGAGTTTTACCGATTGAATCGATTTCATCTACGAAGATCACAGAAGGGGCGTGTTTGACGGCGGCATCGAAGAGAGCGCTTAAATTCTTTTCCGACTCCCCGACCCATTTAGAGACGATCTCGTCGAGCTGCAAAACAAAAAACGCTAAATTTGCCGTATTAGCAATTACCTTTGCGATGGTGGTTTTTCCGGTCCCGGGAGGCCCGTTTAGTAATATCCCTTTGGGGATATCAATTCCATATTTTCTGCTAGTTTTAGGATCTTTTAAAAGCTCAATCACCGAGATAAGTTCTCGCCGCAGCTCTGCATCGATGACTAGGTCGTTCCATGTCAGCCGCTGAATCTCATTATTTAAAGGCACCGGCCGGAATAGATCTCCCGGCGCATTGCCCGCTGTCTGCTTCGATTGAGGGGGCGCCCGTCTTGAGCGGCTGCCTTGCGCTACGATTAGAAGAGTTAGAACGAGCGGGGCCAGATGAAGAAGAGCGGCTTCCTGCGCAGCGAGCCGGTTCGTCTTCGGGGCATAAAAGATCTTTATAAGGAGCGCCAGCGCAAGCAGCACGCAGATGATTCTAATAATTACATCGAACCGCTGCAAGCGTGCAGGGGCGTACCAAAACTTGGTGTGGTAACCAAAATACAAAAAAGGAATTGCAAAGAAAACCAGCAAAGTCCTGTTCGTAAGCTCAAGCGCAAGAATGTAGGACATACAGCTCTATAATCTCATTATGACTATAGCAAGGCAAACCGCAGATATTGAATCCCGGCGCAGCCAGCCGAAAACGTAAAGAACGTTCGCCGATTTGGGTTACCCGAAAAGATAGGTCACCCTTTCGGAGTCAAAACGGCTTTTAAGAATGTCCTGGAAAAAGCCTTTGATTTTGGAGGCAGACTTTTCATTTAGCGCAATCTTACCATTTGCCGCCAAGTACTCTTTAGTTACAACCGGAGAGCTGCCGCTTTTCTCAGATAGCCGCTTGAAATGCTCCGCATTCATACGAAAGCCGCCGATGCTGATATCTTTTATTCTTTCGGAGTGCGGCAGCGCGAAAAGCTCGTTCATCAATTCACTATACCCTTCCTGCCAGCTCCCTTCCGGTATTACAGGATCAAAACATATTCTCACCTGCCACCCGCCGGCCAGCGCCCTCCCTATGGCATTAAGGCGCGCAGCGAGAGGAGCGGCACCTCTCTCGAACTTACTGCAGATCTCGGAGGGTGAGAGTGTCCAGGCCAGAACAACCCGCTCGCACGGCTCGCAGCTGCTAATAGCCGAGTAATTAGCGCTCTTAGTGCGGATCTCGATATGCAGCTCGGGCTTCCTGTGACAATGCTCTATCCAGCGTTTGCAGAGCGGCAGCACACCCTCAAGCGCGAGCAGGTCCGCGTCATAAGAGATACAGAGATAGAGCTGCTTAATTCTCTCGAGCAGATTGTCGGCGGCTTTATGGAAATCGTCGTCGTTAACAAACACAACCATATTGGCCGATTGATACATTCCTTGCAGAAAGCAATAACTGCAGTCGTACAAGCAATTCAGCACCTGAGAACAGTAGTAAGCGTTCTCAAATTTGAAGTTGGGCACAAACTCCCCGGTGCGGTACATTAGCTCTCCCCGCTTGCAGCCTAGTATCAGCTTGGGGCTTAGCTTTTGCAGCCGCCAGTTCTGCTTGAAGCGGTTGAAGACCTCCTTGTAACTATCAACCTCGACAATCTCGGAGCCCTTAAAGCGCCCAAGAAGTAATTCGCAAAGCGGGTAGCCGCGCGCTTCGCGCTCGACATAAAGGTGCGAGGGGCTACGCAACAAGGATATCTGTGATTCTTTCAAAGGCAGCCCTTCTCTCATCTTTGTTTGCCACTTGATTTTCATCTAATGGAAAAAGCTCCTGGGAAAGCTCAAGTCCCCGTGATTTACGCTGCAAGCTAAGGCGCTTCAGAAGACTTCGCTGATAACTGGTAAGCTTAAGTCCTTGCGCTATTTTTTCAAGCAGCTCCAGCTCCTCGCGCGTAAGCGTTGCTCCGCCGCTGCTGGAGAGGAGTTCTAATAGTGAGTAGCAATAAGGTTTTGCCGCAAGCCAGGTCTCTCCAATTAAAGAGGAGATATCGCCTTTCATCAAGCGCTCAGCATCACAGTTATCACTTACCGTTTTTATCACTGCAATCTGAGCAGAGCTTAAGTATTTAAAAGCCGCCTCACAAAACCCGCTTGCTTCCATATCCACCACATCGCCGCGCACCTCTTGCGTCATCTTAGTTACCGGCTGGTCAGAAGTTTCAAGAGCTCCCTCTTTAAAAGAATGGCGAATAAGGATATCGGGGTAATAGCAGCGGCCGGTAGCGCTGTCGATGATCTTATTTACTAGCAGCGCCTCCCCAGGTTTATGGCTCAGCTTCGAACCGCATACACCTATGTTAACTAAAACCGTTTTGCTTCTGTCGCCTAAGTATTCAAGCAAAGCTGCCGCTGCTATCGCCGACTTTACCTTGCCGACGCCCGATACGGTGAGAAAAGCGTCTTCGCCTCTAAATAGCACTGTGCCGGCAGGGGATATTACTCTTTTAAGTTTAAGATTTGAGATTATAGGCTGAGCCTCGCAGTGAAGCGCAGTTACAATAGCAAGCACGACGGCAAGCTCCTCTTTTCAAATAAGGCTTATGAAGGACCGACTCTATCATAAGCCGGGCGTGAATGGCAGCGCGCTGTAACCACCGCTCCTTATACCCCCGATGCCAATCTTTCTGAAATGAAGCTCCAGGCCTGCTCCCTGTAGACCTTGCCGCCAGGCCCAAAAAAAGCCGCATGCGGGGAGTCCGGAACTATAGCAGCCTTTTGCACTTCGCCGGTTACGCGCTGCGAAAGAGCTTTTGCAAGAGCGTTATGACTTTTATCGACATTTACTAGCTCGTCGTCCGCTCCCCAGTTGGCCAAGTAAGGGCACTCCACATCTCCTTTTAATAGAGCTTCTCGCGCCTCGTCTCTTAGCCGTTCAAAAGCGACATAGTTTTTCACGGTGCTCTCCTTAAGATAAGGCACCTTGCGCAGCTCCTTAAAGTCATGAATCCCGCTGCCTGCCCGGGAGCCGACAGTTATTGAGTGCAGTGCAGAGAGATAACCGGACGCCTTCTCTCCCAACAACCTACAGAGTGAAGCAGCAACTTTTCCGCCCGGCGCCCCGCTTTCTTGCAGCCATTCAGCCCAGCGAGAGGCTCCCTCACTTGCGCTTTCAAGTGCGCGATCGGCAAAGTTGCCCGCTTTAAGCAGCACCTTATCGCGATGGGATCTTAAAAACAGCGGCATCCCCGTGAGCACCATCGAGTCAAAGGTTCCAGGCCGCCTTGCTTCAAGAATTGCTCCGGCCAAGGCGCCGGTAGAGTAACCGAAGAAAATGATTTTAGGCCGCGAGCTGCTGCTCAGTGCTCTAGCCGCCTCCGCCCGCTCCTCAAGGAACGATATAATGTCCTCGTTGGTGGTTTTGAGCAGGCTATCTCTTGTCCCATCGTTCCCGTATAGCGAGTAAAGCTCCACCCGACGCCCGAAAAGGCGGTTTGTCTCCACCATGAGACGGCGCTGTGAATAGTTGGAGGTAACTATGCCGCCGTAGCCGATGATTATCGCGTCACTACTTCCATCCAGTACAAAGGGCGGAGCATATTTGGCAAAAGCATCCTTTCTATAAATTCTTCGATCGGCCTCTCGCGCTTCACTGGTAATATATTTACCGCTTCCGTTCCGCTCAGCAGGAAGGAGCCAGATATCCTCGCTGCTCAATCTTCGAATACGCGCCACTTCATCTTGCTTCCTTCTGTACAGCGAATACTGCGACTCTACCTTCCGCCAGGCATCCGCAGCGGCCTTCGGAAAGGTAAGCAGCGAAAAGGTGCTGTCCGTCTCTGAAGGGGGGCTCGCTCCCGCCTCCAAGCTTAATGCGTCAGATACAGCGATTTCCCTCCCATTTAGGCTGCAATCTAAAGATACGGACCTGCTTGAGATAGGTTGTGAGCGCATAACTGGCTCCAATTCTAGCGCAAGTACCCACCATTACAGAGCAGAAATTTTATGGTTTGCGACGTCAGAAAAATGAAATTTCTGATAATAATGAAGCCATTGTATTCGAATCCGGCTTTCATCCGGAAGTTGGGATTGAGTATATGCGCGGTACGAGCGGGCTTATGGATAACTGTTTCGGATTTCTTGCTCTACTGCCCTAAGGCATTTCCGAAACCAGGGACTTGTATAATTGAAATGTATTTCATGGATGGAGCCTCCCTGGATGTTGTCTTGTAGACGCCCTCACAACGCACTTTGCTTTTTCAGAATTAGCTGCACAACAAGATCATAACCAAGTCACACATCAATAGTAACGGCACTACCCCCACTAATCAATTCCGCAAAATATCAAGAATTCACGATTGGTTGCAATTGGCAGTTTATGTTGATCTAAAACGCTAGGATCAATGAGCGGCAGGGGACAGGGTGATCCCACTCTGGTGATCCTCGTGTATAAGTTGTCAAAGTGCGTACGGCCCGTGAGGCTCTCCCTCAAAGCTAAGGAATGGTGCGCGAGGCTTTAGCCCGGATCGATTGGTCGAATCATGATCCTACTAGCGTTATTATTGAAAAGACCGGTAAGACACAGTAATTTCGTTCCGCTCCTTCTCAGCTAAGAATATTCGAGCTTGAACGTGATGACCGAGAACTAGCCGGTGTGGTCCTTCCCATTTAATTCTGACTTCGGGACCGCCTTGAATGATCGCTGGCGCCCGCCCATGGTCCGTATCTGCAGCAAAGAGATTGCCTCCCTGATCCGGTAACGATTCGTCGATTGAAATCAAACTTACCTGTGTGCTGAAATCCGTTGTTGCGCCGCATTCTCGTTGGAATACAACGGCCTTCAATTTATTGTTTGGGCCGGGATATTCAGCGATCAGATCATTGCGGCACATATCGAAACTTTTGCAGTGTTGCAGCGAAGCAGCCGATAAAATCAGAAGATATCTTTTTAGTAGCGTTATTGAAGCCATCTCTCATTTCATCGAAATAGGATTACTTTCCTCTCTCCACGCAATACAGTAGATGTTCGCAAAACTTGCAGCAAGTTCATGTCCATAAGTCTTAGGCCGTCTCCGAAGCCTTTCCAGGTCTTACGGGAATAAGCCCGTATTTAGGCATTGCCACTTTTAGCTATTCGAAGTCCGGCGGACCGCCTGCATTCACAAGATCTGTCAGAGGAAATCGAGTCCTTAGCACCACTAATCACTTCACAGTCCTTGATGGACGGCCGTTCCGACGGCTGAGATTGTGCTTCCGGTGACCTGTTTGTCATATACACCCCAGTATTATCTTAAATTAGTTAGTTTCGTCTCCAATTCCTTCGCGGGTTGGAAATACCATCTTTTCTTTATTTTGTGAGACGTTAACAATCCAAACTTCTCCAGTTCCAGTAAATCCAATCTTGCTGTTTGGTAAACTATGTTGTGACTAGTCTGGTGGGTACGAAATGTATAGGTAGCACTAGGATGTTTTAAGGCATGGCTAATTAATGCACGCTGCCTGTAATTTAAAATTGCAACGTTCCGTAATCGCTTCTCAACTTGGGCGACCTTGCTTGCTTGCTTGCGTATATATTCATGCAGGGCCTCTATGGCTCTACGAATGATATCCAAATGGTAAACCAGGAAATAAGTGAGGTCATTATCGTCTGTTTCAGTATATAAAAATGCTCGACTATACTTGGATGGCCCTTTCAAAATTATGTGTGAGATTGAAATATATTCCGAAAGCCAAAAACCATATCGCAACATTGCCCAGTAAAATAAAGCTCGAGCGGTTCTGCCATTACCATCTACAAAGGGATGATCGAAAGCCAGCCAAAAATGTAAGAGGACTGCTCTAATTGCTGGATGGACAAATTCTTTGGGAATCTCTTTGTTGGCAAATTTACAAAGAATCTTTATTCTAGATTCTAGCTCTTCGGCCGGCGGTGGTGTGTAAAATCTTTCACCGGTATCATCTCCTACGTAAATTTCTTCGTCAGGCCTACGGAACCTTCCTGCGGCCGAAGGATCGTCAAGGGTATCCTCTGTGATAAGTCGATGAAGTCGGAAGATAAGATCCTTACTAAGCGGCTCATTTTTGACTTCTGAAATCGCTTGCATAGTTCTATAGTTATTGAAGATCATCTGCTCACTTCTATCAGACGGCTTCCGACCAGTTCTGATCATTTCTCTTGCAACTCGCCGAGTTGTAGTAGCGTGCTCAAGCTGGCTAGACGTAATTGCCTCCTCAATCAATGATTCAACGTAGTATTGATCTTTGGTTTCTGGATTAGTAATTTGTGATGGCATTTGAATCCCACCTCCGATATACATATCGATTTCATGTAATCGTTCTGGAATTGGATCGGCCAGCACATAGGAGAAGTATCGTCTCTGAGCATCACGGAGCGGTATTTTTTTTCGGCCAGGATTTCTTTGTATCTTTACGCCCAACCACCATTCTTTGTGCGAAAGACCTTCTGGTGGCGTCAGATATAATATTTTATCCCAATGGGGATAGGGCTCTGTCTTGAATGTTCGATTTTGTGCAGCTTGAATTATTTTTGTAAGGCGATCTGGACCCTCTTCAAACATTTTTGACATTAGCTCGTCCATGCGAGGCGGAGTTTTGGGCATTCTCATATACTAAAGATATACTAATTTTCTATATATTAGTATATCTTTAGTATGTTGCTTTAATGTCTACAAATGGAGCAGTTGTAACTAAATACAGAAAGATAACCCCATTCCATTTCGAAATAACAATAATTCGGCCCGGTTTTGCAACAAATGTTTCAATGAGTGTCTAGCGACGAGCAGGTCACATCAATTACCCCCAATTAGCAAGGAACAGGGCAACAGAATGCCAGGGAAGCGCCGCTACCGCTGCTCACCCAATTGTAGCCCGGTCATCGCAGCCAGCGCCGCCCGCATGCGCGGCTCTGATTCTGCCAGCGACCGAAGCGGCGCTCGCAGGTACTTTTTGATGGCGGCAGCTGATGCGCTTGATACTGCGGCCTCAAGGAGGTTTTGAAGCCCCTGCGAATAGCGCGGGTCAAGGCTTGTGCCGAGCAGATTTTCAAAGCCGATTCTCTTGATGTGAAATAGGAGGGGCTTTTTGGTTTCTACAAATGATACATCTCCCGCTCTTTTGACCATCGGAATGTGTATCGGCTGGCCGGATAGTTTACTGCAGACTTCGCCCCACTCTGAGATCTCTCGTGGCTTTTCCAGTAAGTTTTTAAACTCCTCTCTGGCTGTGGGCCACACAGCCGCAACCGCAAGAAAGGCGCCGAACATCAAAGGAGCTTCCTCGCCTGCGCGGTTAAGCTCGGAGTTAAGGTAAATTCTTAATTTTCCGATGTTGAACCAGTTAAACGAGTGCGGGTTAAAAAGCTCGTAAAGAGCGGCGGTCCTAAGCAGCGAAGGGCACTCGCTCTTTGCGGAGTAGTTTAGTAAGAATGTGCTTACTTCATCTCGGCGGAAACGCCCATCGGTTGATAGCTGCACCATATCAAGGAGCGCTGAAAGCCGGGAGGAGTCCTCCTGCTCAGTACCGTTGCTCGTGTGCTGTATCTTAAATGCCACTATGCTCCAAAGCTCATTTGGGCGCGCTTGAGAGATGTGCTCAATTATCTCGCTATGCAGCTCTGCCGGCGCTTTCATGTATAGATCTTCAAGCTCTTGCCGGCCGGGCCCATAGCCGTGATCTTCAAGCTGCTTATAAATATCAAGTAGAAGCTGGGTCGCGTACTCAAGCGCTTCTTGCTCTTCACCCTTCTCAAAGTATAGCGCAGCCAGCTCATCTCTTTTCTCTGACAAGCTGTCGCAAAGCATTTCAGGAGTTATGGCCAGCAGCAGATTCGCGGCGATTGTCTCTAGCGCTCCGTCCTCCTGCAGCTCTCCAAAATTTGCTTCGGTTATTATCTTGGATTGGAGAGCTTTTGATTGATTGCGAATAGCTCTAACCCACTCCTCTTTGGAACTCTTGTCGCTGCTAAGAGCTTCGGCGATAAATTCCCAATTGTTGTCGCAGCGCAGTATCATCTCGATAAGATTCTCGCGATCTTGTGCGCTGTGCGAGTGCTGCATGCGGGAGTGAAGAGCGGCGGCCATCTCTTCTTTTGAGGTGGCGGTCCCGACGGAATCCAGCGCGTCTTCGAGAGTTATTAAGCCGCGGCGCACAGCGCTTAAGGCGCCATCAATGGTGGTACGAATATGAGTTGGGCTCGTGCTATCATGAGCCATCTCGTTGCCGATAGATCTCAGAACACGAAATAATTGCGGTGTCCGTCCGAGATCAACGGCGATTGAATCGGGATCTTGCGGAGAGTGCGAGTCTGGCCCTTCGCGCGGCCCCTGGCTCTCAGCACCACCGGATCGCTTGTGCTTAGGGTCAAACATCGCGATTTTTCCGTTTCATTCTCATCGGCGAGATTTTAGCACGGCCTAACGAGATAAGCGTGAGAATATTTGGTGATCTATGTACTGGCGGGAGGCGTGTCTTTTACTGCTGCAAGTTTGCTTCGCGCTTGGGAAGAATTATTGAAATGCGTGCGCCGCTTGTCGATCCCTCGGAGTAGTTCTCTATCTGCAACTCGCCTCCGTGGGCTCTAACTATATGATATAGCTCGCAGCAGCCGATGCCGCCTCCCTTGCTTGAGGCAGTTCTATTGCAGAGATATGGCCTCCCCGGGACTCCATCTTTGTCGTCTTCAAGATACTTGGGAGGAATTCCGTGGGCATTATCTGTAAGTTCGAGCGCAACCCGTCCATCGGGGAGCACGCGGGCGCCGATGCTCATGTAATATTCTTTCATTGCTTCTGGCGACGGCTCATTTTGGCCCGTAGCCATGGCGACTGCGCGCTCATGCACAAATGCCGCCTGATATGAGTTTTTTGCGCATTCTGCGATACTTCTTAGTAGTAGATCGTATTGCCCGCGCACAAGCGGAAGATCTTTTGGAAATTCGCCGGTACGAATGAATCCTTTAGGAAATCTGCTCTGCCCCTCAGTCACAAGCTCTGCGGCATCACCGGCCAGCCGCTTGAGATCAAGAAGCGGAAACTCTTTAGGCGGAAGCGCCATGTCTACTTGAGCCGAGATTATTTTAAGTGAATTTTCCAAGCCGCGGGTAACCATGCCTCCAACTTCGCTTGAGCGCCACTGCTGCGGAACCTGCTCGAGCGCATTGTCCATGGAGTTTAATATCTGCTTGAACCTGACGAAGAAACTTGTCGCTGAATCCAGCTCGTAATTTTTCTCTCCTCGCAGCACTCCTATCTCTGAGAACTCGGTTAACGACTTTGCGAGCCATGCAAACTGCTGCGCACCGTTAAGCTGGTTCCAGGGGGTAATTTGCTTTCCAGGTGCTCTGGGATCGTGGGTGCAGGCGGTCAGCGAGGCGGGCAGAAGCGCTTGGAGTTCGTCTTCCGCTATCATAAGAGATAGGCTTAGAACGTTCAGCGCGTCCTGTGCATTGTGAATAATGGAGTGATTTATGCCGTGCACTAAGACTTGTGCAAGCTCTTTAGAGGCATCGTAATGGTGAGTGACGAGCGGGTCGGATCTGACTTTGCCGATGGAGGCTCCTTCGAGCGCCCCTGGATGCGGCCCCTGGTTCGGCGCGGCGCCTCTATCGTTCCTCTCGTTATGCGGACCTGCTGTTTCAGCCATTGGCGCTCCGCCTAGTCCAGCCCTTTGTAGTGGTGAATCATATATCTATTTGCAACTTCGATTGCAGCATCAGGCCTACCCGCCTCGCGCAGGGAAACAATCAGCTCCCTCTGCAGCTTGTAGTCCGACGGAACAAGCATAAGCTCCAGCCTAAGCAGCGCGGCTTGCTTATCCGGCTCATCAAAGCGCCCTTTATGTTCGCTAATAATCTTTGCAAGCCAATCGCGTACCTCAATAGGAAGTACTTCGGGTCTTAACTCTTGCATTTCATTGATTGAGAGTCTGTCGCTATAGAAAGTGGCAATAAACGCCGAGTTGGATTTGATTAAGCGAAGGGCGACCGGATCTTCCGTGCTCGGATCAAATATCACAGCCTGAGCTACGAATCCGTTGCGTCTGGCAACTTCAGCTGCACCGGCCGCTAGAGCACTTCGGGAGTGCAGCACGGATTTTAGCAGTTCGTATGATTCGTTGACCGCCACCGCCCAGAGATGCATTTCGCCCGCGGCATCGGAGCCTGAAGTAAACAGATCTCCTGCGCCGGTCAGCTTCGCATGCAAGCGGCTGTCCAGCGAATCAATTACCTGCAGCGACTTGTGCGCCGAGATTGAGGGATCTTCTATCAATTCAATTGCGGAGATCGCTCTTATAAAATTGATTCGCCGCTCCTGAGCGGGCTGTGATGGGTCATCGAGCACACGCAGGCTCTTCTCAAAAAGCGAGAATGCCTCCGCCGGGCCCGGAAGACGGGAGGCGTTATCGCGGGCTAAATCTTCAATCGGCTTCATAGATAATTCTCTTGCTCTTCGGTCGGACGTTACCATTGGCATCCTCCTCAACGTTGTTTTTCATATACAGCTTCACAGCAGGTGAACTTTAGCAGTTAAAGCAGTGCAGCGTGAAGAACATCCGTTAAGGCATATAAGGTTATGGGTGTTGTAGGGCTGCCGAATCATTGCAGGCGAACTGATTGTAATAATTGGGATCTTTTTTCTTTATGGTCGCGGCGCTGCTCGCTATAGACTCAGTTTACCTGATTACGGGAGGCAGGCTCGCGCCAGGGCAATGAGGCAGCTCATTCTCGCTGCGTTTTTGCTGTCATTTTTGTTTCCTGCTAACATCCCCTTGCGATGGAGATTCATTCTACTACCATACTTGCCTTTCATCACAGAGGGGTGCTCGTATTCGCCGGAGACGGGCAGGTCACTGTCAATAACTCTATAATGAAGCGCGGCGCAAACAAGATACGGCGCCTTCAGGACGGCGCAGTTCTTGCGGGCTTTGCGGGATCCGCGGCCGACTCCTTTACTCTATTTGAGAGGTTTGAAGGGAAGCTTAAAGAGTTCTCCGGACAGCTCGCGCGCTCCGCTGTTGAGCTGGCCAAGGAGTGGCGCACCGACCGTTATCTTAGGCGGCTGGAAGCTATGATGGTTGTGGGGGACCGTGACTCGCTTTATATCCTGTCGGGCATGGGCGATGTGCTGCAGCCGGATGATGGGGTGGCTGCTATAGGGTCGGGAGGAAACTTTGCTCTCTCCGCCGCGCGCGCACTTTTACGTCATGCAGGCTCTCATCTCTCTCCCAGAGAGATCGCCGAAGGCGCTATGACGATTGCAGCGGAGATCTGCCCCTTTACGAATTCCAATTTAACTATAGAAGAGCTTAGCCGTGAGTGAAGATCTTGAATTGTCCGACATCCCCGCCGGCCAGGAAGTTTATATTGATGAAGCATTCTCCACGCCGGACCAAATTGTCGATGAATTAGATCGCTACATCATTGCTCAAGATGAGGCTAAAAAGGCGGTTGCCATTGCGCTGCGTAACCGCTGGCGGCGGCTTAGAGTATCGCCTGAGCTGCGAGATGAGATAATGCCCAAAAATATAATTATGATTGGGCCTACCGGAGTGGGGAAAACCGAGATTTCACGCCGTTTAGCTAAGCTTGCAAAGGCGCCCTTTGTGAAAGTTGAGGCTTCCAAATTCACTGAGGTTGGATATGTGGGGCGAGACGTGGAATCAATTATTAGAGATCTGGTTGAGGTCTCTTATAAGATGGTGCGAGAGTCGGAGCGCCGGCGGGTTCTAACCCAAGCAGAAGAGGCCGCCGAAGAGAGGCTGCTTGATGCGCTGTTACCCGGATCTTCCGCAGTGGAAAGTGCAGTAGAGGATGAAGTTGCCGGAGGCCCCGGAATAATTGAGCAGGATGAAAGCGGAGTGGGGCACACGGCGAAGCCTGCTTCGGGCCGATCCCATACGAGGGAGAAGTTCAGGGAATTATTAAGAGCAAAGAAGCTCGAGAGCCGCATCATCGATGTGGAAGTGACGCGGCAGGTGCAAACTCACCTCCAGGTACTTGGCCCGCAGGGATTCGGCGAGATTGAAGGGCAGATTAAAGATCTTTTTGCCAACATGGTTCCTAAGCAGCGTGAGAGCAAGCGTGTAAGTGTGCAGGAGGCGAGAAAGCTCTTTGTTCAGGAAGCGCAGGATCTTTTGATCGATCACGATCAGATAGCACGCATAGCCAGAAAAAAAGCCGAGCAAACCGGGATAGTGTTTATCGATGAGATCGATAAGATCTGCGGCGCCGACGGGACAAAAAGCCCCGATGTGTCGAGAGAGGGAGTCCAGCGAGATCTTTTGCCGTTAGTGGAGGGCTCGACAGTTAGCACCAAGTACGGACTTATTAACACCGATCATATACTTTTCATTGCTTCGGGCGCGTTTCATATGAGCAAGCCATCAGATCTAATGCCGGAGTTCCAGGGGCGCTTTCCTATAAGAGTCGAGCTAAGAAGCTTGGCGCCCGAAGACTTTGTGCGCATTCTTACAGAACCAAAGAACGCTTTGATAGCCCAGTATATCGAGCTGCTTCAAACAGAGGGAGTTAAGCTGCACTTTACAGAAGATTCGATTGATGAGATTGCCCGGCTTACGGCTGAGGTAAATTAAAAGACCGAAAATATCGGCGCTCGAAGGCTGCATACCCTGCTTGAAAAGCTGCTGGAGGAGATCTCTTTTACCGCCCATAAGCGCTCAGGCGAAGAGATCGTTATTGACCAAAGGTACGTACGCGATCGCTTGAGCTTGATTGTTTCGGATAGAGATCTTTCACGCTTTATTTTGTAGTCCAAGCCAACTTGTTATCTCATTTCTCGTGACGACTGAGGTATCACGCTATCTTCTAAAGCTCGCTAAGCGTCTGTTCCCGGATGTAAACGAGCAGGATGCGTTCATGGCGGCGCTTTCCGGCTCTTCGGCTCCCGAGCCGGCCTTGATATGGATGCGCGATGAGCAGCGCCCCGGTCCGTTCAAAGTAGCGGAGCCGCTGTCATGGCAGCCAGATTTCTCAGATAGGATTAAAGGCGATGAGCGTCCCGGAGCGAGCAGTATGCATGAAGAGGGAGAGTATTACTGCATGGACCTCTCCTCTATCTTCCAAGCGGCACCTGCACATGCAGTGCATGAACCGTGCGATTCGGTACTTGATGTTTGCGCTTCTCCTGGTGGAAAGAGCGTTTACTACTGGCGCGTGCTCAAGCCTGAATTTCTTATCTGCAATGAGGCCGTGAAGAATAGGGTGCGGGCGCTAATCAGCAATCTCAAGCGCTGCCGAATAGCTCCTGCTGCGGTTGCCAGTCTAAGCGCACCGGCCTTAGCCGAAAGGTTCCCCAATGCTTTCGAGCTAGTAATAGTTGACGCCCCGTGCAGCGGGCAGTCTTTGCTGGCTAAGGGGGCGTCTTCGCCGGGATGCTTCCACCCATCGACGGTCAACATGAATGCCAACCGGCAGAAAAAGATAATTGCAAATGCGGCTTCGTGCACGGCGCCGGGCGGTTATCTTGCCTATAGCACCTGCACCTTTTCCCGGGAGGAGAACGAGGGGGTGGTGGAGTGGTTTTTACGCAAGTTTCCACGGTTCGAAAGCCTTCCCCTGTGCACAGTTGAGCCGCATAGATCCCCCCTTTCAGATTATTACTGCTACCGCCTTTATCCCCAGCAGCACATGGGGGCCGGAGGGTTTACCGCGCTATTTAAGGATAAAAGGCGCGAAGAGAAGACGGCGATAAGACTCGATGATCACCAGTTTTGGTGGAGTACCTTTAACGGTTAAGAATCTTCCGTTTCGGTAATGGCCATTGGTATCCAGGTAAGCTCCGGCGCATTTAGGCCGTTTGCTGCATTTATAGTGCCGGGTGGGAGTGCGACGCTCTGCGGCGCATATGCGAAGAGGCTTATATTTCGCGATATCTTTCTTATTAGAATGGTGCCTGTCAGAGAGTAAAATGAAGCGAGTTTGTTTGCGGCGGTGGGATTTGAAAGAGACTCAACTACGATATCGCCACCTGCAATTACGAGGGCGTCTCCATTTAGTTCTAAAATGCCGTCGATATCCAAGTAGCCGGGGGTATAGATAGTTATCGGGCTTCCGCTGATGGGAGATATCGCAATAGATGGTAGAGGACTCTCTGCGTTCTCGCGCATAAAGATATCTCCACTTAGCACGCCGGTTGTAATGCGGCATGTCATTGCTGCAATGGCCGAGCCTTGAGTAAGAGAGTGACCGGAGGTGGTTGCAGTAGGAGAGGCCGAAATTGCATTAAGGCATGAGGCGCTAGGCACTGCAAAACGGGAGAGGTCAATAAGCGGCACGCCTTGAGTGTGCTCTCTCTTGCCGGTCAAAAAGCACAAAAGGGCGCCTGATTCGCCGATGCAGGAATGCTTCGAGCCGGGGAGCGAGGAGATTTCGTCGAGGCGCTCGAATAGTGAATTAAGTTTATCGTTTCTGGCACGGGTTGATTTCAGAATGTCCGCCTCTAGCAGTATCTTCCGTTCAAATGCAGCCGTAGCCATAGCGCCGGCAAAGATCGCCGTTAGAAGCAGCATTAACGCAGAAAGTGACGAGCTTCCTTTCTCTTTTGAATTCACCCTAGCCGCCATTTAAAAGCACATTGTCCACCGTCTGGCGGCCAAGGTGGTTCACAAAATTGAGCTGCTTTTCTTTTTGATGCTCAAGAGTGATGCCGACAGAGAGCTCAAGAAGGCCAAGCTGATGGTCCAGCTGCTGAGCAACATTGAATCTTCGTAAACCGGAGTAAATCGGCTGATTCTCTATAACCGCTCCTCCCAGGTGGCCGGCGTAGCGCAGGTTCCCGTCCGAATCGAGATAAATCGTGTAGATGGATCGAATTGGCAGCAGAGCGAGCGCAAAATTGGAGAGTTCCGGCCTTTGACCCGCCAGCATACTTTGCTCCGGTATTCGTAGTGAGAGCTGTTCGCACTCCCCGCTAAGGGCGCTTCTTTTATCTCCTGGTGCTAGTAACTCGACCATTCCGTTAGGTGAGATAACAAGGAAGCTGTCAAAGGCCGATGGGGTGTGAGTGTAGCGGGGGCAAACGGAAAGATGAACGAGTGACTGCTCAACACGCCTCTCTTTTACTCTCTGTATCCTCCGGAAATCGAAAGATGCATAGGTAACTGCTGTACTGGCTGTATCGGGCTGCAGCTCCTCCGCTCCGCTTATCCGGACCGGCGTGCCGTCAAATGTGGTTAATACTCCGGAATGTATACGAGGCACGAGCGGCAGAGGATGTCCGTCTATATCTCTTATAATCTGGTTAAGCTTTTCGGCTGTAACAGCCGCTGCAGCTGCGGCCTGCAGCTCTTTTCGCGCATAGATGGAGGCATTTATTAGATAGAGAAGAGCGCTGGATAATATAACGAGCAGAGCCGCCGTGATGGCCTGGCAGATAAGAAATTCTAGAAGGGAGATTCCTTTCTCGTTCATGGTTCTCCTTTAACGGGCACTAAGTAGCTAACAGAATGGTTGTTGCCTGCGCCGCAAGTTATCTTTGCCGCGCTACGCAAAAGAACCTCTCTCCGGCACCTCTCGGATTGCAGAGCTTTAAGCGGCGGCAGCATTTCAGAGACCCCGTCTTTAAGCATCCTATGGGCTCTACCGGCATGACCTCTGACGCGTTCGACAGTTATTATGACGCTCTCAAAGAATACTGCCGCAATGATGAAGACGATTAAAAGCTCAATCTGCAGAAACGCGCGACATCCGTCTAGCTGCAGTCGCTTTGCACCCGCCCGCGCAGCGATAAGGTAATGCGGCACTTTTTCTCTCCGTTACTAATGACAATTCCGCTGGGGCTTGAAACTCCACTCGGTGAGAGATAGATGTCCCCGGACGCATACTCAGTAATCTCAAACCCTCGCATCAATTTTCGCGACAGTAGCTCTCTTCCTCCGGAGCTAATTGCTTTATAACGATCATTATGGAGTGTCACTCTGATCTTATCGCGTGACTGCGACGCGAGTATGGCCAATCTCTGCAGGTCAAAGGCGACAGCATCAGCCTGAGATCGGAGCAAAGCCTGGCGCCGCCACTCTCCGAAGGATGGTAGCGAAATTGCGGCTATAAGCGTTACAAGCGAGAGAACCACGAGCTGCTCCAGCAGCGTGACTCCTGACGATTTAATTCTGCGCACAGTGAATTATCGCCGGAAGCGCCGGATAGTTGCTTCAGTACAGCTAGAAAAGTTGGCAGGTTTATGCCAGCAGTTTTAGCACCGTCTGCGCGGTTTGGTTTGCTTGAGCTGCTATTGCGGTGCCGGTCCGGGTCAGGATATCGTTTTTGACCTTTTGTGACACTAACTCAGCTATATCGGCATCTCGAATACGTGATTCTGCCGCGGCTGCATTCTCCCGCTCAACGGCGATGTTATTGCCTGCGGTTTCAATGCGGGCCTGGCTTGCTCCCAGCTCTCCTCTAGTCGATGAAACTGCGGTGACAAATGAATCGATTGAGGCTAGCGCGGCAGAGGCTCCGGCCTGCGTGCCTATGTTTTGAGACGAAATATCTGTAAGGGTGCCTGAGATATTAGCACCAGGGATTACAATCTGAGAATTAGCATCGGAGTCGGTTCCTACCTGGATAGCGGTATCGGACCCATCAAGTAATTGCTTGCCATTGAACTCGGTACTGGCTGTGATTCTTTGTGCTTCAGCGGTCAGCGCCTGGAACTCATTGTTAAGCGCGGTTCTTTGGTCGTCCGATAAAGTACCATTGGATGATTGAATTGCGAGCTCCTTAAGTCGTGTACCGATCTCGCCTACCTGCTGCAGAGCGCCGTCAGCGATCTGAATTACCGACGTGGCATCTGCCACGTTTGCAGAGGCGCGTCCAAGGCTTCTAACCGAAGAGGCGAGCGCGTCGGCTATAGCTAGTCCGGCGGCATCATCCGACGCCTTATTAATGCGCTTGCCGCTGGCAAGCTTTTCGAACACGTTCTTCTGATCGTTAAGAGTTTTATTAAGCTGCCGGGTATTTCGGATGGAATCAACTGCCATGTTCAACCTCACTGTCAAATTAGCTGAAAGCCCGATGTTCGCAGAAAGAGCCTTGCAGCCTGTTACCTCTCACCTCAAAGCGGCATGAATTTGGGGCGCCGTTTGAAGCTCCTTGTACTTACAAGTATCGGCGCCGGATATACGGCCTGAACATTGGGGCGCTAAAAAGCCTGACAGCAGCGCCTTTTGAGCGGAACTAGCTGATTTTCTTAAAGATGGGGTCTTGTATTTATTCTGCCTTTGCTTGCTCACAGTGCCGAAATAAATTATAATGTGTAAAATACACAGTAGGAGGTGGTATAGTATGAAAAGATTCCTGTTACCGGTAATAACTCTATCTCTCATCTCTTGTTCCACGGGATTTGATCGCGGGGCATTGCGAGCCCAGCTAGCGCCGAGAGAACCGCAGATAAATGATTCTCAAGTTCAGATGGAAAGAAAGCTTCAGCCCCAGGTGCGCGCGCCATTTAAAATGGCGATTGCTCTTCAGCTCCCCGGGGCCTACAGGCAAAACTGGCGCTGGAATAGCGAAGATAGAGAACTTGTCGAAAAGTGGGGCCTTGATTTGCAGAGACGCGGCAAGCTCTCGGATTTTTTTATTATGAATGAGATGTTCCTCGAAGGAGATAGTACTGCGGCCCTAAGAAGAGCCGCAGCGCGCCACGGGGCAGATGCGGTTTTAATGGTGAGTGCGGCAAGCGAGGTTGATAACTATCTTAATCCGTCCTCCTTACTTTACTTCACTATAGTAGGCGCGTTCATTGCGCCCGGAAGCCATAAGGACGCACTTTTTATGATTGAAGGGGAGCTTGTCGACGTAAATAACGGATACCTCTATGCCGCCGCCCAATCTGAAGGCGAGTATTCAACAGTAAGGCCGGCCTATTTCTCGGAGGATAAGGATGCGTTGGCTCCTGCTAAGAAAGAAGCTCTTATGGCTTTTGGAGAGGAGATCTCCAACAGGATCACGCGAAGCTTCTAAGAAGCAGATAGGCGCTCAGCGGGTTGGACAAAAAGTAAAAGGGTGAAGAAATTGATCTAATTCTGCTCTTCCTCGTCGGCTGGTTTTAACGGTAAGACAGGTAGTTCCAGCATGGTTGCTATTTTATTTCGCGTGTAAATTTCAAATCCGTCCTGCACTCCGTCGGCGCTAATAATTTCCTCGACTATTTCAAGGATCGCCTCGCGCTGCTTCTGGTCTAGATTCTTTTTCAGAATGTCACCGAACCGTGATGTTCCTCGCAAGTTTTTAAGTACCACGGTAGCTTGATTCACCAATGCCTGAACATGATGCTTCGATGTCCCGAACATGCGGCGCAAACCGTTTTGCAGGATATTGTACTCTTGCGGTTCAAAGGTTTGATCGCATGAGGCCAGCTCGACAAGCAGCACAGTCAAAGCTAATTCAAGGTCCTTAATAGGAATGGACTTCTTTTTATTTTGAACCACCGCCGCGGCTTGCTGGAGAGCGGAGTTATTCTTGGCAAAGATAGTTTCGATGGAGTTAAGTAAAGAGTTGCTGCTCATGAAAAACCCTCTAAAAGCATTGAAAAAACACCGTCAGTTACGTTATGGAGGTCAAATTGAGCAAGGCGTCCTAAGAATTACTTGACCTTGCATTCCTTCCATTCGATCCGCCCAGAGGAGACCAGTTCCCTTATTTTTCGCTGGGTTACGTTTAGCTTCGAATCGCCGCTTTTTACCTCGATAAAGGTGATGCCGGTGTCAGGGTCAAAGTGAACAAAATCAACTGGCTGCCCGAGATAAACGGTGCTGGTTCCGGGCTTCCGGATGTCGACCGGAAAAGAGGCGAGAAGCGGCGCCAAAGTCTCCGAGATCTTCCCCAGCCGCACTTCTGAGCTTTTCTTCTGTTCCAATATCCGGGCTAACTTACTGTCAAAAGAGAATAACTTCCAAATTAGGAGCTTAAGCAGTCTCAAAAGGAGCCATAGTGTTAGCAGGGCGAACGGGATTAGCACCCAGTTGGTTTTTAGATAGTGCAGAGCGCTTTCTAAATAAGGCGGCATAGTTTGAAAATTATCGCACAACGGTATGCGACCTGACAGGCCGCAACTGCAATAACCTTTTTGGGGGCCCTCTCCTTTTCAGCCCGCGAAAGAGGTTTTTGAGATGTCAACTAATTCTCCCAAAGCGACCGGAGCAGCCGGATCGCATGTTGACGGTCGCAAAGTCGAGCTGGATGCCGGCGTTCGAGACGACCACCACGCAGCCTCCAAATCAAAGAATTTTCAGAACCAAAATCGCACTCATCATAACCGTCAGCAGAATTCCCGAGAGCGGCTCGAAAACGACGTCATTCTCAACAACGCAATGGACCATCGTGCTCAAGCTCGCCTTTCCGCTGCTTCCAAAACTTCCGCAGCTGCCTCCAGCGGGCCTGATCATGCAAAGGAGTTTGCTTTAGAGGCCGCTGTTGAGAAGCCCAAATCGCGGAGAGATCCCGCCGATGACTTTTTTGCAGAGCTTGTCGCAAAGCTCGGAGTGATCAGGGCTCATGCTTTGCGGCAGGCCTTGGATGACAAGATTCAGGAGCACGTTGAGCGCCAGTCAAAGGGAAGCGGCCTTGAGTCTAAGGCCGCCTTAGAAGCACTAACTTCAGATCTCGCTCGAGTGCTGGAGAAGGGGGGCTTGCTGCAGCTATACCATGGTGATGCTTTAGCGGACTTTACGGTTAAACTGCAAGATTTCACTGAATGGGAAGTAGCATCCGGGCACTGTAAAGTGTCCACCCGGGAGTTGGCAGAGGGGGCGCGCCTAGAGCTGGCAGAAGAGAGGGCCAGACTGGATTCTATGCAGAGGGCCGAGTTGCAGCGCGATATTGATAGGTTGCGCGCAGCCGTTACTGCTCCAAACGTTTTGCTTACTGTCTGGGACCTTTTCGAGGGAAAACCGGTGGAGAGACGGGAACAGCTGCAAAGCGCCTTTGCCGCTGCCACCGGCAAGACCCTAAAAGAGGCAGTGTCGGAAGTTGCTGCAAATGCGGGCTCTCTGGAGGCGGTAAATGGGCTGCTTACAAGGGGAGAAGCGAATCGCGAAGTGGCAGCCGTCTTGAGCCGCCGCATTGAAAAAATCGCCACAAAGAGGGGGGAGATCCTGGGAACCCTTCCGGAGTGGCAAGACAAGGCTGAGCTTCGGCGGCTCGACAAAGAGTACGAGCAGTTTAAATCGGATTTTGCCGCCATTCTTACCGGGCGGCCCGGCTTTGCGCAGTACGCGCAGCTTTGTTATCAGCGCTTTGAAGATAAAGCGAGGCTTGCTGCTGCAGGCGAGAGAATTTATTGGCTCGGAATTCAGCAGCGTGAGGCGGCCGGAACTGACGGAAACGGAGATACAGCGCATCAATCACGTTCAGTAGGAACGTTTTTGGCCGCTCAGGAAGATTTATTGGCGCGCTTCGGCGAGGATCTTCGAGCAGCGTTCCGAAGTCAGCAACAGCTTGGCTGGCGGACAGCTGACAATGCCATACGCAAGGCTGATTACGCCGGCGCAGAACTTCGCTACTCCATGAAAGGCTGGGGAACCGCAGTCGGGCGATTTGATAAAGCGATAAGCGGTTTGAATGGCTATGAGCTAATGTGGGTTCGCCGCATTTTTGATCAGAAGTATGGCGGCGGCGAAACCTGGCGAGCTTGGGTCGAAGGTGACTTCTCTGGAAAAGCCGAGACAACGCGAATCGACAGAATGCTTGGCATCGGAGTTGATTTCGGCGCGCGGGCTCCGGCAATAGAAAGCAGCAAGTTCATTGCCACAGCAGATAACCCCAAGGAGGCCGAGGCACTGCTCTCCAACGATCGTCTGAAGCACGATGCCATTGCGGCCTGGAACGGTCTTTTTAGCGCGTACGCTATCAATTCTTCCATTACCGTGTTCACCCGTCATGAAGAGAGTGGTCGCGGCGAAGTGGTTGCGAATGCGCGGAGTATCTACGAAGAGGAATACCTAGCCAAGGCGAGGGAGAGGTGTTCGCCGGAGGCGTATGCCGTCATTGAACAGGTAGTAAATAATGGCCGCTATCAGCCCGAGGCGCTCTATGCGGCACTTCTTAGCGATTGCAGAAAGTTTGCATCCGAATGGGGAAAGCTGCTTGCAGCCGAGCATCAGTTCTCTCAGCAGCATCGTCAGGAGATGCTTACCGCTTATCTGACTGCAACCGAGCCGCTTCTCAGCCGCCATCCCGAATGGAGAGCTGCTTTGGAGAAGGAGATGACCAAAACCATCCTCCAGGCCAGGACCGTCCAGGTTGCAAGCACCATACTGAATCTCGAAAAGCTCTCGGGACTCTTGCGGCATTCTCCGATTGAAAGCGACCGCGCGCGTGCTGATGAGGTGCAACAGCGGCTTGAAGCTTACCTTCGGGAGCAGAGTGAATTCATCGAATCAAATGCGGAGTTCAAGGCGAAACTCACCGAAGCCAGGGAGAAGGCGCGCAAGCTTGGCGCTTCTCTTATGAATCAGGCTGCTGATGCGGTAGAGCAGCTGCATTATCAGATGAAAGGCGGGCTTTTCGGTTACACCGGCAGTAAAGAGACCGCAATTATCACTCAGGAGCTTAAGAAACTTATTTTCCGCGACATTCAAGACGGCACGCCAATTAATACACAGGGTGAAGCTTTAGTAATTGCAGCACGGCTCTATCGCGACCGCTTCAAGGCAAACCTTGATGGCCACCTTGAAAGTGAATTCAGCGGCATGGAGCTTAAAAAAATGATGGCGCTCTATGACGGCGACATCAGTGCAGCGGCAGCATGGGATATCGCGGATATCATGAGCTCGGGGGGGTCCCTTAAGCAGGGAGAAAAAATAGCGGCGGTGATCGAGGAGTTCGATAACGAGACCCTTGCGCCTCATAAGGGGCAACTTTTGGCGCGCACAAAAGATGTGTTCAATAAGGATGCAGTTACAGAGCTTAACAGCTACTTTGAGCGGCTGGCTCAGATGTCGGAGTACCCGGTTGAGGCCCTCTGTGTAAAAGATTTCGATAATGCAATCGAAGAGTGCCTAAATAAAGAGGCGGAGCTGCTAGTGAAAGCTACTCTTGCCGGCGACAAACAGCTTGCAGGGATAGCAAGGCTTCATGGATGGTTGGAGCAAACTAATGATCCTGAAAAGCAGATCTGTCAGATGCTCGAAAGCCTAGTCGCCGACCCCGGCGGCTCTTTCAATAAGGATAAGGCCGCCCAACTAGAAGCACGATACTCCTCCGAAGTTGGCGTAGGCAGAGATCTTCGCGCACATCTTCGCGAGAATCTTTCTGGAGCGGAGCTGAGCTGGGCGCTTGCGGTTCTCAATGGCGACAATGTCGGTGCGGCAGCTCATAAGCTTCGCTTTGCGATGGGCGGCGCGATGGATGGAACCGATGTATCGCTAATTAAGGAGGTGTTCCTTTTTAAAGCGCAGCCGGAAGAGCCACAAGCTGAAAGCGAGGAAGAGCTAAAGCAAATTGAAGCGAAGAGAGAAGCAGCGCTTGATGAACATAGGGCAATTAATGAACGTGTGATTGAGCGCTATCACTCTCTGTATCCGGGCCGCGACTTTGAAAAAGATCTGCGCTCGGAGGTCGAGGAGCATCATGAGCTTGGGGTTCTCTGGTCACTAATTCGATCGGGCGAGCTTAGTCCCGCTCAAGAGCTTTACCTCTGTTTTTTTGGCGATATGGATGGATGCGACTGGCAGCAGCGGTTGGTTGAACTCACCAATGATAAGACCAAGGCGGAAATCGCGGAGCTGGATAAGGAATTTAGAAATGTAAGCGGCGGCACAGGGCTCGCCGTCATGGCTTATCGGCACATGTCAGGTGATGCAAAGTTTGATCTCTTCGAGAATCTCCGCGGAGTTCCGGAGAGCACTGATGAGAAGTTCTATTTCATCGAGGCACGCTACAAACACGAGAGAAGCGGACCTCTCTCTATGGTGGCGGACATCGGCTCTGATTATGGCGATCAGATGGACCGCTGGCATAAAGAGGCTATGGATCTTAAAACATGGGCTAGCGGGCGCGATCTTACTCCAGAAGAAGCTGCGCGACTCGACATTCTTCTGAACCACTTTCAGCGTCATGCCGATCTATTCCGCCAACAAAAGCATGCCGCTGCAGATATCGCCGCTGGAGCAGTCACAGTAGCGGCGGTAGTTGTAGTCTCGGTGGGTACAGCGGGGCAGGGCACAGTGGTAATTATTCTGCTTGTAACATCCACAAGTCTGGCGGCAACCACTACTACTAAGGCCCTAATTAAGGGAGCGGGATACAGCGATAGTGAGATGAAAACCGACGCTGCTTTTGCTCTGGCCGACGGGCTTCTTATGGTGCCCTGCTCAAAGCTGGGAAGCGCTGGCGCAAGAAAGGTCGCTGAGCGCGTTGCGGAGCACCAGCTCAAACAGCAGGGTAAGCAGGTAACTAAAGAGGCGGTGGAAGAGCTGACCAAGGAGATTCTATCTAAGGGAGGGCTTAGGCTTGCAATAATCGACGGAGCAGTAGACGGCGCTGCAGGCGGTGCCTTTATGGGTCTTTTGAGCAGTGCTGCTTCGGTTGATTGGGAGAACGGGGAATTCACCGACAACTTGAAGATTATAGGTTTTAACACCGCTGCGATGACTTTTTGGGGCAGCGCCATCGGCGCAGGCACCGGAGCTGCTATATACGGCAAAGAAAAAGTAACAAGCAGAGTAAAGCGGATCTTCGTTAAGGAGAAAGCGGATATAGAAGAGCTTTCCTCTAAGGGAGAACCGGATATCGATCTATCGGAAGCCGGCAAGTCGCCCACCGCAAACCCCGCCTCCGAGCGAACGCCACCCGCTATTGTTGAGGAGAGCTCCCGCCCCGCCGTAGCGAGCGGCACCTCATCTACCGAGAGCACGGCGTTAACCACCCCAGACAGCATTCCCCTTGAAGCACACTCACAAGTAGAAACTCGCCTTGCCGAGATTGAAAGCAGAATTGAGGATCTGATTGCCCAAGACTCTGCCTCAGATACCCGTCTTCTGGCAGATCTGGACCAACAGGCCGCTCAGCTTAGAGACGAACTTGAGCGTATGATAGCCATGCGAGAGTTGGGGATGGAGAGTGACGCTCCGCCCTCCATTGATACTTCAACCAGATCTCCGGATGTTGAGAGCCTAGCGAAGCACCCTCAAAACTCCGACAACAATTTGACGAGAATTGGCCGCGAGATTGAGGCTAATGACCTGGAGATAGCCGAACTTGAGAGCCGTTTTCGCAGCAGCAGTAATGAGGACGAACAGCGCGCAATATTTCGAGAGCTGGATGCGAAGAGAGATAGGCGGGTTGAGCTGAAAGAAGAGAGGCGCTTGGTGGTATCCGACGATAAGGCTGCGGGCGCGGCAGAGGAGCAATCGCAGTCAAAGGAGGTAAGTAATAACGAGCCGCATAGCCCTAGTCTTGAGAAGGTAGGAAGCGAAAGTGCCGAGGGAACCGAACAGGCGATAAGAGATCCGAGAATCAAAGAGATTGAAGACCGAATTGCTGAACTCAAGTACGACAAACAGAGATGGAACCAGGATTTTGGTGATGTCTCCGATCCTTATCAAGCTCAGATAGATGAACTCTCGCTTGAAATGGCAACAGTCAAACTGCGAGATAAGCAGATAGCCGAGGTGCACGAAGAGCTAAGAGGACTTGAGCGCCGGCTGCGCGACAGCGGCGATCCTGCAGAGCAGGATACGCTAGTCGGTGAGATTGATGCTAAGACAGAAAAACTGATGGAACTTAAGAAGGACCGCGAGGAAGCTATAGAAAAGTCCCTTAAGAGCGGAGAGGAAGCAATCCTTGCCGGCGAAGGTGAGCCGCTTAACGGCGCTCGAGGCCGTGAGGAGGATTCCTTCGATGAGGTAGGCGACAGCTGGAAGGAAAGCAGTTCAACTGACGAACATTACATCGATGACTACCAGCCCAAAAAGTTCGAGGAGGACTTCAATCCTCTGGATGATTTTTACAGGGAGAAGTTCGGCAGCAAGGAGGATTCCGGCGATACGCCACAAGGAAACGATGACATTTGGGAAGGTGGCGGAGGCGGCTCTAACGAGGGAGGCCGCGGGACAGCGGTAATGGAGCCTGAGACAAAGGTCAAAAAGGAAACTGCGGATACAGAGGGCGATTTGGAAACTGAACGCGCGCCATCGGAGAGTTCCAAAACTGATGTTAAGCCGGACGAGAGAGAGGAGCCTGCACTGAAAACCAAAGAGGAAGTTAAAACGCAAGAAGAGTTGGAAACTAAGAAAGAGGTGCAAGCCAAGCCTGAAGAGAGCACGGATACAAAGGAAGGATCAGAACAAAAAGCCAGTGAAAAGCAGGGAAGCGAAGCGCATACGGCACCGAGACCAGAGGAGAAGAAAGAGAGCGCATCGCAGCCCAAGCAGGATGATGCTTCAAACGGAGAGCTGCCTCCGGGGCGCTCTTCTGTAGAACCTAAGCCGCTGCCTAAGCCGAAGGTTACAATTGTACATGGGCCTCTTCCGGCTCGCGTGGCGCCACATCTTCTGCCTAAGCATGAGCCGAAAAGTTATTTAAAGCCCCACCCTCATCCGCAGCCCCAACCCAAGCTTTCTCCGCATCCGCACCCGTATCCACATCCTGAGCCCCATCCACATGCCGTTCTCACCCGCGTAAAACCAAAAAAGAAACCGTCTGATGACGGCTATGACTGGGGTAGGGCGGCTGATGAATACCGCAAGCGGCGGATTGCTGAGGAGAGAATGAAACTGAAGCCGCTTTTTGACGAGCCTGAGAGATATACCGACCACGGTATAGAGGTCTGCAGCAATACATTTCATACACGCTCACCTGTCCTGCAAAAGTTAAGCGGCTGCTGCCCTAGCTGTGGTGCGAAGCCGTTTGTGGCTTAGATAATTGCCACAGAAGATCGACTGTTTAATTATTAGTTATCAGCCTCCCTTCCAGGTTCTTAGTTTTACAAGTAGAATTGCGTTGCTTTTGACCCTTTGGACGCCTCGCAATGCAGACCTTGGTCTCGAATAATCTGTCTCGTAAGCAAGCTCTCGTAGCCCTGTTTACTGCATCCCTTTTATGGAGTAGCGGCGGACTACTTATAAAAATAGTCGAATGGAATCCGATGGCGATAGCCGGCGCCAGAAGCTTGATTGCAGCGGCAACGCTGCTGCTGCTTTGCGGTGTTCCGCGCTCCTGTTGGAGCAAACTTCATGTGGCAACTGCGCTGGCTTACGCATCGACTGTGGTTCTTTTTGTGCTTGCAAATAAATATACCACTGCCGCAAACGCAATTTTGCTCCAGTATACAGCACCGATCTATGTAATTATATTCGGCCCGCGAGTACTGAATGAGAAGAACAGTTGGCAGGATTTCGTTCTGCTTGGGCTGATACTGAGTGGAATGACACTTTTCTTTCTCGATGAACTGTCCCCCGGCCACATGCTTGGGAATGTGATGGCCATACTTAGCGGGGTGTCGTTCGGGATGATGACTGTGTTACTCCGCCTGCAGAAAGAGGCCGACCCGATTCAATCAGTGATGCTCGGCAATCTTATGGCAGGAGCGGCAGGTGTCCCTTTCATGTTCGACGAGCCGCTCTCTGGCTCAGCGTTATCCGGCTTGCTGGTCTTGGGAGTCTTTCAATTGGCTATGTCGTATTATTTGTATACCAAGGCGATAAAAGTTGTTCGGGCATTTGACGCCATTTTAATTACCACCTTGGAGCCGATTCTAAATCCGGTTTGGGTGTTTCTTGTGACCTCCGAATCGCCGGGCCCGTGGGCCATTATAGGGGGATCAATAGTAATTGCTGCAGTAACAGCCAAGGGGTTGCTAGCGCTAGGCAAAAGAAGGCCAGCATATCACAGCAGTCAGCCGAGCGGTATTTAGCCCAAAGCACTGTTTATTCGGCTTCTTCATGTTTGAGAATGTTGGCCGCACCGGTATGGTGATCGAGCTGTGGGGCCGATAATTTAACAAAGAGGTCAGCGAGATCGGTGAGGGGGAAGCTTTACCTTCTCGCTGACCTCTCCGCCCTCTTAGTTAATCAAATCCTCTTATGTACACTGAACAAAAAATCAAACTGTTATGTTTCTGGATCAGTCCCTTTGCTTTAAGATGAAGGCAATGAATTGCAAACACGGCAAGGCACTTCGCGCTCTTTTGGCCTCCCTTGCACTGCTCTTCGGAGGCTGCTCGCAAGAGAAGGTACCGGACGGCAGAATTCTTTTTAAGAACGACACGCTGGACAAGTCTTACAACAAGGTTTACATCTCCGGCGGCGGCGTATCTCGCACCCTTGGTCCCCAGGAGTACGTGATCCTTCCTAGAGGCACTACACGCTTCTCAGTGAGCAGGCAGTACAAAGACCATACCCGCTCTTATTCCGTGGAATGCCCGCCTTTGAAGGGAAGCGGGATACGCATCAAAATGATAGATATTCACGTAAACCGAATAGCCGGCGGTTGCACCACGGTTCGCGCCTCTAAAAGTTAGCAGCTCTTTTATTATGCGCTAATGATAGGGGGGACGGCCCTCTTCCTCGATATCGATATCCTCGCGCCGGACCTTGTCTGAAACCACCTCTTTCTTGGTTTTTTTCGTTTTTCGCGCCCGCACTTCTTCTTTTACCCGCGCTTCTTTGGAAACAACCGGTACCTCTGCTCTTAGCGGTATATATATGTTTTCCCGGTGGAACGCATCCTGTGCTGCTTCACCGCCTGCCGGTACTCTTTCAATCACAACATCTTCGCGTTTGAGTTCAAGCGGTCTCTCTACCTGCTCCGTGCGCACTATCTTCTTTAAACGGACACCTCCCACCTCGACACTCTCCTTTCCGATGTCGAGCTTCTCTTCGTGGAGCGGAATGGTGACATCACCTTCGGCAGCAGTGGCGCGGCTTCCAGCTCTTGCGTTTTCGGGAGGCTGCATCGCTCTTTCCTGTTCCGGTATGCGGCCGCCCCTCATTCTGTAGTATTCTTTGACTTCACGTTCCACAGCCGGAGTGATCTCCAGATCCGGGTCGAAGCTCGGCGCCCCTTCGACATCATCCTGCGTGTATGGAACACGAACCGTTTCCGCCACCATGTTGACCTCGCAATCAAACGCCGGAACGACATGGGTCCGGCCGATCAGCCAAGTCGTCTGAACCCCTATATATGCCGGTTCGCCGCTTGGGTCCGTCCATAGCGCCTTGACCGTGCCGATGTCCCGATCGGCTCTATCGTAGGCTTTGAATCCCGAGATTCTTTCAAAGTCGGACTCAGTAAAATTTCCCTTTCCCGCTGCGGTTGAATGTATATCTCCTGTCTGCATAAACTCCCCCTTATTAAAGTACTCACCACTTTACTCTAGCGAGCAAAAGGGGAGAATGAGGCCACTCAGTCCTCTCCGTTTAATTTATTGGCTGGGGTGGGGTCGGCTCAGATCGCGATCATGTGAGAAGCAATTCTAATAATGAGATAGTATCCCGGCAAATTTTCAGTCAACATTCAATTGATGGGAATCATGAAACGCTGGATAGATATTTTAGTAGTCGCTGTTTCCATAGTCGTACTGTCGACCGCTCCATTGCTGGCGCCCTCCGGTATCAGGGCTGCCGAGGAAACGATTGTAACGAGTGCTAATCTTCCGCTATTTATCCGGGTGCACGAGGGCAACCCGCTTGCTTGTCATTTCGACCAAGCAGCCGGAAGCGCTCAGCTCGGAGTTCTATCGCCCTTTCCTCTAGCACTGGGCCGCTCAATGTGGCGTCCCTGGCCGGAGCGTAAAATCAAACGGTTCAATAGACAGGTTAAGCGTGCCGCGAATAATAAGACTATCCGTGCAAAGAGAAAGAAGAACGCGCTCTACAAAGGAATAAGCAAGAGGAAACTAAGGCAGTTTATCGGTCAGTGTGAGCAGTTCGTCCCAACGGTCATCGGTCCCGTGCCTACTCAAGACTCGACCCCACCGCCGAGCACCACGATCGCCCCTACTATTGCTCCAGAGCAAACGCTGCCTCCTGTTGCCACTCCTCCAATTACATCTAGTGTGCCAAATCTCGATCTCGAGACCGTTATCGGCGGCCTCGATCAGCCTTTATATATTACTCACAGTAACGATCAAACAGGGAGGCTATTCGTCGTTGAGCAAGGTGGCCGGATATTAGTGTTGCAGAACGGCAGCTCAGTCCCGGGCGAGTTCCTTAACATCTCAGGATTGGTTAGTACGGGTTCTGAGCAGGGGCTTCTAAGCATCGCTTTCCACCCCAACTTTACTCAGAACGGCCGATTTTTTATCAACTACACGGATGTTGCCGGAGATACGGTAATTGCGGAGTACTCCGTTTCTGCCGAAAACCCTAATCAAGCGGACTTATCATCAAGACGGGAAATTCTGACCTTTGATCAGCCTGCCACCAACCATAACGGTGGGCTTCTTAAGTTTGGTCCTGACGGGATGATGTATGTGGCGAGTGGAGACGGCGGGCCGGGTAACGATCCATTCGATAGAGGTCAGGATCTTAACACCCTTTTAGGTAAGATCTTGCGGATAGATGTTAATCAGCCGGCCGGTTATGCTATTCCGGCAGATAATCCCTTTGTGGGCATGACCGGCACTCAGCCTGAGATCTGGGCATACGGGCTGCGCAATCCGTGGCGTTTTTCGTTCGACAGGGTGGATGGCACGATGTTCTTAGCGGATGTCGGTCAAAGCACTAGAGAGGAGGTCGATATTATAACGCGCGGCGGAAACTACGGCTGGAGCACTATGGAGGGCTCGTTATGTTTCAATCCCTCAACTGATTGCGACCAGACAGGGTTACAGCTTCCGATCTCCGAGTATGGAAGGAGCGAGGGAGGTTCTATTACAGGCGGTTACCGTTATCGCGGAGCCGAGATAGCGGACTTGTACGGTAAATATCTGTTCGGTGATTTTTTGAGCGGACGGGCGTGGGTGCTTATTCCGGAGGCAGACGGCAGCTGGAGAAGGGAACAGGTGCTTCCGGCATCGAGTATGGCGATCTCTTCATTTGGGGAAGACGAAGCTGGGGAGTTATATTTGGTTGACTACAACGGGAGTGTTCTGAGGATTAGAGAGGGAATTTAGATAATATCAAACTTTCTCGAAATTCTCGGCGGTCTCTCACTACTTAATTGTTGACCAGATCCTGGATGTCAATCATTCCTGTAACCTTGCCGTCGTCATCCACTACGATTACCTGGTCGATTCGATAATCGCTCATAACACGCAGAGCGTCCTGGGCAAGACTGTTTTCATTGATGACTTTCGGCTCCTTCCCGGCGTATTTTCCAACCGGCTGATCTAAAAACTCTTCACTATGCTCGAGGCAGCGCCTTAAATTTCCATCGGTAAATATTCCATAGAGGTTACCCTCGGCGTCGAGCACCGTTGCCGCGCCTGGTCGGCCTTTGGTAGTAGAGATAGCATGAATAACATCCCTGGTTTTCATATCTATTCTTACGATGCAGTGTTCTTCTCCAGTACGCATCAACTCTCTGACCAGCGTCAGAGATTTACCGATATTTCCCCCGGGGTGATACATGGCGAACTGCTCTGCGGAGATACCCTTACTTTCGATTACCGACATCGCCAAAGCATCGCTTATCGCAAGCAAAACCGCAGTGCTGCTGGTAGGGGCGATTCCTAAGGGACCCGCTTCGTCAACCTTGCCGATGCTAAGCACTATAGTGCTGTGGCGTCCGAGAGTGGAGCCGTCATTTCCGGTAATTGAAATTATAGGGCAGCCGATTCTTTTAATCGGCGGAAGAATGCTTATTATCTCAGGCGTTTCGCCGGAGTTAGATAAAATCAGTGCCACATCGTTTTTTGTATATCTTCCCAGATCGCCGTGAATAGCTTCGGCAGGGTGAAGAAAGAACGATGGGATGCCAAGGCTAGCCATAGTTGCCGAGCACTTCATCGCGATAAACCCGGCCTTCCCCATGCCGGAGACGATCACTCTCCCTCCAGGAGTGAGATCTCGGATAATAGAGACCGCATTGTCAAAGCTCGCACCAAGCAGCGTTGCTGAGCTCTCAATTGCTCGAGCTTCTTTTAGAAGAATATCTCTCCCGTAGTTTTGCCAACTCATGCCGCTATTATGGTGATTTGCCGCAGGAAATCAAAATCGGCCACGTAAGCTATTGAAGTGACCACGAATTGTATGTTCGCTCGAGGGTGACCGTTTATGCCTTTTTCGAAAATCTAGTACAATAGTGACATTGGTTACTGCCTCCACGGGGTGGATTTGCGGAGCAAACACGGGGTGAAAAAGACCAAGCGTTAACAAAACCTGCCGCCGCCGATGTGGCGGTGTCAACTCGAACTGTGACAACCAGTCGCAGTAACCAGCTTGGGTCATTTAACTTGTTACTCTCGTGAATGCTTAGCAGTTGTGAATATTGAATTTCTACTCAACACTGAGGTTCGTATAGACGAGATTAATTAAGGGCCATTTGATTCATAGAAATAAGGTGAAATGAGGCAGGTTTTCATTCGGGCAGTTTTAACTCTTCTTTTCGTGCTTTTGGCGGCACAGCCGGCATTTGCCGATCGTTACGACCGCATTGTGCGCGGGGTCTTGCCGAAAAAGCCGCTGCAGCGCTCGAAGCTTGCAATAAATGCTTTCGTTAACGATCAACGTTTCGGAAGTATCTCTTCACAATTCCGAGAGGTGAGAACCCGTCTTAAGCTTAAGAAGGTGAGGGTGCTTTTCGCTTGGAATGATGACGTGCAACCATCGCCTAACTCCCCTATTAATTTTTCTTTTTATGATGAGATCTCCCGTAGCATACCGCGCGGCACGCAGGCGCTCGTAATTTTGACCGGTATTCCGACTTGGATGCGGAACCAGTCAAACTGGATAGACGGCAATCCCAGAAAGACCTTTGCCGAGAGGTGGGTGCGGCCGGTTGTAACGCGTTACCGCAAGAACTCTAAGATCAAGGCTTGGCAGTTCTGGAACGAGCCGAATATGGAATCTAACCAAGACAACGTAACCTTACAGATGGCAGACAGTCCCGGCAATTACGTTGAACTGCTTGCATTTAGTGCCGAAGTAAGCCGCTCACTTACACCCCGCAAGAAAGTAGTGTCAGCGGCAACCACCGCAATCAACCAAAACTTTCCGGAAAGCCTAGAGTACAACGAGGATCTCAAGGACGCCGGCATGGAAGAGATCGCCGATATTTGGGCGGTTCACATATACGGGGAGCGTCTTGAAACAATCCTTTTCCCGGGAGGAGTGGGCGACTTTCTAAATGACCTTAAAAAGCCGATCTGGATTACCGAGTCCGGAGAGAAGGGTGTTAACAATCAGCTAAGCTATGCTCAGGAGATGTGGCCGTTTTTATTTAAAACAGTGCCTGGAATAAAGCGGCTATATATATACCAGTTCACCGAATCAACTCCGGCTGAAAGTACATACGGGCTAAAGAACTTAACACCCGGATTCTACGTGTCGGATCTCTACATCTACCTGCGGGATAAGTTGCCTTAAGTGCCGGCAGCGCAAGAATCTATCGATTACTCGTACTTCTTGGTTTCCTTGGTCCACGGAGATATACCACCCCCATCACACTGAGCACGGCTAAGGCAAATATGGCGAAAATGACATACACACTCTTGTCCGGGTCAAGATAGAAGATCAAAGTGACAACAATCGCTGCCAGAAGTGGAATAACAAATATGACGGCGGCGCGCCAAAACATAGCTGCTCCCAATTAAAAAGGCTTTATGGCATTTAATGATCTCGCCGGTCCGGTGACGATGAGCCGGATCATTGATCAGGGGTAAATTGAGGTTGTCTAATTTATTCGGAGCGCAGCAATAGAAAGAGCATTACACAGATGGTGAAGAGACTAAAGTAGAAGAAAAAATGACTAGTGCGATTACGATAACCCCCTGCTGCGCCCAGCGCTCCGAAAACAAGCGGCAGTAGAGCCGCGGCCCAAGACTCTCCGCCGGCTACCACCGGGACCGAGATTAAAAGTCCTGCAAGTCCGCCGAGCAGCACACTTATAAATTGTCTGAAGCGCAAGTAGTGAGCTTCGGGGGTTTCGGTCATATTTATCCTATAAGCGCCAGTTCAGCGATTACTTTGGCGCCCCAAATCATACCGATGGTTGCCAGCAAATTCGTAAGTGCGATTATTAGCAAAATGCGGGTTACTCGATTCGTCCAGATACCTTTTAGGGAGCCCAGGTCTTGAAGCACACATTCAAAATCGGAAACTCTCGGTTTTTTTAGCCATGCTTCTACAAGCCCCGCTATCCAACCGGCCGCAATCAACGGGTGTAGGGTGGCAAAAGGCGTAGCCAAAAAAGCGCTTACGATGGTGACCGGATGCGCCAAGGCAAGCGTAGAACCGATTGCACCGAATAGACCGGTTATCCAGAACCATGCGCCTAACATCTGAAGGCTTAATCCGCTCCCTGCAGCGAAGAACCCGTAAATTACTAAACCGACGACTGCTAATGGAATGGACCAGCCTATGAGCTTTCCTATAACTCCACGGCTGGGAAGAGCCTCAAGCGCCGCTACGTCTATCTCTCGCCCCAAGATGGCTTTGATACCAGGGACGTGACCGGCCCCGACAACTGCAACTACCGAGCTGCCGGGAGCGGAGCCGATCTTGGATGCAAGGTATAGATCGCGTTCATCTATCAAGGTCTTCCTTAGACTTGGAAATTTTGCAGAAAACTCATGCATTAAGTTACTGAGAGTGTCCTTTGATTTGAGCGCTTCAATCTCTTCTTCGCTTACCTTTTGATTAGTGACCATGCTGATTATAAGCGCCATGATTAGTTTGAAACCGGAGAAAAACCCTATCTCCGACCAGGTGCGCTTCAATGTTGTTCTTACGTCGCGATCGGCAAGCACTGTGCCGCAGTCCAGCTCCTCCGCCACCGCAAGAGAGCGAAGCATCTCCGCCCCCGGTTTAATGTTAAACTGAGCCCCCAGCTTTTTTTGGAAGCTGGCGAGTACGAGCTGAGCCATAAGCACATAAGCGCGACCGCTTTTAATAAGAGCTACAATATCCGTATTACGCCAGCGATCAGGGTCTTTGAGAGATTGGTAGCGAGAGGCGCACAGCTCTACGGCGACGGTATCCGGCCTCACTTTACGAATAACCTCCTCAACAAGCTCAACGCTGCTCTGGCTCACATGTGCAGTACCGACGATGTAGATCCGCTTACCGTTAAGATCTATCTGATCAACGTTCTCGGGAAAATCAGTTGTGACTGTAGTGATCTCCATGACTCCTAAATGTTGCCGGCACAGAGCATAGCGGCGCCGAACACTCCGGCGCTGTCGCCCAAAGAGTGCTTTAAAATCTTGCAGCGAACCTTGTCGTTGAAAATATGCCGCTTAAGATTCTCGGTTGCCGAGCTGTATAGTAAATCAATATTACTAACCCCGCCACCGAGCACAATTGCATCGGGATCGAGAATATTCACGACATATGATATCGCTTCGGCAAATGACTCGGAAAGAAAGTTAAGTGTCGCTGATGCGTCGGAATCACCTTCAACAGCACGAGCCGCTATACTTTTAAGAGTGAGCCGCTTATTCGAACGCCTAAAATAGTAATTTTCGAGGGCCGGCCCCGAAATTACCGTTTCCACGCAACCCCTCTTTCCGCAGTAGCATGGCTCACCATCGTGCAAGAGTTTGTTGTGACCCCATTCGCCGGCGATCCCGTGGTGCCCCGTCCAAACGTTACCGTTAATTACTATTCCGCCTCCTACGCCGCTTCCCATAATTACTCCAAACACAACCGGCGCTCCGGTGGCAACGCCCAAAGTCGCCTCAGCTAACGCAAAGCAGTTTGCGTCGTTAGCTATTTTAACTTCACAGCCGAGTGCCGATTCTAAATCCTGTTGCAGCGGCATACCGTTAAGTGAGGTCGTGTTACAATTCTTCATTAAACCGGATTCCGGGTCGGTGATGCCTGGCGTGCCGATTCCGATTAGCTCTGTTTTACCGCCTGACGTGGCCTGCATCTGAGAGAAAAGCTCAGACACTCGTGAAATGATATGGTGGTAGCCTTTGTCCGCTTCAGTGGGAATTCTCTGCCGGAGAATTTCGTGCTTTGGAGAATTTCTGTCGATAATAACTCCCTCAATCTTGGTTCCCCCTAAATCAATCCCCCAAAATTCGTTCATAGGCGAATTCACGCATTTGCCCGATTCAAAGTCAATTGAGGCAGGCGCTGCTGAGTAAGCGGGGCAAGCCGCTGAAATGAAAAGAGAATTCGGGCAATTTTGGCCTTAAAAGAGAGCTCTAATATGCCGACTAGATATATGTATGATTCCGCCGCTGCAAGGCCGCAGTGGGTGGGTCAGGGAGCGAGGACGGTGTCAGAGATTAATCAGCCCGGCAGGGGAGCAAACCAGCTCTCGCTGCCCGTTAATATTCCAGCAGCACATGGCGGCACATCACCGTCCGCGCCGCTCCTCATCGAGGCAGAGGTGGTTCTCTCGCCGCCAGGGTACTCGCCACCGGTAAAAGGAATTAACTACGGCAATCGCTTCTATGCGGTGGATCTTCCGCCCGAGATAGAAGCCGGAGAGAAAGTTAAGCTTTTAGTCGCCGAGCGCAAGGATGGCCTCGTTTTCACCTATATTGAAACAAAAGGCGCATCGGACGGCAAGGAGATCAATAAGGCGCTGCCGTCGCTGCTCAATGAGCTAGGTCTCTCCGATTCTGCGTCCGTGGCATTGAAGCAGCTTCTTCGCACCTCCCCGGAAATTTCAATATCGAGGCCAGCACTTGTCGCACCAAACCTAACTAAAAGTATTGAAAGGCTTCTTTCCGAACATGGTGTGGTAAGTGAAGAAGAAATGGGCGATGCGCCCAAGCTGGCCGAGAAGCTCGCGGCTTATCAGCCGCGAGCAGCACATGAACTGAGCGTCATTTTAAGTAAACATCGCCAGGTCCTTGAGTCATCTCTTCTGGGCAAGCATCTGGACCGCATCTATGATCTATCTTCAAAACTTGAAAGTTTCTTGAAATTGTTGCCGGGAGAGGAAGCGCTACCGAATTTAAGGAGCAATGCATCCGCTCGGTCAGCTCAAGCGTCCGCTTCAAGCTTCGTGCATAAGGAGCCTACTCGTGTGCCTCCGCCCTTGCCGGCTCTAAACCTCATACTAAAGGAGGCGATGGAGGTAATTGACCTTGCAGAGCAAACCGCGAAAACTGAACGGCTTAATGCTGTATATGCTCAGATACATTCTCTCGGAGAAAGGTTTCGCCCACAGGGAGAACAGCTCCCGCGACAAGATGCTGCGCTTGTGTTGAGAACAGAGGCAGTGATAGCCGCTCTTAAAAGAGACTCTTCAAGCGAGATCTCTGGTGACATGCGTAGCTTCTATAAACAGGAGCTTGAGCAGCTTGCTAAGGAAGTTGAAAGTGCGGCCGGCCGGCAGGCAGTAGAGAAGCGGGTTCTTAAAGCGGCAGCGGAGCCCTCGGAGAACGCTACCTCAAGATTTTTTAAAGTACTTTCAGCGATTGGAGCGAAGTCTGATGAGCTCATTCAGAGCGGTGAAAAACTTTTTAAAATGCTCATTCGAAGCCAGATTGATCTGATCCGGCAGGTTGAAAGTACTGTCAAAGCTCTTCTGGTGGCATCACCGTCTGAAGGCGGAGTGGAGATGCTCCTTAATACTTTGCGCAGAATTCCTACCGTGCCTAACCCGGGCGATGGCGCGCTTCAGCAGCTATTTAAGCAATTTGTTGCCGAGTTTCGCGGGCAGCTAGAAAATGTCCTGCAGAGCGGAGATGGAGCCTCTCTTAGAGAGCTTTTACTATCTAAGCTCGAAATTATGAGAGTGGAGTTGAATCTTCCTTCTATTGAAGACCGTTTTGTAAGAGGCAGCAGTGAAGCCGGCCAGCTCTCACGCACACAGATGAACGCACTGAGATCGATTGAGGCACAGGCTTTACTTCTCTTGGAGTCCGAAGCACCGCTTCTCGTGAAAGGCGCTGCCACCGAAAGTGGCGGGCTGCCTCACCAGCTCTCTCCTCAGTTTGAAATTTTCCTGAAACTTGTAAGGCGTGAAATCGAGTCCTTGCCTCGGTCCGAAGAAAGCAACGCTGCCGCTATCTTGCATCGCTTCAATAAGGGGGTTAATGAGCTGCTTGCGGGAAATGAAGCCATTCCCGACAAGGAGTCGGCGCTGCGGCTTCTGATAGCGGATGCGGCTAAGGGCTTGCACACTTCACTGGGCCACGCTAGCTCAGTCGAATCACTCGCTGACACCCAATTAAGTTCGTTAAAACTTATTTACCAACAGATAATTGCTATCTTAGAGGCAAGCGACCGCGGTGCGGCTCTTATATCACGCGAACTTCAGTTAAAGGAGCTGACAGCCGGGCTAAAAGAGGCCCTTCGCGGCGCCGCGGCCATCATTCCGGATCCGCGTAACCCAATGGAGCAAGAGTTGGTGCAGCTTTCCGCTGATCTGCTGAGCGCTATTGAAGATTACGAGCATTTCGGCCGCGATGCGGCTAAGCTTGGGTTGCAATTACGCCAAGGATTGGAGCAAATAAGAGGCCGCATTTTTGCCGCGGCAACACAGGAGGAGCCCTCATTAACGGCTCTTGAACCAAAAGCTGTACAGATGCTTGAGAACTTCGTGGCAGGTCAGGAGATGCTTAGCCGAATGGCTCCCGCGATGAAGGCACTGGGCGAGCCGATATTGGCGCTCTTTCCCTTTGTAATGCACGGTTTATTGTCGAAGATGGAGCTAGCCGTGAAATTGCCCCGTCCTCAAGTTGGCGCTGATAAGGAGAGAGAAAAGCGCTCAGCGAAGCAGCCGTATGAAACAATCAGTCTCAAGCTCCCGCTTCCCGATTTAGGCAACGTTAGCGTGGAGATTGCACGCCGCACTGGAGAGGTTATGATAAACTTCGGGTTCGAGCAAAAGAGAGTTGCCGATTTTGTCGGGGCCAAGCTGCCGGTATTGGAGTCCATCCTTAAGGCAAATGGCTACGAACATGTGGGCATGAAGGTGGACAGTGTAATTGGAAGCGGCGATTCAATAGATATGGTCAAAAACACAGAGCAGCGTGGAATCATTGCATAGAATGAAATGAACCTTTCTATCTTGTATCAAGCACACAGAGTACCTCTTTCTCAGCTTCTTCCGGGAGCGGATGTCCTCCATGTTCCCCAATTAGATGAGATCCGCGAGAGATTTCAAGGACTGCTTGACTGGAAGGAGCGGCTACAGGTCTCCTCAAAAGAGAGCTACGGCTTCGCAGCGCCTGGCGGCGAATTTACCAAAAGCGCTTATCTTGCAGCTCTTAAAAGGCAAGGTGGCTTACATCCCACTCTGCTTAAAGGAAAAGTCGCTTTGGAGATTGGAGCAGGGCTTAGCCCGTACGGGTATCTTCTGGCAAGAGAGCTCGGGGCGGGCGGATATGTAGCGGTAGAGCCGTATTATGCGGATAGGCTGGAGCTTGCGTTACTTGAGGTGATACGAAGAGATCGCAGATTGCCGCCCATTGGCTATACAATTCTGGCGGAAGATATGCTTTCGGCGCTTAAGCGAATCCCTGATCGGTCGGTGGCCGTCTTTGCATTCGGCATAGAGGATTGTATCTTGGCAGGAGCTTCTTACCGCGCTGCTGTCGAAAGAGAGGTCATGCGGGTTCTCGGAGAGAAGGCCATCTATTTCTCCCTGCGTTCCGATCTAGTAGTTGAGGGAGGAAGTGTGCGCAAATTCTTGGTTGAGCGCAAAAAATTTATTGAAACAGCCTCTATTATCTCTATCGAATGATATCGAATGGCTTATGAGCAGCAGCCTTTATCTCTTTGACATCGACGGAACTCTTCTTAGTGCCGATGACCTTCATGGACGTTGCCTCGTTAAGGCCGCAGCTCAAATGTTCAATGTCCGGCCTAACCCTGATAAACTTAATTACGCTGGGATGACCGATAGGCAGATCTTAACTGCCTTGCTCGAAGAGTGCGGCGTCGTCAAGGGTCGGATTGCTGCGCGAATACAGGAGTGTATTGAAGTCAGCCATAGCCTTTTTAGCCGCTCTGCGCACCAAGCGGAGCTGGTGGTATTGCCCGGCGTCCAGGCACTGCTCACCGATCTTAAGGCTAAGTCCGCCAGCATCGGTCTTGTCACAGGTAATATTGAGATTATTGCGCGAAAGAAGCTCGAGATTGCAGGACTGGGCGATTTCTTTGAGCACGGGGGATTCGGCTGCGAATCTCATTCGCATCGGTATGAGCTGGTTTTAAGCGCCGTGCGCAAATTTCAAGAGACGAGAGCGGCCCCCGAAAAAATTTTTGTTATCGGTGATACAGTCCGTGATATTGAGGCCGCACGCGAAGCCAAAGCCATTTCAGTGGCCGTTGCTACCGGCCGAGCCGGCATTGAAGAGCTGGCGGCCCACAACCCCGACGTGCTGTTGCGCGACCTTTCTAATACCGAAGAATTCTATCTCTCTATAGATAATCATTAGCCCCTCACCCCGGGAGCCTCGTCAGCTCGCATCTCCGAGCGTCCCTTAAGGTATTCCCCTAAGACATCCTCTTCGCTTATCGAGGTCAGCTTTTCATCGGCAGCCGACTCCTCTTCGAGCGAAGCTGTCAAAAGCTCTGCCACATCGGAGAGTCCCAGTTGCTCGGCGATGGTTCTGGCAGTACCGTAAGCCGAGATCTCATAATGCTCGACCTTCTGGGCAGCGGCTATAATAGCGGCGTCGATTAAGACCTCATCACCCTTTAAGTCTAACGCCTCTTTTCCCTCGTCTATTAGGCCTTCCATCCCCCTACATTTTTTTCCGCTTAACTTGATGTCCTGCTCCTCGGCAATTTTTTCGAGCCGTTCTATCTGAACCTCAGTTTCCTTTAAATGCGCCTCGAGTGCCTCTTTCAGTACGTCGGAAGATGCCGATTTAGCCATGCGCGGCAAGGCCTTAGTAAGCTGTTTTTCCGCGCTATAAATATCCTTAAGCTGCTCATGCAGAAGAGTCTCTAGTGATTCAATTTTGCTCATGTTGTAATCTCCCTTGTATTAACTACTAAATCATCCGACGAATCGTACGCTTTCATCTCCCTCAATCATGTCAGGGGTAACGACATAGGTTCCACCGACCGACGAGTTCCATATATTGTTTGTTACCTCTCTATCTCCTCCGGTTACCAGATATGCTACCCCGGTTGTCGCCGCTCCTGCGCCGGCAAAGATCACCTTGGCGGGAAAGTAGACGACATTCGAAAGAACAGTTGCCACGTACGTACCGGTTGAGTGTTCCTGAGGAGACTCGGCTGCCTGGGCTGATTCAACGCTGCCTGCGGCTGCTCCTCCGGCTGCCCCTGCCGCTAATGCGCCGCAGCCGATCATGAATAGTGCAACTATTGCTAGCAGGCTGCGAAGGAATGAATGGTAGAATTTCAATTCGCTATTTGTCATGGCATATCACCTTAAATTCGGGTTGAGTGATTTTAAGGCTGAAGCAGCGTGAGCGGATATGATTAAGCTCGTTTGCTGTGGCAGATTGATGTTTAGAACCTACTGAGCCGGTTGGGAGCTATTTTAGGACGCTTACCACATTTGAATAGTCATCGCTCCACGCCAAACGAGGCTCTCCTTGAGGCAGTAAGGCCCAATCACTCAACGCCGTTGTCAATGCTTCGGCGGGATTGTTCCGGACCAGGGCGACCCATTTGGAACCGAACTTTCCTTCGTCAGCTTCCCTTTGGGTAACATTGAAGTCGGATTTGATGTATCCTGTCAGTTCAAGACGCGATGCGATAGCAGCAATCACCGGCGAAAGCTCTAGGTGTCTGTTAGTGATATGCATCAATATGAGTCCGTCATCCTTCAACTTGGACAGATAAAGAGTAAAGGCTTCCTGCGTCATCAAATGAATAGGAATTGCATCCGAGCTGAAAGCATCAAGCACTATCATGTCATAGCTTTTGTCCGAAGCTCTCTCCAGCAGCAGTCGCGCATCTCCAAGGGCAAACCGGATCTTCGACTTGGAATTGCGAAGATAGGTGAAGAATCCTGATTTTGCCGCCACATCTATTATTGCAGGATCAATCTCGTAGTAAGTCAGCCGCCAATCAGGCTGTCCATATGCAGCCAGAGTGCCGATGCCGAGACCGATTAGCGCGATCTCTTGCGCACCCCGTTCAGGCAGATAATTGGAGAATACTTCTCCGGCCGGCGATGTGGGCGCATAGTAAGCGGTGGGCAGAAAAGCCACGGGAGGTTTTGAATATTGAATTCCGTGAAGAGTAGAGCCGTGCCAAAGCTCCCACCAAGCGCCCTCAGCACGCTGCTGCTGGGTCACTCTCATGACTCCAAAAAAACTGCGGTGAGTCATGATGGTTGTGCGTTCCGACTTGATACCTAGAAAAGGAAACAGAAGCATAGCTCCAGTAACCGCGGCTGTTCGAGCTCGTCTGTTGAAGGAGAGCACGCATACCAGAGCCGGCAGGCCCAGCTCGAAGAGCTGCAGAACAGTAGTCTGCCCGATCTCTCTTTGCCACCCTAGCTTGAAGATCAAAGGAGCAGCAGCAAGAATTACACTTGCAGCCAGAAGCGCGGCGAAGGTGTCCTCACGTGAAGGTATAAGTTCACGCCACTTAGCTGCGCCGGGCTTGGCCGTCAGAAAGATGCAAGCGATAAAGAGCACCAGCGCATACTCTACGACGTTGCTGAAAACTACAGGTGCAATGAGCGAGTTGAAGATGCCGCCCAATGCTCCGCCTGCCGACATGAGAAGATAGTACTCGGTAAGATTGGAGACCGCCGGGCGTAGAGAAGCTAGAGCCGAGTGTGAGCAGACGGCGATTACGAATAGGGATACCGTATGAGCTGCAATCTGTACCGATATAAAACCTTTCATCTCTACCGCCATGAGCAGTGCGGGCAAAGCAATTGCATAAGGGAGAGCTCGCGTGCATAGCGCTTTAACAATGACCGTTTTCTGCGAGAATGCGACGATGAATGAGATTAGATAGGCCGAGAGGGGAATAATCCAGAGCAAGGGAAAAGCAGCGATATCGGTCGTAACATGTAAAGTTACACCAAGAGTAAGGCTTGAAGGAATGAAGGCAAGCACAGTCCACCACCCGCGCATAGCGTTGGAGGGAGGAGCTGCGGTTTTCTCTGCAATTGATTGCGAAGCGCCCTTTCTTGTTATGAAGCAGAGAAGCAGCATGCAAACGGCAAATAAAGTGAAAAGCCATGACCAGAGCGTCGTCTGCAGTCTGAGAGTAAGAAACGGCTCAATCAGAAATGGATACATTATGAGCGCTGACAAACTTCCGAAGTTGCTTAGCGCATATAAAAAGTAAGGATCTTTAGCTGCGGTGTGCTGCGAGTATGAGAACCACTTCTGTATGAGGGGGCTTGCCGTTGAAATCGCAAAGAAGGGCACTCCGACCGCCAAGAATAATCCCTGCAGAAGACTGAGCGTTACGCTGCCTTTCCAGTCGGGTGTCCACTCCGCCGAGATACCGATCGGAAGGGCCAAAGCGGCCAGGGCGACCACCCCAGCATAGAGAATTAGTTCCTGCTTTGGCTTTAACTTTCCCGAGAGATGCGCGAATAGGTACCCCGCCAAAAGCGCCAGTTGAAAGAACAGAAGTGCGGTATTCCAGACAGAAGGACTGCCGCCGTATAGCGGCAAAAAGATTTTAGTTACAAGGGGCTGAACCATGAATAGAAGCGAGGAGCTTAGCAGGATGGTGAATCCGCTAAGAATAAGTACAGCCTTTGATTGAGCAGGGGAGTTCACGGGACCGGATGTAAGAAAGTTAATGTTTTAGCCAATAGATAAGATGAGCCAGCGCTTAAGAATGAAGCGGTACCGCGTCATTAAAATGACGGTTGATTAGTCTGCGCCTAATCACTCTTTATGGCCGGTAAGCCTGCGGAAGGAACGGAGATTGAGCACGGGAGTATCTACCTTGTGGTAACGAAGCGCCAAACAATCAGGTACATTGCTGGTAATGTGTGGATTGAGCTTGCGGGGAAAGAGACCCGTTGGAAGCTCTCTGCCTAGAGTACCGCCTATCGCGGCACTACCCCCTCCCACATTGATAAAGATATCTGCCTCTCCGGGCCCTGCATTTTGGCTGCTAAAAATTTTAAGCCGGCTGTCAATACCATCGCTCGTAGTGCGGCATTTGAGGTATTCAATTTCGCACCGCTTGATAGCGGCAGACAGCAGTTTTGGATTCTCTACATTGAGGCCGTTGTCTTGGCGGCCGCCTAAAGAAGCTGCAGATGATCGAAATGGAACTATTTGTTGCGGAAGGAGGCGTTCCATATCTAGCCATAAAAGGTCAGGAAAGTTTGCGCCGTATTGGGAAGAAGCAGCGCTTGCAATACAAATAGGATTAATATCGAGCGCTTTCATCGCCGCACTAAGTGCGATATTTGCAGCTGGATATGATCCGCTCCAACAAACCGCCGCCTTAGCGCCGGGACCTACTCCTGCCTCTGCAAAAAGTTCAAGAATCCGGATCGGCCACTCAAGAGAGGCGGAAATCCTTTTGTCGGCGAGATCGCCGGCAGCACTTGTCACTGATGAGTCAGGAAGACCGATAAGGCCGCTAGCCGATGGATCGAGCTTTGTATCGACTGAGTAACCGAGGCTAACACGCAGGCTGAGAACCTCCTTGCGCAGCGCGACAGCGGCCTCGAGTGCAGCGGCTTTTACACTGCATCTAAGAGGGGAGGGACCGGCCGGCTCACTATGTGCTGTGCTTGGAACTACAAGTGCGGAGAATGTAAGAGATGCCACCCTTACAAGCGCTTCTCGGCGAGTAATCTTGTCACCGCGCGCTGCAACCCCAGGCGTATCATGAAGTAAGCTCATTAGAGCTAACTATATCATGGTGCGAAGATTGTTTCTAAGTCAAAACTAGACTTCTATGGAACTGTAACCATAAGTACCCGGCCACCGGCAACACCAACCCTGAAGTCCGATAACATAGCCGGAATCATCAGGGCCTGCCCGGGAGTGATTTTGCGCCCCACCTTGCCAGCTTCAATTTCAGCTTTTCCTTCGAGGCAGAAGATCAGGGTAGGCGAGGCATTAGTTGCCAGGTGAAGATCGACTTTCGATCCCGCCAGCGAATCACACGAAAATTCTTCCGCAGTTGTAATGTAGCTTGCTACTTCGGGAAAGCGCGCTCCGGCCGCAGGTTCCACAAGCAGCGGGGGGCCTTGCTTTTCGAAGTTAAGCATCTCTAGCAAAGTTTCGGTGTCTTGCTTTTTCGGAGTGATTCCGGCGCGCACAACATTGTCGGAGTTAGCCATACATTCGGCTAGTTCTCCGCTTAGGTAAGCATGTAGCACATTGGGATGAACAAAAACCGCCTGCCCGGGAAGCAAGCTGCAGTAGTTGAGAAGCAGAGCGCTGAAGATTCCCAGATCCTCAGGTCCATAATCTTGAGCTATCAGCGAGATAAGATTCTCTACGGGAGCAGGCGATGCTTTGTCGCCTATCCGCTTGATGAGGGCGCCAGCCAGCTCTGAATAGCGCGTCTTCTCTGCCTTGATTACAGCTGCATAGATCTGTTGCAACAGCTCAGCAGATGTATACGCCCCGCTTTCACCGGCAAGTTTGCCGGCGAGTTCATCACCTACTAACTGGCGAAGCTCGGGGGTCTCGGCAAAGGTTTGACGCAGTGAAGGCCCGTCTTTAAAGCCATAAAGAAAATCGACCGGGTTTAGCGCAATCGCAAGTTCAGGCTTATGGTTTGCATCCGGATAAAGACTTGAATCCCGCTTGAACAGTAAGCGAGCGTGTTCGCGGTCGGGATGTGCTTGGATTGATAACGGTTTTTCGATTGAGAGCACCTTAAAAAGAAACGGTAGATCGGGGCCGAAGCGGCCCAGTACCCTCTCTCCTAAAATCGCTTTTGGATAACGCGAAATAAGCTCACGTAAACTGAGGCGAATGGTACGTTGACTATACGCCTCATCTACTATTGCAGTGGAGGGGGAGCGCGGGTGCTCCCCGACCCAAAGCTCCGCATACGGATCAGACTCCACAAAGTCTCCCAGCAGATTGGCGACCAGCGATTTACGGCCCTTCTTGCCCCAATGGTATTTTTGAGCTGTAGGTTGAAGGATGATGGGGCAGTCTAATTTGAGCATAATCTCCCAGAAGTGAAGCAAGTATTCTAAAAGCAGTGCTAATAGTTATCAAGTAATTCTTAGAGAAGCGCTGATTCGTAGCGGGAGAGGCTGGGACATATTCGATTATAACGCGTTGAACTAAAAGGCAATTACTAGCGGATCGAAAGCCGATGAGGGCCGCAAAAATTTGGGACGCATTACTCCAGTAGCGCTGAAAGAATTTGCGCCTCACTCCACAAGGAGCGCGGGTTGGCGGGATCCTCTAAAAGGCGCAAAGAATTGGGATCAACACTTGGGCCGCCCATTAAGCATCTATTCTACCCGCTATGAAGCAGCTAAACCAACTTTTTTCCGAAACCAAGAGGCCCTAACCACCTGTTCTCTGATTGCGAAGCCTAAGGGAATTGCCGATAACTATGACATCCGAGAACGCCATGGCAAATGCAGCGATCATCGGGTTCAAATACCCAAGGGCTGCTACTGGTATAGCCAGCACATTGTAGAAGAACGCCCAGAAAAGGTTCTGCTTAACTGTGGTCAAAGTACGGCGGGAGATCCGGATGGCGGAGACAAGATGCTCAAGGTTTCCGTTGAGCAATACCACCTGTGCTGACTGGATCGCTACCTGGGTTGCATCACTTAACGATACTCCAACCGATGCTCGCGCCAACGCAGGCGCATCGTTTATTCCGTCTCCTACAAAGGCTGCGGGCATGCCGCCTGACTCGATTCGCTGAATTATATCGAGCTTTTCGTGCGGCAGCTTTTCCGCGTAGACCTCGCTTATCCCTACGGAGGCCGCAATCTGCTCGCATTTCGCAGCACGATCTCCGCTCAGAAGAACCGCTTCCAGTCCCATGCTCTTCAATGATTCGATAATTTTGGCCGCATTTGGCTTCAATTCATCCGCAATGTTAACGGCCGCTACCGGTTTACCTTCAAGTGTCAGGTAGAGAGAAGCACCTGTGTCGTCAGCCGGATCATGTAATACGCGCCGGGACCCGAGCTGATATCTGCGGCCCTGCATATCAACTGCGTTCATGCCTACTCCGCGCTCCTCGGTTACCTTCTGAAGCTCGAGAAGGGGGACGCCTTTCAACTCTCTTAATAAAGATTCGGCAATGGGGTGCGAGGAGTTACGTTCGATTGAAGCGATTAGAGATTCGGCTTCGCTTTTCGTGATACCGAATGTCGAAATGCTTTCGAGTGAAAATCGCCCGGTAGTGATCGTGCCTGTTTTGTCGAAGATTACTGACTTTATCGTGGCCAGCTTTTCAATCGTATCTCCCCCTCTAATAAGAATACCTTCTCTAACAGCGCGTCCGATGCCCACCATTACCGCCGTCGGTGTTGCCAGGCCCATGGCGCAAGGACAGGCGATTACCAGAACCGCGACGCTGTTCAGCATCGCTTGAGAGAATATAATCCCGGCAAATAAATAAGAGACCGTAAATGTGATAAAAGCTATAAGCAGAACAATGGGAACGAAGACCGCGCTGACTCGGTCGCCCAGCCTCTGGATCTCCGGTTTATTTCGCTGGGTCTCTTTTACCAGCTTGATGATCCCGGAGAGTACTGTATTTTCACCCACGGCCGATGTGCGGTAGCGCATCGTTCCGCTGATCAAAATAGTCCCTCCCACAACCTGCTCCCCGGCCTTTTTAAAGACGGGAGAGCTCTCACCGGTCAACATCGACTCGTCGAAGGTTCCATCGCCGCTTTCGATTATACCGTCGGCTCCGACCTTGTCCCCGGTATTTGCGAGCACTAATTCCCCCACTCGGAGTTTTTCAATTGGGATATCGACGACTGTTTCACGCCCGGAATCTTCCCGAATTACTCTTACCGAGCCGGACTGCATACGGGAAAGATCTTCAATCGCGGAGGTAGTTTTACGTATGGAGCGCTTCTCCAAGACGTTTCCTAATAACACCGCCGTAATGATGCTTGCCGACGTTTCATAAAATAGGTAGTCGGGGCCCAGCGAGAGAAGTGTGCCGGCAAGGCTATACGCAAAGGCGGCTGTTGCACCGATAAAAATCAGCACGTCCATATTCGGAATGCCGCTTTTAAGGGACTTAAACGCGCTGCTTCCGAAATGCAGGGCGCCTAAAACATAGACTGGCAAGGCCAATGCAAGCTGAAACCATTGGTTGTGAAGGAGGGGCCATGGAAGAACCATATGGAGAAGGAGGGGTATGGTCGGGATAAGAGCGAAGAGAAATTTTTTCTCAATTGGAGCCAACTTAGAGCTCTGCTTTATGACATCAGGAGGTCCGATCCGCACCTTATAGCCCAACTTTTCAATTTCAGCCGCTACCCTGGATCGGCTGAAGTCAGAATCGGGAATGAATTGCGCGGAAGAGCTGGGATAATCAACGAGCGCGCCATTTACCCCGATGCGGCGCAAATGATTCTCGATTCCCGAAGCGCACCCACTGCAATGCATGCCTTCAATTATAAGCTCAGCAGGTTTGGATTGAGCTTCCATCGACACTCTCAGATTGTAGTTTCCAAATCCATTCTATGCTGATTCCTTGAGCTGGAAAAGCTGGGCCGGAATTGCATTGCAATCTAGCCCGTATAGCTCATAGACTGTGCTATCTATTTCGCGCTGCTTCTGTGTGGCGGCATGGTTGTTGCCGGAAGACACACACTCCATTATGTCGGCAGCCAATGTACCTAAGTGGCCGGCCGATTTGTCAAACGAGATAGGAATCGGGAAGGATTTAAGGTCGCCGTTCAAAAGTTTAGGAAACAATGAGCGTTGTGACTTACTACCGAATAGTCTGATCAAAAGGCCTGCTAAACCCGAATTAAAGACCGCCTGAAGAGCCAACAGATCTTCCTCCCGGCAACCGGCGCCTGGAAGAATGTGCAGAACTGATTTATTGTAAAGGGCCGTCTCGGAGATGAAGCAGCAGTTTATGGGATGGGAAGAGTGGTTCAAGATCTCACGGAGCAGGAGGCGCTTACCTTGGAAGCGATCGAGCGTTTGCGGTTCAGCAAGCCAGGGCCCGTATTTTAAGTAGCTTCCGGACCAGTCATAGACGTAGCGCTTTACGTCACGCCCCTCCAAATACTTTAGGTGAAACCTGCTGGACCTTTTACGAGCATGAAACTTATGCCGACTCACGGTATCCGCGCACTGCGGAGGCTGTCCTTTGCCGAGGGCATAAGCTTGAAGCGCAATCTTCGGTAAGAATCTAGAACTTACATCTCCTAGCCGAGAGCATTTTGCCGAGAGCTGTTCATGCAGCCGCTCGATATTCTCATCCCACTGTAGCCTGAGCTGATATGCCGGTGTTTTTCGCCACACTGTGTAAGGCAGTTTTGATGAGGCATACGGAGTAGCGCTGTCTGAGTTGGTGAATCGCTTAATATGGACGTTATTGAAGATTCGGCCCTTTCGCACTGTGAGTATTACCGTCTCCACTCCAAGGTTGGCGAATAATTTGCAGTCGTAGAGTTCCACGCTCTCCAATGCCGAGCTTTCGGCCAAAAGCTTACGCACAGCGAGCCCATCGGGAATACCGAGCCAGGAGTTCGGAACTAGGAGGGACATGCTCCCGTTATCGAGGAGAAGCTCGAAGGATTTAAGCATGAAGGCCATATACTTGTTTATCTTCCCCAGCTTTTGATGCGGGAACAGACCGGCAATCCTAATCTTGTCGGCATCAGAAATTTTACCGTCGCGCGCAGTGCCGTAGGGTGGGTTTGCTAGAATGCAGGTAAATCGGGGAGTATCGCCGTTCTCGTCAAGGAATAGAGAGTTTGCCGCAGCTAACCCCGGAAGCTCAAATTGGGAAAAGGTATCACCCGGTATGCCGAGCGTCGCCGTTCTAACAAGTAGTTCTCGGCAAGACTCAATCCCCTGCGGGTCGGTGTCAAATCCAAAAATGCATCTTTGCAGAACTGCTCTTCTGTTCTGCAGCAAATCGCATTTGAGATCTTTTAACCTCTCGATAATAAGTAGCAAAGCTTCAATTAGAAACGCGCCGCTGCCGCAAGCAGGGTCCAAAATTTTTATTTGGAGTATTTCATCAACTGAACCGCTGCTTTGCAAATATGGGCCAAGGCATTCGACGGCCATTCGCCTCGCAATCGTTGCAGGGGTGTAAAAAATTCCATTTTTTTTGACTTCCGCGCTGTTTCGGCCTTTGGCCCGTGAAAGCACAGAGCTCTCCCTCACCTTTATGTCGTGCCAGTTCTCACCTCCCACCATATCTAATCATTTTATAATCAAAACAGCCCTGTTAAGATACGTGTTATCTTGACTCGCGCGCAAAGGCCCCACACCGTACTTGATATGCACCTTGATGTTGTTACAATCGAGCCGAGCGGCGCCTAATGCATCGGCGAGCTGGGCAGGTAACATAGCGGGAACCGATTCCATAAAAATACAGGGCAGAAGTTTTGAAGAAATTAGTCGATTATCTGGTCTACTTGTTGATAAGGGGGTGCTTCTGGTTGATCGCCGTTTTACCGCAGCGTTTGGCGCTAGCCCTTCTCACCGGACTTGTGCGGGGTGTGCTCATGCTGCTTCCCCGCTATCGCAGGATCGCCGACAGGAATTTGAAGCAGGCTTTTCCTGAGAGCACGCCGGAATGGCGCCGTTCTATTTTCAATGACTCTTGCGCTTCGTTGGCACGTTTAATTCTGGACTTCGCCCGTATCAAACGCCTCAATGAGGAGTGGGTTAAGCGAAATGTCGAGATACCTGAGATCGATAAGGTGGACCAGATTCTGCGTACTCCGGGGAGAAGGAGCGCAATATTCGTGACGGGCCATCTTGGAAGCTTTGAGCTGCTTGCGCACTCTGCCAATATTCTTGGGTACCCTCAAAGCTTCATTGTCAGAAACTTTAAGAACGAGTTTATCGACCGCTGGTGGAATACGAGGCGAGAGTCACAAGGGAATATCGTTATCAACCGCAAGGGGGCATTTCGCACCGTGATAAATGCGCTGGAATCGGGCAGGGATGTAGGGATTCTTTTTGACCAGAATACCAAGAGAAACCACGCGGTGTTCGTTGACTTCTTTGGACGGCCGGCGGCAACCACTAAGACTGTTGGCCTCGCCGCTTTAAAAACCGAGGCGATTATATTGGTCGTATCGATTCAATATAAGGGGAATGATCAATACCGCATAAATTGGGAACATTGCGACTTTGAGGCCACTTACCGAGATAATGAAATCGGGAGCGATGAAAAGGTAAAATATATCACCGAGGTGGTCTCAAAAAAGTACGAGGAGATGATTCGCCGCGACCCAGGCGCATGGTTTTGGCTGCACCGCCGGTGGAAAACCGCGCCTGAAGGAGTGGCTGAGGATTTCTATAAGTAGGTTAGCGAAGTCGAAGGGGTTCTGGTCTCGATCCTGATCCTGCCTCTGGCCCTAGTCCTTTTCCTGGCTCTTTCCCTGATCGGTCAATCCCTAAATAGTGTTTACACCTTTCATTAATAACCTCTCTGCGTCCTCAACGTGCGCTACCTGACTTCGCTTTTATAAGGAATCGAATCCGCAGCACCAGGTTTAGTGACGCATTTTGCTCCGGCTTTGCATCCGCTCTGAACAGCGTCGCGAAGTGATGCGCCAGCAACTAACGAAGCTAAAAAATAACCCATGAAAGTATCTCCTGCAGCGGTCGTGTCGACGACTTTCACCTTTTCGGTGGGCACATGGACAATCTCTTTGTCCTGATAAAAAAGAGCCCCATCGCCTCCGATGGTTAATATCACCTGCGCCCTAGGATAACGCTCTTTTAGAGCTCTCATGATGTCCCGTGGCGCGTCGGTGTCCACCAGCGCAGCGCCTTCTACCTCGTTTAGGACCAGGTAGTCGACAAGCTCAAGGGGGTACTCACGCACTTCATCTGTCATCGGGGCGGGGTTGAAAACAATCGTCATTCCGCGCTTGTCGGCTTCACGAAACATCTCAGGTACGCTCGTTACCTCATTCTGGGTGAGCAAAATGTCCCCTTCAGAAAAGTTTTCAAGAGCGGCGCTTACATCCGCCGGTGTAATTGAGCGGTTTGCTCCGCCGTACAGCACAATACAATTCTCTCCTTTACTGTCGACTTGAATGATGGCGTGGCCGGTAGGTGCATCGATTACTTGGAGCTGTGTAGTGTCCGTCCCATCTTTATCCAGCAGCTCCTTGAGCCATAAGCCGTCCGTCCCGATCTTGCCGGCATGAGAAACAGGGGCACCAGCTCTAGCAAGAGCTATAGATTGGTTAAGACCCTTACCGCCGCAAAACTGCTTGTACTCTTTACAGGCGATGGTTTCTCCGGGACGAACAAATTCCGCCACTGTGTAAACATGGTCAATGTTCAGTGAGCCAAAGTTAATTATTTTGTTGGCCATAACTTACTCCGACAGTTCTATTTCAAGACGGCGCATCATATCCGCCAGGATCTCGTCTTTCTCTTTTTCGTTGGTGTGGAAGTAGCGTATCGGGTAGCCCTCCGGATCCGGATAACATTTGCCGAAATGGTGGCGTTCGGTGATAACATTGACTTTCTCGTCTCGTAAGTTCCCATAACCAAGAAATGCCATAATGGTTATCGGGTCGCACACTTCGAAATGCGTTTTGTTCTTGATTCCGAAAAGCTTCATAAAAGCCTGCATCAGGTCACAAACAAATTTACCGCCGGGAGCGTTTGAGCGCATGCGGTTGATATACTCAAGCGATAGCTCGTAGTGGATACAGGCATCCCAAGTCACGACTATCGGATTAAAGCCGGCAGCCAATGTTTTCTTTATTGCCGCCGGATCGCAGTAAAAGTTAAATTCCGCCCACGACTCTAGGCCTTGTCCCTCTTGGCGCTGATCGAAGCCGACATTTCTCACGCCCCCGCCGCGCGTGCCGCGCACGTATATAGCGCCGCCCATGATGGTGAGTGAGTTGATATGTTTTTTAATATCGGAACCGAAGTAATCACACAGTTGAGCGAAGTTTGTGGCAGGTCCTGTAATGATGTAATCCACGGGGCCGCAGCTTTCGATAGCTTTAGCCATCTCCTCGACATATCTCTCTTCTCCGGGAATTGAGATGTTGTCGTAATTTGACTTAGGAAGCTCGATATTGCAGATGCCGTTACGCCCAATGAAGTCCTCTCCGACGGTAAAGCCTTCCTTCTCCCAGAGATGTTTTGTGGTTGGCTTGGAAGCGCCGGCAATCACCTTTACATCTGAAGCACCAACCAGGCTCATGATGCGGGCTGAATTCTCCGTGGCGTTTTGAAGAGTCGTATTGCCGTGGCAGGTGAATATATATTTAAGCGGAAGTTTGGAATAGGCGGTTAAAACCAGCGCGATCGCATCATCTTCGCCCGTGTCACAATCGATGATAAGGGGCCTTTTCTCCATATCTAGCTCCGCTGAACGGTTACGGTTAATTACAAAGCACCCTGATGTAGGGATAAAAGCTGCGAAATATTACACCTGAAAAGGCCTAAACTCAACCTTGGTATGGATTACCGTTCGAGAAATCACCCGTAAAATTGGGCTTTTCTGAGCGGGCATGGCCATTGTGTTGTTCAGGCTTATCTCCGGGAAGGCGCATCCTTCTGATGTAGGAAAGAAGAATGGGCGGTTCTGCAATCGCGTGACATGGAATGCCCTGTTCTTGAGGCGCTTTAACATCATCGCGCAGCTGATCACCTGCAAAGGAGATTCTGTTCGTGGGAACATTAAGTTCTTTTGCAACGTGTTCGGCAATAAAAGTTCCCTTGTCCTGCTGCACATAATACTTATCAGCGAGCTCTTTCACCTTGCCATGCATCTCGCCCGGAATCTCATCGAGATTCCACGGTACGCTATCTTTCAGGTAAAGATCCTCCACCGTATACAGTTTAAAGTCTTCCTCTTTGAGGTGCTTAAGGATGCCGGAGGCCTTCAAAGTGTTTAATGCATGTATGCGCGGACCTTCGGAAACAAATACTAATTTGCCGCCCCGGCTTAGCACCTCTTGGACATAATTTATAGGGGCATCACTCCAGCCGTAGATCTGATCCAGCTCATCAGGATTTGTGAAATCCCAGGTTTGAGCCCGGTATGCATGATAGTGGCCCGGCATTGAATCGATAAATTCCTCTGCCGCCTCCGATGAGAGCCCGCACTCCTTGTACACTCTCCTAACTAGGTCTTTGCCTATATCTACCCATTGCTTGCCGGAATTACGCTCTAGGCTTTGTGGATTCTCAAGAGTTTTGCCGTGATTCGCCGCGAAGTATGCAAGAGCGCAGCCGACGTTGCCTGAAATTGTGTCGACTGCCACGGAATGATCGACCCCAAGCTTCTTTAATAGAGCTACCTGTTTTTCAGATACCAGACGCTCGAGGACCGAACCGCTAAAGCCCAGATCGGTATCGCGAGGGTCATCCCTGCGCAGTTCATTAAGTGTACCGTCAATACCTGACCCCACCACCTCTATTTCAGGGGGCAGCATTTTTTCAACCTCCTCCTTGGCCTTAACCAGCAGATCTACAATTCTTGTTTCTCTTATAAACTTGAGAAACCTTCCGAAGCCGATCGGCTCATTGTTTCTGTCTGCCTCTTCATTAGGGCAGAATGATCGAATGCACTTCTCAATGAACGGATAGACAATCGTGGGGCCATCGAGGTGCGCTTGATCGAGTGATTTGAGCCAGTGACTAGCCTCTAGCTCGGTACGCGCAGCGGCCTTTGCCAACAAACCATTCACTACCACACCCTTATCCACCGGTAATGCATGGCGCACATCGATCAGTTTGATGTCGCGTTTTCCGGCGTCTCCGGCATGCAGAGCCTCTTCCAGCTCGCTAAAGAAACGGATGTTGAGATCAATGATCTTTTTCGTAAAATCAATCAGCTCAAGCCGATCATTCATCCGGATGGCAGCGCCGTCAGAAAAGGGAGGAAAGGCTGGTACTTGTACGCCTACAGTGTTTCTCTTATTTGTTCGATCGGTGCTGCCTCCCAACGGAGTCAGTTCCCGCTCTTCGATACTAGCGATGGATTTTAAGAAAATGGCGGCGCTCGTCACGTCATTGGACTGAAGGGCCTTCTCAAGCATCTCTCTCCATTTTATGAGATCAACCGTGCGGCCGGAGGGGGTTCTGACGGCGCGGAAATATGTAACGTGATTCCGAACATCTTTGTCTATGTCGACCCCGTAACCGGAAAGAATCTTGGCTGCCGCAGTCATTGTGCCGCCGCCCACGCTGACGTCGTCAACAAGAACGACTGTTTTACCGTCAAACATCTTGCGCAGCTTCTCTCCTTGTACATGGAAAGGTTCATCGCCCACGCGGGGGACTTTGCCGTTGTGGGCATCTTCACTGTTTTTCTGGCTGGCGAACTCGGTGCCGGCCTTTCGAGTTAGTCCGAAATAGCCAATGCGCTTCTTTACGTCATCAGAGATGTCGGACGCCATTACGCTCTTATAGATTAGGCGATCAAGAATGATAACTGCTTTGTCCGGATGTTCGGTGAGGTGGCGCTCAACGTTCTGGGATATCCAAGATATTACCTGATGCTCGGGAAAGGAGTATGTGGCAGCCGGAAATATATCATTCCGCAGAAGATCATACATCGCTTCGAAGTGATTTTGAGCTGCCGCTTTTATCCTGTTGAGAACCGCTGGTGTGAGCTCAATTCCCTTTCTTTCGGCCAAATCAGAGCCAAGAGCGGCTCCGTCACCTTGCAGGTAAGCACGAGTTTTGGGGATGACACACTTTTCTTCCGTCCCATTGTTCTCGGAAGGTCCATGGAGCGGATTGTAGATGCGTTGAGCGGCGGGAGGAATTTCTGTGGCGTGGCCGTTGCCGTTAGGATGTACGCGGGATGCTATATCAGCGCGGGCGGCTTCCATTTACTACTCCCACCTTCGCAGACGATTTACTTTATACCAGCAAAACCTACAACGTTTATTTTGCTGTGAATCTACCGCGAACAACCAGGAGCTATCGAAGCTTTGAATAAATTGAATCATGGTACTAAAAAGCGGTTATAGCCAAGTAAATAGTATTCTACTAATGAACTTCATCACACCTGGCATCCTCTTTAGGCCCACGTAAATATCGAACTATCGCTTACTTCGATATATGAAACCGATCAAGTGAGTAAACTATGCCAAAAAAAAGAATCGTAAGCAATCTTAAGAAAAAAAATGATGCTATCCAAGAAATTTATGACGATAGGTTGCCTTCAGACAATTGGGGAGGTGCGGACAATTATGGCTGTAAATACGGTGTGTTTAACGAGTTTGTACGGGAGTTCCGGCTTGGAGTAGTCTGCTAAGCTTTAGCTTATCGGTAGTTGTTTAAGCTTTTTTTTGTGGGAAAGTATGACAAAGGGCACGACTATTTAAGAAAACTGCGGTTCATTCATCATTGGTTGGATAAATCCCTCGGAAGGGTAATAGAAGATGCATATCTCCTTAAACCTTCGAGGCCAGGTATCAGAATGCTATCAATGCCCGCCTTCTGCGGCTTCAAAACATCGCTTTTAAGCTGATCGCCTCCCATACACACTTCGTCAATAGACGTGCCTAAATCCCTCACAACTTTACCGCTAATAAGCGTGCCTTTATCACCTTCACGGTAAAAATCGGCGGGTGGATTATCGAGATCCCACGCAACGGTATCAGAAGGGTAAGTATCTTCAACGGAGTACAATTCAAAATCGCCCGGCCCTAGCTGTTCAAGCACGTGCACATGGCGCAAAGTTTTAAGCGCATGAATTCTCGGCGCAGCCGTTACGTACACCAGCACCCCCCCCCTATCAACAATCTCCCTTGAGAAATGCGCGGCGTAAGGGTTTCTCTCGTAAAGCCGCTCCATATCGTGATCCCAGGTTTCAACCCGGTATGCGTGATAAGAGAGCGGCATCGACTTCAAAAACTTCTGCGCTTGAGAGCGGGCCTCGTCGATGCCCAAGGCGGGACCTAAAGTCTCCTCGTATATCTTCGTGATTCTTGCAGCGGCCTTCTCTCCGAACTGCTTTTCAATCTCTTTGCCGAACTCTTTCATGAAAAATGAGATGGCCCACTCTGGACCTACTTTATCAACTGTCTCGGCAGCCTCTTCGGCTGAAGCGCCGCTTAACTTGCACAGCAGGTTTATTTGATTCATGCGAACTGAAGCTCCAAGGAGCGACCCGTGGAATCCGGCTCCGTGGGTGTCTCCATCCTCACGGCGCAGCGTAGCCATTACCCCGTCGATGTCGCACGCCACCACCTTCTTGAATGGTGCCGGAATTCTCGCAATATACTCCCGTGCAAAATCAATAAGCTCCGATAGTCCTGTATCTCGAAGGAAAGTGCGGAATCTCATGCCGGGGAGAATGGCGGCTTTTTCCGGCATTTTTTCTTCCAAATAAGCGGAGACAAAGGGACGCACCATTTTAACTCTATCTACCACCTCCTTTCGGGCAGATGAAATGATAGGGTGACTATCCCATTCAGACGACGAGCCCGGGACGGCGCTGTCCAGAGGAAGGCGGCGCGGCAGGTCCAAAAGAAAGATTTTGCGCCCCAAGATCTCTTCCAGCTCCTTAACCATCTCAAGGTTTATCGTCAAAATCTGCTTTGATATCTCAGGAAGCTCAAGGCGGTGCTTGAGCCCGAGAGTTGCTCCGCTGCCAAAGGGAAGGAAGTCCGGGCGGTGCGCAGCGATGGCGAAGCTCTTGCTTTGGCCGCTTATTGGTCCATCGAATACGGTATATCCACGTTGCGGAGCGCGGGGGTATGGTCCTTTCATTGACACGAGAAAGGTTTCCGAATCAGAGAGGTTCGGAGAGGATTCGTCACCGATGATTCGAAGATGGTCTGCCGCCCTGCTTGATACAGTGAGCCCCAGCTCTTGCAGAAAATTTCTTAGGAAAATAGTCGACGGTTCGGTGCGGTCAATGTGGCTAATTATCCCCACGCTTTTTCCATGAAGCTGCGATTGCAGACGTGTTACATCGGAGCTTACAGCTTCAGCTCTTAAATGTTGCAACAATAAAGCGGGGTCTTCGTGCTCTTCTTTAATGAGACGCTCTAGCCCAAAGCCGGCATAGGCGATGCGCTTGCTCATTCCAGGCTTTAGCCCCGCGGCAGCAATCTCATGAACTGTCTTGTCCAGCACAACAAATGCCAGATCACTATTGCCGGCAAGTGCTGAGTTAACCCAGTTGGTTAATCGGTCATAAAGGGGAGGGTGGGGCAAAGATTCAATCGTAAATGGAAAGGCGCGCTCATTTAGCAATGCGCTTACCTTATTAAAATGCCTTTCCCAGAGCTGCGCCAACCGCTGATTAATTTCAGGAGTGAGCGGAACTCCGATCTCCGTAGCAATTCCTTGAAGGAACTGCGGACCATCGCCGTACAGTAGAGCTCTTTTTTCAATGCGCCGCATGGGAAGATCTTCATTCTGAAGGTTGACTCTTCCGAGTCCCTCTGCAGGTTGCGGATCTGCCTGACTTTTTGGCTCACGCACCAACGATTCTCCGGTAAATTAAACTCAAGAAGGATGTTAACACCACGTAGGTCTTACTCAAGGTGTCGCCCTCGGAAGGGTTCTCTCATGCGCAATCATCTAGAATATTAAAGGGTTAGCGAGATATGCTCACTCTCTGACCTGACCGTGGCCACGCACCAGATACTTGTAACTGGTGAGCTCCGCCAGCCCCATTGGACCGCGCGCATGCAGCTTCTGGGTGCTTATGTCGATCTCCGCTCCGAATCCGAACTCGAATCCGTCAGTGAATCTAGTGGAGGCGTTGTGATAAAGAGCTGCGGCATCCACCCGGCTGAAAAACTTTTCGACTGATTTGGGGGAGCTGCTTATTATTGCTTCCGAATGCCGAGTGCCATAGGTGTTGATGTGATCTATGGCGGACTCAACGTCGTCGACGACTTTAACTGCTAGGATGAGATCCAGATACTCTGTTGCCCAGTCGGACTCCTCGGCTCTTTTTATCGAATCAGCAATCAATCGCGAAACTTCGCAGCCGCGGCACTCGACACCTCTTGACTGAAGTGCGGTTACTAGTGATTTCAAATTCCGCGCGGCCCATTCTTTGTGAACCAGGACGGTCTCAATTGCATTGCAAACGGAGGGTCTTTGCGTCTTTGCGTTACTACAGATTGATATTGCCATCTCCGGGTCCGCATCACCGTCAATATAAAGATGGCAGTTGCCGGCTCCAGTTTCGATCACCGGTACAACTGAATTTCGCACCACGAATTGAATTAGGTCTGCGCCGCCGCGCGGAATTACGCAGTCAACGAGCGAAGAGGCCTGAAGCAGATCCACGATAGACTCGCGCCGGGTATCTTCGATAAGCTGTATGGCATCTTCCGGAAGCTGCTCTTTTGTGAGAGTGCCGCGTATAACTTTTACCAAGGCTAAGTTCGTGTCCAGCGCCGAGCTGCTCCCTCTGAGAAGACAGGCATTTCCCGTCTTAAAGCAGATTGCGGCTGAATCCACCGTTACGTTCGGGCGCGCTTCATAGATTATCCCTATGACTCCAAATGGTACTCTTACCTTGGAAAGCTCAAGTCCATTGGGCCGGCGCCAGCTCTGAAGTACCTCACCAACCGGATCTGGCAGATCAGCAAGCTGAGTGAGGCTTAATGCGATATCCTCGATTCGCTTATCGTTAAGTTTCAATCTATCGAGCAATGCTGCGCTCAAGCCGTTTTTAGCTCCGCGTTCCAGATCCTTTTCATTTGCGGCAAGTACCGCGGTCTTTTCTTCAGTTAACGCCTTTGATAGGGAAGAGAGGAAACGGTTTTTGCGCTCTGTCGGGATTGAAGCGCAATCAAAGGAGGCAGCCTTTGCCCGGCGCCCTTTTTTTATTATCTCACTATTTGTTTCTTGCTCCATGGTGTTGTTAGCTTACTGCATCTTCAACATAAAGTTCCACCCAATCATCGCGGTGAATCACCTCGGGTTTTTTGGAGCCGTTCCCGGGCGTCAGTGACTTCAGCGGTTTGCCAAGGCACGCCTTGAGCTTGCGTGAGGAGTAATTTACGATCCCCTTGCCGACGATTTTCCCATCCAGTGAATTTACTGCAATAACATCACCTTGATTGAATTTGCCTTGGACCGTCTTAACTCCGACCGGCAGGAGGCTGCGGCCCCCTTCAACCAGCGCGTTCACTGCCCCGCTATCAATTGCGATCGAACCTTTAAGTTCGGCGTGAAAAGCTATCCATTGTTTCTTTCGTTGCAACCTCTCACTTGCCGACCCGCCGAAGTAAGTGCCCTGACCTGAGCCAGCCAGTATCTCTTCGTAAGGGAATCCATCGCCGCCGCGCCCGATGAAAACGCGCACGCCGTTAGTCATTGCCTGTTCGGCGGCCTTAATCTTGGTGTACATGCCGCCGGTTCCTACAGAGGAGCCGGTGGATCTGGCCTTCTCAATTATCGCCGGAGTAATTCTATCAATTTGGTTGATACGTTTGGCGGATTTGTGCTTTCTAGGATCCCCTTCATAAAAGCCATCGATGTCGGTAACCATTATTAAAGTGCCGGCTTGTAGCAGGCATGCGACAAGTGCTGCCAGCACATCATTGTCACCGAATCTTATTTCACCGGTCGCGACAGTATCGTTTTCATTTATTATCGGAACCACTCCGTGCTCTATCAAGGTGGAGAGGGTATTAAGGGCATTATTGTATGAGTCGCGCCGCAAAAAATCACCGCGTGTGAGAAGGACCTGGGCTATTTTGATTCTAAACTTCGAGAATTCATGACTATAGGCCTGCATCAGCAAGCATTGCCCTACAGCTGCTGCCGCTTGTTTGTCCTCAATTGTTCTTGGTCTCTGCTTGAAGCCAAGCTCTTTAAACCCCGACGCGATCGCACCGGAAGTCACCAACACCACTTCATAGCCTTGCTGGTTAAGGAGCGATAACGCCCGGACCTGCCCGGCCAGTTTTTTTGTATCGAGGCCGCCGGAAGCAGAGGTGAGCGAACTGCTGCCGATCTTGACGATTATCCGCTGTTTCATCTCTAGCCGAGGGAAATGTTGTTTAGAGCCGAACGAAAAGATAGCACTTGGCACCGCTTGATGAAAATCAGGCAGCGGAATTTGACCCCAAGGGGACTCGAACCCCTGTTTCCGGCGTGAGAGGCCAGCGTCCTAGACCGCTAGACGATGGGGCCGCATTACAGATGCGGGTAGTACTTTAGATGATAAACTGGAAAAAACAAGGTGCCGCCGAATCGGGGCTCTGGACGACCTTAACCCCCGGGTATTACAAGCCAGCTGGCTCGGCGCTTTACGGCTTTGGTACAGGATATGATGATATTGGATAGGGGGAATAGTTGTAACAAAGCCGCCCAGCCAGTAATATATTCGCAGTTTGATCGCCCGTGGTGCAATGGTAGCACGCCAGGTTCTGACCCTGGAAATCGAGGTTCGAGTCCTTGCGGGCGAAATTAATGCTTCCTTAATTCGAAATTGGGAGCGGCTCTTTTTGGATAGTATTTCTGGTGATACGTGCGGTTACCTGCATTATATTCTAGTCTTGCTGTTTGAGCCGGTTTTTTCCCGACTCGGTTTGTTGCCGATCACGTTTTTACCGATCATGGCGGCCTGTCCGCCGCTCTTTGTTTGTGTTTGAATGGTTAGCTGCTTAATGAACCGTTATCGCCAAAGATTCGTTGTTAGAGCGCTTGCTCTGATGGTCTCCGCCGTTTCATTAACTTCGTGCAGCAGCACTCAGAACCAGGTCTCGCCGGAAAACCTTAATATCGAGGTTAAGAACCTACCGCGATCGTATATCGATCCGCAGCTTGAAAAGAGCTCTAAAGCAATGCACCACTATCTGTTGGGGCAACTGCTTTACAACCAGGAAGAGTTTACCCAGGCACTAGACAATTTTGAGCGAGCAAGCAAGTTAAGCGAAGCGCCCGCGCCGGTTCTTCACACTAAGCTGGCCGAGCTGCTTGTGCGCTCCGGGGAGCTCTCCAAAGCATATGAGGAGTGCCAAAAGGCTTTGCAGCAGCAGCCCGACGATTCCGCTATTCTTCTTTTGTATGCAGGAATTCTTGAAGCGCTCAAGCGCGGAGATGAAGCGGAGCCGATATACCGGAGATTGATCGAAAGCCGTCCTGAAGGGCTCGATGCGTACGTGTTGCTTGCAAGCCTCTACATCGGCCGGCAGGAAGTTGATAAGGGTATCGAAGTACTCAACCGCCTTATTGAGCGCAATCCAAATGAGGCATTAGGGTATGGGTATTTGAGCCGGGCGTACGAAATACAAGAAAATCTTCCGCAGGCAGAATCAAAGATAAAGCAGGCGCTGGCTCTCGACTCGGACAATGTAAATTTTCGAATAGATTTAGTGCGAATATATCTTAAGCAGAAAAAGGTCGAGCAGGCTAAAGATGTTTGCGCTCAGATAATCGAGCGTGATCCGAACAACGTGCAGGCCCGCAAGGTGCTTGGTCAGCTGCTTCTTAGCGAAAGCAGGTTCGACGAGGCGCTTAATCACCTTCAGGTGGTGGAAACTATTGAGAAGGACGCTACCGATACACGGTTCAAAATCGCGCTTATTCAGATCGGCAAGCAGCGGTATGCAGAAGCGATAACAGAGCTTAATTTGGTCCTGGCTGCAAACCCCGAATACCCGGAGGCGCGCTATTACTTGGCATCTGTGTATGCCGCGTCTGGCCGTAAGAATGAGGCCATCGAAGAGCTTCTCAAGATCAGAAAGGACGAGAGCTCCTTTGTGCAGGCTCGTAACTTTGCCGCATTTCTTTTGCGCCAGGAAAAGCAGATCAAAAGAGCCGAGGAAGTGCTTTATGAGGCCTATCGGCTGCATCGTGAGAACTCTTCAATTCTGGCATATCTTGTTATGTTAATGCGGGAGAACGGTAACCTCGAAAAAGCCGAAACTCTGCTCAGTGATGCACTCGAGAGATCGCCGAACGACGAAAAGCTGATATTTTCGTACGCTACTGTGCTTTACGACATGGGACAGCGTCAGCGTGGCGTAGAGATGATGGAAAAACTGATCGAGCTCAACCCGAGCCACAGTGACTCACTGAATTTTGTTGCTTATCACCTGGCCGAATTGAATTCGGAACTAGGCCGGGCAAAAGAGCTGGTAATGAAAGCTCTTAAGATTAGGCCCAATGACGGTTATTATTTAGATACACTTGGTTGGATCTACTTTCGGCAGCAACAGTACAAGGAAGCGGCCGACGCGCTTTCCCGCGCCGTGTCGCTTGTCCCCGATGATGCGGTAATACTTGAACATTACGGGGACGCGCTTTTAGCGGTCGGTGAACGCGCTCGAGCGCTGGAGATCTTCAAACAAGCTGTCAAAAGCATATCCGATCAAGATAACCGGCAAGCGGAAGAGGAAATGGAGATGCTGCCTCGCCTGAACAAAAAGATATCTTCACTCTCGGCCGAGCTCGGCACGGACTAAGCAGTAGTTACCCTTTCGAACTGAAGGAGCAGTTTGAGATTAAAATTAATTATCTTGTGCGCTGCCGTGATAGCGGCTCTTGGCGGCTGCCATATTCGGCCGGCACCGATCATTGAGCTAAGCGGCGAGCGCGTCCTAGGGAGTGAGAAGAGGGCTCTCACTGCCGCGCTCCAGCAGCGCGCCTCAGAGATGCATAGTTTCCGTACATTAGCATCGGTGGAGCTGCGCCATGGTCAGGAGTCGGAGAGGTTCAGAGAAGTCTTTGTTTTTGAGCGGCCCGCTAAGCTGAGAGTGGAAATTCTACCGCTGCAAGCATTTTATGCCTTGGCGTTGATTACGGCACGTGGTGGAGAGGTGACCATCCTTGATATGCAGGAGCGGCAAGCACACCGCTCCCCTTTCACTCCGGCCGCCATCCGTAGGGCGATCGGTGTCCCGGCAACATACGATGAGATTTTTGGCTACCTTACCGCAAGGCTTCCGCTGGAAATTTTTGTAGATGAAGCAACTTTCGAAGAGCAGGCCGAGGTGAGAAGGGCCGGGGCAAACTATGTCGTGTCGGTGTTAAACGGGTCTCTTGTGGCTGAAATAGACCCGCAGAACCATCTTGTACGCAAACTGCAACTGCGGGACCGGTTTAACGAACAGCTTTCTTTGACGGCGGAATATGGCGCTCTACGGGAAGTGGACGGGGTTCCCATGTACGGCGACATATCACTTTCGCTGTTCGACCCGCAGGTTGACATCCTATTGAAACTGAACGCGATTGCTATTAATAGAGAGATTAGCGATCAGCTTTTTGAGGCTGAAATACCCGCTGATTTCCCGGTCTCAAACCGTTAACCCTCTTTTATCAGGAAGATTGGTTGCGGCTTTCAATAGAACTCGCTCCCGCCTCCACTGCAAATTTTAAGGCCGCTATGTTGAGCAGAAAAACGATCAAGATTCCGGTAGCAAGGCCGAGCTGCCGCTCGAAGGCAGGCACCGACGGGCGAATGATCTCAATTCGGCTGATCACCAGCATGAAGGCAATCGGCAGAAGATTGACCAGAGTAAATACGGTGCTGCTTATAATAAAAAGCATGCTCCCGATATTCGCGGAGAGCTGTCCTGGGTGTTCCCACTCGAAGCTGGCATAAGCAGTTGCGAAACCAATCGCCAACCCAACAATTCCTATGCTGAGAAAAATCGCACAGGCGATCGTGAGCACTATAAAATCCAGATCGGCTTGCACAGCCATCGCGCCCGAGGCCATTACGACAGTAGAGATGGCCGCTATAGGCAGAATCCATGAGAGAAATTTTGCGTAAAGGACGGTTCGAATGTTCACCGGAGCCTTTTGCAAGATCCAGAAGGAGCGCCCTTCAAGCGATAGCGAAGGGTATACAAAGCGGGTCGCGATGGACGTGGTAATGAAACTTCCCATCAGCACGTTGCATATTATTAGCAGAACATTCCATATCATTACCGTTAGCGGAGAGCCCCGCAGCTCCTGCATTAGCCTGATATTGTATATATAAAGCAGGCATAACAGCATTAGCAAAAATAGTTGCAGTAATTGCGTGGCGCTGCGTGCAAAGATCTTGAACTCTTTGAGCATCAAAGCTCTTAAATCCTGAGCGACGAAGAACAACAGCTTTGCCGAGAGGTGTTGCGAGCGCTTGCTGTTGAGCCGAAGAGCCGCCTTGGCAAGGCGCGTTTCAGAGTAGCAGTTAAAGTAATATCTCGTAACCGATACGTAACTAAGTAGCGCGAACCCTGCCAGCCACGTCACGAGATTAATCAAAGCCTTTACCCAAGGCTCGCTGCCGAAAAGCAAGGCTGCACATAGCTGGGAAGCAGAGGTTGCCGGAGAAACTTCCCACCAGACAGAGGCCAGTTGCGCGCGCACCTCGGTAATATCGGGAGTGTGCCTCGGCGTGTTGCTTGGAGGCAGCATGAGGATTATCGTAAAAAGAAAGGCCACAAAGGCAGCCGCGATCAGCGGGGCAGCGGCTTTCCTCATTATTAGCGGGAAGGCGCGGAATAGGGGAGGTATGAGCGCCATTGCAATTAGTGCCGGCAGAACGATGACTGCCGTAATTGCAGCAAGCGCGGCCATAGCAGCGCCCAGCGGCGGCTGGTAAGCGAAATAGAAGGCTGAAAGTATCGGAGCTGCAAGCAGAAGAATTAGCCAGCTCGAGCTTATTAGAACTTCGATGAGTTTATTAAGGTAAAAGCGCGGCATTGAAAGGGGCGCTGCCAGCACCAGATCGAGATCTTTCGCGAAAAAAAGTGACGAGAGCGCGTTGGCGAGGCAAGAAAGAACCAGCAATACAAAAAGGCAGACCAGGGCGGCATTCAGAATGAACTGAATCGGAATCTCGAGCCGCTCCTGGCTGCTTTGCAGGTAAAGAAGGGCATCATGACATGCCTGAAACAGGCTGACGATAACGATCGCCGCAGTTGCGGCAAGTATAATCTTCCTAATGCTGAATTTCTCTTTTAAGGGAGCCTTTAACCAGATGTTCTTCCAGCCTAGGATTCTTGGTTTGAGGAGTAGCGGAATAAAATTCGCCGTCATCCTTGATAGCTTGAAGTGAGCTGTAAAAACATCTCCTCGAGCCTGATCTGAATGCTTCCGGTCTGAATTCTAATGTGTTCTAAGGTGCCGGCCGCAATCAAGTTGCCATCGTGAATTATCGCCAGGCGGTCCGCCACCTCCTCCGCCACGTTAAGCGAATGAGTAGAAAGTAGGATCGACATTCCGGAGTCGGCATATCGCCGAAAGGCCTGCTTCAAAAACTTTGCACCGTGCGGATCCAGACCAACCATAGGTTCGTCTACTATCAGCACTTCCGGATCGTGCACTAGTGCGGCGCAAGTTGCCAGGCGCTGCTTCATTCCATGAGAGTAGCTCTCGACAAGTTCATCTTGCCAACGGGTGAGGCCGTACTCTTCTAGCAGTTGATCGATGCGCTCTTCTGCCCTCTTCTGCGGAACAGAGTATAGATCCGCGATGAAGTAAAGGAACTCGCGGCCCGTTAGTTTATTGTAAAGATAGGGACGATCTGGGATGTAGCCGGTTATCCTTTTTGCTGCTTGAGAATCGGAAGCCATATCGTGCCGCCCGATGCGGATTGTACCCGAAGAGGGCTTAAGAACTCCTGCAAGCATTTTTAGAGTGGTAGTTTTGCCGGCGCCGTTGACTCCGAGAAAGCCGAATATCTCTCCTGGCTGCACCACAAAGCTGACATTATTTACGGCAGTAAAGTTGCCGTAGCTCTTAGTGAGATTCTCTATTTCGATCACCGAAACCTCTTCCGCAAATGTTAAGTGCCTAAGAGTGTAATACTATTAAGATGAAGGGAAAATTACCGGGAATCGAAATTTAATTCTAGCGGATAAGGCCGGGAATCGATCCCGGCCCTTTAAGGTAAGTCCTAAAAAACTCCACCGATTTTAAACCGCCTTTTCGGAGGTCATGCGGACGGCTGGTTAATTAAGGACCGGCAGCTCCTGAACGCGGCGCCGTCTCAGAATAGACTCTAACGTGAGCGAGGCGAGCTTATAGCCCTCTTGCTCCGTCTTGCCGGCTTCTAACGCGATCTCCGTAACTGCCTCAATCAATTCACCAATCGTGGTATTGATAGTAGCTAATCTCTCCTTTGACTGCCCATTATCCATGACGTTACCTCAAATAAAACCAACCGTACTTTAAATCGGGCTTCATGCCCTATTTAGCTTGATGCGCGCCGCAGCAGGCCGGGTGCGTCAATTCAACTTGCATTACATATTATAAACCGCCACGGGGCGCAGCCTTAAGTGGTTTTTGCTGCCTCAATAAAAAAAACCGGGAATCCCTTGCTGTGAAATAACCTTTCGAATTCACTGAAGACGTTTCCCTGCAGATACTCCGAGTGGTGAAGATTCTGCGAAAGTTTCGTTATTGAGAGTAGGGGATTTTCCTTTATCAGCGCGTGTGTATCGGCGAAGGAGGGGGCATGATCCGTTTTGTAGGAGATAAAGCCGCCTGGGCGGAGCATTGAGCAAAGAAGAGAGAGAAAGCTTCCTTTAAGAAGTTTGTGCTTCGCCCATTTGCGCCGGTCCGCCCATGGATCGGGGAAATTTATATAAATCCCGCTCAAGGAATCCTCGCTCAGCACCTCCGCGATCCTTCGAGCATCACACCGTAAAAAGATGAGATTATCGAGATTCTCATCTTTTGCTTTTTCGGCGCTGCGGAAAGTACGTGTGGAACGAAGCTCAAAACCTAAGAACAAGGCCATAGGATTAAGCTTTGCCTGGGCAACTAAATGGCCTCCTGAGCCGCATCCCAGTTCGGCAATTACCTTTTCAAAGCGGTTCAGTTTTTGAGTGAGAAACTCCGCTTCAAAAGGTGCAGGCAGTCCTTCCGGGCACCTCAGAATCAGCTCCGGCATGCTCTCTAAAAGGGCAATGTACTGATTTTGCCAGCGCTTTTGCCTCATTCCCTGTATCCCGCTTGAACTAATCCTCATCACAAGTAGTGGAGAATAGCAGGTGAGCCAACTATTGCGCTATAGCATCGCCCGATTTTTACATCCCACTCGGAGCGATTTTATCAACATGGGTCTCGGTATTGAGGCGCGCCGTAAAAGATGCGGTAAGTATTGGCAGTCTCACCTTGAATGCAGCAAGCTTTTCCAACGGGAGAGTTTCCTACGTCAGCCCGCCTTGGAAGAGGTTACGGTGCTCGGTGCAGTAGAGTTAAACGATCTGGACAGTGAGGGAGTTAGAGCTCGCTTCAGCCGCATCAATCTGTGTGATGCCAATCCGCTGGTTAATCGCAAATGGATAAAGTTTGCAAGGAGCTTATCGTCCCGGCAAGCCGTGACGTTTTGTAATGAAGATCTTACATACTCTCTCGACAGTTGGAGTGAAGCTCTGCGGGGTTTTTTTGTAGAATATCCAGAAGAAAATGTCGAAGCACTTGCCTGTTTCCTTGGCTCTCTCAGGTGCAGTCCGAAAGCAGCGCGCCCGTGGATGGACGCCGACGTAATCGTCTCGCTCAATCTGCTGGGGCAAATTCCACTGTACTGGAGAGATCGGGTGCAGCAGGCGGCTCTGGAGTATTGGGACTATGATACAGACGAGAACGGACTTTATCCCCTATATCTTCAGGAGGCCCTACATCTCTCTTTAAGCAAGCTACAGAGCCAGCACATTGAACTGCTTGCAAGCAGTGGGGCTTCTTGCATCGTCATAATTAGCGACGTCAATTACATGTATTACACCAAAGTGCATTCTCACTGGCAGACAGAACCTGCTCTTCTAATCTCTAAAAATCTCTCGCTCAAGAACCGTCACCTAGCCGACCAGTCCAGCTGGTACTGGCACATTGCCCCTCAAGACATAGAACAGCCGGGATACGGAATAATTCATGAAGTAGGGGCATGGCGATTCGAAAACCGTGGCGGTAACTAAGGCAGCGAGCTGCGGGTCCCAAATCACAAAACTTCAGCAGGCTTTCGCGCTCGTGCGGCCTTGGGGGCCCGGCTCGTGGCCAGCCTACGGCTAGTAACCGTTTCCGTTAGTTCAACCATAACCCTAGTATATGAGGTTCTTGCTCGCGATAACTATCTTCTTTGCGGCACTGGCCTGGTCACCGACGGCTTTTGCGAGTAGCTGTCGCATCTCCGATAGAGCACCCGGGACCTATTTAATCTTGGTAACCGAAGTCACCCAATCCATTACCAATAGGTCTCGCGTTGCGTTTCGATTTCGTGGCAGTGAGGAAACGCAGTACGCAGATAGTCCTAGCGGTGAGATTCATGTAGGCGAGCACTTGTTGGCTGTGGCGTGGAGGGAAGACTCTAATTGCAATGTAATTTGGAAACTAGCACCGCCGCCTGTGGCTGCGTGGCTTGCTTTGACAATGACTAGGTTCCAAGACCATTATCCGAGAACCACTTCAGTGCTTATTAGATACGGGGTTTATACTTCAACCGTATTTATTTTAGTTGGCGGATTATTACTGACCTGGTCTTTGTCGCTTAGCAGTCGGTTACTTGCTGCTACCTTGAACGGAGTTTTTGCTGTTTCAGCTTGCTTCGGCATCCAGTTCTGGGCGATTGCATCCTTTCACATTGCTATCTTCGGCGACGTTTCTCTGTTGAGTTACTACGCAGTTCGAGACAGAACGAGATTAAAGACGCCCGCGGCAATTGTCGTTAGTATCGGTTTGTTTCTGCAAGTTCTAATCTATGCAGAACAATACTATGGGGCGTATTATATTGCGTTGGCGTACTCAACTGCGTTCTAGGGGAAACGTTCCAAGATCACATCAAGCTCTTCTACTTCAGCAAGTTTGCGCGCCCGTACTCCCTGTTCCAATGACAACCCCAGTTTAGTTCTGATTTCAGCAGCCATTATGCCTTCCAGCTTCTCGACTTTTTGATCAGCCATAATAATCCGCCATAAGAGCGCCAGCAGCAGTTGCTTCTGGTTGGAGTTAAATCCGTCACGCAGTGCTGCAAGAAAGGAGTCGAGCTTTGCGCTGTCTCGTACCAGAAAGTCCGCGACCTCCATTAGCTCTCCGGTTTCGTGCTCCTCCAAGCCCATCTTTCTGAAGGTCGAAGTGCAAAGAGCGCCGACCTCTGGAGAGCTTAAATTTCCGTCAGCATTAGCGAGAGAGAGAAGCAGTACTACTACCGAGATACGCAGGTCTCTTGAAGTGGGCTGACCTGATGCATCTACGGTCAGCGTGGAGTGGCTTAGAAGGTCCTTCAAGTTTTCAAACATTTGGTGCAACCGTTCAGTTATAAATGTATCAATGCCGTTTTTGAAAGCAGTTGTCTTCCACCCCCTCAGGGGCGCGCGCCGCAATCCCCAGTCTGAGTGGCGAACATTCAATCAAAATATCATGTTATGAAGGAGGGTGCCTATCTTTTTTCCGCTTCAAAGCAGCGGTAATAAGACCGAAAGATGCCCCCGAAAGCGGGCGAAAATTGGTGATTCTAAAAATTAAATCCCTATGCCGAATCTGTTCAACCTCACGGACTTCCTTGAACATTTTCAGTAATACGGCAAGCACTGCCAGCCGAAGAATGCCAGAAATGGCGAAGATCCTAAGAAATCCGGATGAAGGCGCCCAGATGCCGCTCGCCAGGGGCCAGTCGGCCGGAAGATTCTCTACCAAAAAGGCTCCTAACAGTGAGCCAAACATGATGAAAGAGGCGTTCACGATCGATTGATACGCAACGCAACGTGCGCGCTTCGGCGGGGATACTGCATCGAACATAAAATTGCTAGCGGAGAGATTGAAACCTGCCCACATGAAGCCACTAAAGGCTTGCATCAAAATAATTGCCAAGGTGTTCGACCATACGATCCAAAGGAAGGGCACGACCGCGATCCCGATTCCACACACGGTCATTATCTTTCGATTGCCGAATTGATCGGATAATGTTCCCCAATAGTGCATTGTCAGGAATTGGCTTACTGTGGCGCTGGCTATGACTACCGTGTACTCGGAGTAGGACATCTTCAGATCATTCAGCATGTAAAGCGCAAAATAGGGCCCGGCGACGTAGGTTGCAAGGTTCATGGAGGCCACGAAGTAAACGAACTTCGCGAAATTAGAACGCGGCGAACGCCGTATAAAATCCCAAAAGCTGAATCGGTGCGAAGCCTCGAAGTTGTATGGCGGATCAGGATAACGCGTAATCCAATACGAAGATAAGCTGCGCGCTAAAAAAGCGATTAAAAAGATCATGCAGAAGCCTATGGTGGTAAGGCGCTGACTTTCGAAGAGATGAAGAATCTGCCCAGCTACGAGGAGCGATGTGAAGGTTAAGAGGCCGGTGCGGCGATTTCGAAATCCAAAGAAGCTGCCCCTCGTTTCAATCGGAACAAGATCTCCAATCAGGCTGTTCCAGATCGGAACCGTGCTTTGGAAGGCGATGTGGTAAAGCGCAACAAGCAGTATAAGAACGTTAACCGCAGTGGCCGAGTTTTCATCAAAAAGGAACGGAAGCGCGGCGATTGGCAGCCATACCAAGGCTTGAGCCATTGCTCCCAGGGCAATCAACCGGCGGCGGCTTGTAAATTTCTCCATAGTCCAAAGGCTCAAGGACTGGCATAGGGCGCCGATGAGAGGAGGCAGGCTGGTGAGCAGTCCTACTTGAGAGCTCGAAGCTTTAAGAAAAATAGCGAAAGGGTTTATGTATGATTCCCCCGCTCCTGCCATAACCGCGTATGCCATTCCATCATTCACCGAAGGGCGAAGGCGAGGGTCGACTTTAGGCCGCGCTCGATCAGTTTCTGCGCTAGGAGTGCGCACTTTCTCCTCTCTTCAAAAAAATAAAGAGATCAGCAGCTTGAGGTGATTTTGTTAACATTTGTCAGACTAGATACTTCGGACGTGTAGGGAAGTTATCCACAGAGTAGCTATACAGCTTTTCGCTGAGATTTTGAATCGCGTCGCAGCAATTAAATTCATCAAGCAAAAATTAAAATGGCGTTGACCGCGTGATCCAGGGCATTACGGCTTGCAAATGTTGCTATAGGGGCTTGTCTCGAGCCAATCGTTTGATCTAGTGTTTTGGAGGAGACCCAGATTGGAGCGGTTTGCTTGATGAAACGAAGGATCTTATCCGCATTAACCTCATTAGCCTTAGTGACTTTGGTTGCTTTGGCATTAATTTTCGTGCCATTCGAGGCCAATTCGGATATCGACCAACAAGATATCATAAACACTCCCGCCGTCGATCTTAGCGCTGCTGGCGATCTCACCTTAGCCTGAATTCTGAATGTTAGAGGTACGGTGAGTGGTTACTATCGCTTTCCCGCCGTTCCCAAAATTCCCCTCATTAGTGCGCGTCCGATTTGGCTTCCTACAGAGCGGATCGCGGATTTAACAAAGGCCTCGAACACACCTTGCCGCTTAGAGGTCGAGCCGGGGAAAAAAGACTGCTCCTTCTTTTCTTGCTTATCTTCGGTTGCGGCGGACTCCTCCGCAAGACGCTTGCCCAGCGCTTCATAAGCCGATTCACGATCGATGCGCTCGCCGTACCGGGCTATTGTGGCGCTGCTTCCCAATAGCAATTTCTGCTCGTCCTGGGTCAGGGGCTGCAATCGCGAGCGTGGTGGCACGACCATAGTCCGCTCCACCGGTTCGGGAACTCCATCGGCTGAGAGGCAAGAAACTAATGCTTCTCCAACCGCCAATTCGGTTATAGCCCTCTCGGTATCGATGGCCGGATTAGGCCTGAATGTGTCAGCGGCCGCCTTAACGGCTTTCTGATCGCGGGGGGAGTAAGCGCGCAAGGCATGTTGAATTCGATTGCCGAGCTGGCCAAGCACCTTCTCCGGTATGTCAATCGGGTTTTGAGTTACAAAAAATACGGCTACTCCTCTCGACCTAATTAGGCGTACCACCTGTTCGATCTTCTCTTGCAGCACTTCCGAAGCGTTGGCGAAAAGTAAGTGAGCTTCGTCAAAGAAGAATACGAATTTGGGCTTCTCGGCGTCTCCTATCTCCGGGAGTTGTTCGAACAGCTCCGAGAGCAGCCACAGCAAAAATGTAGAGTAGAGCCTGCCATCATTTATCAGTTTAGTCGCATCCAGCAGGTTAATCATTCCGCGGCCGGTCGAGTCGGTGCGCATGAGGTCAGGCAGGGTTAAAGCAGGCTCCCCAAAAAATGAATCGCCGCCGGCCTCCTCCAGTTCGATAATGGATCGTTGGATGGCGCCGATAGAGCTTTTGGATACGTTTCCATGTGTGGTTTGGATCTCAGAGCTGTTGTCAGCAAGCCAGCTGAGCACTGCGCGGAGATCTTTGAGGTCGAGTATTAATAGTCCATTTTCGTCCGCCAATCGGAATGCAAGCGAAAGCACACCTTGCTGCGTGTCATTTAGGTCCAAAACTCGCGCCAGCAAGATCGGCCCGAACTCTGAGATAGTCGTCCTTAATGGCACTCCGTTTTCAGAATAAAGATCCCAGGCTTCAACCGGAAAGGCCGTAAAATTGAAGTCCTGTAGGTTAAGCAGTTCAATGCGATTTTTTACCGGCTTGCTTTCAGATGTCCCTGTGCGCGCTACGCCGCTAAGGTCCCCTTTGACATCAGCCGCAAAAACGGGAATTCCGGCATCAGAGAACGCTTCCGTTAGAACTCTCAGTGTAATAGTTTTACCCGTTCCGGTAGCGCCGGATATGAGGCCATGGCGGTTCGCCATTTCGGTCAAAAGATATACTTCCCTGCCTGAGCCGTTCTTGCCTACCAGAATTTTTGACATTGTATACGCTTCTCAAACAATTAACTTAAACTGAAAGCTATCTCGGCGGCTCCCAGCAAGGCTGCGTGATCATCTTTGATAACATGCAGCGGAGCGGCTTCTACCTGGCGAGCCATCTTACCCTTATCAAGATAGCTTTTCATAATACCTCCCTCTTGCAGCTTCTCGATAATACGGGGAGGTATGCCGCCACCTAAATACACTCCTTTTGTTGCGAGCACTGTAATCATAACATTGCTTGCATGGGCTCCCAGAATTGAAATGAACATCTCCAGAGCCATTTTTGTGATAGGATAAGTCCCTTCCTGGCCGGTTGACGCAATCACAGCGGTCGGAAGTTCGGTTCTCATCTTCTCAGAAAGCTCGAGCGGCTCCTCGGCATGCCCCCCTTCCTTTAGAAACTCGTATATATTTACTAGGCCGGGTCCGCAAAGAACCCGCTCCACGCTTGCATGTCCATACCTACGGGTAATAAATGCGTGAAGCTCAAACTCAATCTCATTAGTAGGGGCAAAATTTGAATGGCCCCCTTCCGATGCAAGGAAATAGTTGCGGCCGCCATCTTGATACAAAAATGCCTGACCAAGCCCGGTTCCAGGGGCGACAACGGCAGCCACGCCGTCTCCTACCGGGGGATTGCCGCGGTGGAGAGTTAAGATCTCTTTCTCTGTAAAAGCCGGGATGGCAGCGGCAGTAGCTACCAGGTCATTGACCAACTTGACCTTTGGAATGTCCAAAGAGTCCGAAATAGAGCGCTCACTAAGTTCCCAGGGAAGGTTGGTCACCTTGACACGCCCCTCTATCACGGGTCCTGGGATTCCGAAGCAAGCTACTTTGGGCCGAGCCTTATGCTGGTCTAAAAAGGTCTTAATTATCTCCTCAAGACTGTCGAATTTGCCGCTTTCGTACCTTTCAACTGCCAATCGTTTGGTTGTCTTTCCGTGTGGTTCAAAAAGCCCCAAACGAGTCTTGGTTCCTCCCACATCTCCCGCTAATAGCATAGACCTCTCCCGATACCTGTTTCTTTTGATTTCATGCCGCTTTGCAAGCCGCGAAGGCGGCTCAGCCATTAGTACCTTTTTTGGATTTTCCCGGCCATAGAAACATAACCCGATCTTTATCATTGGAAAACAATAAAGGTCCTCGCTACTTATAGACTTTATTTTGAGCCGGGAGTATATTCGGCGTTTAGGGTGGCAGGTGCCGCGAATTTTTCGGTACCCCCTGAACTATCCTTATGCTCCCTCTACGCTGCACATCATGCGCATTCTAATGCTCGGTTGGGAATATCCGCCTCATATCAGTGGCGGCCTTGGTACTGCATGTGAGGGGCTTACGGTCGCTCTCGCTAGATGCGGGATACTTATTGATTTTATCGTTCCCCGCCTCTCTGGTGACGAGAGAGCGGAGCATATGCTTTTAGTCGACTCGATGAATGGACCGCTGGAGCCGGAAGAGAGAGGCTCTCAATCGGCCGGCAGGCGGCGCATAGTCCGTAGGCAAAGCGTGAAAGGCGTAAGAACTATGCCGCTACCGTCGCTGCTTTCGCCTTATCTGAATGCCAAGACGTTCGATGAGCTTTTGGCTGCCTATATGTCGCGTCTTACAGCGGCAGAGCTTCCGCCTGAAGCGCTTGCCTCGTCACTTGGCGCAATAGTAGAGCGTGACGCTGTCTCTCATTATGGTCACGATATCTTTGACGCAGTAGCGCGCTATACATCTAATGTACTCTCTCTGAGTGAGGGGTGCGACTTCGACGTGATTCACGCTCATGATTGGATGACCTTCCCCGCCGCTATTGCTCTATCAAGGTTGTCCGGCAAGCCGATGGTGGCTCATGTGCACAGTTTGGAGTATGACCGCAGCGGAGCGAACGTCAATCCGCAGATTCAGAGCATTGAAAAACTTGGGATTGAAGCGGCAGATGCAGTGATCGCAGTTAGCTACTACACTGCGGCGATTATTCAGCAGCAGCATGCGATTAATGGCGAGAAGATAAGTGTTGTTCATAATGGAGTTTACCCCAGGCGGGTAATTCAGAAATACCGCCGCAATCAAGGGTGGCCTTCAAAGGTCGTACTGTTCCTTGGGCGTATCACATTCCAAAAGGGGCCCGATTATTTCGTTGAAGCTGCGGCCAAAGTTATTCCCCACGTGCCGGATGTTATGTTCGTTATGGCGGGGTCCGGTGACATGTTGAACAGGATGGTTGATCGGGTGCACCAATTGGGTATTGCAAAGAACTTTCACTTTCCGGGATTTCTTAAGGGGGAGGAGGTGGAAGAGATGTTTTCAGTTGCAGATCTATACGTTATGCCATCGGTATCAGAGCCGTTTGGCATTAGCGCCCTGGAGGCGATCAATTATGACACACCCGTAATCATTTCACGCCAATCAGGCGTATCGGAGGTTTTGGGCCACGCACTGAAGGTCGATTTCTGGGATATAGATCGGATGTCTGACCTTATTATTAACGGCCTTATGCATGAGGAGCTGCGCCAGGATATGGTTTCAATGGCGCGTGAGGAGCTCCGTCGCCTCCGTTGGGATGCCTCGGCGCTCAAGACTATTGAGGTTTATAGGCGCCTATTATAGTTGGGGCTTTTACGCCGCTTATATTGAATTAAATCGGTCTTTGTCGTACCTTTCAGATACGCACTTTGTAACATTTGCGTAACTTCTGCCACCCTTTTAACTACTCCTTCATCAAAGCTTTATGTCTTCAGTCGTCTTTTATTTTCAAGTTCATCAGCCTTTCCGGCTGAGGCGATACTCATATTTCGAGTCCACTCGAAACCCTTTTTATTTTGACGATGATAAGAACCGCCAGATTCTCGAGAAGGTGGCGCATAAGTGTTATCTGCCCACCAACGATCTGATTCTCAAACTAATAAAGAGGGGCGAGGGGCGCTTCAAGGTTAGCTATTCGATTACCGGAGTAGCCATCGAGCAGATGAGAAACTACTGTTCGCCGGCCCTAGAGAGTTTTGTCAAACTCGCCGAGACAGGATGCGTCGAGTTTCTAGCCGAAACTTACTATCATTCGCTTGCCTCCATACACGACAGTAACGAGTTCTTGCAGCAGATAACTCTGCACAGCGATCTTATCCACGATCTATTCGGTCAGAAGCCTTCTGTGTTCAGAAATACCGAGCTGATCTATAGCGATCATATAGGCAGCACCGTTGCCGAATTAGGTTTTAAAGGAGTTATTGCAGAGGGTGCGGACGATATTTTAGGGTGGCGAAGTCCCAACTTCGTGTATAGCGTAGCCGGGCAAGGCAACGGCGGCCGCGATACCAGACTGCTTCTGAAAAACTACCGGCTTTCTGACGACGTGGCGTTTAGATTCTCGAATCGCGGCTGGCCGGAGTTCCCGCTCACCGCCGATAAATTCGCAAGCTGGATTCATCGAATAAGCGGGGCAGGGGAGATAGTAAACCTGTTCATGGACTATGAAACGTTCGGTGAGCATCAGTGGGAGTCGACCGGAATATTTCAGTTCTTGGAACACCTTCCGGAGGCGGTTGCCCGCCATCCAGACTGGGATTTCTGTACCCCGAGTGAAGCCATTGAGCGTTACAGTTCATTTGCCGAGATCCCGTTCGGGAGGGTTACTTCCTGGGCCGATGTTGACCGTGATGTTACGGCCTGGCAGGGGAACCGGATGCAGATTAGTGCTTTAAAGAGGATCTACGAGCTAGGAGATAGAGTAAAGCAGAGCGGAGATGAAGCGCTGATAGATACTTGGCGCAAGCTTCTTACCTCGGATCACTTCTACTATATGTGCACCAAGTGGTTTGCAGATGGAGATGTCCACGCTTACTTTAGCCCCTTCGATAGCCCTTACGATGCATTCATAAATTACATGAATGTTATGAGAGATTTTGAGAGCCGCCTAGGTGTGGCGCCGCTTCCGCTTGCCGATGTAGCACAAATGACGGCTTAATAGTAACGCCCTTTATCTTTCGAATTGCCCTTCATTTTTCGAATCGATGGAGGGCATTAGCCGATATTCGATCTGAAAAGACGCGTAATATTCGTAATATTAATGCACGAGAAATCTTAAGCTCCCAATTTACTGGCCGGGATCCGTTCTTGCAGCCAGTCTCCGATACTTAGTTCGCCTTTTGTGAAGCATTTTTCGCCGTGAAGGTGCGGGGGGATATCATCAGGCATTCCGGTAAAGCGTACATACCTTACGCGGCCTTCAAGATGCTCCCTTACTAGATTCCCGGATTGGCTGCCATCGCCGTATAGCCCATCCCCCAAATCCCCGTCGAGTATAACGAGATCAACGGCACGGTTGTTCAATATCTCTATGGCATTCTCTACATCCAGCGCAAAGCTGACATCATATCCTTTACTGCGCAGCCAGCGCACAGTCATTTGCGTAGTGGCGGCATTGTCGTCCACCAGCAGTATGTGCGGAATTGCCCGCTGAGGAGAGTGCCTTTCCGGCTCATTCATAGTGGCCGGCACCCCGCTAGATGTGTTTAGTACGTTCGCACCACCACGATCATTAGGTCTTTCAGTGCCGGGATTGCTGCTTTTAGGCCGTGTATCCGGATCACCGCCCTTAAACGAGGCTTGACTCGGGTCTCTTGTTCGGCCGGCATCACCGGAGTGAGATCGATCCCTGAACGGTCTCTCTGATTCTCTTTTTACTTCCATGGTACCTCTCCTAGATGGTCAGAGAAAAACACAGACATTTTATGCCATATTTCCCGACTTTGCTAATGTAATGTCCGGTCAGCCGGTCCGCCCGGCTCTAGCCCAGATCGTCTTTTCAAGACACCGAGTGACTAAGGCCGTCCATCCTGTTTGATGTGAGGCGCCTAATCCCTTTCCGGTATCACCGTGAAAGTATTCATAGAACAGCACTAATTCTCTCCAGTCACGGTCGTTCTGATATCGGATATCATCGCCGTGGCAGGGGCGTTGCCCGCCTTGACCCGGCAAAAACAGCAGAGTTAATCGGCGCCCGATCTCTTCGGCTACCTGCTTTAAGTTCATCATATTGCCCGAGCCGGTAGGACATTCCACCTTGAAGCGTTCTCCGTAAAAATGGTGAAATCGCTCGAGTGATTCAATTAGAAGATAATTGATCGGGAACCATACCGGACCGCGCCAGTTCGAGTTGCCGCCGAACAAGGTGGTGTGTGATTCGCCAGGATCATAGGCAACACTGAATTGCTCACTTCCTATGTTAAGCACGAAAGGCTTCTCGGCGTGAATCTTAGATAGAGACCTAACGCCAAAAGGTGAGAGAAATTCATTTTCGTCAAGCACCCTCTCCAGTATTCGCTGCAGCTTGTCCCTTGAGGCAACAGCGAGAAGTCCCTGATACGAGCCGTCGTTTCTATCGCTTTCAGCAAACGAGATGTTCTGTTCCAAATCAAGGCGATGCGCCAAGAACCATGCCATCCGTTTTTTGAACCCGGGCAAGGTTTGAATAAGACTATTTTCAAGAACCTCGACCGTAATTAGCGGCATTATTCCCACGAGCGATCTAATCTTCAGCGGTATTACGTCATGACCAAGTTGAATCTGATCATAGTAAAATCCATCTTCCTCATCCCAAAGCCCCGTGCCGCCCATGGTGTTCATCGCGTCAACAATCGCTATAAAATGCTCGAAAAATTTGGACGCAATATCTTCATAAACTTGGTTATGGCTGGCCAGCTCAAGGGCAATGGCCAGCATTATTGATGAATAAAATGCCATCCAGGCGGTTGCGTCGGCCTGCTCAAGAGTGCCTCCACCCGGTACCGGGCGCGAGCGATCGAATACCCCGATATTGTCCAAGCCAAGAAATCCGCCGGAGAAAAGATTATTCCCAGCGATATCCTTTCTATTTACCCACCAGGTAAAGTTGAGAAGAAGCTTATGAAAAGCCTTCTCAAGAAACGCCAGATCTCGCTTGCCTCTCGGGGCGGAAATTTTGTAGATGCGCCAGCACGCCCAAGCGTGCACCGGGGGGTTTACATCTGAGAATGCAAACTCATAGGCCGGAATCTGCCCATTAGGATGCATATACCATTCGCGCAAAAATAAGAGCAGCTGCTGCTTTGCGAACTGCGGGTCGATACGGGCAAAAGATATCATGTGAAATGCAAGGTCCCAGGCGGCATACCACGGATACTCCCATTTATCGGGCATCGAGATTACATCTCGATTGTAAAGATGAGCCCACTCTTTGTTTCTTCCCTGCTTACGGCCTTCAGCCGGACTAGGCATGGTGGGATCACCTTCCTGCCACTCGCGTACCGAATAGTAATAAAACTGCTTTGACCAGATTAGGCCGGCATAGGCTTGGCGGATTACTTGCTCTTCCGCATCCGTGATTTGAGGCGGATTACGGCTCTTGTAGAACTGGTCGCACTCTTCAATGCGCCGCTTGAAGATCGCATCGAACTGCTCCTCAAAGAGCAAATCCGGCCGCTCTAACACATCGAAAAGGCGGAGCCGGAAGGTGCGGCTTGCTTTCCCTTCGAGCACCGTTGTGCAGTGAAAGGCGGCCTTGGTAGCAGGGCCACGGAAGGACACCGCTGAATCCACCTTATTCACTACATAATGATGAAAAGCGTCTTTGACGAATGGATGCTTGTTTTGCTGGCCGTAAAGAGTCTCGATGTTAGTTTCGTTGTCGGTGAATATTGCTTTAAAGTTCGCGTTCTTCTCGCACTCAAAGTGATACTCTCCCAGGGTGCTGTGAGAGCAAATGATAGAGTCGGCATTTTGCAGCGACATTTGAGGCTTGGCCGTGTACGCTTCGCCGAGGCGCCCCCAGCTCCAAGTATTGCGAAACCATATTGTGGGAAGAATGTCGATCGCGGCCGCTTCAGACGAGCGATTATGAACGGTGATTCGAATAAGAAGGTCATTAGGCGAATTCTTGGCATATTCGATGAACACGTCGAAGTATTTGCCGTCGTCGAATATCCCGGTGTGAACCAGCTCGAATTCATCGGCAGCGTTGCCACGAGCGCGATTCTCCGAAACCAGCAGGTTGTATGGAAATTCCCGCTGCGGGTATTTGTATAGTCCTTTAAGATACGAGTGAGTCGGCGTTGCTTCGAGATAGTAGTAGCACTCTTTAACGTCTTCACCGTGGTTGCCTTCAGGACCGTTCAAGCCGAAGAGTCTCTCTTTCAATATAGGATCTTTGCCGTTCCAGAGTGCGACGGCAAAACAGAGGCGGCACTGACGATCGCTAATACCGAGCAGTCCATCTTCTCCCCAGCGGTAGGTGCGGCTTCTTGCGTGATCGTGAGGAAGGTAGTCCCAGCAAGCGCCGTCAGGCGAATAGTCCTCACGTACCGTGCCCCATTGGCGTTCAGCAAGGTAAGGGCCCCATCTTTTCCAATTTGCCGTTCGCTCCAGGTCTTGGCGCAGTCGTTCTTCTTCTGGATTGGACATGGGTCTGTAATATTTCTAAGGAATACGGTGAGCGGTGCGATACTTGGCAGCAGTCAGTATCCTATATTTTGTCCTATTTCTTAGCAACTGAGGTAAGAATTGGCTTGAAATGCAGCGCCTAACTTGAAGCCGATCGCCTGCTTCTCCTATTCTTCCTCTTAGTCTTCATCTTGACTTTTTTCTCATAAAACCAGGCGCCTCCCTAGGATAAATTTACATGCATTATTGAAAACCGGGCATAAGGGAGGGGGATATGGTTGAGTCTAAAAGGTCAGGTGAGAAAGAGATTCGTCGCTATTGACCCCAGACGGGCAAAGTTTTTCAATCCAGTTCTGTGCCTCGCCGACGCGCGGTGAGAATGCATGATAGCGAACGGCACTACAACTTGGCGTCGAATGTCTTCAAAGCTTGAGTGGAGCGCTGGCCTCCGGCCGGCTTGAAGTTAAATGTAGAGGACAATATTAAGCCGTTTTAGAGTGTACAGCTCAAGTGAGACTTTGCCGAATTGATGGCCGATTTCCCCCTCCTTTTCCTCCATGTCCACCCCGCTAAATTAAAAAGAAGGCAGCAAGCCAGAACTATCGCTAGTAAACCGATAGGCACCATTTGAAATTTTTTTGATTTTGCGAGGAGTAATCTTTTAACACGGAGGAAAGGAGGACGCAGAGGGCTTATTGTAAACACTATTTAGGGCTTCACGGAGGAAGATAAAGAGGAAGTGCAAGAGGAAGAAAAGGAAGAAAATTAAGAGTAAGTGCAAGCGAGGAAACTCGGACAAGGGTAGGATACTTAAAGTGCCAGCACATCCAACTCCAAACGCAAAGCTTCACCCACAGACCACGCCTGAAACGGGCAGCCGCGGTGCAAAAATGGGGCGTTCGCATCGTGGATCTCGGATAAATGCCCCATGCCTGCTTCCTCCAGACCGCGCAGCATCGGCTTAAGAAAGGCCTCCCTAGCTTCTGCCTTCCTTTCAGCAGAGCTTCCCTTCACCCGCACCCAAGCCTCGACAAACGCTCCATTAAGCCATGGCCATACGGTCCCTTGGTGATAGGCAGTATCTCGTTCGAATCCATTACCGCAGTACCTCTCCCTATATCCAGGTTCGGAGGGCGCAAGTGATCGTAGCCCATACGGGGTCCAAAGCGAATTCCGGACGAGTTCTACCACCTTCACGGCCCGCTCAAGTGGAAGAATCATATGAGGCAGCCCGCCGACGGCAAATATCTGATTGGGCCTCAAGGAGTCGTCATTCTTGCCCGGCATGTGGTCCGCATCGCACACGTCATACAGGCACTGCCTGGATTCGTTCCAGAATTTAGCGGCAAATGAACTTTTGGCCAAAGCGAGGAGGGCAGCATGCCTATTCAGCAGCGAACTGGCTATAGCTAAAGCATTAATCCAGAGAGCCTGAATCTCAACCGGTTTGCCTATACGTGGAGTTACCACGTAGTCGCCGATCTTAGCGTCCATCCAGGTAAGCTGCATGCCGTTTTGGCCGGCCCTCAGAAGTCCATCGTGCGGATCGCAAGCTATGCCAAAGCGCGTCCCGGCGATGAACTTGGTGATGATCGCATTGATCGCAGTTGTAATCTTTGAGCGTACATCGGGCTTGCAGGTTTTGCTGCAACGCGAAAGGAACTCGTAAGCGGCGATAACGAACCAAAGCGCAGCATCTACCGAGTTGTATTCCGGCTGTTCTCCGTGCTCAAGAAAGCGGTTCGGCATCATCCCTTCCGAGAGCGCCGCGCTCCACTGTAGCAGTATGTTTTCTGCATCCTCGACTCGGCCGGTAGATAGGCAGAGACCGCGCATTGAAATGAAAGTGTCCCGGCCCCAATCTGCAAACCATGGGTAGCCTGCGATTATGGTTTTGCCGGAGTCTCTATCGACAATGTAACTGTCGCCAGCTAACGCCAAGGCAGATGAGAATCCGGAACGGCGCTTCCTCTCATTCGAAATGATTTCGGCCGCATGCTTCTCTACCGCTGAACTGTCGAAGTTATTATCCAGTCTTGCCGGATGCATTACGAGCACGGCGGGCCCTTCAGCGATCTGGAACTCGAAACTTCCGGGTACTGCCAGATCCTCTAAGTAATCTGCTCCGCGCTCTTTGTCGACGTTATACCAGATGTTTTCAAACCAGTGCGGAGCGGCGCTGAAATTACCGTTGCTAAGAAAAGATAATTGGGGCAGGGCAGGATACGGTTGAATTTGCATGCAGCCGCCGATGGAGCTGCACTCGAAATTAAAGGAATCATTGCGATGGTGCAGGGCATGGTAATCGCGGCCCGAGATCAAGGGCCTTACACTGAGAACGCCGCGCACATCTCCTCTAAGTACGCTCCATCGCACAACAGTCGATGGTCCATTCTCAGTTCGGCAGATAACTATCTCCTGCAAGATCTCCATTGCGGGACCGACTTCGTAAGTCCAGGTTGGCCAGGGGCGGTAGCTGAAAGCGCGAATGGCTGAGACTCCCTCAGACGACACTCCCCCCGGGTGGAATTGATATGCAGATAGAATCTGAGTTCCGCCGGATGATCTGAACTCTACATGCAGCGAATTTACTAGATTGAAGCGATTAGCAGGTGAACCTGAAGCTGCTGTTAGAAGGGAGTGATATCTTCGGCCAGGGATTCCAGATGCATTCCCCATTGCAAAACCGCCTTTACCGTCCGTCTCCAGCCATTCCATATTTGATTACGTTGCTGTTTCCGCCTTATATCGATACTGCTAATGCACAAAAGTTCAGTCCTACACCGCCACTAAACGGTTACCTAATACTTAGACCATCACTTAATCCGGCGAAACGGTTACAATTTTCTTAGCTGGGCATAAGTCACTTCATTGCGTAATCGTGTGATAACACTAGTAAACCAGTCACAAGGTAAGGTTTTGATGGGAACAACTTCCGGTCCGAAATGTTTTTCCTTGGCAGCGAGTTTATTGCTCGCCGCTTGCAGCGGTCCTACTGCGCCGGTTGCTACCGGCGGAGCAATCGGTACTTTGGCTGGTGCCGGAACAGGCGCACTTGTTGGAGCGGCGATTAGTAGCGGAGATATTGCGGCCTCAGCACTGCTGGGGGGCGCAATCGGTCTTCCTGTCGGTTTAGCTCTTGGCTACTCATGGAAGCGGCAGACTGAGGACGCTCAGGCCCGTTCTAGAGAGCAGCAATATATCGCCAACCAAAGAGCAATAATGGAGCGAGAGGAAGAGATTCAGTTGATGCGTGAAGATATGATGCGCGAGATTCCACGGAACCGGTTAAGCGACTCGGAGAAGCAGCATATCTATGTGGGGCCTTCCTTGGGCGTGCCTACGAGGGGATTCTAAAAGGCGCGCTTCCTCGCCGGAGTTATCGAGTCAAAAGCTCAATTACTAAGCCCCCAGGAGAGCTAAGAAGTCTCAAAAAAACGATCTAGAACGAGTTGCAACCTATCATGCATAACCGGAAGGTGTTCTTTGCCGCGTATAATTTCATCGGCTGTTTGCGCAAACTGTCCGCTTCCCAAATCAGTGTGGCAGTGGTGCATCAATGCGTCGATGCCATCCGAGGTCACTTCAAGATGAAACTGCAACGCCAAAATGTTCTCGCCGTAGCTGAAGGCCTGATTGTGGCACGCGACGCTGGAGGCTAAGTGGACTGCACCGGCGGGTAGATCGAAAGTTTCTCCGTGCCAGTGAAATACCGAAGGGAGATCCCCAAGCGAAGCCAGAAAACCTTCCGGCTCGCTCACTGTTATAGGGAGCCATCCAATCTCACGCTCCTTATTTGAGAATACTTTTGAGCCGAGTGCGGATGCTATAATCTGCGCGCCCAAGCAGATTCCAAGAACCTTCTTTTGCCGTTCTAGACACTCTTTTACAAGCAGTTTCTCGGCGGATAGATACGGAAATTTTGCCCCTTCGTTGACGCTCATCGGACCGCCCATGATAATCAGCGCATCCAGGTCTTTCACGCTGGGAACAGGCTGATCATCGTAAAGAGCTACAGAAAACAGATGTGCCCGCCTGGACGTTGCCCAAGTCTCTATTGCGCCGGCTGTCTCAAAAGAAACGTGCTGCAGGCAGCCGATCCTCATAGACTCATCACTTACACCGCGGACTTTAGCTGCTCGGCTTTATCAAGCCTCTCCCAGGAGAAATGGCCTTGCTCATCGCTTTCGCGTCCAAAGTGGCCATAGGCAGCAGTGCGCTTGTAGATAGGCTTCAACAGTTCAAGATTCTGAATAATGCTTTGCGGTCTAAGGTCAAAAACCTGGTCGATAGCATTGACGATCTTGTTATCCGAAACCTTGCCGGTGCCGAATGTTTCAACGTGAATGCTGACCGGCTGCGCGACGCCGATGGCGTAGGCAAGCTGCACCTCACACTTATCGGCAAGGCCTGCAGCAACGACGTTCTTTGCGATATGGCGCGCGGCATAGGCGGCAGACCTATCCACCTTGGATGGATCCTTACCAGAAAAAGCACCTCCTCCATGGCGGCTGTATCCGCCATAGGTGTCAACGATAATCTTCCTGCCGGTTAGTCCGCAATCACCGACAGGACCGCCGACGACAAATCGTCCCGTCGGATTGATTAAGTATCTGGTGTCCTTAGTGAGGTACTGTGAGGGAATTACATTCTTAATGACCTCTTCGACAACGAACTCCTGCACCTTCCCAAGATCTACGTCCTCGCTATGTTGAGTTGAGATAACCACTGTGTGGATATCTTTAGGCTTACCGTCGACATACCGTACGCTAACCTGAGACTTTGAATCCGGCTCCAGAAAGTTCACCTTGCCTGATTTTCTGATGCGGGCAAGCTCGATCATCAGATGGTGCGAAAGAGAGATCGGAAGTGGCATCAACTCCGGGGTCTCGTTACAGGCAAAACCGAACATGATCCCTTGATCTCCGGCGCCTTGTTCCTTGAAAGCGCCTTCACCCTCGGTAACGCCCATGCTGATGTCGGGTGATTGCTCACTGATAAAGGTCAATACTTCGCAGCTATCACAATCAAAGCCTACTTTGGGGTTAGTATAGCCGATGTCGCGAACCACGGAGCGAACCACGCGGTCGTAGTCTAGAGTTGCCTGCGAAGTAATTTCTCCCGCCAGAATTATCATTGAGTTCTTGACGAGGGTTTCACACGCTACCCGGCTCCTCGGGTCTTGGGCTAATAGTCCGTCCAGAATCGCATCGCTAATTTGATCGCAAACCTTGTCCGGATGACCTTCCGATACCGACTCCGAGGAAAAGACAAATTCATTACTGGATAGCTTTGGCTGCTGTGATGAACCCATGAGAGGTACTCCAATGCAATTGTGTTGTATTAAACCGAGGAAGGTTACCAAGTAACCGCTAGTTCGGACTAGTTTGTCCTAAGTCAGGTCTCCGGGTCAACACTTGGTGGCCGCTTTGCAGTGGAGGCGGTTCGCCGGGTGAAGACACGGCGATTTCCTAATTTACTTGAGAATACCGGCTGTTATGGCCAGGAACGATTGCCAACGTTGCAAGTGCGATGGAGCTTCACCAGCAATCCAGCAAGGAATTGCATGCTGCCTGATGTCTTAATGATGGTCGGTGATTTTATCTTTATGCTTTCTGAGCTGCTGGGTAAGGGAGTCGACTAAGGTATCGATCGACGAATATAGATCCGAGCTTTCTTCCTTGGCATGGAAGTCCGCGCCGTCGCTGCGGAACGAAACTTCGGCGATCTGCCTATTTTTTTCCACTTTTAGTACAACGTGCGCTTCAGTATCGTGGTGCACAAACTTTTTAAGGGTATTGGTTATCTTCTCCGTAGCGTAGCCCTTCAACGCCTCGGTTGCTTCGGTATTTCGAAAGGTAATGTGAACATTGACAATCCGTGCGTTTTCGCCCATTGAGATTTTTCCTGTCGAATAAGTTGTTTAACCTGGTTCTCAGCATCAAACGATTAGCATTGATTCTATCAGGGTAAATAGCTTTTTCAACACCTGAGTGGAGGGAAGAGTGTGCGGGGTCACTAATACCGATTTAAGGAGTGCGGGGACGGTTTTAGAATACTTTCTTCCGTTTTGATGAAGAGAGGATTCCGAGGCTTTCTCTATATTTTGCCACCGTTCGACGAGCAATCTCGATATTTGCGCTTTTAAGCATATCAACGATCTGTTGGTCGCTTATAGGCTTGTCGGGTGTTTCAGACGCAATTATCTGCTTGATCTTTTCCTTGATTGTAGAGGACGAAACATCCCCGTCGCCTGTTTTGATCCCCGTCGAAAAAAAGAACTTAAGTTCGAATACTCCTTGAGGAGTGTGCACATACTTGTTGGTGGTGACTCGGCTTACGGTCGACTCGTGCATGCCAATATCGTCAGCCACGTCTTTCAAAACCAACGGTTTGAGTTTCTCGATACCGTAATCAAAAAAGTTCTTCTGAAACTTGACTATGCTTTCTGTGACTCTGAATATCGTTTGCTGTCTTTGATGAATGCTTTTTATTAGCCAGGAGGCGGCCTTCAATCTTTCGTTTAGGTATTCTTTGTGAGGGTTTCCGTTTGTTTCGCTTCCCTTGAGCAGCTTCAAATAATAAGAACTGACCCGCAGCTTCGGCATTCCATCTTCATTGAGGCTTATCACATACTCGCCGTCCACCTTGTACACATATATGTCGGGAATAATGTAACGAACCGTTTCATCAGAAAAAATCCGTCCGGGCCTCGGTTCGAGATGCTGAATTGCCTGGACCGCCTTGTAAACCTCATCTAGGGATACCTTTTCCGATTTTGCTATCTGATCATACTTCTTACGCTCCAGCTTATCCAAATGCTCGCTTACTATCCTCCACTCGAGCGAATCTCCCAGGCCGTGAAGGTGTAGCTGCATCAGCAAACATTCGCGCAGATCCCTGGCCGCAATACCGGCCGGTTCCAGCGTCTTTACGATCTCCATTGCCTTTTCAACCTGCTCCAAGGAGCAGCCGACCGCTTCCGCGATCTCCTCATGACTGCAGCACAGGTAACCGTCGCGGTTTAAATTGCAAACAATATGCATTACAACGGGGAGTTGTTCCCGGTCGATATCGGCCATTCTTAGCTGTGAGACCAGATGGTCATATAGGCTCTCGCTTTTCGTTAGTGTAGCTTCGAGTGATGGTTTGTCATCAAGGTCTGCGAAACCTCGCGGAGTGGAGCTGCCGCGGGCATCGGTAAGATTCTCAAGGTAGTTCTCCCAATCGACCGGGGTTTTGCCGGTCATTAGTGAGGGTTCTGACTCAGATTCTGCCGGCGCTCTCAGCTCTTCTATCCCGTCAGGGCTAGTTCCATTAGGAGACGCTGTGAAGGTAGGCTCTTCCGGCCCCTCCTTTATCTCTTCAAGAATAGGATTCTCCAGCAGCTCCTTCTGTATGGCCTCTATATATTCGAGCCTCCCAAGCTGCAAAAGCTTAATTGCCTGCTGCAGTTGAGGAGTCATCAAAAGCGATTGACTCAACTTTTGAACAAGTTTTGTCTCTAGAGCCATAATGCTATTCGATACTAAACATTATTCTATCACTCTTTTGGATGAATTTCGGCGCAGATGTATGCAAGAATTAGCCCAAATGCTCCCTTATACGGCTCTTTTACACCTAACCATCTGACGCGACTGACTCTTCGGTAGAAGACTTGATCCAGTCCTAACAAGGTAAGTATCGGCCAAAATGGCCGCCGCCTTTCCGTAAAATTGCGCGTCTGCGCAAGTTACAGAAATAAATCGACATATTTGATGGAATATTCAGCGCCTGGCCCACCCGCGTCCATGCGCGCAGAGGGCAGCCTCATAGTGCGAAGTCGTCGCCTAAGTAATAGCGCTGGGCACGCTCGCTGCTAGCGATCCTTTCAGGGCTGCCCTCTTCCAGCACTTTTCCATCCACCAGAATATAGGCGCGGTGGCAGATTCCCAAAGTCTCGCGCACATTGTGGTCTGTGATAAGTACACCGATTCCCTTTTTTTTGAGAGTTTCAATTATGTTCTGAATGTCGCGAATTGCGATGGGGTCAATCCCCGCAAACGGCTCATCAAGGAGTATGAAGCTCGGAGATCGAGCAAGCGCCCGGGTGATCTCGACCCGCCGCCGCTCGCCGCCCGAGAGAGAGCTTGCAAGACTTGATGCAACCTTTGTAAGGCCGAGTTCTTCCAGTAATTCCTCACAGCGCTGCTCCCGCTCATATTTTCCGGGGAACGGCATGGTCTCTAGAATGGCCAACACGTTATCCCTGACTGTCAGTTTTCGGAAGACCGACGGTTCCTGAGGAAGGTAACCGAGCCCCTGCCTTGCGCGCTTGTACATCGGCTGCCTTGTAATCTCCTCTCCATTCAAAAAGATTTTGCCCTGATCGGGAGTGACAAGTCCCACGCACATATAAAAAGTGGTTGTCTTCCCCGCGCCATTTGGTCCGAGAAGGCCCACTACTTCGCCGGCCGCAACCTGAATGGAGACTTCACTGACGACTTTGCGCCCCTGGTATTGTTTGGTGACGTTTTCAGTTGAGAGAGCAAACATAACGGTTTATTGGGCTACCCTGAGTAGTGCTTTTTATGGAATTTACACTTTATTTCCGGCTTTGCAAATCAGCGTGGCAACTTATCAGGATTGTGTAGCTATCACCACGCGATATCAGGGGGTAAGAGATTTCGTGTCGCCAAGTCCCGGTTCTCCGGTTCGCAGCGCCGATGGGCTTTGAAGAACTTGTGCTATGACCTGCGAAAATTTATCCAGTTGATATGGTTTTTGCACGAATCCCGACATCCCTTCATTCATTATCTCTTGCACGGCGTGATTGTTTCCGTAGCCGGTAGACAAAATTGCCCGCACATGGGGGTTAATCTTTTTTATCTCTCTAAAGCATTCGCGAGCCCCCATGTTGGGCATAACCATGTCCAGTATAACGAGGTCGATTTCAAATTTGTTTTCCGAATAATACCGCAGTGCCTCCACCCCATCCCTGGCGGTAACTACGTCATAACCGAGGGAGGTCAGCATGCGCGAAGTCACGTCTCTTATTACCTGGTGATCGTCAACAATCAAAATGTGGCCCCGTCCTTTGATCGAGCCCAAAGAGCTTTTTTCTACCTTTAAGCCCATCGGCCTTTCGATGCTTGGAAGCCAGATTGAAAAGGTGCTGCCCTGCTCAGGGGCGCTACTGACCTTTATTGCGCCGCCATGGTTTTTCACTATTCCATAAACCATGGACAGCCCCATGCCGGTTCCTTTGCCGGGATCTTTGGTAGTAAAAAACGGCTCATAGACCTTCTCTATTATCTCAGGGGGAATGCCGCACCCGTTGTCCTGAACCTCAATCATAAGGTAATGACCGGGCTTGACTCCTTCAGCCGACTGGCTCGAGCCGGGGTCAACATACGAATCGCGTGTGACTATGCTAATCCGTCCGTCAGGATGCACTCCGCCGCCAAGCACAGCGATGGCGTCACGCGCGTTGATAGCAAGATTAAGCACCACCTGTTGCATCTGCATCGGATCGCCTACTACGAAAGAACGCTTAGCGTTCAAATTCTGCGTAATTGAGATATTTTTTTCGATTGTTCTGCCCAGCAGGGCCAGTGTTTCCGTAATGGTTGAATGGAGGTCGACAGGAATATTTTGATTCTTTCCCTTCCGTGCAAAACCGAGCAGCTTCTCGGTCAGTTGAGTGGCTTTACGCGCGATGCTCTCAATCATATCTGAAGCGTGCTCTACCTCTCCCTTGTTCATTGATGACGACTTCAGGAGCGCGGTGTAGCCTATTATGCCGGTAAGATAGTTATTGAAGTCATGTGCTACACCGCCGGCTAACTGTCCTATAGCTTCCATTTTTTGCGCTTGCAGCAGCTGCTCCTCGAGGCGCTTGCGTTCGGTAATGTCCGTTGCTACTCCGAGAACCTGAGATGGCTCACCTGGGCCGAGCCGCAAAGGTCTTTTAGTGGTCTGAAGATAGTGACGCTTCCCACGCGAATCGGTGATTATCTCCTCGGGCACAAGTACATCCCGGCCCTCCTCTATCACCATGCGATCATACTTTCTGAAGTGATCAACCTCATCACTTTGTTCATTAAAATCACTGTCCTTTTTACCTATCAGATCAGACACGGTAGTGCCGTACATATCAGCTACTGCCTGATTCACCAGAGTGAACCGACCGTGAAGGTCTTTCACGAAGATTAAATTCGGATTGGCATTGATGACCTGGTCAAGGAACCGCTGACTGCGTCTCAAATTCTCCTCAACCAGTCTGCGCTCGGTTCCATCCGTGACAGTGCAGACGAACCCGCCGCTTTCCATGGCAGTTAGAGAAAGTTCATGAGAAAGGAAGGTATTGTCGCACCGCCTCCCAATCGCTTCCAGCCGCCCTTTGCCCTTATGCCGTAGGAGAGGTTTAATAATTCGCTCGATTCTTTGAACTTCCTGTTTAGTGTAGAGAACGTGCCAGCTCTTGCCAAGCAAGTGCTGAGCGGATTTGAAACCGAACATACGCAAGAGGGATTGATTGACGAACTGAAAGTGCTCACGGTGATCGAGTATCGCCATGCCGTCGGCTGTGGATTCCAGCGCAATTGAGCGCCGTTTAAGCTCCAACTCGAACTTCTTGCTAATCTCAGCTTCATGAGCCATTGAAAGGAAGTCGGCGATAGAGGCAGCGAAGCTCTGCGCATCCGGTCCCCAGCGCCGGGCCGGGCTATCCGACGCAAAAGCGATGAATCCTTGAATGTCCGCATTTCGCCTGAATGGCGCTACCATTGCAGATGGAGACCCGTTCGAAATGGAATTGAGAAGGGATCCATCTTGTTCAGGAGCGCCCTCTAAAATCATCACGCGGTATTCGTTTATCTGGGCAAGATCATAATTCGCAAGCGAGATGCTTTCGATCATTTCGGCGCGTTTAGGAATATTAGAGCGGTCCAGTTGGTATGCCCCGAAGCACACTAATGCCGAGCGGCTCTCATCCAAGGTCCAGATTATGGCCTTTGAAGCTCCAAGAGTGTGGGCCGCAATTTCGCTTATAATGCGGCTTGCCCGGGCGAAATCGCCTGAGAATAGCGCCTTGTTACCGGCTATCCGTTTGAGCGCCTCCTGCTGTTGTCTCAGAACCCGGCGGCTCTCGATTAGTTCCGACTTTTGCTCCACGTTCAACGAGCGAAGAGTGATGCACAGTCTCGCAAAAAAAATCAACGCGATGACGAGCGTTGCACCTGAAGCTATATAATGAGGCATGGAGGCAGAGGAGTGCGGGATAGATATGTAGTACACCGCTGCCATAAGACCTACCAACAGCAACAGCTCGGTATACCACATCAAACGTACGAAACTGCTTTGCATCGGAGTTAAGAATAAATAGTTGATCCTGAGAAAGTCATTGTTACTTTTTCAGGAGCGCTGCGAGATTAGTCCGGATGAAGTTGCATCCGCCGCTGAACCTCTCCGAATCACCGTCCAAGTAGCTCGCAATGAAGATTTCAATGCCAACCGTTTTGGGGGAGCCGCGATATCTTTTTGAGAATCGCTCTAGATGGTACCACCGGCATTAAGCGCAACCAAAAAAAATCTTCGTATGAAAATTGATTGGGAATGCCTGTTCTAGGGCGCTGTAGGTGAAAGTATGGCCGGTTAGCGTCTTTTCCCCGTTCCGTATGAGCCGGGGAGTGTTCGAAGAGATCCGGCATTGGTGCCGTACGCCTCAGCCATGGCTGAGTTTATTCCGTCTTCAATCCTCGCTAAAACGTCCTCATTACTCAGCTTGATATTAAACCCATTTTGCTTATTGTGAGCCATATTCTCTGAAAGCTCAATTAACTCGCGGCCCGCTGCAGCAAAAAGAAGGCCGTGAAGGGCAGAGGTGAGGTCGCTTTTATAACTGCTGTAAGGAGGCTTTCCGCAGGCTGTGGTGGCTACTATTTGCGGTTCCTTAGCATGTACCGCCTGCCAGATAGCGTCCTTCAGCTCAGGGATCTGGGAATCCCTTATGATGTTCAATTGGGCTAAACATCTCAAAGCGTTTGATACGTCTCGTGCTGCGCCGTTCTTATTTGCGTACAGGGAGGGAAGGCGCCTGCTAAAACTGGCGGCTACCCAGAAGTCCCGCGTCTCGCTCGTTACCGGGCCGGGGACCTTAAGTTCTGTATTAGCTCGTCTCACGATGCTTACTTTTTGAAAGGGATCTGCGTTTCGCTCTCTTCCTTTTCTTTTTCAAGTTTGACTCTAACCGCTCCCTCTGCAGTGCTGCGGTTGTCCTTCAAAAAAATTTTAATGGTATCAGCTGTAAGCACACTACCGTTTTGCTGAAGCTCGGGGCTTTCCGTTAGGGTGACAGTTTCAGTTGCAGCATCGTAAACAGCGCGCTGGCTGTTGGCCCGAATGCCGTCACCTTTCACGATTATGACATTATCCTTTGCGACAAGCTGTTCGATTTTGTTGTCTTTGCTATAGCGGCCCTCGAGAGTATCGGAATTAAGAATCATATCGCCCTGTTTTACTTCCACCTGACCGCTATATATAAAGAGGCGTTCTTCGGATTTGAGGGTGAGATTGTCCGACTTTATGAAGGTAGGCAGATCACTGAAATCGTCTTGCAGCATCGCTTTAGAATCGCCTGGGGAGCCGGCTTGCGGTTCTTCAGCCGCCATCGCTGGCGGAGCAGAAGCTATAATAAGGGCAAGAACTGAGAATCCAGATAATAATGCTCTGATCATGTTTACTTTTTAGCGCTTACAACTGTTGAAACATTCTCCTCGATTGTAAACTCCCGGCTGTCAAGCAAAGCAGTCATGGTGATGCCTGATATCTCCAACTTCTCATTTACGATTTTAACGGCGCCGGGAATATGCACCTTTTTCCCGATATGGTCGTAAGTGGCCGTTTCGGCATAAACATGTGTGTTTTCGTCATGAATCAATTCCACACCGTTGGTAACATCAGCGGACAGCAGCGAAGTTCCTTCTAGATGAAGCACAGCATTAGTGGCTTTAAGCTGTACTTGTGTGCCGTCATCCCTGAAGAAATCGAGATTGGCTTGCTCGAGAACGGCCGTGCCCGATTCTGGGATATAACGTCCTTTCGAAGCTTTAACTTCCCAGATTTTGCGGCCGTCTCTAGATTCGCTACGCTGAAAATTGTCCAGAGTAACGGCCGATTTTAAATCCTCCTGTGACAGAGACGCTCGTGGCGACTCCTTGGGGGTTGACGATTCCGGCAGCGTTGCGCCCTGGTTAAACTTAAGCATGATGATGCTGGCCGCAAAAAAAAGCACGAGAGTACCTATTCCAAGCACGATACTTTGAGAGCGTGTTATGTTCATCTCTATCTCTCTAGTGATTCCCGGATTCTTATAGCCGCCGCCAAAGTTGCCTTCATCTGAGATAGGGGCAACATGCTCGCTCCATCCGACGGAGCTTTATCCGGGTCCTGATGACATTCAATGAACAAGCCCGAGATGCCGGCTGCCGCAGCAGCGCGCGCCAGTGGAGCGACGAACTCCCTATTGCCGCCCGAGCTGCCGCCCGATCCGCCCATCTGCTGAACACTGTGAGTCGCATCAAAAACGACCGGATAGCCTAGTCCAGCCATGATAATCAAACCGCGCATATCCACAACCAGGTCACGATATCCGAAGCACGATCCTCGTTCGCACAGCAAAATATTATGATTGCCCGTGCCGCTTACCTTTTCCGCGGCATGCTTCATGTCCATCGGGTGTAAAAATTGTCCCTTTTTAATGTTCACAGCCCTGCCGCTCCTGCCGGCAGCTTGTAGCAGATCGGTTTGACGGCAGAGAAATGCAGGAATCTGCAAAACATCCACAACCTCGGCTGCGGTGTTCACCTGTGATACTTCATGTACGTCTGTTAGAACGGGGAGATCCAAATCTCTCTTTATGTCTTGCAATATTCGCAACCCTTCCTGCATTCCGATTCCGCGTTGTCCCGCCGCGCTCGTGCGGTTTGCTTTATCGTAGGAGGACTTGTATATAAGATCGAACTGCAGCTCCTCCGAAAGCATTTTTAAAAAGGATGCTATTTGAAGTGCGTGATCACGCGACTCGATCTGGCACGGGCCGGCAATTAACAGCAGCCGGCCCGATCGGCCAACAGTAAAACGGTTAGATATCGAAACTTCTTTCATGGCTGCAAATGAATCTGACGAGGCGGCCGATTAGTTCACTTCAGGAGGAAAGTGCGAGCCGTCATCGGGTGACTGCGCTTTTTCCTTCTGTCCTGAAGAAGATTGCCTTAGGCGCCTATAGTTCAACGCGGCTGAAACAAAACTCTTGAAGAGTGGGTGCGGGTTGCGGGGCGTAGATTTGAATTCCGGATGAAACTGTACCCCGACAAACCAAGGGTGATCTTTAAGTTCGATTATCTCAGCCAATTCGTTGTTGGGAGATGTTCCGGAGAACACCAAGCCCGACTTTTCAAGCCGCGTTCTAAAGCGATTACTTACCTCAAACCGGTGCCGGTGGCGCTCGCTGATCTCATCTTGGCCGTAAATCTTCCGGCATAATGAATCCTTCTTCAGGATACATGGGTAGGCGCCGAGCCTCATCGAAGCGCCTTTCTTATCGACTCCCTTTTGATCGTCCATAATATCGATTACGGCGCAATCTGAGTCGCTCACAAATTCGGAGCTGGTGGCGTTCTTCATTCCGGCCACGTTGCGTGCATATTCAATTACGGCGATCTGTAAGCCGAGGCATATCCCGAAATAAGGGATTTTTTTCTCGCGCGCGTAACGCACAGCCGCGATTTTCCCTTCGCTTCCGCGCTCGCCAAATCCGCCCGGCACGAGGATAGCATCGATGCCCTGCGATCCTGCCGCGGTAGAGATCACCTCCTCAGCTCCGCGCTGCTCTATCGACTCGCTGTCGACATAAGTGATCTCCACTCCGCAGTCATTAGCGAATCCGCCGTGGTTCAACGCTTCGGTCAAGCTCTTATAGCTTTCGGTTAGCTCAACATACTTTCCTACCATTGCGATATTGATTCGGCCGTTGCCGGGATTCTTTATCGTGTCTACTATTTTCTGCCATGCAGACAGATTAGGCGCGCCGGTCCAAATATTGAGAAGCTCGACGATTCTTTGATCCAAATTTTCATTGTGAAGCATCAACGGAAGCTCATAGATAGTGCTTACGTCCGGAGCATTCACTACGCAGTTCTCAGAAACATTGCAGAAAAGGCTTATTTTCTTCTTTAGTTTAAAATCTAATTTGTTCTCCGAGCGGCAAATTATTATTCCCGGAATGATGCCGAACCCGGTCAGCTCTTTTACCGAATGCTGAGTGGGTTTTGTCTTATATTCATTGGCCGCGGCGATATACGGCACTAGGGTGACATGTATGTAAAGAGCATTTTGCATGCCGACATCTGCACGCATCTGCCTGATAGCTTCAAGGAACGGCAGGCTTTCTATGTCGCCTACTGTGCCGCCGATCTCAACTATGCAGATATCAACGCCTTTTGCCGCCTGAAATACGCGGCGTTTTATCTCGTCGGTTATATGCGGAATGACCTGGACGGTGCCTCCCAGGTAGTCGCCGCGACGCTCGTTGGCTATTACGGTTTCGTAAACCTTTCCTGTTGTGAAATTGTTGAGCTTCGACATCCTGGTCTCTATGAAGCGCTCGTAGTGTCCAAGGTCTAAATCTGTTTCTGCCCCGTCATCGGTTACGAATACTTCCCCGTGTTGAAAGGGGCTCATCGTGCCGGGGTCTACATTGATGTAAGGATCAAGCTTGAGAACGGTGACTTTAAGTCCTCGCGCTTCTAGAAGTGCGCCGATGGCTGCGCATGTAAGCCCTTTGCCTACTGATGATGCAACTCCGCCGGTAACAAAAATAAACTTGGTCGGTCTTGAATCCATAGGTGATGCTAAATAGTAGCCGATTTCCCCTCCTAATGCAGCAGGAACAAAAAAATTAATGAAATTAAAATTCCTATCCTGGCATCCTGCCAGATGCTAACTCGTTTGAAATATTACAATACCTGTGATGCTAGCCCCAATCAATTTTTCGATCTCGCCCGTCGCTCCCTTAAAGGTTCGGGCTAGAGGAGAATCGATATTGCTATCGCTGCTTGGCAAGAAACATTCGGCGGCGCCTTGAGCCCGAGTCCAGCTCCTGAAACAAGAAGCCCCGGAAAAGCATAAACCAGTTTCCGATCACCAAACCGCACAGCAGCGCGAGCGGCGCAGGAACCCATTGTGCGGCTACACCGCTCCAACTGTAGATGATAACAGTAGCGGGGAGAAGCGGCGCCAGCATAGTCGAAAACGAAAGCAGCACAGCGATAGGATCAGAGCTTCTTAAAAAAATCGGCAAGAGCAGCAGCAAGAAGGGAAGATACCACTCGATCCAATTCTCTTTGGTGAAATTTATCGCCTTAGAAAACGCTGCGATGCTTTCGCTGCGATGTAAGTAGATGGACTCCGGAATTGCATTGAACAGGAAAATTATCAGGAGATTTATGATGGCTGCCGATGCGGCGTTTTGCATCTGGTAAGGCGAAGTCACCAGCCAAATGATGTAGAGAATGAATGAAACGCTAATGATTGAGAGAAATAGGCCCCAGTCGAACGCAGGGAGTCTTTTTAATGTTATTGTATTGCCGGAAGCGGCCTCTGCTAACCATAGATAGTAGACCGATATTAGGGCGGCCGCCAAAATTCCCGCGCCGAATCGGCCCGCATGCCCGAAAAAGACAAGTTTATCGACGGCAACTTCAAATAGAAAAAATGCGGCGATAACTCCTATCAGCATCGGCCAGTTACGGATCACCGCCCACGATGCGGACTTTACGCATTCGATGTACATCTGTAGCGTTGCGAGGATGGAAGACTTCAGATCGCTCATGTTGTGCGCCGTAAACCCATAATATGGCGGCCTCCCGGCTTTCGCCTGCGTCCGCGTCCGGGGGGAGGGCTTTCGCGCAGCTGCTTTCTTTCCCGTGAGCGGTAATGCTTCGCTTCTTCTATCAAAGCAACCGCCCCCTCGTTTTGCAGGCATGTGCTGAGAATACCCGTCAGGCTTATTAGATCTTCGAAGTACGGTTTTTTTGCAAGATACCCCAGCTTCACCTTTTCCGCGTCGCCGCATGATATATCCAAATAAGCGCGAATCAACTGTTCGATCCGTTCGCGCTCTTTGCGCGGAACTTGCAATACCGTAAAGGCCTCATCGATCCAATGCCCGACTTCGTCCTCATTCAGCGACACGGTTGGGGCGGAGAGGGGAAGCTGATACAAAAGTACCATAATCGCAAGCACGACGGTTGCCGAAGGGGGTTGCCCGGATTGAGCTTGCCGGTCTATTTCCGAGACGGCCGTAAAGAAAGGGTGGCGCTCGTCGAAGATCAAGTCCTTTCGTTCGGCTAATTCGGGAAGAAGATCATTCAATAGACCGCTTTGAGATAGAAGTTTGAGGATTGTGGCAAGATGTCCGCAGCTGAGATCCTTCTTGAGCTCCTCGTAAACTCTGACAGCAGAGCTTTTGGAGATTAGGTGATGGTTGCTCACAAGGCTCTGCCAGCATGCCGGCTCTATTGAGAACGAAGTGCGAGCCGCGTGCCTGACGACTCTTAAGAGCCGTACAGGATCTTCCTCGAAACGTTTGCCCGGATCGCCGATCACCCGGATTACGCGATCCTTCAGATCTTGCATTCCCCCTACGTAATCGATCACTGAAAATGAAGAGATATCATAGAAGAGTCCGTTGATAGTTATATCCCGCCTCAATGCGTCGGTTGATTCATCTCCGTAGATGTTGTCGTGCTGTCCAAGCTCGTGAGAGCCCCCATCATGTGAGTCCTCTCCCGGTTCCGACTGTGCCCTGAAAGTCGAGACTTCAATGTTCCGATTACCTCGGAAGAAGACGTGTACCAACTTGAAGCGGCGGCCGATTATCCGGCTGTTGCGGAAGAGGGCCTTGATCTTCCTAGGGGTCGCGTCGGTTCCGATATCAAAGTCCTTGGGCTGCTTATTTAGAAGCAGATCGCGCACACCGCCTCCTACTAAAAAGGCTTTATAGCCGTGCCGCAATAGGCGGTACATTATCTTGAGCGCATCAGGGTCTATTTTTTGCCGCGAGATGTTGTGTTCGCTTCGCGAGTAGACCAGAGGAGCCGGTGTGCCGGTGCCGTTGTCAGAAGCGGCGGATATCGATATTTCCTTCTTCTTGTTCATCCCGCATGAAAACCGGGTAAATTACCTTTCGCGCGCGACCATTCACACCTTGCGTAAAGCACCTAATAATTAAAGCGGTGCGGCAGGAGTTCGAACAGGTATTAAACTGAGTTTTAGCATAGTGCGACAATTTTCTAAATGCCCGTCAGTGTAAACATACCGGCGCCGCGAAAACAGGACAAAAACCCCTATATTCCCGTTTGGCCGGGCTCTGCTGCCCTGTATGATCAGTAACTTGCTATAAACAGCACTCGCCGCGAACTCACTGCTTCAATAGCAGCCATTTGCAACTATACCTCGTGCCGGCGCTTTGCCATATAGGTGCTAAGCAAAAATCCTACAAAAATGCATGTTTCTCGTACTTAAGAATAAATTTCGTTCCGACGAATTTAGATCTGTAAGCAGTAGCTAGGCAATGGTAGGCCCCGTAGTAGAAGTAACAGAAATTAGAATATTAACGACGTCATTGTTTTCTCAAGGAGGAGAAAAGTAATGGGCAGACCCATCTACAGCTACGAACTAAGCGATCCTGATTTTTCCTGGCTAATATCCAACTTTAGAGAGAATCACCCGGACTACTCAGCCCTTGAGTCGAGCAGCCTTCCGGTTGTGTTTATTTCATCCGAACGCTCAGTTGAGGAGGAGGAGAGCACCGCTCCTGAGTACACCGTGCCACCTCAGGACGAACAAGCAAAGAAGGCCGATCTCACCCGCGATCAGAAATAGAGCAGTGGCTTAGTAAATTACTTGATAACCACGCGGCTGGCGTTTGATATTGCCCTTTGTTGCCGCATTGTCAAAGTCGCGCTGGATGCGGGCTTCCTTAGTCGTCTTTACCCAGTTCAGCACAATGACAACCGCGCTAAGCACGCAGCAGATTACCAACACGCCGATAATAGCAAAGCTATCGCCGGAGCCGCGCTGAGTATTATAATTCGATCGAAAAATGCCCGCCATTTTCCCCCGGTCTAGTCTTACTATATCTGTTATGGATCTCTTGCCTTGCGGTGTAGCATTGAAAGGCGTAACTATGCGATACGTTTTACTAGCGTTATAGCGGCGACAAATAAGCGGTGTAACACCGTAATTAGTAGCAGGACTAGACCGAGCCGGAAGGTGGCGATCTCAAACCACGGCCGGTCAATTTGAAGCACCGAAAGCGTTGGATCTTTTGGGTCGTAGTAAACAACGATCCTGCTACCCGGTTTCCATCGTTCGAACATTTTCGATAATTTTTCCTCGTTCCAAACAAGCTCAACAATGGAAGGTGCATACAGGGCGCTTCTGACAAGGCGCTCGGGCCCGGAATAGCTATGCAATCTTGCGAGGGTCTCTGACGGAGCGAGGTCAAGACTCAGCCGGGACCCTGAAAATCCCTTGCCGTCTGCCGAATAGCTATAGGAAAGATCGAACTGGAGCTTGTCGGCTGTGCCATCGAACAGTGCAGTAATTATTTCGCCTTCGGTGGCGACCCAGTTAGCAGTAGAAGCTTGCAGGTAAGCGCTGCGGATCCCCAGTGCAAGGCAGGCTACTGCCGCCAGTGGAAGCTTCAATGTAGCTGCCCGCCTGAACGCTTTTATGAATAGCATTATCTTTATGGATGAGCGCACTTCTGAAGCTGGTTCAAGCGTTTACGCATAGGCTGGTGTATTTATCGGTTTTTTCGCCTGATTCTGTGCTTGGAGCGGTTTAGGGCTAGTAAATTCATTTGGCCGAGCCCCGTTATGTGTAATTCAAAGCGCGATGTTGCATTACGGCGGAATATTTCTTTTTCTCTGATTTACCGTGAAAATCAGCTAACCCATTGAATGTCAGGCTGCATAACAATTAATGAGTTTTACAAGGTTTTGTGTGGAGATTCAGTATGAGGTTTTTTGCCGGCCTTGCATCAGCCAAAGTTTGCCTTGCAGTCTCGATTCTGGCGTTTGGATTGATGGAGACACAGCATGTATTAGCGCAGAGTCAGATTGTCGCGATAGCAAAGCAAGAAAATCATACTAATATTAGACTGTATGATTCATCCGGCGCGCCTATTGTAGAATTTGCCGTTCAGGCACCTGATAACGCCGAGTATCTCTCCGGTGCTTGGGACTCCAATTCCAGCCTCGCCCTGCTCATAAAGAGCGGCAATGATCGAGTGATCCGTTTCTTCGACACCCAGGGCACCGTCGTTAATGAATTATCCCTTTCCGGTAGTTCTATTAATACGGTTCTCAGCAGCGATGTCGATGGTAACGGAAGTGATGAGTTGATAGCGATTGAGCAAAATAACAGCCGGGCTATCATGCACATTTTTCATAACCCTGCTTCGCCTGCTTTCTCAAAGGCTTCCATCACTTTGGGGGCGGCCGGAACCTACTATTCGGCGGCAGTGCTTGGAAACAAAGCGGCCGGCGTATTCGCTTATGCTCCCAAGGCAAGCGGTAGTTCGGCGCTATCGAAAGTCAAGGCTAAACGCGCTAAAAGGAAGAAAAAGAAAGGGAGCAAGAAGAAAGCCCCCGCTTCCAACTCGAAGTTCGGAATTGTGCGTCTTATCGATTTCCAAGGGAATATCGTAAGTTCGGTCGCCGTAAAGTCGGGAGCGGATGCTCAAATCTTTCCGGTCTCTGTGGACGGTACCGCCGGATTCCTTCTACGTGACGGCTCACAGGTTAAAGTTTTCAAAACCTCGGGCCAGCCGTCGGGCTCGCACTCGATTTTTTCGGATGGTGTAATAGTTACCGGTGATTTTAGCGGCAGCGGTACTTTCCGAGATCTGCTGATCTCCGAGGGAAACACACTACGATTCATTGATCTAGTTAGCGGTACAACTAGAGACGTGGAGCTGCAGGACTTTTCGGATCAAGTGCAGGACATAGAGCGGCAGATAGAGATTGTCACTGAGCAGCTACTTGAAGCATACCGGAGCGGCAACTTGAATGAGGTTGATCGTCTGCGAGAGAAGTTGATCGCACTCCAGCAAGGTAAACAGGCCGGGTCCACAGAAGGGCGCATCGCGCCTTCTCTAATCAGGCTTTTTACAGGGGGAGCGGGAGCGATTGAAGGAGTGTGTGACGTGGTACATGAGAATCCGCATGATGGATACGGCGGATTCCTCATCAAAAACAGCGACAAGGATGGCCGGATTGTCGTGCTGACCCCGGGCGGACGGAATTACGTGAAGGCTAGTCTCTTAAAATTCGGGTCATATAAGAAGATTACCGATCTCAAAGATGCGGGATACGGAAATCCCGACTCCAGCGGATTGCGCAAGCATTTTCGCGGTTCGGCGCCGGTACAGCGCTATGGAAAGTTTATTTTCAGAGCACAATTACAACCGCACTATTATGACAAGTCTGCAGATGGAGAACTGCATTGCTGGTTCGTAAAAAGCCCCTCGTCGAGAGTGGACTAGAGAGGCCGGTCAGGCGCCCTCAATTTCTGCGCAACTAAACTGCCTGAGCGGCTTCCTCGGGTGGCGCCAGCGCGCACGCAATCTTCTCTATAAGAGAAGCCGGGGAGAAAGGCTTCAAAAGGTAATGTACTGCACCGATCTCCAGTGCCCTTTGAAAAGAGGACTTATCCATGTCTGATGTTATGATAACGAAAGCGGGGTTATCCGGATGCGGCGGACCCATCAGATCCGTGCCTAATGCATCCTTGAGGTGAAGATCTACTATCACGAGCTTAACATCCAATACCTGCATCTTCTGCCTGGCTTCAGCGGCGCTGCTAGCCTCTTGCAGATTTTTGAAGCCGAGAGAGGTGAGCATTCGAAGTACGACCTTGCGCGCGCTTGGAATGTCATCTACTACCAGTACCGAAAGGTCTTTTGAGATCTCTTGTTCAGTATTCATTGCACTTCTCTCCATTCAACACTGTTAGTATCGGTAGCCCCTTCCGCACCGGGAATGCCCATAACTTCGCGCATAGTCCGGTAGAGCTGCCCATAATCAATCGGCTTGCTCACGTAACCGTTCATTCCTTGGCTCAAGTAGTGTTCTCGATCGCCTAGCACGGCGTTCCCCGTCAACGCGATAATAGGGATGCCGGCATGGCCCCCTTCTCCACTGCGAATGCGGCGCGTGGCTTCGTCGCCGCTGAGATAGGGCATCTGAATATCCATGAGAATTAAATCGAATTTTTCCTGCTTCAAGCAGTTAAGTACGGCTATCCCGTTATCCACGGCAGTAACATTGAGGCCGGCTTGCTGCAGGATGCGCTGCATCGCCAACTGATTGATGAGATTGTCCTCGGCCAGGAGTACTCTAATCGAACCTATTGCGGACCCGCAATGAACGGCTTGTGTAGCGCGCCATACCGGCCCAGGGACCGGCCCCTTGGGACGCTCTTCTGCTTTGCCGGCCACTTTTACAGGGACACTGACGTGAAATGTCGTGCCGATACCGACCTTGCTCTTTACCCAGATCTTACCATCCATGAGAGTGACTAGCTTTTTGCAGATGGCAAGACCAAGTCCGGTTCCGCCATACCTCCGGGTGGTGCTGCTATCAGCTTGGGTGAACGCTTCAAAAACTTCTTGTTGCTTCTCTTCAGGAATTCCGATTCCTGTATCCGCCACGGCAATGTGGAGCATAAGATCCCGGCCGGAGCTCCACTCACAATCAATATGGAGAATGATTGCTCCGTTGTGCGAGCTGAATTTGATAGCGTTACTTAGAAAATTTGTAATGACTTGCTGCACCCTTACTCTGTCCCCGATTAAATTCGCCGGCACGGAGTCTTCGATGTGCTCGACAAAGGTTAGTTTTTGGCGATCGAATTCAACAGCGAGAATATCTGTTGTTTCACGCACCATGTTCGTAAGGTTGAAGGGACTGTTGTCTATCACCATGCGGTCGGCTTCGATCTTGGAAAAATCGAGAATATCGTTGATTATCGTGCGCAAATGGAAGACCGAATTGCGCACCGTAAGAAGATCTTCCTTCTGCTCTTCCGTGAGCTTAGAGCCGAGAAGCAGTTCCACATAGCTCACAATTCCGTTTAGCGGGGTTCGGATCTCGTGGCTCATATTGGCAAGAAAAGCCGATTTCATCTTTACCGAGTGTTCGGCAACCTTTAGGGCTTCTTCAAGTTGGCGGGTGCGCCTTTTGACCCGTTCATCCAGAGTCTGATTCAGCTCAGCAAGAATCTCCTGCTTTACCGTGAGCTCCTGATTAAGGTCCTTCAGATTCCGGCCCGCCTTGACGATCCGCTCGCCGCATCGCAGCCGCAATCTAAGCTCGGGGAGATCGACCGGTTTGCAAAGATAGTCGTCTGCTCCGGCAGCTAACGCCTCCAGAAGCGCACTTTTTTCGGTGCGCGCCGTAAGCACTATTATATAAACGTGATCGCGCCCCTGCTCATCGCGTAGACGTTTGCAGATTTCAATGCCGTCCATTCCAGGCATCATCCAGTCAAGCACGAGGAGCGAGGGCGCATCATAAGAGTGCATTATATCCCAAACTTGGGTGCCGTTCTCGGCTCGCTGCACATTGTATCCGAACTGTTTAAGTTGGCGCTCGAGAAATAGTGCAGTCGTGATATCGTCGTCGGCAACCAAGACTTTCATTAAGTCCGCCCCTCAAAAGGTATAACAGTGAGATCGTCATAAGTTGAATTGGGCTTTATTGATTGGAGCCAAGTTAGCGGGCCGTATGGGAATCCCGGCAAAAAAACGGCACGTTTAACCGCCTTGAATTACTGAAAAACGGCAATGCGAACAAACAAAAGCGGCTCTGGATTCGTAAGTTGCCGGAAACGGAAACTTTGAATGGGCCACTTTGAAAACCCAATCGCTCTGAAAGGCGGTGTTGTATTTAGTCTAAGCTTTGGAATCCGACGGGAGTGCTCGCGCTTGTATTCAGCTCTTTAGGCGCCAAGCTCGAGTTTCAGTTTTTCAATCCTGCCGGTGACTAAAGACTTTATCTCTTCCAGTTTTCCGGGGTCCGAAGCCTCGAACCTCATCACCAGGACGGGCTGAGTGTTAGAGGCGCGCACCAGCCCCCAACCGCCATCGAAACTAATGCGCACGCCGTCGAGAGTGTTCACCTGATACTCAGGAAAGGCTTTTTGTGCAGCTGCAACGAGTTTGAATTTGATCTCTTCCGGGCAATCGACACGTATTTCGGGAGTTGAAACAAGTTTGGGCAAGTCGTTTAAAAGACCGGAGAGCGGACCCTCAATCTTGCTCATAATCTCTACCAGTCTGGCGCTGGCGTAAATGGCGTCATCAAAACCGTAATATCTATGCTTGAAAAAAATATGACCGCTCATTTCGCCAGCCAGTTCGGCATCCAGCTCACGCAGTTTGCTCTTTATGAGCGAGTGGCCGGTTTTCCACATCACCGCATTCGCGCCGCGCTTTTGCAGGTCATCAAAGAGCAGCGAGGAACACTTCACATCTCCGATCACGGTTGCATCGGGCACCTCTTCCAATATGGCGCGTCCGTATATCAGCAGAAGCATATCGCCAAAGATCATCTGGCCCTGCTCATCGACGACACCTATGCGGTCTGCGTCGCCGTCCCAACCGATGCCGAAATCGGCACCGTTCTCTTTGACCGCTCTTATCAAATCCTGGACATTCTTGAGCTCGGTAGGATCCGGATGATGATTGGGAAAGGTTCCGTCAGGATCGCAGAATAGCTCAATCACATCGACTCCAAGCTCGCGCAAGACAGCAGGTCCCGCGAGCCCGCCCACGCCGTTTCCGGCATCTACTACTACTTTAAGCGGCCGGCTGCCTACATAAGGTTTGCACTTCGACACGATCTCTTGAATGTAAGCTTGCTGCATCGGATGCTCGACTATCGCACCTTTTTTTGCGTTAGAGAGAGGCGTATCTTTAACCTCATACACGAGCTTCTTGATGTCTTGGATCTGGGCTCCAGAAAGTGTCTGAATACCCAGGCACATCTTAAACCCGTTCATGTCGGGTGGGTTGTGGCTTCCGGTAACCTGAATTCCTCCGCCTGCAAAACGCGCGAAGATTGAGTAGTACAATTGCGGAGTCGGACCCATTCCTGTCAGGCATACGTTAATGCCTTCGTCCGACAGACCGCGCGCAAGCTCCCTTGCAAATCCGGGAGAGGAGATACGGCAATCGTGTCCGATTACGATATCCGAATGATTGTTGGAGGAAAGTAAACGCGCATATGCTCTTCCCAGTATGTAAGCAAACTCGTCGGTTAACTCGCTACCGACTGTGCCGCGAATGTCGTACTCCCGGAATATGTGGTCCTTTATCTGCATATCTCCTCTGCGCGATGGGGCTTAACTAAATCTTTTTATCCACCGTATGGGATTTATAGATCTCATTTGCAAAAAAACCGTGCATCCTCTCCTGCATTTTTTGATTCAGAAGGTTTTTGCGGATCTCCTCCCGCAGCCGGCTGCTATCGGATTGGCCGTTTTCGATAATCCTCTGCTCGACTTGGAATAAGTGATAGCCGGCGGCTGTCTCAACAACTTCACTAACCTCTCCTTCCTTGAGGGAGAATACGGCATCAAAAATAGCACGGCTCAAATCCTCGTCCGCAAGCAGCCCCAAACTGCCTCCTTCAGCGGCCTCCGGCGATTCGGAGTGGGATCTTGCAAGCTCTGCAAACTGCTCACCCTCCTCGCACTTCTGCTTCAAGCTTTCAAGCAAGGAACGCGCTTGCCCATCACCCATAGAGTCACGCCCAATCAGTATCTGGCGCAGCTTAATTTTAGAGCCAGACTTGGTGAGTTCGGGGTGATCCTCCAAGTAAGCATCTATCTCTTGTTCCGAAACAGCGACACTGTCCTTCATAAAATTAGCCGTTAGCTTCGAACGGAGAATCTCTAGTTTTAGAGTGCGCTTGTAATCATCTATGCTCTTGTTTTCGCTCATTAGAGCCGCCTCAAACCCTTCTCTGGAAAGGTTGTTGCGCGAGGCTACTTCGTTTATGTACTCGTCTATCTCCGAGTTTGACACCCCGATTTTTTTGGCTTCAGCCTCGCGCAAAATCAATTGCTCTAGAATAAGAAACTCCAGTGCTGCACGCGCTTCAGGATCGGACGAGACCTCATCGATACTTAGTGTGCTCGGCCTGCGCAGCTGGCGGGCTACATCAAGAAGCGTAATCGGTTTACCGTCTACGCTGGCGATAACGGCGTCAATGACAGCTTCCTGCTGAGCGAGCGCCGGTGGCGCCCATGCCGGCAAGAGAACGGCAATCGAGGGAAGGAATAATGCCGCCGATACTGCCCCGGTGACAGCAGTCAAGGCGACTGAAAGTGGTGAACATTTCATTGTGAGATTCCTAGTTTTTCCGCCATTCTCAAGCAGTCCGGCAAATGCCACAAGGGCCTGCTCGTAAAGCAAGCTCCACGAGCCCACAGTAATCCAAATACAGCGGAATAAAGCGGGCTGAGTATAGCAATAGTAGGGCACATTATTCAAATGCACCCGTCATCTCCGCATCCACCTGATTTTGCGGGTATCGGCATTAAAAATCTCATGAGGTGGAGAAGGTTCATGAGATGCCGGAATTACGTCTAATGCTGAGCCGCTGTAGCGTTTGAGGCGGAGGTATTCGGCGGATCATCTTCTTTTAATTGATCAAGCAGCGATGTAACCGCAGCATAAAGATCGGAAAGTACCTTGGACTCCTGCTCGGTAAGAGAGATTACCAGATTTAGTGACTTTGTGAAGCGCAGCCGTTCGGGGAAGCGCCGCGCAAATGCCGTTATCTTTGCGTGATTGAGCGGCGATTGCTTTGTTAGGGATAATGAAAGTTTTTCTGCCGATTTCTCCGCTTTGACGATGGAATACAATCTTAGTGCGCTGCGCAGCTTCATCAGCTCTATAAGGTTATGTACCTCGGGCGGCAGTCTGCCGAATCGATCTTCAAACTCCTCATATAATTCCGCTGCGTCGTCGGGCCGCTCGAGTCCCGCAAGTCTCTGGTACAGCAGCAGCCGTTCGGGCACATCCGGAATGTAGGCCTCCGGAATATAGGCATCGGCATTTATCTTAAGTTCGGGATCTATCGCTTCCATGTTCAATTCATCGTCGCCTTTAAGGCTTAACACCGCTTCCTTCAAAATCTTGGTGTATAGCTCAAAGCCTACGGAGAGCACATTACCCGATTGCTCTTTTCCAAGCAGATTTCCTGCGCCGCGGATCTCCAGATCTCTCACTGCCAGGTTGAACCCGAGTCCGAGATCGTCAAGGCTCTGCAGCACTTCCAGCCGTTTCTGCGCCTCCGTGCCCAACTTCTCAAATTTTGGCACGAGAAAGTAGGCGTATGCTTGACGGCTGCTGCGGCCTACCCTGCCGCGCAGCTGATAAAGCTGCGCTAAACCGAAAGTATCAGCGCGCTCAATCAGTATTGTATTGGTATTAGGCATGTCGATGCCCGATTCGATTATTGTTGTGCACACAAGCACATCGATCTCCCTTCGCAGGTAACGCTGCATAATACTCTCGAGCTGATTTTCCGACATCTGCCCGTGTGCGAATTCAAAGCGTGCTTCCGGCACGACCTCAGCCAGCTTTGCTGTTATGAGATCTATATTCTGGACACGGTTGTGCACATAGAATACCTGTCCGCCGCGCTGAACCTCGCGTAAAATTGCATCGCGCACCAGTGAATCGGTATACGTGGCGACATAAGAACGTATGGCGCGCCTATCATGCGGTGGAGTATTGATGACGCTGGTGTCGCGGACATCCAGCAGTGACATATGCAAAGTGCGAGGTATAGGTGTCGCGGTCATAGATAAGACATCTACCTGTTTCCGCATCTGCTTAAGCTTCTCTTTCTGCTGCACTCCGAAGCGGTGTTCCTCGTCGATTATCAATAGCCCAAGATCTTTGAAGGCAACGTCTTTTTGTAATAGACGGTGCGTGCCGACAATAATGTCAATGTCTCCGTTAGCCAGCTGCTCAAGGGTCTTTTTGTTTTCCGCCGCAGAGTAAAATCGGCTTACCGCACCCACTTTAACCGGATAATCGGAAAAGCGGGCGGCAAATGTATTGCGATGCTGCTCTACTAATATGGTGGTAGGTACCAGCAGCGCAACTTGACGAGAATGCTGAACGCACTTGAAGGCGGCGCGCAGAGCGACTTCAGTCTTACCGAACCCCACATCGCCGCAAACTAGGCGGTCCATCGGGCGATCTTTCGCCATGTCGCTCAGCACTTCCTGAATGGTGCGCAGCTGGTCTGCGGTTTCATTGAAGGCAAAGCTATCGGCAAAACGCTCATCTTCCGCTCCAAAAGGTTCAAATCGCCAGCCCGATAACACGGAGCGCGCTGCGTACAGCTTAATCAGGTCGCCTGCAAGGGCTATAACGGCTCTCTTAACCTTGACCTTGGTTCTGGTCCAGCGGCTGGAACCGAGCTTATCGATCTGAGGCGATTGGCCCTCACCGGCAAAAAACTTCTGAACTTTGCCGATGTTTTGAACGGGGAGGAAGAGCTTGCTGTCGGCATACTCGACATGGAGGAAGTCGCCTTGAGATCCTTCAATCTCCAGATGCTTAAGTCCATGATAGATGCCGATGCCGTAGTCGACGTGCACAATATAGTCGCCCGCCTTAAGCTGAGAGAGCGAGTTCAAAATTCGCTTAAGACTGGTCTTGTTAGCTCCGCTGCGGCGGTACGATTTTTCAGGAAATATTTCAGTCTCAGAAATAAAGACTAGTTTTTCGTCCTCAAGGGTGAATCCGCTGCTTAGATGGCCGGTGAGGATCGTTACAGGCAGCCGGATGCCGGCGCTCGCCCAGCCGAGCCCGGTTAGCTCCGATATTGGAGCATCTATCTCTATTTCTAACAGCGCCCGCTGGAGTCTTTCTGCTCTCGGCTTTGCTCCTACAACAAAGGCGATACGGAAACCTTGTGAGCGCCATTTTGCCAGATGTGACGATAGCGGCTTTAGTGCCTTTCCCGTTCCGACTTTCGATTTCAGACGGGTCGTAAGTTCAATATGCGAGCTGCTGCGAAAGTTGAGCCGCTTATCATGAAGTGTGGGGGAATCGATCAGCTCAAATGAATTAAAAAAGTAGCGCCTCTTTCCGGCTACATGTTGGAAAAGCTCGTGCTCCGAAAGATAAAGTTTAACGGCCTCGGGGATGAGGCGATGTTCTCGGGTAAAGCGTTCCTCCCGCTCCTTTACGAAGCTGAGAAACTGTTCAAGCGCGTGCCGAGTGGCGATCTCGTCATCCACGATAACCGCACTAGCGGGAGGCAGATAATCGAAGACGCTGCACGGATCTTCCAAGGCGGCATAAATTGCCAGTTCTATTCCCGGAAGATGAGCACCTTCTTTTAAAGCGCTGATGATTTTGTTGAGTTCGCTAGGGGGGCACTCTAGATCCTTTGCGCGGGTCTTCAATCTTTGGATCGCTTCAGGCAAACCATCTGCGAAATCCGGGGAGTCGAACGGAATCGTTTCTCTAACCGGGAGCAGCCGCAGTCTGTCTAAGGTCCCTATCGTGCGCTGGCTATCAGCTTCGAAGGGACGAAGCGCGATCAATGTGTCGCTAGTTATCTCTAGTCTAAGCGGGTTGTCATGAAGGGCAGGAAACAGGTCGATCACTTCGCCGCGAATAGCGGCTTCGCCAATCTGTTCAACTACGGACACGGGACGATAACCCATCCAGCGCAGCTGCCTTATAAGATCCGCTCGCCGCAGCGCCATACCCGCGATTAGCTCTAACGCAGAGGTCTCCAGCAGCTTGGGCGGTAGAGTTCGTTGCGACAAAGCATCGACGGAGGCCACCATCGTGAGAGGCTCCTTGCGAAGTAGCAGATCAAGGCATGCAAGCCGGGTGGCCGAAACCTCTGTCTGCGGTGAGACGGCTTCGAATGGAAGAGTATCCCACGCGGGATATAGGCAAACGCGCCGTTCGTTCTGAAAAAACGTCAGATCGTTAAAGATCTCTTCGGCCTGAGTCCGGTCCCTGCAGAGCACCATCAGGTTGGGGTGTTTCTGTGCCAGCTGAGCGCCCAGATAGGAGCGCGAGGAGGCATAAAGACCGCTAACGTTTATTCTCTCCATTCGCTTCTCTCATAGGGGGCCTGGATCAGGCTTTGCCCCATTTTAGTAACTGGTTGAAATTAAAAGAAATACTAGTGGGGCGCGTAGTTAGCACCGAACACGCCATTTTATTTTATCGACTCCTAATCTTGGCATTCAATTCGTTACGCTTGCCTGCCGATAAGTACTTAAGACGCATCACAAGATCTTAAGCCGGATTTGCGCCTATGGACATTACACAGCTATTGCAGTTTGCCTACCAACAGGATGCTTCCGACCTTCATATCAGCGCAGGGGAGCCGCCGATGATAAGGGTACACGGCGACGTGAAGAAAATCAAAGCACCGCCGCTTACCTCGGAACAAACTCACGCGATGATTTATGACATCATGAACGATCATCAGCGCAAGGTGTTCGAAGAGTTTAACGACATCGACTTTTCAATGCAGCTGGGCGAGATCGCCCGTTTTCGCGTTAACATCTTGAAGCAGAACCGCGGGCTGGGAGCGGTATTTCGTAAGATCCCGACCAAGATCCTCTCACTTGAAGAACTCAATATGCCCAACGTGCTTGCCGATCTTTCGCGGCTGGAAAAAGGGCTAGTGCTGGTTACCGGTCCCACCGGCTCCGGTAAATCGACGACATTGGCGGCCATGATTGATCTGATCAACGATGAGCTGGAAGGGCACATATTGACGATTGAAGACCCGATAGAGTTTGTCCACCGCTCCAAGAAGTGCCTTGTCACTCAGAGAGAAGTGGGTCCGCATACAAAATCATTCTCCAATGCGCTGCGAGCCTCTTTGCGTGAGGACCCGGACATCATCCTGGTGGGTGAAATGCGGGACCTTGAGACCATTCAACTTGCTTTAACAGCCGCTGAAACTGGACATTTAGTCTTCGGCACCCTGCATACATCGAGTGCGCCTAAAACGGTGGACAGGGTAATTGACGTTTTCCCACCCAATCAGCAGGCGCAGATCAGGGCGATGTTTTCCGAGTCTATACAAGCAATCATAACCCAAACACTCTGCAAAAAGGTCGGCGGAGGACGGGCTGCAGCTCTAGAAATTTTGATCGGCACCACTGCTGTCAGGAACCTGATTAGAGAAGGAAAGATTCATCAGATTCCTAGCGCTATGCAGACATCACAAGGTGTGGGAATGCAAACAATGGAGATGCACCTGCGCGAATTGGTCGATCGCAATCTTATTACACGTGAGACAGCTATAGAGAAGACGGGCAACCCAGATATGTTCAAGGAGATGGATGAAGGAATTGCCGGCTCGAGCAAATTCAAACGGTGAACTTAGAATGGAGAGACTGCGGCCATGAGCAACTCGATGCTTGATATAACCAAACTCTTGACCGTGATGGTCGAGCACGATGCATCCGATTTATATCTGACCGTCGATAGCCCGCCCATGTACCGCATCAACGGAGTGTGCCGCCCGGCTGGTAATCGTTGCCTTCTCAATGAGGATACTGAGCTTTTGGCAAATAGCATAATGAGCGACAAGCAGCAAAAGGAGTTCGAAGCCAGCAATGAGATGAACTTGGCTCTCTACTACACTGCGCTTGGCAGGTTTCGAGTAAATGTTTTCAGGCAGAGAACTTATGTCGGACTGGTTATCCGGCAGATCAAGTCGACAATTCTGACTATCGACGACCTTGAGCTGCCTCAGATCCTGAAAGACATCTCGATGACCAAACGCGGACTAGTGCTTGTAGTGGGCGCCACCGGCTCCGGTAAATCCACCTCGCTTGCTGCAATGGTCGACTATCGCAATAGCAACAGTGCCGGCCATATCATCACGGTCGAGGATCCGATAGAGGTGGTGCACAGCCACAAGAAATCAATCGTTACGCAGCGCGAGATCGGCATGGACACGGAATCTTACCCGAACGCGCTTAAAAATGCGTTGCGGCAGGCGCCCGATGTGATTCTCATCGGAGAAATAAGAGACACCGAGACCATGGAGGCGGCTATCACCTTTGCCGAGACGGGGCACCTGTGCCTTGCTACTCTGCATAGCAATAACGCCAACCAGGCCATGGAGCGCATCATGAACTTCTTTCCGGCGGAGCGCCACAGTCAGATCTATCTGCAGCTCAGCCTTAATTTGCGTTCCATCGTCAGCCAGCGGCTGGTTAAAACCGGCAGTGGAGGAAGAATAGCCGCGGTAGAGGTGCTTCTCGACAGCCCTCGGGTAAAGGACCTCATACACAAAGCTCAGATTGCCGAGCTCAAAGAGGCCATGGAGAAGAGCACCAACTTAGGCATGCAGACCTTTGACCAGGCTCTATACGATCTATATAGGGCGGGCAAAATCACTCTCGAGGAGGCGTTGCGCAACGCCGACAGCGCTAATAACGTGAGGCTTAGAGTTAAGCTCTCGGAAGAGGGCAAGTTTGATGAGAAGCCGACCGGCAAATCCGGCGGCGGCAAGGGTGCCGTAAAGCTTCAAGTTGATGCATCGAGTTAGATAGTCGTGCGCCCCATGCTACTCTCCGAAACGGTCCTGCGTTGATGCTGCCCCTCGCTTATCTCTTCTTTCAGTTTGTCAATGAAGGCGGGAAGATCGCGAGGTTCACGGCTAGTTACCAACCCATTGTCCACTACCACCTCTTCATCAACCCAGTGGGCTCCGGCATTAATTAGATCAACCTCCAAAGACTTGTAGGACGTCATCCTTCTGCCGCTTACACATCCGGCATTAATTAAGGTCCATGGCCCGTGGCAGATGGCACCGACCGGTTTACCGCTTTCAACGAACTGCTTCGCAAACTCTGTGGCCCTTCTATCGATCCTGAGTTTGTCGGGACTCATTACACCACCGGGAAGCACGAGAGCATCAAAGTCATCGGCGCTGGCGCTGTTCAAATCGATATCTACCTCGAGCGATTCACCCCATTGCTTCTCGTCCCAGCCTCTTATCGAGCCCCCCTTTGGAGCGACAATGGAAACTTCCGCGCCGGATTCCTCCAAGGCGTCAAGCGGTTCCATCAGTTCCGATTGCTCGAACCCATCGGTTGCAAGTATGGCAACCTTTTTTCCGCTTAAATCGCGATCCTTATATTCCGCCATTGGAATAGCCCTCCTGTTATTTATTCCCGGGCAGTATTTACGCATTGGGAAAGTTCTCAAATGATGGAGATCACAGCTATCCGCGTCCGGGTGTCCGCCAACCAGCATCAAACAACCGTTTCGCGGGGCTCGCTATAGAGATTGCGTTCTGCTATCTTCAAGGCAATGGACGAAACCACAAAAGCCATCATTGATCGGATCACCGTACGCAAAGATGAACCGTTCAAAACGCCGAACGGACACACTGCCACTGTTTTTTATGATTGCATTCAACTTAGTCCTAATGAGCTTGCACGCCTCGCTGCTCAGGCGGTCGGCCATCTTGAACACGACGCGTTTGATATCGCCGTGGGGTTGGCGTATGCGGGAATATTCTTCTCCGCTGCCGTTGCCGGAGGACGGCAGGTAGCCATTCTTCAGGCTGATGGTGAGTTCACCGGCCCCCCGTTAAATGGAAAGAAGGTGGTGGTAGTGGATGACGTGGTGCATTCTGGCCGGCGCATCGGCGGTGCCGCCGAAAGGGTAAAGGCGTCAGGCGGAATTGTGGTAGGACTAGCTTGTATTGTTGACCGTTCAAACGGCTCCGTAGGCAGCAAAGAAACTCCCTTATGGAGCGCATTCCAGACCGAGATGCTTTAGTCGGTCAGCAATCATAACTGACAAACCTGTGCTATGAGCGTGAACAATCCTTGGAAGACTTGCAGTTCTACCGTGGTGTATCGCAACGATTGGATCGCTGTTCGCGAAGATAAGGTCATTCGCCCTGACGGTAAGGAGGGAATCTACGGCGTTGTCGAAACGCCTATAGCCACAGGAGTGTTGGCGCTCACGCCGGAGATGCATATCTATCTGGTGGGCCAGTACCGCTATCCTACGGAGCAGTATTCATGGGAGATTGTTGAAGGTGGATCGCGCAAGGGCGAACTTCCTCTTGAAGCTGCAAAGAGAGAACTTGAAGAAGAGGCAGGGCTTCGGGCCTCAGAATGGATTCCGCTCGGCGGAGAGATTCACCTTAGTAACTGCATAAGCGCGGAAAGGGCGCACCTTTTTATTGCCCGCGGCCTGGAAGAGGTAGCGCGTAACCCGGACCCGACGGAGATTCTTACGGTGCAAAAAGTTCCTTTCAATCGCGCTTATGAAATGGTGCGGTCGGGAGAGATAAAGGACTCCATGAGCGTTATAGGAATACTCCTGACTAATGCTTTAATAGCGGAGAAGCAGTTATAGTGAAGCCAGCGCTTTCAGCACAGCAGGAAAAGTTCACCTCCGAGAAAAACTCGAGACTTAAGACGTATCGAGAATATGTGGTGGGCAGCCAAGGTACGCTCCACTTCGCTTACTATGAATTGTGCACCCTGCTTTTCGGGGGGTTGCCGGGACTGCTCGGGTTCGGCGCGCGCTCGATCTGTTATCCACCCCTTTTTGAAAGATGCGGCCGAAAGGTGGCATTCGGTAAAAACCTTATTATTCGTGGTCCAAAGTCGATTACTCTGGGAAACAAGGTGCTAATCGATGACTTCGCGTCAGTCGAAGCGCGAGGGAATAACGCATCCGTTTCGTTAGGTGATTTTGTCAGCATCGGCCGCTTCACGACGGTCGCTGCCAAGGGGGGCTCAATTGTCATTGAAGCGGGGGCTAATATCGGTTCCTATTGCCGAGTAGCGACAAATTCCAGAGTGCAGATTGGAGAGAGCGCCCTTATCGCGGCTTATTGTTATATCGGACCGGGTAATCACAGGGCCGGCGAAGACGGGAAGCCGCTTATATCGAGCGAAATGGAGATTAAGGACGGAGTGAGGATCGGAGCACATAGCTGGATAGGCGCGAAGGCAACGATCTTGGATGGAGTCTCAATCGGGGAAAGGGCCATAGTCGGCGCTCATTCGCTAGTGCGAGACGATGTGCCGGACGGCGCTGTGGTGGCCGGCACCCCCGCCCGTATCATCTCAAAATAAATACCTTATTCCGTCTGCGGCCGATTTTTAGAACATCGGTTGCAATTTTTGGTTTTGACACCTATCTCCCGTCGTGGGAATTTCAACGCGGGTATTGTTTAAATCCGATTGTTCAATCTAATTAGGACAGTACCCCTTAGGAACGCAGTTTTTGGGGAAGAGACGTTTTATGCGAAGTCTCTGCTCCTCAAGCTTGAATCTAAGTGAGTTTGTAAATTGTTTATTTATATTGGAGGCGTGAGGCTCATGCGAAAGCTCATGTTGACGGCTGGATTGTTGCTTCTTGCTCCGACCGTATCTCAAGCGAAGACGCTTGAGGAGTTGTTGGTGGAGAAGGGAGTAATAACGAAAGGAGAGGCTGCATCAGCT